>CAUTFL010000018.1:0-3167 GCA_963538065.1 uncultured Candidatus Saccharibacteria bacterium | reverse complement strand
GAGTGTCTCCTTTACACGGAGGAAGTCGGGGGTTCGAATCCCTCGCGACCCACCAGATTTAGTTAATCAAAAAACGGATTTCACATCCGTCTTTTTTTATTTCTTCTTCACCACTTTTTTCGTGACGTCAAACTTCTCCATGTAGTTTCCCACCATCAACCTAGTCTGAGAATAAAACGCCGTAAAAGATTGATAAATAATCGCCACCACTGGCATCAAAAGCCATTGTAACAGCATAAAAATCTTTGGTTTCTTAATATGAGCTGGTCGCTTAGGTAGCATGCCAAATGATAGTAAGATCGTCGCCATTAAACCAATCGAAGCGAATAATTGCACATAAGAAATTGTGTTCGGCAAGTTAAAGGTTAAAAGTTCCTTCGAAGAAGCGTTGAGTAATTTTGGTACCCAACCACCAAACGCCACCATCGGTGAAATCGAAGCTAAAGTTACGTGTCCTTCAAGGAGTCTGGCAAATTTCACGAATAATGGCCAGAATTTCATCCCGGTGCGTTCCACGCGGTCCTTTGAAAAAGTCCTCACCCCAACATAAGCCACGTCCGAAGCCCCATAATCCCAGCGCCTTAGCTGAATAAATTGCGCTTTCAAAGTCTTCCAAAGCCCATCCTCCAACACTGCGTCCTGATAAATCGGAATATGAATCGGCTTCACGCTGTAATCGCCCTTGAAGTAAAATAGTGAGCGCCAATATTGATGACCATCTTCCACAATCGTCAATTTACTCCAGTAGCCCATATTCGATAAAGCCAAAAAAGGCTGCGAATGTGAAGCAAAATTCTTCAAGGTATGCACGCGCATCGAGGAAATAATATTGAAAAATGAGTTCGAAACCGCGATAATTCGCATCGGCGCCGGCGTCTCCCAGATGTTATTGGTAAACAACGAAACTGGTTGATAGCTCAAGTGTTGACGATTTGGATGCACTACAAATTCATAAGCCACATTGTCTAGATATGATTTATGCATCTTATTATCAGAGTCTAGAGAAGTCGCAATCACGTTCGCAAAATCAATCTTCTCCTTACGCAAGAATTTCGCCAGCTCCTCCGCCGCATAATCCAAATTTGGCCCCTTACCCTGGATTTCCCCCTTCAAATCTTTTGGATGCATCACTGGAATAAAAGCATAAAAATCGTCTTTAAACTTTTCATATAACTGTTTCGCGTTCTCCTTCATCGCTTCCCCACCGCGCTCTTCGTAGCCGAACACTAAAATTATTTTTTTATTATCAAAAGTAGTATTTTTCACTGCCTCTACCGTCGGGATCAAAGTTTCAAGACCTTCATTGTAAGCCACCATGATCACCGCATGATAAATATCTCCTGGTTTTGGGAATTCTACCTTCAGCACCTTACCATTTTCGTCTAGCATTTTTTCCGACACCACCAAATCCCGGCCGGTTGCTAGCATCTTCAGATTTCTCACATGCTTATCAAAACCAAATTCAGTACTCTTTTTTCGATGATATTTTTCATAAGCCGCATGTGGATCATATAAATCCAAAAACCTCTGATGCCAGTCCACTTTTTCTGAAGCTTTCGAAGCCTGATACCCCTGTACGGTACGAAAAGTAATTCCCACCGCTTTCACTAAAGTCGTGGCAATAATAAATAACAGATAATAAGAGCCAAGCACTGGACTAATCAGTGAAAATACCACCAAAAGAATCAAAATCATATATGAAGTAAATCCTGGTAGAATCTCAAAAAAACGATAAAGCTTCGTTCGCTTCCCCTGTGGCAAATCCAAACTATCCCAAACCGATTTCTGCGTATTTTGCTGCGTCTTTTTCTGCACTTTTTGCTGTTTCTTCATCATCACTATATCCGAATTAATTAACTTTCACCTAGTAATCTAATGAAAACCAAAAATCCTAGCACTAAAATACCGAGTGAAATACAAATAAACATTTTTGCCACCGCCGCGCCCTTTTTCTCAAAAATTCGCAGTGCCAACAGATTATGTAATACCCCCAAAGTTAAAGCTAAAATCGGAAAAATCAGCATTGCCTGCCAAGATCCATCATGATAACCCCCGGAATTCGCCATCGACGACCATTCCCCACCTTGATAACGCCCGATATCCCCATAGCTAATTTTTACAATTGAGGCATTTGGCTGTAAATTCAATGCCGAAAAAATCAGAAAAGCCAGAGATAAAATCAGAAGTATTACCTGAAAAATTACCAGGCTACGTTCCTTCTGATAGGCTTCCTTAAAAGTCGCAATTAATTCTTTCATTCCTCTTATTATACCATTTTTATTTATCAAGCAATTTACAAATCAAATTCAGCATCAATTCCTTCTCTTCCGGTTGACTCTCTGCAATCAAAAGCACCAAAGCCGTCAAAGCTCGATCAGAGAGCTTCGTCTCCCCCTGTTCATTCAATTGAAAGAAATTCACCGACAGATAAACCACGAAAAGTAACGCTCCAATCTGCTGATTGCCTTCTAAAAACGGCTTTTCATGCACAATAAAATACAGTAATTTCGCCGCTCGTCTAGCCACCGAATCATTTCTTTCGAACAAATTTTGTATTCGGGCTGAAATTAGCGTCTCACCTCTGTTATTTTCCGCCAGTACCCCGAAATTTTCACTCTCATTCAATCTTTCACGTAGATCTGAAACATAATTTTCAATCTCCACTTCGCTCAAATCTCTTCTCGCCCTGGTATCTACTGAAAAAATAATTTTATTGTTCAGATACTCTGAAATTGTCGCAAAACTATCCGCGTATTTCGTCACTACCTCAAGCACCCCATTTGCCTCATTCGCACTCAAACTGGTTTCCGTCAACATTCTGCGCACAATTCCCAGCGTTTCTTCCAGATTCTGTAGTTTTTCACTACCGTCCGGCAACTTCTTCACCAAATCATAATTAACCGCCACCCCCTCCGTCATATAGTGCTTAATAATCGAGGAAGCCCAAATACGAAACTTCGTGGCTTTTTTCGAATTCACTCGGTAACCCACCGAGATAATCACGTCCAAATTATATTTCTTAATCTTACGTGCAATCCGACGACCACCCTCAAGTCGCTCTTCTACCTCTTCCTTCACACATTTTTCCGCATCCAGCTCCTCATCGACAAAAATATTGCGTAAATGTCTGGAAATTACCGTGCGATCCACTTCAAATAGTTCCGCAA
>CAUTFL010000017.1:0-3286 GCA_963538065.1 uncultured Candidatus Saccharibacteria bacterium | reverse complement strand
CACCAAAAATGGCTCACTTAATCTCTTTGGTTGGTTAAACCTACCAGTCAACCCGGTATTATTCTGGGTCGCTCTAGCTCTTCTAGTTGTCGTAATCCTAATTCTTTATTGGCTCGTCAAGCTCAACGAAGCTCAGCGCATTATCACCATCAATTACGCAAAACGTATCCATGGCAACAGTGCCTATGGTGGCATCAAATCTATTCTGCCTTTGAAGCTAATCTCTGCCGGTGTGGTACCAGTTATCTTTGCTACCGCCTTCCTCTCGCTTCCAGCTCTCGTCGGTCAGCTCATCTCTAGTATGGATAAGGGAAATACCATGGCTAAAACTATTAGTGAAATCTTCACCATGCCAAACGCTTCAAACTTTAAAACCCTTTATCCAAATGGCATTAATGAGCGATGGTTTATCTATCCAGCACTCTATTTCTTGTTAGTTGTCTTATTCACTTATTTCTACACTTCAATCATCTTTAACACCAAAGAGATTGCCGATAATCTTCAAAAACAAGGTGGCTTCATCGAAGGTGTCCGTCCAGGTATGACTACGGCTAATTATCTAGAAAAGGTCATGACTCGCCTCAATCTATTTGGCGCCCTTGCACTTGGCTTTATTGCCATGATTCCGTTCGTTACTGATTATGTCGCCATCATGCTCAGCGACGCTCCGATGGGACTCTCCCTCTCTGGTACCGGACTTCTCATCGTGGTGACTGTTGCACTCGAAAACCTCCGTCAACTTGATTCACGTGCTCTAATGGTAACTTACGACGATTATAAATAAGAAAGCTGGGTGGGATGTCTCTCGAAGTTAAATCAAAATCTAAAATCCTCATCAATTTACCATTCATCATCTTGGCTCTGATTTTTGCCATAGTCACCGCGCGTCTATATTTCTGGGAAGACCATTATTACAGATCCAAAGAAGGTAGTGAAAGAATGCTCCCGAAATCCAACCTCGATCTCGAAACCGACCAAGCTTCCGTAGATGAAACTCCAATCTCCGAAGATAAAACCAATTCCTATTCCGTCGCTTACGATAAACCACGTTTTATGAGTATCGAGAAATTAGGCGTAAAAAACGCTCGTATATTACCGGTCGGACTCACCGGCAAAGGCGCTATCAGTACCCCGAACAGTATTTTCGATGTAGGTTGGTACACCGGCACTCTTCCTCCACTCACTGGCAAGACCGCAATTTTCGTCGGTCATAATGGTGGGCCTACCGCCGCCGGCGTGTTTAAGCATCTAAACAGCCTCGTCGCAGGTGATCAGATTCAGATTGAAATGGGTGATGGTACCAAACTCACCTATCGTGTCTATGAAAATCAAACCGTAGCCCTGGCTGACGCCAATGAGAAAATGTCTGCAATGCTCGAATCACCAGTCACTGGCCAAGATTCCATTAGTATTATTACTTGTACCGGCGCCTGGTCTGACGTGCAAAAGACCTATCTTTCGCGCCAATTCCTCCGCGCTACCCTCGTGCAAGAGGCTACCAAGCAAAGCCAATAGGTTATCAATAAACCTAATCCAACCGCAAAATTATAACCGCCTCTAAGCGTAATCTTTATTCTTGACAAAATCTACAAATAGTGATATCATATCATAATATTCTTTTTGAATATGTATTTTATATCGCACATTTTAACTTTGCAGGGAAGCAGCCAGTAGAATTCGAGGTGATTTTTATGACAAGAATTCAGGAAAATGTCTACGCAATACCAGAAGAAATCTTCAAGGATGAAGTTTTCAGGAAATTAGTACATACTAAAACATTTTCTAGGCTTCGTAGTCTAGGACCAGAATGTCTCTCTGAGGCAGAAAAAAAGCAAATTGCAACTCAAATTGCAGAATACTGCAAGCTACTCGAAAACCCCAAAGAAGAGGAACTTAAAGATTATTCTCGCGTTTTTTTAAAACGCACCATAGAAGTTTTTAATTACTAAACCTCTTCATCCCTCCTTGCCCCAGCTCACTGGGGCTTTTTACTTTTAATCCTCGCCCAAACTATGAAAATATGCTGTCTTTGATTGTTTGTTAGGGGCAACCCGAAGAGTCCCATCATTTTCTGCCTGATCATAAAGATCCGCAAAAGCTATTCGCATATATTTCTCGACGCTACTACGATCATATTCATATCTCCCATCCGTATCTAGATAGATATCTTTGTATTCATCATAGCGATCATCATTTGTTAAAAAATTTCGGAAGGTCAATCTCCTTACACCATAATTGTCTGCAAGTTTATTAATTTCATTGAGTTTTCTAATTAAACTATTGTGTACATTCTTTCGAGCATTTAGATAGGCCCTTCCATCAATTTTTTTCAGATCAAAGTCTCGCTCCGCTTCAATATGAGAACAAACTTTATCAGGTAAATCGCCCAGAATCTTCAACTGCGCATCGCGCTCTTTAGGATTTGGATTTTCCAGAATTTTCTGCTTCAAAATCTCAGTTCTTTCTTCATAAAAATTACCCGCATACACCTCAGCCGTAACAGTGCGGTCACTCATTGAAATCCTTTCTTCACGATCTTTCTCGTATTTCGACGTATAGCAAGCATCATACTCAGCTTCTTTCATCTTGAAAAAAGCCCCACCGACTTCGTCTTCCCACTTCATGAATTCGGTTTCCGAAATCTTATTAGCTTTCACTCGCCTATCGAAAGCCTGTTCCGCACCCACATAATAACGCGCCCAGTGCCTTGTATCTTCACGTCTACGCTCAACAAACTCCTGCTCACGCTTGACGCGTTCCGCAAAACCATCGAATGCACTCGTATTTTTATTTTGACTATTAGAATTAGACAGTCTCTCCCCGGACACTTTACCTCCTTTTTATTAATTTTAGCACCAAATTCTCAGATTTTAACCTCTTTACATTTTTAAAAATCTCTGGTAAAATAGGTAAATAATTTATGGCTAGTCAAAAGGAAGTGATCAAATTAGGCGGCACTGTCGTCGATGCATTACCAAATACTCAATTTCGAGTAGAACTTGAGAATGGTCATATTATTATTGCGCACATGAGCGGAAAAATGCGCAAAAACTTTATCCGTCTTGTGCCAGGTGACAAGGTTGAGGTTGAACTTACCCCTTACGATCTTACGAAGGGCCGTATCAGCTTCCGCCTTAAATAATATCAACCCTATTTTGGCGAACTCTGAAAAAATTTCCGCTTTTTTCATTAGTACCTGAAATAGATTAACAAGGAAAGGATTTTTACACAGTGAAAGTACGTGCAAGTGTAAAGAAAATCTCCCCTGATGATATCTATGTTCGTC
>CAUTFL010000016.1:0-5294 GCA_963538065.1 uncultured Candidatus Saccharibacteria bacterium | reverse complement strand
ATCGGTGATTAAGGATACAAATTTAGACTAAGTCCTCACAGAAAATAGAGCTAATCCCGGCTCTATTTTTGACTTTTTAGGTTAAAAATGCTATAATATAGATGTCGTTTTGGTGTTTATTTAGGAGGGGATTATATGAACAAAACATTAACGAAGTATTTTGGCAAGACCTCACTTATGAGGATTTGGCACTCCGGCATTGAAGATTTTACGGAAATACCGGAAGATCAGAGATTAAAACTGTATGCGATTTGCGTAATTCGCCCAGATAATCTCGAAGAAGCGTATAACTTCTTTAACCTACCGGACCTCCTATTTCGTAGTATTTACGACGAAGTAGGTACGGATAACGGAGAAAAGCTATATCTCTATCCGTTCATCCAGGGCGCCGCTATTCCAGATCATATCGAAGAAGTGGTGGGTCCCATTGGTACCCAAACTTCCAAGTATCATCAGGAAAGTCTGAAAGACCACATCGCCTTGGTTGCAAAAAACCTATTCGATGCTGGCCTCAGCGGCACACTAGCAACTCAGTTAGCAGTTATGCATGATTTAGGTAAAAAATATACTTCCGCCACCAATAAGGTTGGTCAAGTATGTTTCTATAACCATGCAGCCATCTCTGCGCTGATTGCGAAATACTGGCTACGCGGTACCGCTAGTCAAACTACGATTAAGTACGTTGTGGCAACGATTTATGCCCACATGTTACCTTATACCGATTGGCAGCGCACCACCGATTTTCGTACCGGATTACCCAGAGATTTTCGTCATGAATTCGAGCTTCAGCTCAAGGACTTTTATGACGGACACACTGGTGACATCCAGCGTACTATGGAACTGGTTGATCTTCTTGCTAAGTGCGATGAAGACATTCAGGAAATTACTCCAGAGTATGAACGGAAAATCGCCAGTGGCCGCGAGATTATTCATCAATTTCGCCACGGTGCCTAAAATTTATCGTACCTTAGAAATAAACCACCAGAACATCGGTGGTTTTTTCTTGCTCGAGGGTAGTAGTCATCTGACACTTTTTCCTAGTATTTTTTAAAGAAATATGTTAAAATATACATGTTACGCGCTCTAATTAGGAGTAAATATATTATGGCAAAAAAAGTAATTGGTAACTTAAAGTTACGCATCCCTGGTGGTAAGGCCACCGCAGGTCCTCCAGTTGGTTCAACCTTGGGTCAATGGGGCCTAAACATGATGGATTTTATTAATCCATTCAATGACAAAACCAAAGAATTCGCTGGTAAGAACGTCATCGTTCACATCCGCGTTTTCGATGATCGCACCTTCGATTGGGTCTGTCTCGGTCAACCAGTTGACGATTTAATTCGTGAAGAATTAAAGCTTCAAAAAGGTTCTGGTCGTCCAAACACCGAAAAAGTTGGTTCTATCACTCGTGAACAACTCGAGAAGATTGCCAACATCAAGATGAAGCAAATGAACGCTGTCGATCTTGAAGGTGCTATCAAGACCGTCGCTGGTACTGCCCGCTCTATGGGTGTCACCATCGCCGAATAATTAATTAACCGTGGGAGAGTTCGCTCGTTATTACCACAGAAAGAAATCAAATGTCAGAAGAACAAATCAAATCTACTGAAGAATTAAACCAAACTCCAGTCGAAACTATCGAAGCTGAAGAGAAATTTGCCAAATCTGGTAAAAAATCTAAGAAGCATATCGAAGAAGTTAAGGCTGAAGAAGAGCGCAAAGCTCGTGCTGAAGAGCACAAGCAAGAAGCCCTAGAGGAGAAGCCGAAGGGTGCCAAGCCAGTCACTCGTTCAATCTTGGAACGCCGTGGTAAAAAATACCAAGCCGCTTACAAGAATATCGACAAGACCAAGGCTTACAGCCTCACCGACGCTATCAAGCTTGCCGTCGAAACCAACCCAGCTAAATTTGACGCTACCGTCGAAATTCACGCTCGTCTCGGTGTCGACCCACGCCAAGCTGACCAAAACATTCGTACCACCATCGTTCTTCCAAACGGTAACGGTAAGACTGTTCGCGTCGCTGTCTTCGCTCCAGAAGATGAATGCAAAAAAGCTAAGGCCGCTGGTGCTGACATCGCGGAAGATGCCGAATTCATCAAGCAACTTGAAAAGGGAATCATTAATTTCGACGTTCTCATTTCTACCCCAGCTTACATGCCAAAACTTGGTAAGTTCGCTCGCTTGCTCGGCCCTAAAGGTTTGATGCCAAATCCAAAAGCTGGTACTGTCACTCTCGATATCGAGAAGGCCGTGAAGGAATCTAAGGCTGGTAAGGTCGAATATCGTGTCGACAAGCAAGCCATCGTTCATATCGGTGTCGGTAAAACCAATTTCACCCTCGACCAATTGAACGAAAATGCTACCGTATTCATGGACTCTTTGAAGTCAATGAAGCCAGCTTCTATTAAGGGTCAATATATTAAGAGTATCTTTATTTCTACTACCATGGGTCCATCCATCGCTGTAGAAAATATCTACAACTAAGCTCTTAAATTAAAAATAAGCACCACTAATCCGGTGCTTATTTTTTGAGACGTTTAACAATTTAATCGATATCTATTAAATTTTACATCATTTTTCTTCCGCCATTTTATTCCATTTATGCTAAACTCGAAGTAGATGTATTAACATAGATTTATCTATTAGGACTAGATAAATAACATAAATGGGAGAGAAAAACCGTGTCAAAGCGAGGAATTGGACAGACCGTCAGAGGTAGGTCGGTTTTTAATATATTATCAATCTTTTTAGTCAGCACTTTATTTTGCTTGCTTCATTACGAAAGCACCCATGCCTCGACCGCCTCACTAGGCATGCCCGGTGAGGTTAAAGTCGAAACCGATTTTTCGGCTGGAAGTAGAATGGAGTTTTCCAAATCCATCAATATTACCGTTAATACCAATAGCCCATTAGGTTACAAATTACTTTTTAGTAGCGACAGTGAGGACAGTTCACTAGTGAGCAACGACCCTAAGAACGACTATTCCATCCCTTCTGTCTACGGATCTAATTATGTACTTTCTAGAGACATGCATAACCAGTACGGCTATAATATCAAAGATACTGACGATCAGATTTATCAACAGATACCAAGTCTTAGTAGTCCACTCAAAATCAAGCAAGTCAAAGACCCACTTACTGCCGCCGATACTGTCAAATTCAACCTCGGCTTCGAACTCGAATCCTCTGCACAACCTGGTGAATATCATCGCAATCTAATTTTTACCCTCCTAGCCGAAGATCAAGCTTCTATCCAATTAGTTAATGGTATCGAAATTAATAAAGCCATCAAAAAAGCTGTCGGCATCACCGAGGCCGGCTATCTCGATAACCCGCTTACTACTACCCCGAACGATTTATGGCCAGAGGTTAATATTACCGTAGGTAGAAATAAATGCAGCGATAATATCACCAAAGAACGCACCTCGGTTATCTCCCTGCCAGATTCCGACGCCGAAGTTTATCTCGGTGGCTATCGTAGCAGCTGGGATAATATCTGCATTTGGAGTAATGCTACAGAATTAATCTTCCCAGAAGATCTTTCCTATATGTATGCCGGACTTGGCGGGACTGACTATCATGTCTCTTTCAATTTTGCCGACGGCCGTAATAAATCTACGCTAAATTTTAAGAAAGTCAAAAATCTCGACCATCTATTCCACAATACTGTCGCATATAACAACAGCTCCTTCGAAGCTTCTGACTTCTTTGAATATCTCAAAGATTCCCCGATCGAAAGTACTGAATCCATCTTCGAAAATTCCACAGTCCAGACCGTTGAGAAATTCGCCAACATCGTGAATCGCACTAAAAATCTCGCCTATGCCTTCCGTAATACCAAATCATTAAACCAAGTTAATTTTTCCGATTGGATTATCGGTGAAGCCGAAGATACTAGATCTATGTTTGAAGGCAGTGGGATTGGTCAGGCCATCCTAAATAATGCCACCTTCGCTAAGACCAAAAACACCGAAAAAATGTTTAAAGATACTAATAGCTCTGCAAGTATTCAGCTGCCAAAGGCTGTTTTTGGTGAAACTATGAATACTAATAGTATGTTCATGAACAGTACATCGACCAAAATTCTTCTACCCCAAGCAACTTTCGCCAAATCTACCGACGCAGGCTCTATGTTTGAAAAAGTCCCTCTTAGCGAGTTCAATCTATCTAGCGCTACTTTTGCTAATACAACTAACTTTAGCAACTTCTTTAAGGAAAGTGGAAACTATTACCTTACGCTAAAATTACCAAAATTATCCCTTGCCTCGGCAGAAAATCTCTCTCAGATGTTCTATAAATCCGAAATTAGCGGCCTCACCCTCAATGAAACATCCCTGGGCGGTAATCATATTACTGATATGTCGAGTATGTTTCAGGATTGCCCTTATCTTACCGAAATAGATCTCCATAATATTTCCACTGGCCCCCTAGAGAATATTGCCAGTATGTTCAAGAATCTTCCTAATGTACAAAAAATCACTCTCCCAAATATCTTTAATACCGCAGCTGTTACAGATTTTAGTTCATTCCTCGCCGATAATATTCGTCTTGCTACGCTAGAAAACGGTGATAAAATCAGATTGACTAGCGCTACCGACACCAATCACATGTTTGCGAATACTATATCGCTTGATATCAAAGATTTTATTCACCATATTGAATCTGAAAATATCACCGACGCTTCATATATGTTTTATCGAACCACCTCTAGCCAAAATACTACCGTTCCGACTACCTTTAAAACCAATCATATCTCTAATATGAAAGACATGTTTGGTGGCTTCAAGGTTCCATTACTCGATATTTCCAACATGAATTTTGATAGCGCCACCACCATGGAAGAGATGCTTAGTGGAGCAAATCCAGATGAGATTACCCTTGATGACAATAAGTACTCTGCCCAGCAAATCATTTGGCCGGATCATCCAGTTGAGGCTCCATACCTTGCCTCACTTCGAGGTCTTTACAAGGGGAATCACTACCTCGGCCAAATCGTCTTCCCAAAAATCAATTCCCATTCATTAACAGACCTAGGTTATATGTTTAGTGAACTTGGTACCCGTATTACCCGACTAGATTTCACCGGACTGGACACCTCATTAGTGGAAAATACGGAAGGTATGTTTACTTACGATACTTTTGATTTTGCGCCAGTCAAAATCGCTTTTGACACCTCAAATGTGAAAAATATGCAGAGTATGTTTTATTACACTACGACTCAAGATGGTACTATTGATCTCACCGGACTTAATGTTAGTAACGTAGTAACTATGAGTAATACTCTTTGGTCTA
>CAUTFL010000015.1:0-11104 GCA_963538065.1 uncultured Candidatus Saccharibacteria bacterium | reverse complement strand
GGATACTGCCTCCGGGTCCGAAAAATCTTCATAATATCATTCTACATGCATAGTTATTTATTTCATCTTGGTTTATATCTATAGCGACAAATAACAAAACTATAGATTACCATGACTGATTTTCGACTTCAGCCTCGTCACTGTCCGAAATCTATTCTCGTAAATCTGATAATCTAACTACTACGAAAACTTGGAGTTAGACCAGCCTATATTAAATTAGGCAAAAGCAGGTGCGTAAAGCACGTGCTTGGAAGTATTTTCTTCACTTTTTCAATACTTACGGTATCAATCGTCATGCCTGATATCTGTTAATAATCCGTCTAAGCTTTGTCAGCCCCAACTAATTTAATTATATCATAAAAAGATAGACCATACTCTATTCTTTCTCAATCTTCCCCTAGTTAGCTCACACCACGTTCATTCTGCAAAAAAATACTAAGCATAAGCAAGTTATCAAAAGCATAAGCAAGTTATGATTTAACTTATTTATTTATCTCCTACCCCTTAAATCCCTACTCAAAATTTATTTTTCTCATCACCAAAATCATCATTTTCTTGGCATTTTTAAATAAAAGATTCATCATAGAATTATGAATGTTAAAGTATTTACCGCCATCCCTACCGGCTATTCTGGACAACTTATTGAAGTTGAAGGTACCACCAACAAAGGTCTCCCGAGTTTTAATCTCGTGGGTATGGGTGATAAAACCATTCTTGAATCTAGAGAACGCGTTCGCAGCGCCATCATGAATTCGGATTTCTCTTTTCCAAAACACAAAATCACTATCAATCTCGCCCCCGCCGACCTCATTAAGAGTGGCTCTTCTCTGGATTTACCCATCGCTATCAACATTTTAATTCTCGCTAAACAACTTCGTGAAGATGATATCAAAGGCCTCTTTTTTACCGGCGAATTATCTCTTGATGGCAGTCTTAAGCCAGTCAAAGGCATCCTCAATATTATTGAAACTGCTAAAAATCACGGTTTTAAACAAATTTTTCTTCCCGCCGCTTCCGCCGCCAAATCCACGCTTATTCAAGGTATCGAAATTTATCCCGTGCGCACCCTTAAGCAGCTCTTCCTTCATCTTAAACACCAAAGTTCGATCTCGCCACTTGGCAGTTCAAGTCAAATTTCACCTCCAGACCTCACGTCGATTTCAGAAACGAACTCTAGTTCCACCCCCATTTCTTCTTCTAACTCTTCTTTCTGCACTCTTGACCAAATTCAAGGTCTCGATTTTGCCAAGCGCGCCCTCATTCTTGCTATTGCCGGACATCATAATCTACTTCTTTCTGGGCCACCAGGTAGTGGTAAAACTTTACTCGCGAGTGCAGCCAAAGATCTTCTTCCGCCACCTAGCCCCGCCGAACTCATCTCAATTTACAAAATTCACGGTCTCATCACCGAACTTGATCAAATTCCTCAAAAACGCCCCTTTCGTCAGCCTCACCATAGTAGCTCTGCCTGCTCTATTATTGGTGGAGGAAATCCCATAACTCCAGGTGAAATCTCACTCGCTCATCTCGGCATTCTTTTTCTCGATGAATTACCCGAATTTCCCCGCTCTGTACTTGAGGCTATGCGTCAGCCTCTCGAAGACCACCAAATTTCGATTTCCCGCGCCAAAGAGCGCGCCACATTCCCTGCCAATTTTACGCTCTTCGCGACCATGAACCCCTGCCCCTGCGGTTACTACGGATCACATATTAAACCCTGTACCTGTACCCCCACTCAAATTCATAACTATACCAAACACCTCAGTGGCCCCATTTTTGATCGCATCGACATTAAACTTCATCTCCCCTATCTTGATCAAAATCTCCTTATCGATCGTCTCGCCACCAAATCTCCGCCTGAGAATTCCGCTAAAAATCTTAACTTTTACCGAGATAAAATTCTCCACATCACCCAGCTTCAGGCTGAACGCTACCATTCCACCGATAAATTCAACGGCACCCTTACATCAGCTGAAATTTCTCAATATATTCACCTAAGCTCAACCCTAAAAACCGAATTAAAACGCGCTACTGAAACCTTTAAACTCTCCTCTCGCGCCATCGTTAAAATCATCAAACTCAGCCGCACCATTGCCGATTATGACGGCTCACTAGAAATCAGACTCGAACACCTCAAAGAAGCCATCTGCTTTACTATCTTTTCACCCTGATTTACCCCTTGAAAATCCCTAAAAATTTTGTTATAATTCACCCTAAGGTTAAAAAGAAAGGAATCAACATTAGTACTAAGACTTCACGCACCAAAATCAATGGAGAAATCCGCTATGAACAGGTACGCGTTATTGGCACTAATGGAGAGCAGCTTGGCATCATGTCAAGCAAAGAAGCTCAGGTTCTGGCCCGGGAACAAGGTGTCGACCTCGTCGAAATTGCAGGTAATGCCACCCCTCCGGTCGTTAAAATCATCGATTGGGGTAAATATCAGTACCAAAAGATGAAAGAAGAGGCTAAAAATCGTAAAAAAGCTCGCGAAAAGCAATCCGAGCTCAAACAGATGAAGATTGGTCTCAAAATCAGCGACAATGACCTCAACATTAAAATCCGCAAAATTAAGAGTTTTCTCGAAGATGGCGATCACTGCCGCATCATTATCACCTTTAAGGGTCGTGAGATGGCACACAAAGAAATTGGGTCCCAACTTCTTGATCGTATCCTCGAACAAATGGCCGACTACGCCACTGTTGAAGGAAAACCACAATTTGCTGGACGTAACTTATCAGTCGGAGTACGAAAAAAGTAATTTCCTACTTTCAAGGTTCCCTGATCGCACATTGAATACTAAATTAACTAAAAGGAAAGCCTATGCCAAAGCTTAAAACTCACAAAGGTACTGCTAAGCGTATTAAAATTTCCGGCACCGGTAAATTAATCCGCGAACGCGCCTATGGCAACCACATTCTTGCCAAAAAATCTAAAGCCCGCAAACGTAACATGAAGACTGCTGGTGCAGTCGAGGGTAAGATTGCTAAAAACATTAAAAGCGCATTAGGAGTTTAATCATGAGAATCAAAAGAGGTGTTGCCGCACGCGCAAAACATAAGAAAATTCTAGCTGCCGCTAAGGGTATGCAACATTACCGCACCCGCAGCTTCCGTCTAGCTAAACAAGGTGTTATTAAGGCTCTTCGCTACGCTTACCGCGACCGCCGTAATCGTAAACGCGATCTTCGTGCTCTTTGGATCACCCGTATCAATAACGCCGCTCACCAATATGATTTGAACTATTCTCAACTCATCAATGGTATGAAAAAGCAAAATATCGCTGTTGATCGCAAGATCTTGGCCGAATTAGCTGTCAATCAGCCAGCTGCCTTCCAGGCAATTGTCGAACAAGTTAAAAAGGAGATTAAATAATGGCTATTTGCGAAATTTCCGGTAAAGGAAAAATGTACGGTCATAATGTAAGCTTCTCCCAGCACAAGACCCGTAAAGTTTTCAAACCAAACATCCAAAAGAAAACCCTCCTTATCGGTGGTAAAAAACTTAAAATTAATGTCAGTACCGCAGCTCTTCGTACTTTGAAGAAAAAAGGTTTGATCAAATAATTTATTCATTTGGATAAAACAAAATAGACCCGTAAGGGTCTATTTTTAAGCTATCAGTAAGCCGGGTTTTGTAACTAAAAGGTGCAAATACTTTCATCACAAGTAAAACCACAATAAAAGTTTCTTCCCTTTTTAGCCGATAATCATCTATCTAGATATTTTGTTGCCAAAATATTCAAGCGGTAAGCGTGCATCTTCGAACCAAAGTTTAGTAGCACTCCTTGCAGCCAGTAGGGTTTGCCATCAACCATGTCACCATGGATTGCCGTAAGCTCTTACCTTACACTTTTCACCCTTGCCCGAAGGCGGTATTGTCTCTGTGGTACTTTCCCTATTCTTCAATTTTTTAGGCCGAAGCCGTCTAAATTTTCGAACGGTCGCCATTAACGACTACTGCGTTCTATGCTGCCCGGACTTTCCTCTTGGCTGAGCCAAGCGATTATCTTTCAAGCTCTACATCTATCTTATCACAATTTTTGTGATATTTTTATTACTCAATATTTTTGTTACTCAATTTAGTGACCAATCCAGACTCACTTCTTTAAAGTCAAATATCCTGGCGTCCCTGGGCGATCAATCCTCATCCATTTCCAATTAGAAGAACTTAATTCGCTCTCTTCCATCTTTGAACCATTCCCCCCTACCAGATTCACACATCCTCTAAATACCCCCAACCAACTAAGATTCCTATTTGGCCCACCTGGTATTAAATCACTTGTCGCATATATAGTTTTTAGTTTAACATCTTCTGCAAACATTGTCCCAACTTGCTCCACCCTTGACATATCAAAATTCGATAAATCTAACTCTTCAAGTGAAGACATATCCTTAAACATATCTGCCATGACACTAATCTTAGAGGTTTTAAATCCTGATAAATCTAATCTCTTTATACTAGAAGCCCCCATAAACATCTGATAAAAGCTCGTTACCCTCGAAGTATCAAAACTACTTAAATCTAATTCCTTTAAATTACTCATACCACTAAACATTTGATTACAATATTTGGATAATTCAATTTTTTCTCCCTCTGTAAAATAATAGAGCGTCTTCAAGCTAGAGTCATACCACATTAAAATTTCATATTGCGAATCGCGTGATTCCAAATTTCTCACATTTAAAGTCCCCTCCGCTGGTGGGGTGGCACTTCTTTTAATGTAATTTATATTTTCTACACCACCAGCTAAATTTCTCATAGCTGTATAAAACGAAGAGTCACCTTCCTTGGCATTCCCAAACGGATTTGCCACGAAAGATACTACAATTTTATTCGAATAGACATCATCACTCAAATTTCGGCCGATTCGCATCCCCACATCCAAAGTGTAATTCCCCTCTGATTCATGCTCACTCTCGATGAATTTCTCACGAGCCGACTTCTTTGGAATTGGCGAATATTTCGTATTATCGCGCAACTTATATCCCCACATATTATTTTCAAAATCCGAAAACTCCCGCTGATCTGACAACGGATTAATCTTCGTCGGATTTTGTGGTCTCGTCGGCATTAATGCCTGCTCTTCACTCGCCGTGCTGATCGTAGCATAGAATCCATTTTTCACATGACCGTTATAGATACCATTAATTTCAAATTTAAAAAATCCGTCATGATTATTTGTCATTTCATTCGCATCCACCTCAATAGTTTTCGAGGAATCAATCGAAGCCGACAATGAAGAAATATATAACGCTTCTGCTTTATTTTGGCATAAGCATAATCCCAAAAAACTCGCACACAAAATCCCTAGACCAAAGATCCGTTTATCTGCAAAAAATACCTTCACTGATTCTCTCCCGTTTTCTCTATTTTACCACAAGCAGAATCAATTTTAGATTCTTTCAATCGTGTATTCGTCTAAAACCACATTTAATTCCGCATCCGCCGCCTGATTTTGCTCTCGCCTCACATGCGTGAATGCTACTGCATCAAATCGCTGAATCAATTTCAAAATTTCCTCATACACCGGCAAAATATCACTATTTTTCACCGTATAAATTCCATTCATTTGATTTACCATCATCAAATTGTCCGACACAAATTTCACGGTTTTAAATCCATATTCTAGTGCCTTTTCAATTCCCGCCTTCAAGCCATAATATTCCGCCAATCTCGAAGTAGCATAGCCGATAAATTCCCCACCTCGCTCCACTTCTTTGCCATTTTCATCAATAATTACGTAACCAATCGCTGAAGGTCCTGGATTTCCCCTCGATCCCCCATCCGTATAAATTGTCGCCCCTAACACTGCCGCTCTCGCGTCAATACGATTCACTTTTCCAATTTTCTTATGTCCAAATTCTACGCTAATTACCGAAGCAGTATCGTCCGCCAATCGAAAATTCGAGTTTACATCCGTCGAGAAGCTCACATATTTATAAGCTGAATATTTATCACTTAATTCAAGCTTTAAATCACTATTTTCCGCCAAAATTATATCATATATGATATATAAATTATAAATATTCGACCCATCACTTTGATTTGTAAAAGTAATTACATCACGAATTTTAATTGTCTCAATCTTCTGATTTAAAGTTTCAAAAATCGTTCGCCCCATCGCCTCTTCTGGCTGCTCACCAAAATTAATCTTCCCCGCCGGCAAACTCCACATCACCGCATCCGAGTCATCATGCAATACTTTTTTCAGTAACAAAAAGCTATCATCCTTTTTAATAATTCCGACTACTCTAACTTTTTGCTTCATCCATTCCCACCAAAATTCTCATGGTTAATATGTCTATTATAGAACAAAAAATCCTAGTGGCATATATTTTCCGTAATATCTAACTACGGTGGGTAAAATCTTATGTAATAATTCCACAGAACCATTACCACGAAATCCCTTAACATGACTATACAGAAAATCATGTTGCCACTAGGATAATTTGATTATAGCAGTTTAAAAAACTTTCTGCAAATGTCAAAATCTTAAAATTACAGGTTAAGCTGCCCCGACTAACAGATAAAATACGCTTAAAATTCCCACCATCACATTATAAGTTAAGGTCGACAACGCACTGCCAAAGACTACTAAGAACAGATAGACAAACAAAATCCCCATGCGCATTTCGATAAAATCCATCACCTCGCGTAATTTATCTGACAAGAAGTAATACAATACCCTCGACCCATCTAGTGGTGGAATTGGAATTAAATTAAACGCCATAAAACCCAGGTTCATAATAATCGTTTGACCAAAAATAAACCCGATCACACCCCGATTATCTAAAAATCCCGTAAAATGTCCAATCATAAACATTAGAAATGCAATCAAAAGATTCATCATTGGTCCAGCTAGTGCCACAATTGCCATCGAGCCTTCCCCATTCTTTAAGTTTCGTCTGTCTACCGGTACCGGTTTCGCCGCACCCAGCACCACTCCGCCCGTAAGATAAAGTAAGACTGGCAAAATTACCGAAGTAAATAAATCTAGGTGTACTAAAGGATTTAAAGATAACCTTCCTTCATCCTTCGCCGTCGTATCCCCCTGGAAGTATGCCGCATAACCATGCGCCACCTCATGCAACACCGTAGAAATAATGATAACTATAAAGACAATTATAAGATTATATGGGTTCATATTCATACATATATTATATCACCCAAAGACCTAAACCCATCCAGTCAATCCTGAACACTATTTTTACTCAGAATTTACCATTGAACACATTTTTTATACAATCCCCAACCGCTTTACTACGCTTCATCAAAAAACTCGCTATTTCGCGAGTTCTTTGAACACATTTTTTAATTAAGTACTACCACTTCTTGTGTAGTTGGTAAATCTTCTACACGTTTAATCTTCAGTTTCTTTTCCGTGCGAGCACTTAATTTAAGTTCCGCCACCATACCGTCGACATTCCCCGTTGCTACGATAAGCTTAGGTCCAATTTCTCTAATTGCGCGCACTGAGCTAGTGCAAAGGATATCTGAGACGCCAATATCATCTAACCCCTCTTCAACATCACCCAAGATACCGATACGCACCCCAGAGACGCTCACATCATAGATGGTTTTTGTATTATTCATTACTGGTACACCTAAGATGGATACTTCCCCAATTTCATATTCACCCGGGCCACTAATCACACCTACACCAAGGTCAGCTGCAATCGTTCCCTCCACAAAATTAATCGTAATCTGCTTCGTACTAGTCTTGATCGTGATAGTTTCTGGACTCTTACTTTCTAATTCAAACATTTTCCTCCTTTATCTGTTCGGCCACCCGGTTAATTTATTGATTCAACATGCCTTCTGGATCATATTGGACGATGTGCTGCATTTCCATAATTTCTTTTAAGAATCGATCCTTCACACTCAAGCGATATCTAAAATCATCACGCGATATGATCACATAATTTAATGGCTTCCCCTCTTTCTTCTCGACTACTTCCGCCCAACGAGAAAGCTTCTTCGTCCTGTCATCGCCCACAATCAGCATATCAACCCCATCTTGCCCTGGCACACGATTCGTGACAAATAAGAAGTTAAGATAAGCTTTCACTGGGCGAATATATTCATCCCAAATACTATCCTTCACTGCAGTTTCTACTAGCACCTTATCTACCTTGGTCGAAAACATCATATTTAGGGCTCTCGCGAATGGGTGCTTCGTGTTCGCTGAATAATAAACCTTATTGTCATAAGTCTCATTTTTGATCACCCCGATCGACTCAAGATTACCTAATTCACGGCGTACGGAATTAATTTGTTCATCGATCACCCTGGTCATTTCCCTGACATAGTAGGAACGTTCAACATTACTAAAAAATAATGATAATAATTTTGTTCGCGTTTTCGAGCCGAACAATTTTTCTAAAGGAGTTGTATTTTCTTTGCCCATATTACTTATATTTTAGCACCAGAAGCTGTATTTTAGTAGTGTTCAGCCTGAAACTTCTCTAAAATCTTCTCTAAAATTTCTTCCCGCTTGTACCATTTTATTTCCGGGTTTCGCTTAAACCAAGTCATCTGGCGTTTTGCCAACTGAAAATCTGAGGTCGAAGCTAAATTTATCGCCTCCTCTAGGCTCAAAACTCCGTTCAAATAATCCCAAACGTATCGATAAATATTGCTTTTCATCGCCGGAAGTCCAAAGTCATATTTGGAAGCCAGTTTGCGACATTCCTCATATAGCTCTTCACTAAACATCGACTGAACACGTTTTTTAATACGCTTACCAAGCTCTTCACGGTCAGTTAAAATACCATAAATTTCGTACTCATCCCCCATTTTTTTCCGATCAAGCTCCCCCTTCTTCGCTTCCTCCGAAAACTGATAGTCAAAAACTAGCGCATCCACGTACAGTCCCGTTCCACCTACCACGATTGGCTGCTTACCACGCGCCAAAATCTCTGCAATCTTCTCTTTTGCGTAGTTTTTCCAGTCCACCACAGTAAATCTCTCATCCGGTCGCACTAAATCAAAACCAAAATGTGGTATTCCGCCGCGCTCTATCAGGTCTGGTTTCGCCGTACCGATATCCATCCCCTGAAAAATTGTCCGCGAATCTGCGCTGATAATCTCACCATTAAGACGCTTTGCCAGCTCCACCGCTACCCCCGTCTTCCCTGATGCTGTCGGCCCCACAATTACGATAATTTTAGTGTTCATTTTTACTATAAATTTTTACTATAAAAATCTGGTCAGCGCCACCCCTGTAAACCTCACTGACCAGACCCCTCATTATTTAATATTTTTTAGGTATTCGGCAAGCTCCGTTAACGCCACCGTCTTTTCCGTATCCTTTTCGCGTACTGAAACCGTACCATTTTCCTTGTCGCGCTCACCGACGATTAGTAACACTGGCGTCTTCATCGAAACTGCGCGTTTAATCTTCTTTCCGAGCGACTCGTCAGATACATCCGCAGTAAAACGCAAATCATTATGCTTCAAAGGCGTCTCTAGTGTTACCTCACTCAAGATCTGCTTGATTTTCTCTACATAATCCAAGACTTGGTCATTCACTGTCAGAATACGCACCTGTTCTGGAGCACACCAGAATGGGAACCAACCAGAGGTGTGTTCGATAAATACCGACATAAAACGCTCAATCGAACCCAAAGTCGCATGATGAATCATCACTGGCTGTTCTTTTTCGCCATTCTCGTTCACAAAAGTCAAACCAAAGCGTTCCGGCTGCACGAAATCTAGCTGAATTGTCGCTACTTGATGTTCACGGCCAATCGCATCTTCAGCCATAAAGTCAATCTTCGGGCCATAAAATGCTGCCTCACCTTCCATTTCGAAATAATCCAGTCCATTTTCGATCGCCGCTTCTTTAATTTGCGCCTGTGCCATTTCCCAAAGTGACTTATCACCGAGATATTTATCCTCATCATTGCGATAAGATAAGCGAGCACGTAATTTACTCATCCCCACCACAGTATAGAGTTCACGCACAATTCCGACTAAGTTCTGGATTTCTGCCTTAATTTGCTCCTTACGACAGAAAACATGGGTGTCATCTTGAGTCAAAGAGCGCACGCGGGATAATCCACCTAGCTCACCCGACTTTTCATCACGGTAATCAGTCGTAGATTCCATATAGCGCACCGGCATTTCCTTATAGGTACGTGGACGACTAGCAAAAATTTGTGCATGGTGCGGACAGTTCATTGGTTTCAAAGCAAATTCTTCCCCATTTACTTGAGAATGCACCAAGAATAACTCTGCGCCAAACTTTGCATAATGACCTGAAGCCTTGTAGAGATCCAACTTCGTAATATGTGGTGTCCAAACTCGCTCAAAACCGTGTCTTGCACGTAATGACAAGGAATAATTCGTCAAAACATCACGCAGTACCGTCCCACGAGGTGAGAAGAGCGGCAAACCAGCACCTACTAATTCTGAAAAACTAAACAAATCAAGTTCCTTACCTAGTTTGCGGTGATCACGCGCCTTTGCTTCTTCTAGACGCTGCAAGTATTCCTTTAATTCTTCTTCCGTCTCAAAGGCTACACCATAAATACGGGTCAACATTTCCCGTTTTTCATCCCCACGCCAGTAGGCTCCAGCCACCTTAATTAACTTAAAGGCACCAACCTTTCCGGTATTTTCTACGTGTGGACCCTTACAGAGATCCGTAAATTCCCCTAATTGATAGAAAGAAATAATTTCTGATTCTGGCAAATCTTCGATCAGTTCCACCTTATATTTTTGGTGATTCTCTTTTGCCCAAGCCAAAGCCTCCTCGCGACTCTTCTCAGAATAGGTCAATTCCAATTTCTTATTAATGATTGAATACATTTTTTTCTGAATCTTCGGAAGATCAGCATCGGTGATTTTTAATGCATTACCTTCCGCATCTTTTACTCTAGAGAGATCAATATCGTAATAAAAACCAGTTGCCGTCGCCGGGCCCACGCCAAACTGCACTCCTGGATACATTTCAACCAAAGCGGCAGCTAAAACATGACTAAGTGTATGGCGCATTTTCATTACGTTTTGCTCATCTTCACCACATAGGTTACACATTCTGCCTTCTTTCTAATTACTCAAAATATTTCTTTTATTTTAACACATTTTATGGTAAAATA
>CAUTFL010000014.1:0-12340 GCA_963538065.1 uncultured Candidatus Saccharibacteria bacterium | reverse complement strand
TAGGCATGCCGCCAGCATTCATCCTGAGCCAGGATCAAACTCTCCATTAAAGGTCCTAAGACCTTGAATTTTAAATTTGAAAACTCAAATATTCATAAATTAACTGACGATGATAAAAATAGAAATAAATCTATTTTAATAATTGCACAACTGAATTGTTAAAATTCGTCCCTCATGTTCATTTGGTTTCCCATTTGCTCATGAGGATGTTTCTATAATAGATGAGAAAATAATAAATGTCAACACAATTTTGCAAGATTTTTTAAGATTTTTTAATTTTCAGCTAATTTTGCGCTTTTTCCGTTCTTTCTTCCCGTTTTATCGCTCGATTTCGCCTATTAATTCCCCATTTATTTAATTAATAGAAAATTAATTGCAATAGAAATTAATATACCCAAAATCAATCCAGCCGCTACTTCCGGTACCGTATGCCCCTCCACCACGCGTAGATGCGCGATTTTTTCCGCCTCACTTGACTTCGAATTCTTTTCATCAATCAGCTGATTAATAATTTCTCCGTGCTCCCCTACCGAATGGCGCACGTTGGTAGCATCATAAATCAAAATCGAAGTCATACAGACTGCCAGGGCAAACACCGTCGAATTAAAACCAGACAAAAAACCAATCGTTCCAGTCACCGCCGAAAAACTCGCTGTATGACCAGACGGCATTCCACCAGATTTCATCATATAATATAGTACTTCCGAAAATTTCGCTTTTCCGCGAGTTTTAATCACAAACACAATTAGTTTGAAAAACTGTGCGATAAACCAGCCACAGACGAATGCTAAAAAAACATAACAGCTTTCCATACTCCTATCTTATCACACCTAAGGAAAAACAAGAATACCCGAGTTCCGAGTATTCTTGTCCAAGATTAGTTATTTTTAAGGTACACTTTCTTCGTTTCACCACTCATTTTGAGAGAAAAAATGAGAATTTATTTTGCGAGAAATAATTACTATTGTAAGTGGTGAATATTTCGTTTTCCTTTCTTTTTGATAAATAAGAAGACTAGAAGAAAGCTAATTAATCCCCCTAAAATTGCCAAAATCCACCAAAAATCCTTCAAAGTTTGACCGACCTGACCCAACACTGGTACTTCTGAAATTTCTTTTTCATCTAATTCCCCCTCATCCTCGTCGGTCGCCTCGAGCTCTCCTTCTGGCACCTCACCCTCCAATACTTCACCTTCAGAGATTACTTTTTCATTCCCCACCGTATTTTCACTACTCTCCACTCCAGAATTCTGCTCAGATTTTTCCTTTACAATCCCCGAAAGCACGATATTTCTATCGACTAATTCAGTTTTTCTCAATGTCGCAAAAACTGCCGAGTTCACCCCAAATCCCAGTCCAAGTGTCAACACACTGAAACCTAAAATTCCTAGTACCGTCTTTTTTATTTTCTTTGTTTGCTGATTTTCCATATTACCTCACTGTTTTATTTACCTGCACCATAGCGAAAAATCTCAAAAATCACAACCATAAACATTTTCAAAAATAATTTAACAGAGGTAAAATCCCCCAAAAAATTTTTAGCATATGCAAGTTATCAATTGTCATAAGCAAGTTATGCCACGCAAAAAAATCTCAAAATCCGTCAAGAATCGGTCCAAATTTTACTCAAAATCCGCTCAAAAAATCCCCTTCGCTAGCGCAAAAACCACCCGCACCCCACCACAAAAAAGTACGCTAGACGCGTACTTTTTTCTAAAACCAATTATTCGTTAGTCTCTTCTTCATCTTTTTCTTCTGGCAAAACGATACCAATTGAAGCCACCGTGTCACCTTCTGCCATTCGCATGATGCGTACACCTTGAGTGGCGCGACCGAGAGTTGGAATATCTTTCACCGCCACACGAATCGCCTGGCCGTTCGATGACATCATAATCACTTCGCTCGCCTCTGGATCTAAGGTATGCACTGCCACGATTGGACCAGTCTTCGCCGTCACTGCCGCTACCTTGATACCCACACCACCACGTTTATGAGTTGGGAAATTCGAAACCAGCGTAGATTTACCGTAACCATTAGCAGAAACTGCAATTAATTTCTGCTTTGGATCAGTCACGATATCCATACCCACGACTTCATCTTTCGGACGGAGACGCATACCGCGCACACCCATTGCCGAGCGGCCCATCGCACGCACATCGGCTTCATTAAAGCGAATTGCTTGACCAGCCGAAGTAGAAATAATGATATCATTCTTCCCTGTAGTTGGCTTCACCCACTTCAATTCATCTCCTGGATCCAATTTAATCGTAATTAGACCATTTGAGCGCACATTCGCGTAATTTTTCATCGCGGTCTTCTTGATTGTACCATTCTTAGTTGCCATAAAGAGGTATTCATCCGCCTCGTCATCACTCTTATCATCCGACTGCTGATTATCTTCGTTATATTTAATAATCTCCGTAATCTTCTCGTCTGGATGCATATTCAACAGATTCACTGCCGCTGTACCCTTCGCCGTCAAGGAAGCCTGTGGCACTTCATAGGCCTTCATCTTAAACATACGGCCCTGTGAGGTGAAAATATAAAGATAATCATGCGAATTTGTCGTCAAAATCTGCGAAATTACATCTTCTTCCTTCGTGGTCATCCCCCTCTTACCCTTACCACCACGGTTTTGGCGGCGGAAATCAGTCTGTGATACGCGCTTAATGTAATTCTCTGCTGTGAGCAAAATCACACTTTCTTCTTCTGGAATCAATTCTTCTTCCGAGAATTTACCAAGTTCATGATTGAAAATCTTCGAACGACGCTTGTCGCCATATTTTTCTTTCATGGCTAAGAGTTCTTCTTTCACCACGTTCAAAATCTTCGCTTCATCTGCCAAAATTTCTTCGTATTTCGCAATCAAAGCCATCAATTCTTGTAGTTCTGCCTCAATTTTATCGCGTTCCAAACCCTGCAAACGACGTAGTTGCATGGCCAGGATGGCTGCCGCCTGAATTTCCGAGAGTCCAAAACGTTCCATCAAACGTTTATCCGCATCATCATACGATTCGCGAATCGTTTTAATCACTTCGTCGATGTTATCCAGGGCAATCTTCAAACCTTCAAGAATATGCGCGCGTTCCTTAGCCTTACGCAAGTCATACTCCGTACGGCGACGAATCACTTTTTGGCGGTGCTTAATAAACTCTGCCAAAATTTCCTTGAGCCCCATAATCCGTGGCTGAATTCCATTCACCAAAGCCAAAACGTTATAGTGGAAATTGGTCTGCAAATCTGTCATCTTATAGAGCTGATTCAAAATCTTCTTTGGATAAGCATCCTTTTTCAGTTCTACTACTACACGAATCTTACCACGCGCCGACTCGTCACGTGCGTCCGCGATGTGGGTCAATTTTTTATCCAAAACCAACTGACGAACCTTCTCGATGAAACCTTCCTTACTCATTCCGTAAGGTACTTCGGTAATCACAATATTAAAGCGGCCATTCTTACGCTCTTCAATATTAGCCACCGCACGAATGGTCACCGAACCTTTACCGGTCGCATAGGCCTGTTTCATCGGTGCACCACCGTAAACTTCGGCGCCCGTTGGAAAATCTGGGCCCTTTACGTGCTTCATCAAATCTTCCAGGCTGGCTTCGGGATTCTCAATCAAAGCCACCGTCGCATCCACTACTTCACCGAGGTTATGTGGTGGAATATTGGTTGCCATACCGACCGCAATACCCATCTGACCGTTCAAAAGAATATTTGGCAAAGCAGCTGGCAAAACCACCGGCTCTTTCTCTGTACCATCGAAATTATCACGAAAATCTACGGTTTCCTTCTCGATGTCCGCCAGAAGCTCAGCCCCCACCTTATCCATTCTGGCCTCGGTATAACGTGAAGCCGCTGGATCATCGCCATCCATCGAACCGAAGTTACCCTGACCTTCTACCAAGGTGTAGCGCATCTTCCAAGGCTGCGCCAAGTTCACCATCGCATCGTAAATCGAGGAGTCGCCGTGTGGGTGATATTTACCCATCACTTCACCGACGATACGCGCTGACTTCACCGTCGCATGTGGTGCGCGCCAACCATTTTTATACATTGCATAAAGAATACGGCGATGCACCGGCTTCAAACCGTCACGCACATCTGGTAAGGCACGATCAATAATCACCGACATTGAATAACGCAGGAAGGAATCCTCCATCACGTTCTCGACCGTCAATTCCTCGACCCCATCTACGGCACGGTGCGCGGTTAATCCGCCCAGATGAGCATCTTCCATCTCTTCTGCAGCTTCTTCAATCATTCCTTCTGCGACATTTTCTGCCGCATTCATCTCAGCATTGATTTTTTCATCATTTGGCTCTTGTGGAACTTTTTTATCGTTTTTCGTCATTTCTCATCCTTTCCTTAGAAGTCCAAATCATCAATATTAACTGAGGCAGCACGCGACTGAATAAAATTTTTACGTAGTTCAACTTCCGTACCCATCAATTTGGTAAAAATCGCATCCGCTTTTTCTGCATCCTCGATATTCACCCGAATCAACACGCGGTTATCTGGATTCATTGTCGTATCCCAAAGCTGCTGCGCGTTCATTTCACCAAGACCCTTAAAGCGCTGTTGTGCGGTATAACCAGCCTGTTTGAAACGCTCATCTTCTGGATTAATCTTCAAACCTTCCTTCACGCGTTCTTCGATACGCTTGGTCAATTTTTCTTCCAAGGCTGCTTCATCGTAAATATAATCAATTTTACGGTTCGCACCCGTACCCTTAATCAAACCGAACAGTGGTGGCTTAGCCAAATAAACGTGTCCACCCTTCACAACTTCTGGCATATAGCGGAAGAAGAAAGTCAGAAGCAACGTCGAAATATGTGCACCATCCACATCCGCATCGGTCATGAATACAATCTTAAAATAACGTAGTCCAGAAATATCAAACTGATCACCGATTCCTACCCCTAGAGCCTTAATCAAAGATACCAACTCCGCGTTTGCATACATCTTATCTAATCTCGCGCGCTCGGTATTTAACACCTTACCACGAAGCGGCAAGATCGCTTGTATCTTCGAATTACGACCTTCCTTCGCAGAACCCGCCGCCGAGTTACCCTCTACGATGAAGAGTTCACACTCTGAACGGTCCCTTGAAGAACAGTCCGCCAATTTCGAAGGTAAATTCAAGCCTTCGAAGGCACCCTTACGAATCACGTTATCACGCGCAGCTCTTGCCGCCTTGCGCGCGCGTGCTGCCAAAGTCGCCTTACCGACAATTTTCTTCGCAATCGCTGGATTTTCTTCGAGGAAGTAGCCAAAATATTCGCTCATTACCTTATCGACATAACCGCGCACCTCTGGGTTGCCCAATTTATTCTTGGTCTGACCTTCGAATTCTGGATTTGGCAACTTCACCGAAATTACCGCTGTCAAACCTTCACGAATATCATCACCGGTTAGGTTATCTTCTTTTTCCTTCAAAAGATTATTCTTGCGTGCATAATCGTTCAATACACGGTTCAAAGCCGTACGGAAGCCTACCACATGTGAACCACCTTCAGGGGTCAAAACGTTGTTAGCAAATGGCTTCATGGTTTCTGCATAGGTATCATTGTACTGAACGGCAATTTCCACTTCCGAATTTTCAATCTGTTTATCAACATAAAAAATCGTATCCGAAAGCACTTCCTTACCGTTGTTTAGACGCTTCACGTAGCTCTTAATACCACCTTCGAAGTAGAAAGCCTCTCTCGCGCCCGTGCGTTCATCAAAGACCGAAATTAAAATTCCTTTCGTGAGGTAGGCCTGGTGTCTCGCGTAATGTGACACCCAGTTATAATCAAAAGTCGTCGTTTCCTTAAAAATGGTTGGATCTGGATAGAAAACAATACAAGTTCCCTGTTTGGTAGTACCACCCTCAATTTTCAAAGGTGCTATGGTTTTACCCGTTTCAAATTCGATGTGATGCACTTTTTTCTCACGATAAACTTCGGCAATCATCTTGGTTGAAAGCGCGTTCACAACAGAGGAACCCACCCCGTGGAGACCAGATGAAACCTTATAACCACCGCCACCAAACTTACCACCGGCGTGTAGCACCGTCAAAACGGTTTCTAGCGTCGATTTATGGGTCTTTGGGTGAAGATCTACTGGAATACCACGTCCGTTATCTTCCACCTTTACACCCCCGTCAGCCAGCAATGTAATTTCGACTTTATTTGCATAACCCGCAATCGCTTCATCGATCGAGTTATCCGCAATCTCTTTAATTAAATGATGCAAACCATCGTAACCGGTCGAACCGATATACATACCTGGACGCACACGAACAGGTTCAAGCCCTTCTAGAACTTGAATTTCTGAGCTGTCGTATTCTTCAACTTTTTGTTTTCCAGCCATCAAGAAAATACCTCTTTTAAGTTAACTTGATACCTCTCTGGCTCACCACCCACGTCTTTCCAAATGATTCTTTTGGAATCTTTTTTCCAGTCGTTTTAACCTCACTTGATATCTACTTTAGTGTAACCATTTTTGGTTTAGCTGTCAAGGTAAAATAGTGATATTTCGCGTTCTAAGCCGTTTTAAGGCCCTTGTTTCAATTTTTTGGGTACTTATAGCCTTTTAAGCTATTCTCACAATTTTCGCTTCACTAGCCTTAATAAGTTTCACTAGCCTTAATGTTAGCGAATTTTTACCACCGTGCCATCTCTTAGGCGGCCATCTTCCTGATCAGCCTCAGATACGGCTTCCATCGGTACATTTACCACCTCTGGCTCCATAGCAGAAGAATTCTTTTTCGACATCAAATTATCTAATTCCGCATTAATATCATCCAAGGTAAATTTCGCGTCACCCTTAGACTCATCATTATGAGGCACGTCATTATGAGGCACGTTATCAAACCCCTCATTATCCCCCGCCCTAGAACCCCTAGCAGCCTCATCATTTTTCATTTTACTCAACAATTCCGCCATCTCTGGACTTCCCGCCTTTGCCTCGCTGGCCGGCACTTTCTTCACCCCTAATGAAATACCTTTTTCGTCTCGATCAAAATTATCTAAACCAAGCGCCGCATCCATCGCCCCATCCCAAGGCTCATTGCTAGCAAAATTCCCATTTTCAATATTTGCTCGCTCTTCATCGCCATCACTAACCCTCAAGCGATCCTCAATTTCCTTTTCCACCTCTTCCCCTGGACGGCCGTATTTCTTTGCTGAATAATCTTTTAGAGCGGCAAAAATATTTCGATCCTCCTTACCTCTTGGCGGCAACAATCTCATCGTAAATGGCGCCGACGGCATACCGTGCATCAGAACCGTCGCAATTGCGTGATAATTTGGCTGTTTATGTAAATCTTCCGCCTTAAAAGTCGGGGTAAAGACTTTTTCCATCATTTCCGCATCTGTTACACCCAGACGACCCGCAATAATCGTACCCACATTACCCAGCACACCTTCACGGATCTTATCTGTTAGCTGCGTCATAAACTGGTTCGCCACAATCAAATTCAAACGGAATTTACGAGCTTCCGACAAGATCGACTCAAAGGAATCTGTCGAGAAGTTCTGGAACTCATCCACGAACAGACAGAAATCCTTACGTTCATGCTCTGGCGTATCCACCCTTGACATCGCGGCTGTCTGGAACTTCATCACAAAAATCATACCCAGAAGCTTGGAGTTTAGCTCCCCCAATTTACCCTTCGAAAGGTTCACCAAAAGAATTTTTTGTTGATCCATAATTTCACGAATATTAAAGCCCGATTTAGTCTGACCAAGCACCCGCTTCATCATCGTATTTTGCTTAAATGGGCTCCATTTTGAAGCAAACCAAGTTACCACCTCGCCTGCATCGTTTGATTTCTGAGAAGCCGGAAATTCCTTCGTCCAATAATCAAAGAGGTCACGATCTGTTACATATTTCAACTTATCTGCCACTAAATCTGGATTGATAAATGGACTCGGAATATCCAGAAAAGTCGCTCCCCTCGGATCACTCATTAGAAGCAACGCCGCATTTCTAAACATCTGCTCACCACGTGGGCCAAAAATACCCGTATGTCCCGGGTCATACAGCGAATACAGCATATTAATCCCCTCTTGTACGATAAAATCTTTCTGCTCCGTGGTCGCAAATTCCAACATATTCATGCCAATTGGAAAATCTGTATCCGATGGGTCAAAATAAATCACATCATCGATACGATTTTCTGGCACCATCGAGAGCAATTCCTCCGTCACATCACCGTGCGGATCAATAAAACAGAAGCCTTTCCCGGCCAACATATCTTGATAGGCCAAATTCTTCAAAAGTACCGACTTACCCATACCAGAGGAACCGATAATATACGTGTGGCGCCTACGGTCATCTTCACCTAGTTTAATCATCTTTGTGTTACCACGATATTCGTTAACACCCAGTTCCAGACCCTCTTCCACCAGTACGGTTGGCGCATCTACCTGTTTCGTCATCTGTCTCTCTACCCCCGATGATGGAATTGCCGCCTCTGATGGCAAATGAAAAATCGAAGCCAATTCTTGTGTATTTAGAATCATCACCTTTTTCTTAGTTGGGAAAAAGCGAAAAATATAATTCGTCACCAAAGTGTCCATTTTTTTCGCCATATCATACTTAAAGCCATTCATGGTTGGTGAATCCAATTGCGAAAATGCTGCCACCACCCCACCAACCAAGGCCTCACTGCGTTCATGACTACTTGAATGTGCTACCACACGAATCAAACATTCAAAAACCGGATACTTGGTTTTATTTTCAATCATTTGGGCTTCGTCGAGCTTCGCCTGTGAAACTTCCTTCGTCGTTTCTTTACCTTTTTCATATTCATGCAGCTCCGGCACCTCGAATGGTGCACGAATAACGTCCATGATTAAATTTAGTACTCGGCCCTGTCCGAAGAATCCGCTGCCAGACTTAACTTTTTTACCCTCACGTAAATTTTTTACAATTTCTTCAACTTTTTTTCGCCAACTATCCCCCACTGGGCGGAACATCAGCTGCAACCCCAACCCTTCACCTTTTTTCGCCTTCGCAAAAGCGTTCAAAATCGCTAATTGCGCATCCCATTTCGACTCTGAAAATACCTGGATTGGATAATATTCTTCCTTCTTAAAGATTAGCTCCCCACCTGCCACATTACGGCTATCTTCATCTTCTTTCGCTTCGTCACCCAGCCCGGCATTCGAGAAGATATTTTCCACCTCTGCTTCCTCTAAGCGCGCCGTTGGATAAGAAGATTGAATCGCCTGCTTCACAATTTCCGTCGTCACAGCTGGCACTACTGCGTAATACTTCACCAAACCGTCGACCACTACCATTTCGAATGAAAAATATTTCTGACCGTATAATTTCGTATTAAAACTTTCTTTCTTCAGCGTCGAAGCGATGATTGAATACATAATTGTCGACTGCGAAATCGCCTCTTCATTCACATCGCGCTCATCTCTTCCGCCGCCCTGAATATCATCAGTAGCAGGAGGTAAATGAATCAAAAGTGGAATTAATTTTAGTGAACGCTCATATTCCTTCGCCTTACGTTTTTTAGCTAAAATTTTCACCCCCACAAAGAGTGCTGCTACTAGAATTAGAATAAAAATTTGTACACCAATTATGATGTTGTTGGAGAAAATTTTCGAGAAATCCGCCCCTTGCTTTGGCGCAAAAATTGAACTACTTTTTTGTTCATTCTGCAGATTTTTTTGTGTGGTTTTATTTGCCTCAGAATCCACTGACGTTCCCGTCGTGTTTCTTCGCATAATAATATTTTCCACCGGATTTTCGTTCATTTTTATCTCTTCTTTTGTCTTGTTTAGCTATGTCTTATTTTCTTAATTTATCTTCGTTTTTTCCTAAACTCTTTTTAGGTTAATCTTTTTCTTTTCTATCAGGTTAACCTTTTTCTTTCCTATTTACCCCTGATCTTCATCTAATTATCCTGACCGAGTATTCTTCCATATCTGTCGAGCAAAAGTTTCGCGCTCAGCATTCTTTTTTGTCGATACTGTATGGTCGGACTTTTAATCTTCTTGGTTTTCTCAACTTCTTTTAGTATCTCTTCCTCTAAGCCATCTCTATCTCGCGCCTTCGGCAGATCTGTACCGATCAGTTTTCCATCTTCGAAAGTCCGCGTCCCCACCGTAACAATCTTACCCAAATCGCTTTTTGGCACCCCCTCATCACTGAATTCCTCCCCCTGTTCGACCTCCGCCCGTTCTGTCTCCAGATTTTTTTCTTGTTCAATCAGTGAATTTGCATTTTCAAAGCCTTGTATCTGCTCCGAATGAATTTGCATTGGGTTTACCTGCTCAAACTGCCCCTGTCCCGACACACTATTCATCTGCACCCACTCTGGCACACCACCCGTCTGCATTCCCTCTGAGACGCCTCCTATCCGCATCTCCTCTGGAACACTGTTCATTTGCGCCTGCCCCGGCACACTATTCATCCGCGTCTGATTTAGTACGCCATTCATCTGCACTTGATCTGGCACACCGTTCATCTGCGCTTGCATCGCCATCTGGCCCATCGCCATCTGTCCTCTGTCAAAACCGTTCGCCCCAGGCATTCCCTGAGCTTCAAACATTTGGTTCAGTTTCGCCACAGCTTCATCTTGCGTCAGTCTAGTTGGAACCTGTTCCGCCCCAAAATCACCCGAAGGCATCTGCCCCATCCCATCCGATACCTGTTCCACCCCTAAAGAATTTAAGCCAGAAAAATCCTGTCGTTCTCGATCATTTACTCCAGAAACCTGCCCAATATTTTTCTGATCCATGTCTCTATTTTAGCATAAAGACTTTGAAAAAAATACTATTTCACCATCTTGGTGAACACAAAAAATAACAAACCAACAAAAATTGCCGGTAAGAAAATCAAAACCAGCAAATTTGTCACACTTGAAGCCACTAAAATCAACAACATAATCGGATACATCGCAATAATTCCCGCCTTAAAATAGTCCGTCTGTGTAGTTCTGTTTTTTAGAAAAACTACCTTCAAAAACAGGTTCATCACCCAGGTAATAATTCCAAAAACCAGAACATAAAGCAGCACAAAAGCCAGCATAATCCCTAGCGGGCCGACCATCATTGGCGTAGTAGTGAAGAGCATAACTACTAAAATAATCAAAGAAATTAAGCTTGAAATTCCGATCAAAAGATTAACCATAAGACTATTATAAAGCAATTTCCTATTCCCTCCCAGAAATATTTAAAAATGCTTTTGGTTTTCCATAAATTTATCTAATGTACGATGGAAAATACCATAGTCAAGCGGGTGGTTATCTGGCAAAAAACATAACTATAAGCCACAACCATCACCGCTTGAAATTGACCGCTCCACTTTTAGTGGGGCAAAAGATCAGCCTCAGCTGATACGCCAGAAAATCTGGCTAACGTAGTCTTAGTCGCTACATTGGTCTTTCTCCTAATTGTTAATGTGTTGTTTATTTGTATTTTTGTCTTTCGACATTCTTATAGTATCATGGGTGTCTAATTTATGCAAGCTTTTTTCATTAAATATTTAAGTAATAAATACAACATAATAGCAAAATAACCTGTTAAATATCTAAAATATCAAACATCTATAATTGTATAAATTACTACAAAATAGACAAAAACCATACATGTTGTAATTAAAAACTTAACAAAATACAACAAAATTCATAGAAAATTACCTAAAATCTCATTCTAAATACTATAGAAAATCACCCTAACTTTAGTCATACTAAAATTTAAATAATTCCCCCTTTTTTATATTGCTGAACCAAAAAACCTTTACTATTCCCTTTTCTTTTTTTCTGATCAAAAATGCTTCCATGTACCAACCGACAAAAACTCACAAAAAAAATAACGTCTAAAAAACGTCTAACAATAAAAGATCCTAGTTGTTATAAAAATCATTCATATTTTAGAAACAAATAATTTTAGAAACCGTTAAAACTTTATAAAAATCTAAAAATATTTTTTGGCATAATTTCTTAGCTACATATTAATTCTATATTAAGACCAAAAACTATTTTTTAGTTACAAAAAAGACACGCCGCAACATATCGTAAAAACCCAGTAATAAAAACCATCAAAATACTCAAAATAAAAAAAGAAATCGGTCAAACTGCGAGGAATACCGATTTCTTTTGTAGAGTGTGGAGTTTTTTGGCTATATTGTTTGTTTTTGGCTTGTGAACAATTTTGTTATTCAAAAGCTACCTCTATAATACCGCTTCAAAACGCTAATGTCAACATATTTTTGAATAATTATTTTACAATTTTTGCTTATTTTTTAGTTTTCCACATCTACCCCTGTTAACTCTGTTCAGTATTATTGAACAATTTTAGTTTTACTTGAACACATATTTTATTATTTTGAGC
>CAUTFL010000013.1:0-18230 GCA_963538065.1 uncultured Candidatus Saccharibacteria bacterium | reverse complement strand
AAGGTACAGGGGAAACATACAAGGATAAAATACTAAAGCTAATCAAGAGAGAAACGGAGAAGATATAAATTTATCAAAAAAATTTTGTTTATGTCCTTGACAAATCTCCCCAAAAGGTTCGCCTCCCTCGAAAAATAATCAAACACAAAAAACGACCCATAGGGTCTTTTCCATGTTTGGTGATCTCTGCGGGAGGTTGTCATTTGCTACGCAAATGCCAAAACCTTCGGTGCGAACCCCTGGGTTCGCCTCCGGCAAATATCATAAATAAAAAAACCACCTCACGGTGCTTTTTATATTTATGGTGACCCTTGTAGAGTCGAAGTGGAACGACCTCGTCAGAGATATGTATCGTATAAGGGGTATTACCTCTGTTATATACTTACCAGATTACATCCTCTAAGATAGTAGTATATAACTCATATATGGTATGGGGAGTTCATAGCTTACAATACTCCCTCAAAATAGCCGTTTTTACCTCGAAAACGCTGATAGTTATCGAGAAAAAATGACCTCAAAAGTTTGAGATGGTACTTATACCGTCTTGAAAAATTAAAGTCGCCAAATTGAGTTTTTACAGGAGTGGAGTTTTCAGCGTTTTTGCGCGCAGTTCTTTGGTAAAACCCCTGCTAGTTTGAATAGATAGTATAGGCTAGTAGGGTGGGTAGAGTCCCCCTCGTCCAGTTAGATATAAGCGTTAAACCCTTGTGAGGGTTGGAGCGTCGTCCCTAAATAGGCAGTAGTATCACTCGTATAGTTTGTCTAACCTTGATGATAGTGTTGGGGTATAAATGAAGTTTTAGTCTTGTTGTGGGGGTTTTGCGCGCGCCTCTGCTTTTTCTCCCATTTCTATTAAAGTGAGGTAGGGTTATATGGAAGCAAAACACAATGTATAGGGGTGTGTTAAAAGTATATTTCCCTGTAAAAGGTATGTATAGTCCTTAATATTCCTCGTCCTAGTTTCTTTGCTTTGGTTATCTCACGTGGTTAGTTCTTTTTGTTTTTTCTTGGTGTCTCGCCTATGGTAATAGAGGCAAAAATGTGTTATAATTATAGTGTATTCCGACATCAAAAATTAAGTACAGAGGGTAGCGTAATGCCCTTACAGGGTGCCATGGTAGGTACCATGCGTTACGCCTCTGATACTGAAAAGTGATGTCGGAAACTTCACCTGCGTGGCGCCCTTTTTGGTGGTGGTGCTAGGTAGGGTAGGTATATAGACCACCAGAGGAGAAAAATAATGGGTATTATGGCCCTAGTATTCTGCCTAGTAGCCTTCTTTGAGCGAAAGGCTAACAGGAAAACTGCTAGAATGTATATGACTGGAGCTATTGTGGCTTATGTTAGTGGTATTTTGATATCTTGGGCACGTGTTGCCGCGAATCCGAGTAGCTATCGCTTTAATGAAATTGGTTTTATGATTAGCGCTACTATACTTACTTTGATGATAGTTGCTAGAGTCAATCTAAACAGCGAGCCAAAAGATACTGTGCGAGGGACTAGTTTTAAGCCCTCACGCTCTGGTAGGAACACTTCTAGCAATAGTATAGACTACAAAGGGCTTTCAAAGGAAATCTTTGATGTTTGTTTGGAATTTACTAATCTTACTGGCAATCGTATGGCAATGTCTGGAGCAGACCGTTTCTCGATGAATACCATACAAACCGCCACTCTATATGGCACTAGTCTTTATGAGTGGTCTATTCTTTTACTCAGAGAGAAAATGCATAAGATTTATATAAATAAGGTGGAGTTTGAGACTGAAGATAACAAGATGATAGAAATATTCGCTAGAAAGATACAAATGCCAGTATCCGCGCTGCTTAAAATTGTAGACCGAAATGGTGGCATAAAAGATTGGGAGACAATTTTACTTATGGAAAACTCAGTTCCTATGAAAGACTATATGGATGAGATAAGAGTTATAGTAAATAGGGCTACGAGAAGGCTAATTGGAGAGCATGAATTAGAGGATTTGGGTGGATACGAAGAACTAGATAATGACGAAGGCGCAGAATCTACGGAAGAAGAGGATGATTGGGGAGATGACCTCTAAAAGTAAAATCCTGTTAATTGCGGTTGCCATCTTTTTTCTAGTTGGTATTATTGTTGCTAGTAACTCATCCTATGATAAAACACAGCAACCAGAGTCAAGTGTTACTTCAAACATAAGTTCTACTATTCCACATACTCCTACCGAAAAGGCAAATGCCTATTTAGAGAAACAGGGTAAAACTTGTCTCTCTGCTGAAGAATCTTGGGGCTATATTGGAGCTAACAACGTCTGCGTAAGGTTTTTGGTGCAGAGTATCCATAGAGGTAATAGCGGCACGGTGTTTTTGAATTCCGAAGTTAAAGGTAGCGACTTCTCCGTGGTGTCTTTCTATAGTAACCCTATAACCTATGCTGATGCAAAGGGTTATCTTGGAGGCAATATTTCTGTCAGAGGAGATATTACAGAGTATGAGAACCAGCCTCAAATAGTCTTGAAGGGTAAATCGGACATCTATGATGTTGTTACTGCTCAAGAGCGTGAAGAGAACCAACGAAAACTTATAGAACGGATGCAGTCTGAAGAATATACGGAGAGAATACACGAGATGCAGAAACAATTTCAAGAAAGACAAAGACAACTGCAGAACAAGCATTAAGCCGACACATTTGATTTTTTCTAGTTCTCCTGTATAATATTTAACATAAATAAGTCCTGCGTGTCGCAGTAATGAACCCTGTGACGATATGGAGGCGTAGCGTATTGACGAGGGGTGGCTAGGTCGGAGGCCTAAACGCGGTATGATAAGAACCAAAGACCATATAGTCGTCAATGAAGCATACTGAATAACGGTTCTTGAGGAACTCTCGTCAAGGAGCTTATTGCTCCGTAGCGAGTTTATTCAGCTATGCCAGCAGGAATAACTTTGGTGGATACTAGGGGGATAATATCAGTTAAAGAGGCTAAAAAGCTACTTGGTACTTCATGTAACGACCTGCCGGATGAGACTATTATGGGAGTAATTTGCCACATGACTAATCTGTCAGAAGAGCTTTTACGGTGGCAAAATAGTTCTACAAATCAAGGAAGGGGTGTATAGTAGTATTATGGAAAAAGAAGCAGAGGTAATACGTAGAAAGGCTTTCATCTATGTTAGAGTCTCCACTAAGGACCAAGTGGAAGGAGCCTCGTTAGAAGCCCAAGAAGAAGCTTGTAGATATTTTGCAGAGAACGAATTAAATGCCAGCGTCGAAAAGGTATATAGAGAAGAAGGCGAATCAGCAAAAACAGCAAATAGAACAAAACTTACGGAACTATTGCTCGATGCTCATAAACGGAGAGGCGATATTGATTATGTTGTTTTCTACGACATGAGCCGGATGACGAGAAATATAGAGTCTTATACTGCTGTCGTAAAAGCACAACTAAAAAAGCTCGGTATTGAAATTCGCTCCGTAAAAGAGCCTGCAATAGATGATAGCCCTATGGGGCATTTTATTGAAACGATTACTGTTGGGTATGCCCAGCTGGAAAATGAGATTAGAGGAGTGAAAGTGACAGATTCCATGGCTACTCGTGCTAGTCAGGGTTATTGGGTCACCCAGCCTCCTATTGGTTTTAAAATTAAAGCTGTAATGCCAGATGGGACACTTGCTGACAGTGCTGGCCGTAAGGAACGGGTAAAATCTCCAAAAATTCTGGTGCCTGATGATACCATTATGTTAGGTGATAGTGAAAGTGTATATGAGAAAATATCCAAGTTATTCTACAGGTTTGCGGAGGGCGATATAAGCCTCTTTAATCTCCACAAGATGGCTATAGGTATGGGCTTAAAAAGCCAAGATGGGCGACCAATTCCTTTTAATTCGTTACGTCATATATTAGAGCACCCTGTGTATGCTGGATATTCTAAGCCCGGAAAGTTGCTTAAGGAGTCTATAAAATTCAGGTTCGATGGCTTGGTTGACCGAGAAACGTTTGACCGAGTGCAAGTATTACTCAATTCGAGGAAACGTGACTCTCAGAGTAAGAATAAAACTCTATACCCCCTTGACGGCACCATATTATGCGAGTGCTGTGGCATGCCACTACATGGTGATGCTCCAGGAGACGGCTCAAGAAAACACCACCCTAGATATTATTGTCGAGGGGGAGTAAAGAGTGGCCATGGTTACATATCGGCAAAGGCAACAGACATACACGAAGCGTTTAACGATTTCCTCCAGCAAGTAACTCCTACTGAAGGCACCGTAAGGCTGTTCAAGGAGATATTGAAACGCACTGCTATAAAAAGGCTTGGCAATGTAAATACGGAGTTAGAGGCTATTAGACGTGTCGAAGGAGAGATAGATGCTAAGAAAAATCGCGCGCTGGACTCTTTTTTAGAAGGCAAGATAAGCCAAGAAGAAAAGGACAGTTATACGCAGGCTCTTGATGATGAGCGCCTACGACTCAAAGAGCGACGTATGGACGCAGAAAAGCAACAAACGCTCAATGAAGCTACTATAGAATATGTCTGTAACCTCATGGATAAACCCGCTAAGCTCTGGCGAGATGCCGACCTTAACTCCAAGCGTGCCTTTCAGCAAATGTTATTCCCCAATGGACTTCATGTCGACCTCAAGGCAAAAAAGTGTAGAACGGAAGATTTGAGCCCTCTCTACTCTGTTATTTGCAACAAAAATGAGCCAAATGGCTCTGATTCTGATAATATGGTGATCTCTGCGGGAGTCGAACCCGCGTTGACGGGATGAAAACCCGTTGTACTAACCGTTATACTAAGAGACCAATTCCGAAATGTACTTTTCTATTATAACAGATTTAAAAAAATCGGCAACTCTAATTTTTAAAAATCTCGAAGTTTAATTTTCAACTTTTTCGCAGCTTAAAATCGGATCCATAGTGTAGTCGGTTTTACCGAATGGGGCATGCGGCTTGAACGTCACCGAAGACAAGTCTTTGTTGCAAGTTAATTTTTTATGTTCAAAATAAATGCGCTTATCCAAATTATTTTCATCGCTATAGCTCAGCAGCCTACGCAGTTTTACCATCGGAAAACCAGTTTTTAGATATGGCTTAAATACAAATTCCGCACCCTTGGCGGTCATTTCATCCTTATGACTATTCACAAAATTATCATAGAAAAAATCCTCATAGTAGCTTTTGGCTAATTCTTGAAATTGTTTTTCCGCCAAAGCTTCGGCCGTCACATTTTTCTTTACCAACAAAGAAAAACCCACACTACAAACCGAAATCAGGACCACCACAATCATTAGTCCACGAATAATTTTCGAACTCAGAGTTTCCAGACGAATTTGATTGGAGAGTTTTTTGAAGTTGGGGCTAAGTTTGGTCGCGTTCCTTTTGTGCATGCGCTTGGCGCCACGTGGATCGATATTCATAGCTAAATTATAGCATAAGAATTTTCATTTTCGAACGGAGGGAATTATAATATAAACATGAATACGAAAAATCTCACCATAAAAAATGAAGCTGCCGTAATTGACTTCGCGGAAAATTTGATGCGCGAGATTTTGCAATCCAAAGACGCCTTGCCTTGCGTGATTGAGCTAGTGGGTGACGTCGGTGCCGGTAAAACTACTTTTACTAAAGGTCTCGCTCGTGGTCTCGAAATCACCGAAGAAATTACTTCGCCGACTTTCACTATTTCGAAAGTTTATGAAAATTCTCGAGGCCTGAAACTTGTGCATTATGATTTTTATCGCCTAGAAAATCCAGGCATCATGGTGGAAGATTTATTTGAAAACTTACAGGACCCACACACGGTTACGGTAATTGAATGGGCAGATACTGTGAGCGAAATTCTCCCCGCCAATCATTTGCGCTTAGAAATCCTCATTAATGACGACGGTAGTCGCACGCTTAATTTAACCCAAAATCTTACTTCGGAGCATTAATATGAAACTCTATCTCGATACTTCTACGGAAAATACCATCCTAAAACTCGACGATAATGAGTATTCCGCTCCCCTCAAAAATCAATTAGCCGAGCAAATTTTCACCTTTATCCATGATAAACTTGTCGAAAATCAGGCCGACTGGGAGGATCTGACGGAAATCACTTTCTTCGCCGGTCCAGGTTCTTTCACTGGACTCCGCATCGGTGCTGCCGTAGTTAATGCTCTGGCTGATCAATTGCAAATTCCTTTGAAAAATCAGGATGGGGAAGTGGTGCCGATTATTCTACCGAACTACGGTCGTCCGGCCAATATTACGCCATCCAAAAAATAAATCTCCCATTCCGCCGCGCATTTCGCTTGTGCTATAATATATGATATAAGGAAATTCATGGATCAAGATCTTCGTCAAAATCAAAACAACCAAAAACCTCAAACCATCGGTGGTGTGACTTTTTCTGCTGGCCTTTCTCATCCTGTCACCCCGCAAGTGAGCCCAGGTTCCAATCAGCCAAGTTTCGCCAAGCCAGCTTCTGAACAGTCAAATATCACTACTCCTCAGCCTACTATCCCTAGCCCAGCTGATCTTTTTAATAATAATTCTGCCACTTTTTCTACTCCTCAGTCCACTCCAGTGTCTACTCCAGTTACTGAAACAACCCCAGCTAATACATATCAAGCCAATAATTACACTTCACCAGCCGCTTCTGCTGAACAGATTTTTGCTGCCGAGAATACCAATAATTTTTACACCAATGACAGTTCCAATCCTTTTGGTGAAAATGGCTTCACGCAGGCTGCCCGTAATGGTAATCCTAATTCTAACCAGAGCATGATCAATCAATCCATTCAAAATGCTGCCATGTTGAACCAGGCTACCGAAACTCAGAAAAATCCAGGTCAAGAAATGAATAATGGCCCAGAAATTGTCTATAATCAGCTCAATGTTCCAGTCGCTTCGCCAACTCATTTTGAGGAAAAATTCACCGTAGTGGATCCGAATGCTGATGCGACAAAATCTGCTGAAGCCGCCAAGGCTGAAAAAGAAGCCAAGGAAAAAGACCCTCGATTTATTGCTATGAAAGCCTTGAAGAAGATGACTACCATGGCGATGGTTTTTGGTATTCTCGCTGTTTTGTTCCTCGTTTTGAGCTTAATCGGTTTGGTTTACGGTATTTCTCAAGGTGATAAAATCACTACTGCGAATAATACCATTAAGAACCAAGCTCAAATCATCGCTGCTGTCGAAGAATCTTCTGGTGTGGCGAAAATTTCCACTCCAGCCGATGTTCCAGTTTACAAAACCACTCTCGGTTACATTTATCTTTCCGACTGGAATATCAAATTGAAAGTCCCAGATAATATTTCCACCATGAGCTATGTCTTAAATACTTACGAATATCGCAATTCAATTTGTTTCAATGGCATCCAAAAAGGTGTCCAAGCAAAACAGGAATTTGCTGATCCGGCCAAAAATCTCGGCAAGCAAGGCTGTCTCGTGCGTGTGCCAGTTTCCGAAGGTGATTTTGAAGCTTCTACCGGTAAACGTTTTGGCACCAAGGTCACGACTTACAAGGATTATAATTTCTTCTACACTGACCCAACTATCAGTAGTAAGGATGGCGCAGAGCTCGGTCTTGAAACTGCTTCCAATCAAATCATTCGCAATATGATTTTTGCTCTCGAAACCTACGAATAAGAGCGGTCTTTATGATAAAATCAAGACAGGGGGATTTTGATTTATTAAATAATTTTGTTAATTTTGTAAAACTGCCGGTATGATGAAGATATTGGCGTCGACAAATAGAAAGTGAAGTCAAATGTTTATTCCGATAGCACTCAGTATTATTGCTGGTCTTGTTTGTGGTTCCGGTTTTGTCCTGGTCTATAACAAAAAGAATGAATCTGGCGGCAAAGCTAAGGCCGAAGATCTTATTCGTAAGGCCAAAAATGAGGCTGCCGACATTGTTCTTAAGGCCAAAAAAGAAGCTGGCAGCATTGCTGACAAATCTCAGCAAGAAGAGGAGGCTCGTCGTAAAGATTGGCGCCAAACCGAAAAGCGTCTCTCTGAGCGTGAAACCTCACTCGACAATCGTTTCGATCAGTTAGAAAAACGCTCGGAAAAATTAACCAACAAAGAGCGTGAAATTGATGATTTGAAGCTTGAAATTCATCAAATTCGCGACAAACAGCAAGAAAAGTTGGAAAAAATTGCCGGCCTCACTAAGCTTGATGCGAAAGAAAAATTAATTAAGATGACCGAAAAAGATATCAAGGATGATCTCGTCGGTTTAATTACTAAGGAACAAAAAGAGCTTCGTCGCGACATCGACGAAACCGCCCAGGCTCTACTAGTTACTGCTATGGAACGCATGTCTTCCGAAGTCACTGCTGATCGTACGGTTACCGCTTTGAAGTTGCCAGATGACGAAATGAAAGGTCGCATCATCGGTAAGGAAGGTCGTAATATTCAGGCCCTTCAGCGTGCTACCGGTGTCGATATTATGGTCGACGACACTCCTGGTATGGTGGTACTTTCTTCCTTCGATCCGATTCGCCGCCAAGTCGCACGATATGCCCTGGAACGTTTGATGAAAGATGGCCGTATTAATCCATCGAGTATCGAAGATGCCGTCGCCAAGGCTGAACGCGAAATCGAAAAAGAAGTTGTGCGTGCTGGTGAAGACGCTGCACGTGAAGTTGGCGTGATTGGTATTCCGCACGAAATTTTGCACTTGCTCGGTGAGCTCAAATTCCGTACTTCCTATGGTCAAAACGTCTTGCTTCACTCGATTGAAATGGCACACATGGCCGGCATGATTGCCGAAGAAATTGGTGCCGATGTTCGCGTCGCCAAGACTGCTACCTTGCTTCACGATGTCGGTAAAGCCGTCACTCATAAGATTGAGGGTAAGCACGCTGAAATTGGTGCTGAACTTGCCAAAAAATATGGTCTCTCCGATCAAATTACCCACGCTATCGCCGCTCATCATAACGACATTGAGCCAACCACGGTCGAAGCTATTATTGTGAAAATCGTTGACGCAATTTCCGCTGCTCGTCCAGGTGCCCGTAATATTTCCGCCGAGAATTTCGCCGAACGTATGAAAGAATTAGAAAATATTGCTACCAGCTTCAATGGTATCGATAAGGCTTACGCCATTTCTGCCGGCCGTGAAATTCGTGTAATTGTCGAGCCAAAGCAGATCGACGACCTCACTGCCCTGAAATTAGCTCGTGATATTGCCGAAAAAATTGAAGCTACCATGAGCTACCCAGGTGTGATCAAGGTGAATGTGATTCGCGAAACTCGCGCTATCGAATACGCTAAGTAATTTCTCGTCACTATAAAAATCTAAAAAATAACCCACTTCTCAGGGTTATTTTTATTTGTCATAAGCACTTTTCTATAATATAATGCAGGTAACGGGGAAGAAAATCAAAACTGTAACACAAAAAGGAAAATATGGCACAAGTAAAATCTAAAAAAGAACCATCACCGATGAAGCTGCAAAATATTGGCCTAATCGTATTGATTTTAATTAGCCTTGCAACAATTGTCTTAAACATTATGTTAGCAAATGCGGTAGGAACTATAATTAAATTACAGCAAGCACACTTTAATACTCTTTATCACCAGGTGAAAGTCTTGGACTTGAAGGCCAATAACGACGAATCTTCACGCAATGAATTAAAAGAATATTATAATATCGACTACAAAAAAGACTAACTGACTACAATTGGAAAAGGACTGGGATTTAATCAGTCCTTTTTTAATTGTAGACTTTAGCTTAAAACAAAATTGAGTATCTAAAATGTTTATGCTATATTAATCATGTAACTAGTAGATAGTTTAGTACATTACGAAAGAGAGGTTATCTATGCTAAATTCTATTGCTAGAAAAATTCTTGTTGCTTCCGCTACTACCTTGCTGTTGTCTATGCCGATTTCATTTAAATCAATGGCAGCATATGGCACGATAACTGATTATACATGGTATAGATCGGTAGTTGGTGTCTGGGTAGAAGTTTATGGTGGTGAATCTGGTTGGGCTAGAATCGAAAGAACTGGTGATTCGCAAATAGCTAATTGGAGATACGAAACTTATGGTCGTCCATACAGTCTTCACATCGGGATTGGCGGCACTGAGGAAAACTGGGCGCAAAACGTGCATACGGGTGTTATAGAAGACGACAAGAAGCATAAGAATATCGATGTTTATTTGAAGGGGTGGTTATTCCATCGATATTATGAAGCTGATGTCAGATAGTGTTTTTTTATCTCTCTGTGGTCCTGAGCATGACGTAAAACTGCTCAAAATATCTTAATAAGGAGTCAATATGATTAAACAAAACAACAAAAGTCAAATAAAGGACGACAAAAGACTCTTTATTGCTGTGATTATCTGCATTATCTTAGTGATTGCAAGCTTTATTGGTAATATACTAATAATAGATTACTCATTTGGCAAACTAAATGTTGAATATCAAAAATATTTTAATCAAATTCAATTTCGTATTCGTGAAGTAAATTTGCGCGTCCAAAACGACCCTAAGAACGAAAAAGAGATAGAAATGCTTAATAATATTAATGAAAACCATCGTTAATCATAAGATAATTATAGGATTAAAAGGACGATATTATGGGACAAATAAAAACCGTAAAACCACAATCTAAAACACATACTTTGAAAGTTATTGCCGTTGTATTAGCTTTTATTATGTGGGGAGCGACACTTTATATGAATGCCCTAATGCTATCCAAAATATTTTACGTGATAGAATTAGAGGAGAAGCATTACGGTACAATTCTTCGAAACACCGATGTTATTAATTATAAAGTTACAAATGATGAAGAGTCTCGCCGCAAACTAAAAGATTGGTATGATATCGACTATAAGAAAGATCAATAATTATTTATAACCAAAAAGACTGGAATAGTTCCAGTCTTTTTTTATTTGGTAGATATAATTTCATGGTAAGCTTTTGCTATCGCAAAATCTTTCCATTCTGCGTCGATCAAATAAAGAAAATAAATTTTCTTTATTTTTCCTCCTTGAATGGTCTGGGTGACCAGATTCGAACTGGCGTTTACCCCTTGGGACGTTCCGCCAGTTTGGTAGGTATAATCTTATGGTCTGGGTGACCAGATTCGAACTGGCGACCTCGCAGTCCCGAACCGCGCGCGCTACCAACTGCGCCACACCCAGATATGTTTATCTTACCACGAAAACACAAGATTATCACAATTATGTTATAATATCAAACGATATGAGTAAACTATATAAAAGAACTAAAATTTTGGCTACCATCGGTCCAGCCGTCTTCACTGAAGAAAAAATTGCCGAGCTAGTCATGGCAGGCGTTAACTGCTGCCGCCTCAACTTCTCTCACGGAAGTTACGAAGAACGCGATGAGCAAATCGCTTGGATTAAAAAAGCTGCCGAGAAAAAAGGCCGCTCCGTCGCTATTCTTCAAGACCTTCAAGGTCCTAAGATTCGCCTTGGTGTCATTAAAGACAATCATTACGAAGTTAAGCCAGGTGACGAATTGATCCTCGATTATGCCGTCACCGAACACGACGGTTCAAACATTCTCCCAGTTCAGTACAATCTCGCTGAGCGCATGAAGGTTGGTGAACCGCTCTTCATCTTCGATGGTAAAATTCGCTCAACTGTTACTGAAGTCGTCAGCGGTACCGCTATCAAGGTTAAGGTTGAAAACGAAGGCACGATTATGAGCCGCAAGGGTCTCAACCTCCCGGATACCGACTTCGGTGGTGATGTGATTACCGAAAAAGATATGGCTGACATCGAATTTGGTGCTACCCGTGATTTTGATTACGTAGCCATGAGCTTCATCCAGAGTGCTGATGATGTCGAAAGACTCCGTCAAATCTTGGTTTCTCTCGGTTCTACCGCTCAAATTATCGCTAAAATTGAAACCAAAAAAGCTATCGAAACTGATGAAAAAATGGAAGCTATCGTTGAAGCTGCCGATGGTATCATGGTCGCCCGTGGTGACATGGCTGTCGAAGCTGGCAATGAAGTTGTCCCTATCGTCCAACGCAAACTTATTAGCCTTTGCCGCAAGCACGGTAAAATCTGTGTCGTAGCCACTCAGATGCTCGGCTCCATGGTCGATAATCCAAGTCCATCTCGCGCTGAAGTTTCTGACGTTGCCAACGCTGTGATTCAAGGTGCTGATGCTGTCATGCTTTCCGATGAAACTGCCAACGGTAAATACCCAATTGAAGCCGTCAAGCAAATGAAGCAAATCATCCTTTACACTCAGAACCATTCCAAGGTCGACCCAATTGACCAGGATGTGACTGGTGAAAATCGTGAATATAATGCTGTGGCCAATGCCGCCGTCAGTCTTGCTGAAAAAATCCATGCTGATGTTATCGTTTGTGAAACGGCTTCTGGTGCTACTGCCGTCTCAATTTCTGCCGAACGTCCAAATCTCCCAATCATCTCGGTGACTTCGAATAAGCGTGTGGCTAGCCAATTGGCTTTGAACTATGCTAACGCTAGTTTCGAACGTCCATTCTCTGAGAACTATGGCATTGATCTCGTTCAAGAGCTCAAAGCTTCTGGCTACATCAATACCAAGCCAGGTGAAGACAAAGTGCTCGCTGTGATTGTTTCTGGCCAACCTAACGTGATTGGCGGTACGGATACTATTCAAATTCGTAGTATTTAGTTATAAGCTTTAGCACGATTAGAAGATTGCGGTATAATTAAAACATGTATCGCAATCTTCATTTTTTGCACCCCGAACATCAAACCGTTTTACTTCGTACGGATTATAATGTGCCGCTCGAAAATGGTATTATTGAAAACAATTTACGCATCGAAAAATCTCTTCCTACCATTCAGTACCTTTTAGACCATCAGGTCAAAAAACTGGTAATCATATCTCATCTCGGTCGCCCAGAAGGGAAGCCTATGCCGGAATTTTCCTTACGACCAGTCGCGGCTGAGCTTTCTCGTTTACTGCAACGCGAAGTCTTTTTTGCACCCGAAACTACTGGTGAGGCTACCAAGCAATTAATCTCCGAAGCCCCAGAAGGCACGGTAATTTTATTAGAAAATCTGCGTTTTCATCCTGGTGAAGAGGAGAATTCAAAAGATTTCGCTCAGGCTATTTTTGATACGATTCAGCCGGATTGTTTCGTTCAGGACGGCTTCGGTGTTTTACATCGCGCTCACGCTTCCACTGATGCCTTGCCGCGCCTCTTGCCGAGCGTCATGGGTTTACTAGTCGAGCAAGAAATCGAGAATCTGAAAAAGGTGCAAGAAAATCCGCTTCATCCTGTACTGTTAATTATTGGTGGGGCTAAGGTCAAGGATAAATCCCCTCTCATCGAACATTTCGCTTCACTTTCTGACCATATTTTTGTCGGAGGCAAAATCGCTGCCGATGGATTCACTTCAGATTTGCCTCAAATTACTGTCGCCTCGGATTTTACCGAGGATGAATCCGGCGCTAAACTCGATATTGGCCCGAAATCCCTCGACCAGCTAATCGACCTCGTACTAAAATCGCGTACCATTATCTGGAATGGTACCCTCGGTCTTACCGAAAAACCACCTTTTGATTTTGCTTCTCGGGTTATTGCTGAATCTATTGGTGTTAAAAACCCGGCAGATAATCTTTCCGTAATCTGCGGTGGTGATACCACTGGTTTCGTAGAAAACCTCTTACAAAATCGATATTCCGACCAGCCTCCACTTAATTTTTCCTTAGTTTCCACCGGTGGTGGCGCCAGTCTCGAATTCTTAATTCATGGTACTCTCCCAGGTCTCGAAGTTCTGAAATCCTCCTAAGCTAAAATCACACCTCTGTTAACTTTGTAATTTTTACTAGAACCTGTCTTGGAGCTGGAAATAATTAGCACTCATCGCTTGACAGTGCTAATATTTGCTATACAATAGAATTATGCAAGATGAATTTACTGAAATAATGAATAAATTGACCGAGAATGCTCGTTTTGCGCTTCAGAAATCCGATTATTATGCCAAGCGTTATAATAACGGCTACATGAGCACCGAACATTTGCTTCTCGGTATTCTTTCGCAAGATACCTCCACTGGTGCGCGTTTTCTCGCCGATGAGGATGTGAATCTCGACCAGGTTGAAAAACTGATGAATCATACCGCCATCGAAGTTCCAGGGGCGGATATGGCCATGATGTCACTTTCAGAAGCCGCTGTTTTGACTCTGCGCCTCGCTTCCAACTTTGTGAAAGAGCAGGGGATTAAATTAATTGGTACCGAGCACCTACTATATGCTCTGATTCGCCAGCCAAACTCTCGCGCTAGTTTAATTCTTCAGGGTCTCAATATTGACCTCACCGAATTATCGAAAACTATTGAAGAGTTTGCCGAAAAACAGGCCGAAGAAGCCAAGATTGATCAAAAGAAAAATGATTTTAAGCGTAAACGTCCGCTCAAGTGGCTCACCAAATACGGCGTGGATCTCACCGAATTGGCTCGTCAAGGTCGTCTCGATACTGTGATTGGTCGTGATCGCGAAATTGAGCGCGCTCTCACCGTGCTTTCTCGTCGCACCAAGTCCAACCCTGTACTGATCGGTGAAGCGGGTGTGGGTAAGACCGCCATTGTCGAAGGTCTCGCCACTCGTATCGCCAAAAATGAGGTGCCAGGTAATTTGATTGGTAAGAAAATTTATCAAATCGACCTCAGTTCTGTGGTCGCCGGTACTAAATTCCGTGGCGACTTCGAGGAGCGCATTAAAGGTATCGTCGACGAAGCCATCGAAAGTAAGGACCTTATCCTCTTTATTGACGAAATTCATCTCTTAACCGGCGCTGGCTCCTCTGAGGGTAGCCTGGATGCCGCAAATATCTTGAAGCCAGCTCTCGCGCGTGGTTTGATTCATCTGATTGGTGCTTCTACCATGGATGAATATCGCAAATCGATCGAAAAAGATAAAGCTCTCGCGCGTCGTTTCCAAACCGTAATCGTCGAGGAACCTTCCGATGCTATTACCGTGCGTATCTTGAAGGGAATTAAATCACATTACGAGAAACATCATGGCATAGTAATCCCAGATAAGATTATTGAAACCGCCGTCAGTATGTCGAAGCGCTATATCAACGATCGCTATATGCCGGACAAGGTGATTGATGTGATTGATGAAGCGAGTGCCATTGCCAAAGTAGCCGCTGACAAAAGTGGTAGTGGCGAATATAAGAAATTAAAAATTGAGCGTGAATCACTCCAGCAAAAAATTGAAGATAGTGCTGAGGCTGAAAATTTTGAAAAAGCCGCTCTCTACAAAACTCGTCTCGCTAAATTAGAAGAAAAAATCAAATCTCTCGAGCAGGCTGGTGTGGATGAAAATGTTTCACCAGTCCTCACTGAAGAAAATCTCGCCGAAGCCATTTCTCTCAAGACTGGTATTCCAGTTTCTAAGGTTCACGGTAGTGAATTGAAGGTTCTTTCGAAACTAGAAGCGCATCTCGATAAGGCCATCATCGGTCAAGACGAAGCGATTCATGATGTGGCTAAGGCTATTCGCCGTGGTCGTTCCGGTATTAGTGATCCTAGACGTCCAATCGGTTCCTTCCTCTTCATGGGTCCGACTGGTGTGGGTAAGACTGAGCTCGCTCGGGTGATCGCGCGTGAAGTCTTCGGCGGGGAGAATGCTTTAATTAAAATCGATATGTCAGAATTTGGTGAAAAGCACAATGTTTCACGCTTGGTGGGTGCGCCAGCTGGCTACGTTGGTTATGATGATGGTGGTAAATTGACCGAATCGGTGCGCCGCCATCCATATTCCGTGGTGCTCTTTGACGAGATTGAAAAAGCTCACCCGGATGTCTTTAATATGCTGCTGCAAATTCTTGAAGACGGCGTTCTCACCGATGGTCAAGGCAACCGTGTGAAGTTCAACAATACTATCGTTATTTTGACCTCCAACCTTGGTTCCGACGAAATGTATAACGATCAGGCCTTTGGCTTCTCGAGTCATCAAAAAACTAAGGATCAATTTATCACTGAAGATTATGAGGCCAGTAAGAATGCTGCGATGAAAGCTTTGAAGAAATCTATGCGTCCAGAACTCATTAACCGTCTCGATGCCATCGAAGTCTTCCATGCTCTCTCTCGTAAACAAGTCGAAGAAATCTTTGATAATATGATTGAAGATTTGAAAAAACGTCTCGCCGAAAAAGCTATCGGCTTGAAGCTCGACACTAAGGTCCGTGACTTCCTTATCGAAAAAGGATTTGATCCCAAAAATGGCGCCAGGCCGTTACGCCGTGCCATCGAAGATAATTTGGAAACCTTACTCTCTGACGCGATTATTGCGGAAGAAATTTTGCCAGGACAAATCGCCCAAATTAGCCTAAAAGGTGATAAGCTTAAATTAAAGATCGAAAGCACTGAAAAATAATATGGAAAATTCATCGCCAGAAATCCCCGTTCAGTCTCGTCGGCGTAGTCTAACGCTCGCCGACTGGCTTAGCGGCCTTGTGATTTTTGGCACCCTTTTCGCCGGTGCTTTTGCCTTTATCTGTTTGCAAGATGATATTAAGGGTTATGATTTTCAAATTTCTGACACCCTGAAGCCTTACGTCCAGAAACTTAATCTTACGGAAAAAGCTTCGAAAACCCTGCTCGCTACTCATCCAGCTTTGCAAGAGAAGCAGGCCTTTAATCAGAGTTGTCATTCGCATAACCATGAAGTCTACGTCCTGGGTTGTTATGTCCATGATAACGATCGTATTTATCTCTATCATGTCGAATCGAATGATCTTCCAGGAGTAATCGAGGTGACCACGGCTCATGAAATGCTTCATGCGGCTTATCAACGCGTCCCTTTTTGGGAAAAAGATCGCTTGAATGAAGAAATCAAAAAGGCTTACGATAACCTTCCGGCTGATCATGAAATCCGCACCTCGATTAAGAGCTATTCTGAGGATGACTTCTATGATGAATTGCATTCACGTCTCGGTACCGAAGTCGCTGAGTTGTCGGAATATCTCGAAAAACATTACGCCGCCTATTTCCAGCATCGTCAGACTATCACGGATTTTAATCAGCAATATCACTCTGTTTTTCAAAAGCTTAATGACAAACTCACTTCACTAAAATCTGAAATTGACGCCAAGCAGGCTACTATTAATCAGCAAACTGAGGCCTACAATAATGAAACCAATGCCTTAAATCAATTAATTCTCGATTTTAATCGACGCGTCGAATCTGGTCAAATTTCTGGTTGGCGCTATCAAAATGAACGTGCTACTCTGGAAGCACGTATCAGTCGTCATGAGGCTACTTATCAGAGTATCCAGCAATCTATCGATGCCATTAATCAGCAAATTGCCGAATATAATAACCATGTACTTTTCGAAAATCAGCTGATGAATCAGATTAATTCTAACGCCGTTTCTAACAACCTCGAATCTCAAAAATAAGGAAAGGAAAATTCTATGCAAACTAACCTAAATCCCAAAAATTATCTCGTCCCAACCGTCATTGAAACCACCAATCGTGGTGAACGCTCTTATGACATCTACTCTAGGCTCTTAAATGACCGTATTATCTTCCTCGGTGAGGACGTCAATGCTCATACTGCTAATCTCGTGGTGGCCCAGCTTCTCTTTCTCGCTCACGAAGACCCAAAGAAAGACATTAAGCTCTATATCAATTCTCCAGGTGGCTCCGTTTATGATGGTCTTGCCATTATCGACACCATGAATTACATTGAGCCAGATGTTCAAACTATTGGTATCGGTCTTCAGGCCTCTATGGGTGCCATGTTGCTTAGCTGTGGTGCCAAAGGTAAGCGTTTTGCCTTGCCAAATGCTCGCGTGATGATTCATCAGCCAAGTTCTGGCACTCAGGGTAAGATTACCGATCAGGAAATTATGCTCAAAGAAGGTATTTTCTTGAAGAAACGCCTCGCTGAAATTCTCGCTAAGAACACCGGCAAAAAAGTCGACCAAATCATCAAAGACATGGACCGTGATAACTGGATGTCCGCTGATGAAGCTAAAGATTACGGCATTATCGACGAAGTCATTGCCAAATAATTTTATGAAATACTCGATGCCCATCCGGTGGGCGTCGGGCAATCTAGTAATCTAATAATAATCTAAAATCGATGCATCAAAGAGTGGGTGATCGCGGCGGCCAAAGCGTCAGCCGCATCATCCGGTTTGGGTACGCTAGTTAAATCCAGATGCAGTTTTACCATTTCCTGCATTTGCTTTTTATCGGCTGAGCCGTAGCCGGTCATCGTCTTTTTGATTTCATTTGGTGTGTATTCGAAGGTTGGTAGTTCAT
>CAUTFL010000012.1:0-20133 GCA_963538065.1 uncultured Candidatus Saccharibacteria bacterium | reverse complement strand
GTTTCTGGTCCTGAGATTAATCAAGCTTTTCGTAAAGTATTAAACATTCAAGACTCATCGTATTACTCAGATCCAGCGAAACAGATTCCAGAAGACTACGCATATGTACCAAGTCTAAATATCACCATCGCAAAGAAAAAATGTAGTGAATTAATTACCACTGAATTAACTCAAGTTATTTCAACTCCAGATTCAGAAACTAAAGTCTATCTTAGCATTTACCCTGGAAGCTATCAAGATTGGAGACTAACTTGTATTTGGACCAATGCAACAGAAATAATTTTTCCAGAAGATTTATCCTACCTCTTTGCTGGACTCAATGGAACAACCTATGAACCTAGATTTAATTTTAAAGAAGGAAAAACTCGGGAGATGCTAAATTTTTCTAAAGTTAAAAATATTTCTCACCTTTTCCACAACACACGCCCATGGAACGGACATTATCATAATTTCGATATTAGCACCTTTATTAATTATCTAAGTAATTCACCAATAGAAAATATGGAATCTGCATTTGAAAGTGAATTTATCACTAAAATTGAAAATCCACTTTTTATCAAAAACGTCACCAACCTAAAACGTGCGTTTAAGGATGTAAATGCCAGCCATGGTATCAACTTATCTATGCTTAATGGAGATACGGTCATGGACGCAGAGTCAGCTTTTGAAAATAGTAAATTCGATACGATCAATCTAAGTTCCGCATCTTTCAAAAATATTCCATCCACCAAAAACATGTTCAAAAATACTTCAGCATCAAAGATTTTTCTAGATCAAGCTACATTTGATAATGTTAAAGATGCTTCATCAATGTTTGAAGGAGCAAAAGTGTATCAAACCTCACTACCAAATGCAACATTTAGCAAAACTGAAAATTTTTCCAAAATGTTTATGGATACAAAAAGTTACAATAACTCTTCAACATTAGATTTATCTAAAATAGATTTCAAACAAGCCAAAGATACCTCTTTTATGTTTAAAAATCTCAAAGCCAAAAATCTTACACTAAATCACAGTGAGCCTATGGGTGAAAATATCACCAACGCCGAATCAATGTTTGAATTTTGCGACTATCTCACCTCGCTCGACCTGACAAATATAGACTTTAATAAAAATACTTCATTTAAAAATTTTTTTAAAAACGACGAAAGCCTTAAAATACTCACTTTTTCCGAGAATTTGAATTCCACCACGGCGACCGATTTTGGCTCCATGTTTGAAAACTGTACGTCACTTACTGCAATTAATCATATAGATAAGCTACGCCTTGATAACGCAATCAACTTAGGTCGTATGTACTTCAACGTAAGAAATATCTATATGGACGATATAGTTTCTAAACTTATAGCTAATAAAGTCACCGATACTTCCTACATGTTTGCATCAACCTATACCAAAAATCCTGTAATCTTCCCAGCCACATTTAACACTAGTCTAGTCCAAAATATGAAGGGAATGTTTGAAGGTCATAGAGGACCGTTAATTGATCTCTCAAATTTTCGATTCGACAATGTTGAAGATATGTCTGGCATTTTTGCTAAACCAGGCGTCTCCGATGTCAAATGGCCATCTCACCAAAATGCGCCAAGACTAATTACTCTAAGTAGCGCTTTTAAGGACAACACTAATTTTCAAAAAGTTAAGGCTCCAAAAATTACTGCACCATCGCTTAAGGATACTAGTTACATGTTCTCTGGTATGAATCGAGTTACCGAATTCGATATTGACGATTTTGATACTTCGAGTGTTGAAAATATGCAACATATGTTTTCAAATAATCGCGATTATTTTATGCCAAGAGAGGCAGTTGTTAATTTTACTCTAAACACTTCTAACGTTAAGGACTTATCTTATTTCCTATACCATGCAAGAACTTGGCATCCAGTAGTAAACACCTTCGACACAAGAAATGTCACAAATATGGCTTCTACCTTTGAAGAAGTTTGGGCATCCCCTGAATTGGACCTTACTGGCTGGGACACTAGCAAAGTGACGAATATGACTAAATTATTCTACGATTCATCTTATATCGAAAAGATCTATGTATCTGATACTTTTGTCACAACAAATGTTACCCAATCAAGTGGAATTTTCGGAGGATATTTTTCTAATCTTAAGGGGCAACAAGGAACCTCGGTACCCGGACACGATATTTCCTATGCTCGCATAGACGAGGGACCATCAAACCCTGGCGCATTCTGGCGCAAGCCATAAAAAATATCCCACCAAGGTGGGATATTTTAGATAAATTCGTAAACTTCAGAGTTTTAATTAAGCTAATTCGATGACAGCACCAGCTTCTTCGAGAGTTTTCTTCAAAGCTTCAGCTTCGTCTTTCTTAACGTTTTCTTTTACGGTTGAAGGAGCACCATCAACGAGGGCTTTAGCTTCACCAAGACCAAGACCGGTAGCTTCTTTAACAGCCTTGATTACAGCGATCTTTTGAGCGCCAGCGTCCTTAAGGACGACGTTAAATTCAGATTTGCCTTCTTCTTCGGCAGCAGCGGCAGGAGCAGCAGCAACAGCAACAGCGGCAGCAGCTGGTTCGATACCGTATTCATCTTTGAGAGTATTTTTGAGTTCGTTTACTTCAAGAACAGTAAGATTTACTAATTCTTCAGCAAGTTTTTTAATATCAGCCATATTAGACCTTTCGAAAAATTAAATTTATTATTAATAGTACACTTGTTACTTGTTTTCTAAGCCAGAAACAATTCCGGAAAGACCACCAGCGAGAGCTGAGATGGAATCGTTGACTGGGGAAAGCAATTGAGCCACCACCTGGGCGACCAATTCGTTCTTGGAAGGAAGAGATGCAAGAGCATTGATCTCTGCAGTATCCAAGGCGTTGCCAGTTTCAGAAAAACCACCCAAAAGTTCGAAAGCTTTGTGGGTCTTACCAAACTCTGCCAAAATCTTAGCAGGAGCGATTTCGTCGGTATCAGAAATAGCATAAACTAATTGACCAGTGAGGTGAGTAGTGTCGGTGTCTTTATAGACAGCGATTTCATTCATCGCAACACGAACCAAGCGGTTCTTCACGATTTTGATTTTCACACCCTGCTCACGAGCACTGTGACGTAACTCTTCGAGTTCAGCCACAGACAAACCTTGATAGTTTGCATAAGCGGTAAGTTTAGCTTCTGATAAAAGCTTAGTTAAATCTGCAACCAATGTATTCTTTTTATCTTTAGAAATTGCCATAAAAAGTTCCCTTGATTGTTAAATTTTTTATTAAAAAGTTTACGAATTTTTAATTTTCGTTACCAGAAAAATTAATTAGAAGATTTTCCTCGGTGACTTTATTAAGATTACTCCGTCACTGTCTTTGGTAACTTCCTACATTATATCAGAGAGAAGGGAAAAATGCAAACCACTGCCACTGATTTTATTCGTGATGATATTTTCCACCATGCAAAATTTCTTGGGTGCGATAAATCTGCTCCACTAGCATCACTCGCATCAATTGATGAGGGAAAACCAGATTCGAAAAACTCCAGACCACATCAGATTTTTTCCTCACTTCTTCCGTCACGCCATACGCACCGCCAATAATTAAGACAATTTCTTTCCCAAAATTAAACTCGCGTGACATAATTTCCGCGATTTGGCTATTCTTAAAAATCACTCCACGCTCATCCAAAAGTATTACAAATTCTCGCCCCGTGAATGGCCAGCTAGCCAGATATTCATCAAGCTTCTTTTCTTCGAAAAACATCCATTTTATATCAAACGGTTTTTTCAAACGCTTTTCATATTCCGAAATCATGCTCACAATCTCTGGAATATGCTTCTTGCCACCAGCTATAATTTTTATCATACCTCTATCATAAACGATTTTTCGAAAAATAGCATTTTTTAACATAATTTCTCCATAAAGTCCACTAATTTTAACCTTATCTTTCTTGACATTTTCCTAAAAAGGCCGTACGATTAGAGTGATATTTATTAAACAGACAGGATGCGAGGTGATGTCTGAATTACCAGAAAAACAAATAAAACGACTCCGTTCTCTTATTCAAGAAGCAGAAACCAATTTGGCCGCCGCCAAAGAACTTTTGATTTCGATGCTTGGAGACGGGGAAACCATTACTACCCCGAGAGAAGTAGTTATTAGTAATAACGAAGGCAAGATTATCGAAGGTGTCTTTGATGGTCAAATCATGATTGACCAAGACGGCAAGAACTACCCAGTTCCAGCCAACTACGCCAGTAAGTCTAAGCTTGTTGAAGGTGACATTATGAAGCTCACCATCACGAAGGAAGGCAAATTCCTCTACAAGCAAATCGGACCAGTCGAACGCAAAACCGTGATCGGTACTTTGATTCGCCATGACGACAAATATTTTGTCGAAGTTAATGGTCGCGAATACGAAATTCTTTATGCATCGGTGACCTATTTCCGTCTCAAAGAAGGTTCTCAGGTTTCAGTAGTCATTCCAGCGAACAACGATGACGCCAATTGGGCTGCCGTCGAGGCGTCGCTCTAAATATGACGAAAGCCTTATATCGCAAATATCGCCCACTTAAGCTCGCAGATGTCGTCGGTCAGGACGATACTATTCGTCAGTTACAAACTCAACTCACTAATCAAAAAATTTCTCACGGCTATCTTTTTGTCGGCGCCAGAGGCTGCGGCAAAACTTCGGTAGCCCGTATTTTTGCTCACGAAATTAATCATTTCGATTATCAACTGGAAGATAATTATGTCGACATTATCGAAATAGATGCCGCCGTATTTACTATGGTCGAAAATATCCGTGAATTACGCGACAAAGCCATGCTCGCCCCGACCACTGGCAAATACAAGGTCTACATCATTGACGAAATCCATATGCTTTCGAAGAATGCTTTTAATGCACTCTTAAAAATCCTCGAGGAACCACCAGAACACATCGTTTTTATTTTTGCCACTACAAACCCAGAAAAAATTCCCGCCACCATTCTTTCGCGTGTGCAAATTTTTCATTTTAAACTGGCGGACAAATCCGTCATGCAACCATTCCTCGAAGGCATCTGCCAAAAAGAGGGAATCAATATCGAGAAAGACGCTCTTTCACTACTCATCGAACAGGGCGGCGGCTCCTTTCGTGATTCTTTATCGATTCTCGACCAGTTAAGCAATCTTCACCCTGATAAATCCACTCTGATTACCACCGAAGAAGTTTCTTCCGCCTTGGGTGTACCTAAGCAGGTTCTAATTCAGGAATTACTAGCAAGCTATGAGCAGGAAAATGTCGACCAAATTCGCAGTCTCGTCGAGGAACTCATCAATCAAGGCAACAAAGCCGAGGGAATCGCAACTAGCCTTATTAAAACCATCGTGCAAAATCCTACCGCCAAAAATCTTCACCTCATCGAAAAGCTTTATGCCGTAAATGGTGAGTTTGCCAGCGCCAAACTCATCGTGGCCCTAATTTTGGATCATTTTAAAGCTGCACCGATTACCATTTCTGCCCCTTCATCTCCACAAATTCAGACCAAAAATCCAGAAGTAATTACCCCAGCGCCAGAAGCAATAATCCCGCAAGGGACCACAGAATCTCCTATCGCCGAACCGGCAGCCACAGCGACTCCAGTGACTCCAACGGCCCCAGCACCCCAAGAAGAATCCGCTAAGCCTTCGATCAATCCCGAAATCCGCGAACGTCTAGTCAAAATTTCTAAATCCAAAATTACTGAAAAAATCCAAGAACGCGCAGAGATTCAGAATCAGCAAGTTCAGGTCGAAGCTATGACAATTCCAGAAGCTGTAGTTTCTGGCTCTGGTGATTTTAGTGCCAAAGGTTTTCTCGAAAACATTAAAAACATTGCCGAAACCCTTTTCGTCCCACTTAACAAATCATATTTTGCCTACAAATCTAATCAATTAGAAATTTACCCGAGTGCCAAGGTTTGGTTCAATATTTTAAACAGCAAGAATAACCTCGAAGTCCTAAAAACCGCTATCAATGGTCTCAATATTACTATTATGAACCCCGACGAACATAAAACTCCCAGTACCGCTGTCGATTTTAATCAATTTAGTGCCGGAAAATTGGAAGCTACACCAAAAACTGACGACGCCTCACTCAGCGCGATTTCTGATATAATGGGTAACATACAAGAACTTGAAGATAGTCCATTCTAGGAGGTAATATGGCGGAATCAGCTAAATCAAGGTCGCAAAAATCGACCATTTCTCAAAATGACCCTAGCCTTTTTGGCGGTAAAGTTCCACCTCAGAATATTGAAGCCGAAAAATCCCTCCTCGGTTCCATCCTACTCGACAGTACGACCTTTCCAGACATTCTTGAAAAACTTAAACCGATTGATTTTTATCACCAAATTCATGGACATATTTATCGCGCCATGATGAATCTCTATGAACGTAGTCAACCAATCGACCTTGTCACTTTGACTTCCGAGCTCAAATCTATGAAGCTTCTCAAAGAGGTCGGTGGCGCCACATACATTTCTAACCTCACTATGGTAGTACCAACCGCCGCCAATGCGCTTTCCTATGCCAATCTCGTAGAACAAGCCTCAATTCGTCGCCGTCTCATCAAGGCCGGCACTGAAATTGCTACCAAGGCCTACGATTCCGCCAATGAAGTGGGCGCCATGCTGGGACAAGCTGAAAAAGAACTTTTTGCGGTTTCTGATAGCAATACAAAAACCGATTACACCGCACTTTCTGACCTTCTGGTCGACGCCTATGACCGTATGGAAATGCTTAGCAAAAATAAAGGCGCTCTCCGTGGTCTTAAGACTGGCTTCCGTGATCTTGACAATAAAACCGCCGGCCTCCAAAAAGGCGACTTGATTATTATCGGTGCACGTCCAGCCATGGGTAAAACTACTTTTGCCCAAAACCTGGCCTACAATGTCGCCGGCATTAATAAATGTGGTGTGCTTTTCTTCTCTATGGAGATGGCAAAAAATGAAATTGTCGATCGTATTATTTCCACCACCTCTAATGTTGACTCTTGGCGCATCCGTACTGGTAATATCTCCAACGATGACTTCGCTAAAATTGGTGATGCCCTTGGCGAAATGGGTGAAATTCCACTTTATCTAGACGATACTAGCTCTATGACTATTCTCGAGCTTCGCAATAAAGCTCGTCGCGCTCATCACGATCACAATATTGGCTTAATTATCGTCGACTACCTCCAGTTGATTACTGGTTCCGACCGCTATGCCGGTAACCGTGTGCAAGAGGTGACCGAAATTTCTCGTGGCCTCAAAATTCTTGCCCGTGAACTTGAGATTCCAGTAATTGCCCTCGCTCAGCTCTCTCGTGGTGTCACTGGCCGTGATGATCCGAGACCAGTACTTTCCGACCTTCGTGAATCTGGTTCCATTGAGCAGGACGCCGACCTTGTAATGTTCCTGCACCGTGTCGATTATTATCACCAAGAAGAAGGCTACGAGCCAACTAATATTACTGAGCTTCTCGTAGCCAAGCACCGTCACGGCGCCATCGGTAAGATTGAACTTTACTTCCATCCAGAATTACTACGCTTCATGAATCTCGACAAAACCCGCGAATAAATCTGCAAATTTGTTATAATAGAAACGTGGGTAAACTCAATCCAAACAAATATTTCTTATTTCGCCATCGTTTCAAACTTGGCTACTTGCTACTTGGATTAATTTTTACGGGTTTACTTTTCTTTTTACCGCTCATCACCCCGAACGGCCTCTCGAATGACGAATTTAATTTCACCACCAAAACCTTTGAATTGAATCGCCACACGATTTTTCGCGAGGTAATTGTTGATCTACCTTATCATTTACTCCAAAAGGGAATCTTTAAAATTCTTGGTGTTTCACCATATACCATTATGCTTCCTAGTGTAATCATTGGCGCAATTACCTGTATTTTGATTATTCTTTTACTTAACCGCTGGTTCAAAAACAACACTGCCATCATGGCCAGCATTATTACCGTACTTTCTTCCAGCTTTCTCTTTATCTCTGGTAGCGGCACCGCCTTAATCATGATTTTATTCTGGACCACCTTATTACTCTGGCTCGGCTCTAAAGTCCAAGGCGAAAACAAGCCTAAAGCCAGTTGGTGCTTCCTCTTTGGTATTTTCATGTGTCTAAGCATTTTTACTCCATACATGCTCTACCTGGATTTCTTTATTTTAATCTATGTTTTCGTTCATCCACATCTACGTTTTACTCTGAAAAATCTGCCGAAAATTCCTCTCGCGATTTTCAGCCTAATGGTGATTTCTGCAGTGACCATATTAGTTTTGCGTGGACTAAAACACCCAGAAATTTTCACCGAATTACTCCTCATGTCGAATTTTTCATTTACCAATTACTTCCATAACCTCGGAAACGCTGTACGGGTAGCAATCACCTGGAACGGATTGGTTGAAAGCACTTTTCTTGCTCCGCTTTATGGCTTACCGGCCATTACTCTAGCCATTATTGGCTTCATCTCAACCTTCAAGGGCTTCTTTGCCTCACGAAATTCTATGGCCTTTTTACTTACAGTTTTTACCCTATTAATTTCTGGTCTCAATCCACAAATGATTATTCTTTTCATCCTACCACTCGCAGTCCTAGTTGCCCACGGCATGAAATACATTCTCCATAAATGGTCCAGTATCTTCCCATACAACCCCTATGCTAAGGTTATTGGCGTGCTTCCGATTGGCTTATTTATGCTTATTGTTATTGTTTCAGACCTCAATCATTTTATTTACGGCTATCGCTATAGCGCACCGGTTGCTAACCAATTCACTAACGACATAAAACTACTCAATCGTTATTACAAAAATCATTTACTCTATCTACCAGATAATCAAGAAAATCGTAATTTTTATGTCCATTTAGCTAACTCATACACCATCTTTAACAAAACTCCGAAATATCAATACATCTCAGATCTTAGTGAGAATACTGAGAAGCATAGTATTATTAGTTTCGAGAAAATTACCGATACCGAAAATTATGAACTCGAACATATCGTGACCAACGAAAAATCTCAAAATGCAGACCGTCTCTATCTTTATAAATCTAAGTAAGAGATGCTATAATAAATATTAATTAAGAATAGAGAATAATAGGAGAAATTATGGGTGCTACCTTTGACCAGATGAAAATGCTTAATGAACTTCGTAAAGCACAAAAAGATCTCAAAAATGAAATCGTAGAAGTAGAAGCTGGTGACGGCGCTGTCGTGGTCCAGATTACCGGTGAATTAAAAGTAAAAAAAGTCACCATTGATCCAGAACGTGTTGATCTCGAAGACATCGCCGAACTCGAACGTTGGATTGAAAACTGTTTCCGCGATGGCTACGCTAAAGCCCAAGAAATTGCCGCCGACAAAATGAAGCCTTTGATGGGCCAACTTGGCAACCTAGGACTTGGCGCTTAATGCTCCCTAGAGCCCTCACTGATACTATCGACGCGCTAGGTAAATTGCCGGGCGTAGGAAATAAAACCGCCGAACGCTATGCGACCTATCTTTTTCGCAGCGATCGCAAAATCTCTCAGCAACTAGTCCATGCTCTAGAAAATTTACACGAACAAGTCAAAACCTGTCCAATCACTTTTTCCTTAATTAATGCCGACGAGGATGTTTCGCCACTTTATGACGCTCCGGATCGTGATAAAACTACCATCCTTGTGGTTGAGGAACCACTTGATATTTACGCCTTTGAACAAACCAAAGAATATCGTGGTACCTATCACGTACTAGGCGGCGCCATTTCACCGATTGACGGTATTACTCCAGAAGTTCTACATATCAAAGAATTGATTTCTCGCGTCGAAAACGATGCAGTTAAAGAAATTATTATCGCCACTAATCCGAGCGTAGAAGGGGAGAGTACGGCTCTACTTTTGCAAAAAATGCTTTCGGAAAAATACCCCGAGCTTATCATCACGCGCCTAGCCCGCGGCCTTCCACTCGGCGTTGATTTATCTTTTGCTGATCAAATCACTTTAAGCGCCGCCTTAAATAATCGCACCAATCTCTAATTCCTCTCTGTTTTTGTGCTATAATTTATCTATTAGCATAAGAGGATTCCATGGATATCACCACACTTATTTTACTCACCGTTTCGGTCGTCAATCTAATCATTCTATTTATTGTTTTTTCGAAAACCAATCAGAAAAACACCGATCTACCAGAACTCAAAAACCGCATCGCCACTCTTCAAGACCAAACCACGCAGACTTTTGCCAATATGAATGAACGTATGATTCGTATTGAAACTAACGTCGACCGCGTCACTAAAGATATTGGTACTAATTTCCGTGAAAATCGCAAAGAAATCTCCGATAATTTTGGCTTAGTTCAAAAAACTCTCGACACTCGTGTGCGTGAACTTCAGGATCATAACACTAAAAAGCTCGAGGAAATGCGCCAAACCGTCGACGAAAAGCTCCAAGCTTCAGTCGAAAAACGCTTTAATGAGAGCTTTAAAACGATTTCTACCCAGCTTACCCAGGTTTATCAAGGTCTCGGCGAAATGAAAACTCTCGCCAACGGCGTCGGTGACCTAAAGAAAGTTATGGAAGGCGTCAAGACCCGCGGTATTTATGGTGAAGTCCAACTTGGTAACATCATTAGTGACACTCTGAGCTCTGAGCAGTATTGTGAAAATATTGCCACCAAAAAAGGCTCGAATGACCGTGTCGAATTTGCCGTCAAAATGCCTGGCAAGGACGAAACCGCTCAAGTTTTCCTACCAATCGATAGTAAATTCCCTGTAGAAAATTATCAACGCCTAGTAGCCGCCTATGAGCAGGGTAATAAAACCGAGATTCTTAAATACCAAAAAGCTCTAGCTATCGATGTCAAAGAGCAGGCCAAGAAAATTTCCACCAAGTACATCGATCCACCACACACTACCGAGTTTGCTATGATGTTTTTACCAACCGAATCACTCTACGCTGAAATTCTTCGTATCCCTGGCCTCGATGACGAAATCCGCCAAAAATTCCACATCACCATTGCCTCACCAAGCACCCTACCAGTGATTCTTTCGGGCCTTCTCATGGGCTTCCGTACTCTAGCCATTGAAAAACGCAGTAGTGAAGTTTGGCAAATTCTGGGTGCCGTAAAAAGTCAGTTTGGTAAATTTGGTGACCTGCTCGAAGCCACCAAAAAGAAACTTCAAGAATCCGCCAATAAAATCGATGCTGCCGCTACTACCTCTCGTGTCATCGAGCGTAAGTTAAAAAATGTTGAATCATTACCGAGTAGTGAAAGTCTTAAATTACTCGACGGACTCGACGATCAAAACTTCGATACCGAAGAAAATTAATTAACCTAAAAAAATATAGTGCTCATCGCACTATATTTTTTTATTTCACGTCCTTATTCTGCCAAAATCAAGTTTGCGCGTTCGATCATTTCGCTTGTTTCATCCGTACGCACTACATAAATTGGCTTAGATTCATCTTTCGAAATCAAAGTGTGGCGTTCTGGCATTTCACCAGTATTTTTCTCGGCATCCAGCTCAAAGCCAAGGTATTTCATCTTTTGAATTACTTGCCTACGCACATCATCCGAGCGCTCACCGATGGTTGCGGTAAAGACCAAAGCGTCTACGCCACCCATTGAAGCAATCATCTGACTGATACAAGCCTGCAAGCGATAAATATAGAGGGAATAAGCGAATGAGCCCATCTTATCACCTTCATCACGTAATTGAATTACTGTACGAAGATCATCCGACACCCCAGATACACCAAGTAGGCCACACTGCTTATTTAGATAGCGTTCAAGCTCCACGTCATCTTCAATCTTCAACGCGCGCTTCATTGCCAGTGCCGCTGCCACATCCATTGAACCTGTACGCGTCGCCATCATTACCCCCTCAAGCGGCGTATAACCCATCGTCGTATCGTGAGATTTACCCTTATAAACCGCAGTAATCGAAGCCCCCGAACCAATATGGCAAGCCACTACTTTCTCTGGCAAAATTTCATTTTGCTTCATGTAGCGTACCACTGACCCCACCGAAAGACCATGGAAGCCCCATTTTTTAATATCAAACTTTTCTGCTAATTTCTGGTCAATACAATAAGCCTTAGCCAGCTCTGGCCTGGAGTTATGGAAGTTTGAATCGGAAATTTCAATCACCGGCACCGAATCAAAACGCTTCTTTAGTTCAATAATTTCATCCATCACCACTGGGACGTGAAGCGGCGCACGAGTACGGGCGATTTCTAATTCCTTAAAACACTCCTTATCCACAATATGATCATTGGCAAAATAAGCGCCTGGAGCCACCACACGGGCCAAAATCGCACTTAATTTCGAAACCCCTCCTAAAAATTCCTCATCAATTAAGATTTTTTCCAGATTTCCTGCCACCTCTGAGAGTGCCTTAAAATCCGTCACTACTTTCTTCTTCTGGTCACCAGAGTTTAAAGTATAGACAATTTTCTTACCTTCAAATTCGAAATGCAAAGAACAAAGTTCTTTCATGCCTTTATAGAGCGCGTATTTACGAGAACTACTGCCCGGATTGGTAATTAAAATCAGTCTTTCCGATTCCATATTCTTTTTCTTCTCCTTTATCTTAGTCTATCATAAAACCAGAGATAAAACCCCAACTCTCACCTCTTTTATTTTTCTGTAATTAAAATCCAAAAGACGCCAGCACCCTCATAGTAATTAAAATCTAGAAAAATTGCTGGCACTCTTGCATTTTGAGTGCTAAATATATATAATTATGCTATGTCAAAACGTGATTATTATGAAGTTTTGGGCGTTAGTAAAAACGCTTCTGATGATGAAATTAAGAAAGCTTACCGTAAGCTCGCTCTCAAATACCACCCGGATCGTAATCCTGGCGATAAAGAGGCGGAAGCTAAATTTAAGGAGGCTTCTGAGGCCAATGAAGTGCTTTCCGACAAACAAAAACGTGCACGCTATGACCAATTCGGTCATGCCGGCGTAGGGAATGGCAGCGCAGGTGGTCCTAGCGGCAATCCTTTCGGTGGCTATTCTTATAGTGGTCAAGGATTCAATTTTGATTTTGGTGGCGCCGAGGGTTTCGATGATATATTAAGTAACCTTTTTGGTTTCGGCGGTGGACGTGCTCGCAGAAATCGCGGCTCTGATTATCGCACTACCCTAGTCATTGATTTTAAGGATGCAATTTTTGGTACTACCAAAAAGATTTCCGTCGAAGGCAATGAAATCACCCTAAAAGTCCCTGCCGGTATTGATGATGGTCAAGCGATTCGCCTGCGTGGTCGTGGTGGTCCTGCCCCAGAAAAAGGTGGCGAGAACGGCGATCTTTTAGTGCAAATTCGTGTGCAACCACATAAAACCATTAGTCGCGAAGGATACATTCTCTTATCCGAACAACATATCTCAATGGTTGATGCGGCGCTCGGTACCGAAGTCGAGGTCGAAACAATTGACGGCAAAATCACTATGAAAATTCCTGCCGGCACTCAATCTAACACTCCTTTCAAACTATCGAAACATGGTGTACCGATGAATAATGGAGAACGTGGTCCGCATATTATTAATATCGTAGTCGATACTCCGACCAGTCTATCGAAAAAGCAAAAAGAGTTACTCGAAGAATTTAAGACTGCTAAAAAACGCGGATTCTGGAACTAAGCTTAAAATAATTTCTCATATTTGATTATTTCTCAAATCCTAAGTAAAATTACTCGTGTTTTTGCACTAAAATTAAGCACGAGTACATTCACTTTAATGCTATAATTATTTACAGATGAAAGAAATCAAAAATTTTAAACCAAAAGAATCTAAAGTTACTGATCTTTTTCTGATTCTTGTAGCCTTTCTTTTGGTTTTTATTCTTTTTAATTCTGTTCGTGTTTCTGCCGACGCTCCTAAAATTAAACTCACAGATGATCAGCGTGGCGAACTCTCCATGAACTGTAGTTCAATCAAGTCTAGCCTCAAAAAACTTCAAGTTAGTGATGCCAAAATCCGCTCTCTACTTGGGGCTAATTACCAAACAATTCTCAATTCTTACATCACCCCCTTCAACCTTCGCCTTGTCAAAAATAACCAGAATCTCGGCGATCTTTCTGACCTACAAAGTAGTTTTGTCTTGCAAAAAAATGACTTTAGTTCACTTTATATTGCTTATAGTCAACAATTTGAAAATCTCCTTTCTATTGATTGCCAAAAAAATCCTGACGATTTCTACAATCAGCTGATCGTCACCAGGGAATCCCGCAAGGAGCTAAACCAAAAAGTCGAAGATCTTACCAAAACCGCAGAAAAATACCTTGCAGAGATTAAAAAAATTGAAATTGATGGCGAAAACATTCGTTTTACTCCAGAAAAAACCGACGCTACCAAAGCTTCAAGCATTACCAACCCTGCTAATCAAGTGGGGGGACGATAATTATGCCAAAAATGTCCTCTGGTGGTCGCAATCTTATGCGCTTAGGCTTAATCGCAACCCTAATTACCATTCTTACTACCACCATCTCTCTAGTTATCTATCACAATAGTGGCGACATTTATCTAGATCGCTCCCGCCCAGGTTTTTTACCGGAGAAGCACGAAGTCAAACATGACGACCAACCTGAAAAAACTTATTCTTTCCCAGAATCCGGCAATCTCGACTCAAAAACTCTTGAAGAATTCCGCGAAAATTTCGAAAAGACTCTCGAAGATACCAAAAATCTTAAAGACCCATTTTCCGCCGATAATCTATCTGATGATTTTGTTGGATTAAAATCACCCAATAAATAACCAGCACCACTCAACCTACACCCATTGCTCACTAAGAATCAGCTACCTATGTTTTAGCACTTTTCAAAATGCTATTTTCATGTTATAATACAGCGACAATTATTAAGTGGGAATAATCTATATGAAACAATCTAATATTAAACTTATCGGTGAATTCTGCCTAGTTTCAATCTTTGCAGATGGCCATAATTTTCTAGATATTCCTGCCAAAATCGATTCTGGTGCCGACAGCAGCTCTCTCCATATTAACAGCGCTAAAGTAAACGAAGATGGCGATTTAGTAATAAGTCTCCCTAGTTTTTATCAACACAAAACTTCTCCAAGGGAATTAAAGCGTGATTATGCTCATCCAGACTATACGCCCACTAAAGTCAATGAAAAGATTAAAAAATCCAAAACTTCAAAAACTGTCATTATTCCCAAAGGAAAATATCGAGATATTACCATCGTTAGCTCTAATGGTCATGGCCAAAAACGTTATAAAACCAACCTAAAAATTAGCATCAACGGGTCCGAATTTGAAACTTCGTTTACCCTTAGCAGTCGTCATAAAAACCGCTACCCAATATTACTTGGTAAGCATGCCCTAAAAGGACGGTACCTAGTTGACGTTTCAAAATCCTATATCAACCAAACCAAAGAAAATCTTAATCAACTAATCAGCAAGGAAGACTAAAATGAAAATCGCCATTCTCTCCAACGGACCAAAGAACTACTCCACCACCCGTCTCTACGAAGAAGCTATCAAGCGTGGCCATGAGGTCGACATCATTAAGTATAAAAATTGTTATCTTTCACTCTCCGAAAATAATCCCGTAGTTTACTATAACGGAGAAGCACTTCCTCACTACGACGCAATTTTACCTCGTATCGCCAATGGTCTCACCCGTTACGGCTGCGCCGTAGTTCGCCAATTTGAAATGAGCAACACTTGGACACTTTCTAGTTCGATCTCAATCACTCGTGTCCGCGACAAGCTTCGTTCTGCTCAAATTTTCGCCAAAGCTGGCATTGCTTCACCAAAAACCTTAGTCTCACGCAACACTGCAGACATTGATGACCTTCTTGAACAAATCGGTCTTCCAGCTATCATCAAGCTTGCTACCGGTACGCATGGTAATGGTGTAGTTCTAGCCGAAACCAAGAAAGCTGCCCGCTCTGCCTTGCAGGCTTTCTACCTCTATAACGAAGATGGTACCAACATTCTTATTCAAGAATATATAAAAGAATCTGCTGGCACCGATATTCGTGCTTTTGTGGTCGGCTCAAAGGTTGTTGCCTCAATGAAGCGTCAATCTCTTGATGATGACTTCCGTTCCAATCTCCATAAAGGTGGCATTGGCACTGCTATTAAACTTACTCCAGAAGAAGAAAAGCTCGCAATTAAAGCCGCCAAAGTCATGGGCCTCCATGTTGCCGGTGTTGACCTCATGCGCTCCGCTCGTGGTCCATTAATCCTCGAGGTTAATGCTTCGCCAGGATTTGGTATTGAAAAAGCTACCAACCGCAACGTCGCCCTACCAATCATCAAATATATTGAACATAATGCAAAAGGCCGCACTCTTAAAGATAAGGTTGGCATCTAAGCTAAGATCTCTAAACCAAAATACCTAACCCAATCTGACGCCTCTAGGTGTCAGATTTTTATATCTCTTTCAGCCCAGAACAAGTTATCATATAGTATAATTAACTTATGATTATTTTACTTTTAATCGTCTTGCTCTTTATTCTATTCTCTATGCTTAGACGACATATTGGCATTGCCCTACTTGCCACTATCGCCGGTAACACCATTTATAGCACCTTCGGCAACGATCTAACCGAATTATTTGCTAAATTCCTAAACGGCATCCCAGAAAATACAATTTCCAGCACTATCTACATCTCCCTAGTTTTTCTCTTTCCGTTAATTCTTTATTTCAAATCCAATAAAGACAGTCTTTTTGGCATTTTACGTTTTCTTGAAAGCTTGATTTACGCCGTGCTTTTGGTCTCCATTTGCGCCGCCAAGATCAATCTCCTCATACCATTTGATGATATAAGTATCCAGCTTTTGAACTTCATCGCCATCGTGCGCCCCTCGCTCTTGCTTTTTGCTATTATCGTAGCCTACCTTGATATTCTTCTCAGCAAATCGAATTAATATAAAAACTACTAACCATATCAAAAAATACCACCATTTTTTCTTCGGAAAATCTAAAATAGAAGATTCCTGTTCAGCCAAAACATTTATTATGTGTGTATGAATTTTCAATGGCCAAATTAGTATTTTTTCTAAACTGATCCCAAATATCAATAAATCACCCAATACCGCAATCAATCCCACCGAACCCATAACAATTGGTAAACTCGGCAATAGTACTATATTCGCCAGAATCGAAAGCCAAGTAAATTTACCAAAGAAATATAGGCTGATTGGCAATGTTATTACAGAGATCACAATTGACGAAATTAAAGATTTTGCTAAAAATCCCGGCCTTCGATAAAGATCCTTCAAATCATCCTTTGTCGCATAGAGATAACTTGTAGCTAACGGCGCTATTTTTACTATGGCAAAATAGGCTAACACCGAAAGCCAGAAACCAATTTGATTTACAAATTCTGGTCGAATTATTAAGCAGACACTTACTATGATCACCATAACTCGATAAACCGAAACATTTCGGCCAAAGTATTTAATCGTCATCATCAAAACCAATCCGACTAATGCACGCAAAATAGACGGACTAAAACCAATCATCATTGCGTAGATGAAGCAAAAGATTAGCACAAAATAGGTTTTACTAATGATCGAAAAATGCTTAAAAACCAAACTCAAAATTCCAGCAATTATTGCAAGGTGAGTCCCAGAAACCGCAATTAAATGCATTACACCTACATTTTTCATATTATCTTTCTGTAATGCAGTTAACTCATCTTTATTACCAGTCAAATAACTAATACCAAGCGCCAGCTCATCGTGCTCAGAGTATTTTAAGAGCTTATCTTTTAACAATTTAATAAAACCCTGTTCATTTGACGGTTTTTCGACCTTCATTCTAGCAAAACTCGCCTTACCATCTTCACTCGCTCCAAATAAATCTGGAGACCGACAAAACACTCGCCCTCCCGCAATTAAAATCAGGCTCATCATAAATAAATTTTCTATGCGTATTTTCATTTACAACCTCCAAGCTCAACATAGAAAAACTTTTGCATTTTGGCAAGTAATTTTTAAATAAAACAACATTTTTCAGATTAAAAAATCTTAAGCATAAGCAAGTTATTAAAATCTAATTTTCAAAGCATAAGCAAGTTATTAAAAAAATAAAAAATCCAAACTCACCAGATATAAAATCTCAACTTATTATCAATTTCGATGTTTAAAAACTTGCGAAATTTTATATTTACTTTATGCTAGATATTAAGATGAAGCAGAAAAATCCAATTATCGCCCCAGAAACCCCACTGGAAGTTATTAATTTCGCCACAACCGGACAGGGAATTGCGACCAATTCAGATGGTAAAAAAATCTTCCTGTGGAACGCCATGCCAGGAGAAAAAATCACCGAATATCAGGTTTTAAAACAAAAATCCCATCTCACCGAAGCCGTAGCTCTGAAAATTGAAAACCCTAATCCACACCGCGTATTGCCGCGTGACGAACACTATCTTTCTAATTCACCTTGGCAAATTCTAGATATCAGCTACGAGAATTTAGTCAAAAAACAAATTATCGAAGAACTTTTTTCTAAGCTAGATGCACCAAAAATAGCCTTTGAGCCAAGTGATAATGAATATTTTTATCGCAATAAGATGGAATATTCACTTTACTACGATCATGAAACCGCTAAAATTCATCCGGCTATTCACCGTCGTGGTTCACATCATAAAATCCCCATCCTCACTTCTTCACTCGAAAATCCAGCCATTTATCATCGCGCCATGGAAATTATCAATGAGTTAAATGCTAAACAAGAAGATTCCAGAAAATATCAGTCTCTTCTTCTTCGTTGCAACCGTCAGGGCGAAGTTAGCGGTGGTCTTTATAAAAATTATCAACCCCATCCTATCTTTGAAAATCTGACAGATAAAATCTTAGGGTACGAATTTTCTTATTCTCCAAACGGATTTTTTCAAATCAATCTTCCAGAATATGAAAAAGTTTTACGAAAAATTAAAGATTTTATCAAAGACCAAAACAAAGTCGTTGACCTTTACTCCGGCGTTGGCACCATCGGATTAACTGTTGCTGGAGATAAAAATCTCACACTTGTCGAAGTTGATAAATTTGCTCACGGTGAACTACTAAATAATATTGAATCGGTAAAATCTAGTACTGGCAACTCCGAAATCACTGGCATCCTCGCCAAATCTGAGGACATTTATGATCATATCGAGCATGATTCAACCGTTATTGTTGACCCGCCGCGCTCTGGTTGCGACTCTAAACTTATTGGCACGATCAATCAAAAACTTCCTGAAAAACTTGTCTACCTATCCTGCAATCCTATCACCCAAGTACGTGATCTTGAAGGTCTTGCCGAAAATTATCGAATTACAGATGTTACCGGGTATAATTTCTTCCCACACACACCACACATTGAATGTCTAGTCTTACTAGAGCGCAGATAAAGTCATAAAATAGAAATAAACATAATTAAGGTAATCTATGAACGATTTTTTACTACTCACTATAAAACTACTCATCGGCTTCCTCGCTCTCATTATCATTATCAATATTACCGGTAAGGGAAATCTTGCGCCGACTTCCGCCAGTGATCAAATTCAAAATTATGTCCTTGGTGGTATTATTGGTGGCGTAATTTACAATAATGATATTTCTATTTTAGAATTCATCACCATTTTAGCTATCTGGTGTTTCTTAGTACTTTCTCTAAAATGGATCAAAACCCACAACGTGCGTATTAAGCAAATCCTTGACGGAAAAGCCCTCATCTTAGTTGATAATGGCAAGATTAATATTGATAATTGCCGAAAAATTAATCTCAGCGCTCATGATCTTGCTTTTAAATTACGCACCAATGGTGTTTATTCTACCGAAAAGATTAAGCGCGCGATTATTGAGCAAAATGGTAGTCTACTAGTTATTCATAAAGGGGAAGAAAACCCCAAATTTCCAATTATTACCGATGGTCAGGTCCAATTTGATATTTTAGAAGTCATCGGCAAAAATGAAAGCTGGCTAAAGCAAGAACTTAAAAAACACGGGATTACACATCCTAGCCAAGTTTTTCTTGGTGAGTATGAAGACGGAAAAGCTACCTTTACTCCATATCAATAATAGAGACTTGTCTAAATCACTTGACAGTTTTCACAATGTTCCTTTATTATCGTTTATGTTTAATTTAAAAAAGGAGTCTATTTTATGAAGCCATATAATATTATAAGAAAAATCATTAATATTGTTGGGTCATTAGGTTATT
>CAUTFL010000011.1:0-26517 GCA_963538065.1 uncultured Candidatus Saccharibacteria bacterium | reverse complement strand
GAGTATTATTCAAGCGAATAATTTCGGCAATAATCGCGACGAGATCATCCATTTGCAAAGTACGGTGGGTGCTGTCGTTAGGGGTATCAAAACCTAAGCGTTGGTTAATCTTGAAACGACCAACACGAGAGTAGTCATAACGCTTGTAGTCGAAGAAAGTGCGTTCGACCATGGAACGAGCGTTTTCAACGGTAGCCAAGTCACCTGGGCGGAGACGACGGTAGACTTCGAGAAGGGCAGCAGCTTGAGAGCTGGTAGCGTCCTTGTCGATAGTGGAATCAATGTAATTAATCGCACCAGTGTCAACATTTTCGAATTTGGCCTTGATATCAGCATCCTTGACAACGCCAAGAGCGCGAAGCAAAGTGGTGACTGGGATTTTACGACGGCGGTCGATTTTCACGTAGATACAACCATTTGGCGCGGTCTCGAATTCGAGCCATGCACCACGACCCGGGATCACCTTAGCACCGTAATAGCGCTTCATACCAATGGTTTCGGCGGTGAAAAAGACACCAGCTGAACGAATCAACTGAGAGACGATTACACGCTCAGTACCATTAATGATGAAGGTAGCACGGTCGGTCATCCATGGATAATTACCGAAGTAAATTTCCTGCTCGACGACTTCGCCAGTGACTTTGTTTTGAAGTTCGGCTTTGACGTGCAAAGGAGCTTCGTAGGTTTCAAGATTATATTTGGCTTCCTGAATGGTATGCTTTGGAGTCTTAAATTCATAATCTTTAAACTTTAGTGACAATTTCTGACCAGTATAGTCATCAATTGGATTGAGTTCGGTGAAAACTTCGCGTAGACCCGAACGTACAAATTCTTCCCAAGAATCTTTCTGATGTGCAGTAAGATCAGGGATAGGCAATTTGTCTCCTTCGGTGAAAAAGACACGATTGCCATCTGGAATGGTACTATTTTTACTCACTTTTCCCTCTTATTTAGTGTTAATAATCTTTAGCGCCGAAGATTACTGCTACTTATGTCTTTCCACCTCGCTAAAATAAAAAGACATGTTTATAGTAGGCACACTACTTCTTGTAGCTATTTTAACGCATTTTAGGGATTTTTTCAAGAGGCATTTCTGATTTTTGGAATCAAAAAACCACCTGATTTCGGGTGGGATTTTTGAACATATAAGCTCTCAACTTGTTTATGTAAGCCGACTCGCAGTTAGGCTTCGTTCAAAAATGAACTATCATTAGTATAACCATTATGGTATTGAATGTCAAGAGAATTTAGCAAGAAAAATACCCCATTTTGTGGGGTATTTTCGGCAATCACAAATTGATTTTGTGTAGCCTATTAGACTTCGAGGTCATCGAGATCGGCAAGTTCAGCGCGAGTTTTTTCGGCAAGACCGTCATTTTCTTCTTCAGCTTCATCATCGTAATCAGCGACAGTGCGAGCGGCAGTAGGTTCTCCTTCACCGTCAAGTTCGTCAGTATTGACAATTTTAAGATTGTAGCGTGCATCATTCTTCGTACCAAGCGCGCGAAGCAGAGTGCGAATAGATTGAGCGGTAGCACCACGACGACCAATGACGCGACCGACATCTTCTGGATCGACGGAAAGTGAAAGTAGGACACCTTTTTCATCAATAACGCGATTAATAGCGACTTTTTCTGGATTACTGACAAGAGTTTTTACGATAAATTCGACAAATTGTTGGTCAATGGTTGACATAGGTTCTCCGGTTAAGTTTATGGTTATATTATAGCACTTTTGGTGAAAAACGCCCCTCTTCGGAGCGTTTTTTAAGAAATTAAGCTTCAGCTTCTTCTTTTGGTTGATTCTTGCGAAGCTTATCTGCGTGCTTTGGAGCTTTTTGCTTCTTGGTAGGTTCTTTGACCCAGTCAGGAAGCTTGACACCTTCGAGCTTCAAGATACGAGCTACACGAGTAGATGGTTGAGCACCATTCTTGAGGTAGAACTCGATCTTTTCTTTGTCGAGGGTGGTTTTCTTAGTTTCTGGATTGTAATTGCCGACCTCAGCCACAACGCGTCCAGAAAGTGGATGACGCTGGGATTCTTGGACGACTAGTCGAAATGTTGGGTAGTGAGTACGACCATTACGCTGCATACGAATCGCGAGCATGTTTTCTCCTTAATTAATTTTAAATATTTTAACTGATTTTCTGAAAAATTGCAAATTACTTGCGAAGAGTGAGACGACCAGTGGCAGGAAGCTGATTGCCGAGGTGTTTTTTGTAATATTTGATACCCTCGGTAGCGGCATTAGACTGAGCCTCTTGCTTGCTATGCCCGGAACCAGTACCACGAATATGGCCTGCGACTACTACGTTAACCGAGAAGACACGATCATGATCTGGGCCTTCCTCTTTTATCACGTGATATTGTGGCGTAGCGCCATCGGTTTTTTGAGCTAATTCTTGTAAATAACTCTTTGAATCGCGCCAGGATTCGTTGACGATGATTTCGTCCATTTTAGTTAAAATGTGCTGATAAATGAACTGCTTAGCGCGCAGATAGCCCTGATCGAGATAGATTGCGCCTGCCACCGCTTCAAAACAGTCAGCAATAATTGAGGTATGGGTACGGTCTCTTCCAAGCTTCTCACCTTTTGAGAGGCGGATAAGATGGAGGTAGCCGATTTCAGTGGAAGCACGACCAATCGATTCCGTACGGACTAGGGCTGAACGCCAAGCGGTCATAATTCCCTCTGGTTCGGTAAAATTACGGTAAAGAAAATCAGAGGTGACAAGCTCTAAAATCGCATCGCCGAGAAACTCTAGACGTTCATTATGTTCGATATGAGCCTTTTTATGCTCATTGACATAACTGCGGTGAGTAAGGGCGGTAATGAAGAGTGAGATATCTTTAAATTCGATACCCATTTTTTCTTTGGCGAAGTTGGCATAGAGAGCCTTGGTATCGGCAGTAAATTCTTCGGCATTTTGAGGTTGTTTTTTGGTTTTGTTAATCGCTACCTCGTCAATATGTTGCCTAATATCCGCGATATTAATTTGATAATCAGCAAGATTTACTTCTTGTTCCATAACTACTTTCTTGGGAATCTTTTGGATACTTGAACTGTTTCAAGTATCCTGAGAAACTCAAATTTATTTAATATTCTCCTTGACGGATGCGTTTTTTGGCAATGAGCATGAGTTTTTCAATATCTTCATACTCAATTACATTGATCGCATCCTGAAAACTAAACCATTTGATGCCATTCATCCATTTTTCTTTGGTTGGACGCTCTGTAGTATCAAGCGAACGTACGAGATAAATTTGCGTAGTCATCAGTACTAACTTATCAATTCGACGATACTTAAAGTGGATTTTGCCGAGCCAAGAGAGGACCTGGATATGGTTCAGACCGGCTTCTTCGCCAATTTCACGAATGGCGGTCTGTTTTGCGGTTTCACCCGGCTCAATGTGTCCCTTGGGAATAGTCCAGCGGTTCTTTGAGTCTTGGATGAGTAAAACTTCAATATCTTTTTTATCTTTGGTCAATCTAAAAACAATACCACCAGAGGTCGGTTCGCGGACAATTTCTTTGATAGTTGGTTTTTTCTTGAGAATTTTTTGTTGAAGTTTTTTAAGATTGGAGTCGCGAGAATTTCGAGTCTTGGGGGTAAATGCGCGACGAGAATCAGTTTTGGCCTTTGGTTTAGTCTTCTTGAGGTTTTTCACCTTCGACTGAACTGGTCTTTGATTGTTCATTTGTTCCTTCAGATTTCTCGAACCCGAGCTGTTTATAAGCGGTACCGAGAACACCGTTGACGAACTTGGATGAATTTTCCGAACCAAAAGCCTTAGCTAATTCAACGGATTCATTGATAGCAACTTTTGGTGGCACAGCTTGAGCTTCAAGCTCATAAAGCCCGAGGCGCAAAATATTACGGTCAATCGCGGCAATAGATGCAAGTGGCCATTCTGGTGCCAAGGGATGTAATTCTTGGTCAAGTTTTTCTTGATGTTCCAAAATACCTTTGGTGGTATTGATAATAAAATCAGTATCACCAACGGCTTTAACGTATGGTTCGATATTTTTTGCGATAATAACATTGATGTCGGCTGTAGCGTCGCCCGCCAAACTTCTCACCTCGTATTCATAGAGGCTTTGAAGGATAATAATTCTGCCAAGGTGCCGATTACTTGCCATTATTTTTCGCTTTTCTTTGTCTTTTTAGTAGCTTTAACTGCAGTTTTAACAGTTTTAACTTTAAGATTTGGGGTTTTCTTAGCAGTTTCGAAAGCCTTAACAGGTGATTTCTTGTTAACTGCACGAGCTAAGACAAGACGAAGGTGGCTACGGCGTAGACCAGTCTTTCTTGGGCTGCTTTGCTTTTTAGGTTCAGGCATTAAATGCTCCTTGTTAATATATAAATTTGTATTATTGTACTATAAAAACCCGTGGTTTGCAAGAAAAATCAGAGCACGTGAGAGATTTTTTCGTGGTTTTTTTAGAAAAATTTTTAGATTTAGGCCACGATGCTGACGAGACGAGTATTTGGTGGGAAAATAATTTTTCGTGGTTCGCCATTGAGATACTTCTTTACATTTTCATCAGCGAGTGCCAGTTTTTGAAGCTCTTCCTGAGAGAGATCAGTAGATAACTGGAGCTTGGCACGCACTTTGCCATTAACTTGAATAATATACTCAGCCGTTTCGCTAGCTAAGGCCGATTCGTCGTAGGTTGGCCAGGTAAAATCGGCTCCTAAGGTTTCCAGCATTTCGGAAGCAAGGTGTGAGGCAAATGGATAAAGTAGTTTGGCTAAGACCACTAAATCAGCCTGGGCGGCACCATTTTTATAGAGATGATTAACGAATTCCATGAGGGCCGCTACCACGGTATTAAAGTTCGCACGGTTCATATCGTCAGTAGCTTTCTTGATGGTTTTGTGGCGAGCCATCAGATTAGCCTCGTCATCGACCTTAGCGGTGGTATTTTCAAGATATACTAGATTAAAACAGCGATTCAAGAAGCGGTAAACCCCGCCAATGGCTTTAGTACTCCAGGCAGCATCTTCATTGTAAGGACCGATGAAGAGTTCATAGGTGCGCAGAGTATCTGCACCGTAACCAGAATCAATCACATCGAGCGGATCAATCACATTGCCCTTGGATTTACTCATTTTTTTGCCATCTGGCGCATTAATGTAACCGTTATAAAGCAAGGTCTTAACTGGCTCTTCGAAAGGCAGTAAGCCTAAATCATGGAAGAACATGGCCCAAAAACGCACATAAAGTAAGTGAGCCACGGCATGGTCACCACCGACATAGATATCGGTCGGAGCCCAATATTTGACAGCCTCTTGATCCCAAGCATGCTCTTTGTCATGAGGTGAGGTATAGCGCCAGAGATACCAAGAGGAACAAGCGTAACCATCCAGGGTATCGGTTTCACGCGTCATTTCTTCGCCATTGATGATAACTTTTTTCCAGTCCTCAGCCTTGGCGAGTGCAGAACGACCAGAACTATCAGGTTTATAGTCGGTAATGTCCGGCAAGACTACTGGTAATTGATCTTCTGGAATGGCGTGAGGATTCCCATCCTTATCATAGGCAATTGGAATTGGGCAACCCCAGTAGCGTTGACGAGAAATTAACCAGTCGCGCATACGATAGGTAATACGAGGGGCGGCAATCTGATCTTTTTTAAGATCCTTAGTGATTTTCTCCTTAGCCTTCTCGGAGGTGAGACCGGTATAATTGCCAGAATTAATTAAAATTTCATTTTCATCAATCACGGTCTTGACTCCAAGTTCGTACTTTTCGGCAAAAGCCTGGTCACGCTCATCATGAGCTGGTACCGCCATCACAGCACCTTCACCATAACCGATTAAGACATAGTCAGCGACATAGATTGGCATTTTTGCACCGTTAACTGGGTTAATGGCGTAACTACCCGTGAAGACACCAGTTTTTTCTTTATTTTCTTGACGTTCAATTTCAGATTTTTTAATAGCATTTTTAATATATTCTGCCACCTCGGTTTTTTGAGCGTCGGTCGAAAGCTCAAGTGCGAGTGGGTGTTCTGGAGCAAGCACCAAGAAGGTGGCGCCAAAAATCGTATCGATCCGTGTAGTAAAGACCTTAATTTGACGAGTGGAATCGGCTACCTGGAAAACAACTTCTGAACCAACTGATTTGCCAATCCAGTTTTTCTGCATGGTTTTGATTTTTTCTGGCCAATCGAGACTATCAACATCGGCGAGCAGGCGGTCAGCATAATCGGTAATTTTGAAGAACCATTGCTTCATTTTCTTCTTCTCAACTTCGGTACCGCAGCGCCAACAATGACCATTTTCTACCTGTTCATTAGCAAGGACAGTTTGGTCGTTTGGACACCACCACTGATAGCTCTCTTTTTGATAAGCTAAACCGTTCTTAAATAATTGCAAGAAACACCACTGGGTCCAACGATAATATTCAGGATCGGAAGTATTAATTTCACGCGACCAGTCAATGGCAAAACCGAGACGCTGAGCTTGTTTACGGAAGTTTTCGGTATTGATACGAGTAGCTTCTTTTGGAGAAACACCGGTCTTAATCGCGTAGTTTTCGGCTGGCAGGCCAAAAGTATCATAGCCAAATGGACGTAGAACATTATAGCCATTCTGAGAATAAAAACGCGCTAAGGCATCGACGATGGAAAAATTACGCACATGCCCCACATGAAGACCTGCACCAGATGGGTATGGGAACATTTCGGCGAGGTATTTTTTCGGTTTGTCAGAATTCTCCTCTGCCTTGTAGGTTTCCTGTTCGGCCCAAATTTTTTGCCATTTTTGTTCGATTTTTAAGGGATTATAACGTTCCATTTAGCTCCTATTTTCTATATTATAACACTTTAATTCATAGAGTATCATCCCAGTGGCCACTGAAACGTTAAATGATTCTTTGCGGCCCACCATGGGAATCTCGACAAAGCTGTCGCATAGTACCTTGAGCTCGTCGGAAATGCCTTCTACTTCCTCTCCGAGAATCAAAACAATCTTTTGCCCAATTTGGTTTTGAAAGTTAGGTGAGTTTATCTGAATCAGACGCGAATCTTCGAGGTTATTTTCTAGCCCTACAATCTGGAAACCATTTTCGCGATATTTAAGGATGGTCTGAAGAATATCCTTGGTGTGAGCTAGGTTCAGATATTCCTCGGCTCCTAGGGCGGTTTTATGGATTTTGGCGGTAATATTCTCGGCGATATGAGGTAATTCTGGGGAAATCGGCATCGGAGTAGGTGTATAGCCAGAAAAAATGACTCTTTCCACCCCTAACCCCTCGGCAGTACGCAAAATCGCCCCCACGTTCAAGATAGAGCGAATATTATGCAAGATAAGATGAATTTCACGAGCCACGGCTTTACCTTTCTTTGAGTCTATTCAATATTGTTATTTTTTGCGTCAATGAATCGGCTTCAAGATATTGATTCCAAATTTCAAATAGCTCTGGGTCCTTTTCTACTAATAATTTGCCCAAATATTTTGGTTGTGGCATGTAAGCACCATTGAGGGCAAGAGACATTTCAAGCGCATTTTGCAACACATAATTTGCATGAAGATAAAAAGCTATGTTATCTCCCGTTATGATGTCTTTTTCTAATTTAGATAGGTAATCTGCGATAGAATACTTCCACATTTTTACATCTTGCTCACTATAGACCGGGGTGGAAGATAAGGTCAACTTGGCGAAATTTATAAGTTCTGCAAGTTTTTCGGAAGATTTATTTGAAATAATTCTTGAGGTACCAATCATAGTTGAGACATTACGATTTAGAAGTTCTCCATATTCTGACTGAATATCTTTAAAGATGTTATCGAAACTATCTTGTTGAAATTCGACAGTAACCCCATCAACGATAGCTTCAGAACGTGAATCATAAAAAGAATCATCTATCAAAAAAATATCAATATCTGACTGCTCAGTCCAATTAGGCAATAACGCCGAGCCAAACAAAAGCATAGTATCGATATTTTGATATTGTAGTTTAACCTTTATAATGATTTGTTCGACCCGAGTATTCATGTTTTATATTATATAGTATCAGGGGTGATTTATAAAATTTTTGATTTTCAGCTTCCGCTTATCATAAGATAGAAAACAGTTATGTTTAATGTTATAATTAAGTTTATGGATAAAATAACATTAAACTGGTTAAATGAGCTGAAAGATAATAATATCGCTGGACCGGATGTGGACCGTTCGATGGCTTATGCCAAGGACCTGTTGAAGGGGTTGTCGACGATTAGTCAATTCTCCCAAGGGGTGACAATTTTCGGTTCTGCCAGAACTAAAGAAAAAGACGTTTACTATCAAAAAGCCATGAAGCTTGGTCGCCTGCTTGCAGAAAATGGTCACCCAGTGATCACCGGTGGTGGTCCTGGGATTATGGAAGCAGCGAACCGCGGTGCCTTCGAATATGGTGGTCGATCAGTGGGCCTAAATATCATTTTGCCACACGAGCAAAAAATCAACCCCTACCTTACTGACACTATGGAATTTCACTACTTCTTCGCGCGAAAAGTGATGTTAGTAATGTCGAGTAAGGCTTACGCGTTTTTCCCTGGTGGTTTTGGTACTCTAGATGAGCTTTCGGAAGTTTTGATGCTGATGCAGGGTAAAAAGATGCCGAAGATGCCATTTTTCTTCATCGGTAAGTCATATTGGAAGCCACTGATCAAGTTTTTCACCAACAAGATGCTGAAAGAAGGCATGATCAAGAAAGAGGATCTGAAGATTTTTAAGGTCACGGACGATGTACGTGAAGTAGTGGTAGCCGCAAATAAAATTGGTCATCTGAAAATTGATCAAAATATTTACAACACTTTCAAATCAGTCTAGACAGCTTAAAAATAATTTAAGGTTTAACAAAAATAGAGCCGTCGAAGCTCTATTTTTATTTTGACTAAAGTCTTTGGATTGGCATGGGGTGAAGGTCTTCATCACCGTAAAGCGTGCCGGCTTGAGCGCCAATATAGGAAATTACCGAGGTGGCATTGGCGGCGGCAAAAATTAGAGCATCCTTAAATTTTCTACCATCTAGAGTGGCGGACAAAAATCCTGCACCAAAGGCATCGCCTGCTCCAGTGGTATCTTTCGGCGTTTTCATTTCATATTCGGCTAAGCGATAGGTTTCTTTACCATTCGTCGCAATCGAACCGCGCGCTCCGGCGGTAATAATCACGGTTTTAACATAACGAGCTAGTTTAACCAACAACTCTTCGAGGATTTCCCCGCCGATCAAGGTTTTCGCTTCTTTTTCATTCAAAATTAAAACATCGACATCTTGAAGTAGGCCTAAAAGTTTCTTCTTTTCGGCAATTTCTTCCATGCCGGGGTTCCACATAATCTTAATACCTTTTTCTTTGGCTTTTTCAAAAAACTTCAGTGCGGTATTCATGTCGCCATTTAAGCTAGTAACGTAAAGCCAATCTGGATTAGATAAATCGAGATCAGAGGCTTCGAGCTTAGTGAAGCTTTCCGAGGCGCCACGACAAGTTAAAATCGTACGCTTGCCAGTTTCAGAATCGAGTAAAATCACCGAAATGCCAGTCTTTTTGCGCGTAAAATTCAAGTAGCTAGTGTCGACATTCTCATTTTGGAGAAAATTTAAAATGGCATTGGCTGCACTATCGCGACCAAAGTTAGAAATCACAATAGTTTCGTGACCATGCCTAGCAAAATTCGTGGCAGCATTCACCGCACCACCGCCAACCTCGAAACTGTTTTTATCAATAGTCAGCTTTTCGCCGGTCTTAATTTCGCCGAGATCATTATGGTCAATCATGTAGATATCTTGCAAGACACTACCGAGACAGACTACCCGACTCATAGGAAGACTCCACGTTTTTTAGCCTCTGTCACCAGGGCTTCATAGGCAGCCTTTTTGTCCTCTGGCTGAGACAAGGCAGAACCAACATTAATCACATTCACTTCGTAATTGGCGAGGGCGCGGACATTAGTCAGATTAGCACCGCCATCCCAACCAATTTCAATATCAGGCTTAATACTGCGAATAATTTTGACCTTTTCGGCCTGCAAAATATCGGCCTTGGCGCCCTGTTGACCGAGATTTCCAGCAAAAATCAGGGCATGATCGGCGACTTCAAGATATTTTTTAATTAAACCAGGGTAGGTAGTCGGAAGAATTGCCACTCCGGCTCTTATCCCAGCTTTTTTTAGCTGATCGAAGATTGGCAATAAATCTTCTGAAGCCTCGGCATGAAAAATCGCTAAGTGTGGATGAAGGCGTAAAACCTCTGACAAGTGATCGCTCGGACGAATAGCCATAATATGCAGGTCAAATTGAATACCGTTCGGTAGCTGAGAAATTGAACTTTCTGGCACGCTACGATTCGGCGTAAAAGTACCGTCCATCAGATCAATCTGAATGCGTTTAGCAAACGAAATATAGGCCTTCATCTGCTCAACAAAAACATTCGTGTCATCGGTTAGAATCGTTGGTACGATAATTGTGTCCTCACCCATATTTTTCCTTTTTAGTAAATATTTTCCTCGTCCAGGCGCTGATTACGACGAATGTAGCGTTCTTCTGGGATAAATGGCTCTTCCAAAAATCCTATGACGGATGCCTTGATCTCTTCCTCTGACATATAGTCTGAAGATAGACAGAGGACGTTGGCGTCGTTATGTTTGCGGCCGATACGTGCGAGAGATTCCGTGTAGCCACAAATAGCACGAATACCACGGAAGCGATTGGCTTGAATCGAAATGCCATGAGCGGAACCACAGATAAGGAAGCCACGCGCGGTAGGATTTTCGCGCACCGCACGAGAGACAGCAATTGCGGAGTCATTAAAATCGTCGCCTGGCTGAATCGTCAGAGGGCCTAAGTCATTTACCTCAATATTCATTTCTGGATGGTGATTTTGATATTCGGCCAAAAAAGTCAGAAGACGTTGCTTAACAGTAAATCCACGGTGATCAGAGGCGACGTAAAGTTGCATTTTATTCCTTTCCAAAATCAGCAGTTAATTCGACGAGACGATTGGAATAGCCCCATTCATTGTCATACCAGGCCACAATCTTAATCAAATCACCGTCCACTACGTCAATGAGCGGAAGATCAACGATACAGGAATGTGAATCGCCACGATAATCGGATGAGACGAGTTCTTCGTTTGAAACCCCGAGAATACCTTCATAGAATGGTTCACTGGCGACTTTTTCGAAAAGTTTGGTGAGCTCTTCTTTGGTGGTAGTACGAGAAAGTACAGCGGTAATATCAGCAAGTGAAACTACAGGGGTCGGAACGCGAATCGAAAGACCATTGAATTTACCCTTGAGGGTTGGAATAGTCACGGCTGCAGCTTTCGAGGCACCGGTGGTGGTAGGTACAATATTTTCGGCAGCCGAACGTGCTTCACGAAGATCCTTGGCCGGCGCATCGAGCAAACGCTGAGAACCAGTATAAGAATGCACGGTGGTCATCATGGCTTTCTTGACGCCAAAATTATCCTCAAGCACCTTCATAATTGGCGCAATACAGTTCGTCGTACAAGAAGCGTTAGAAAGAATCTTATCTTCCTTGGTGACTTCACCTTCGTTTACCCCAAGTACGATAGTTTTAGCACCTTCACCCTTGGCTGGAGCGGAAATTACTACCTTACGGGCGCCGGCCGCGAGATGAGCCTTGGCTTTTTCTGGGTCAGTGAAGAAACCGGTGGACTCAATTACCACATCGACACCTAATTCACCCCAAGCTAGATTGGCTGGATCTTTTTCTGAGAATACGCGGATTTTTTTGCCATCCACGATAATATTTTGATCATCAAAAGTCACTTCACGACTGTAAGTACCATAACTGGAATCATGCTTGAGAAGAAAAGCGAGCGTTTTAGTGTCGGTTAAATCATTGATAGCAACAACTTCGAGATCACGTCGCATCAAAGCAATTTTTAGAGCATTTCGACCAATGCGGCCAAAACCATTGATTGCAATTTTAATCATTTTCCTCCTTTTTCTTTTATTATAGCATAAGAGAGTTCCTGAAAACAAAAAAATACCACCCCAAAGAGGTGGTATTTTCGTACTCGTAACTTAAGCGCGAGCAAAGTGAGCGAAAGCACGGTTGGCTTCGGCCATGCGGTGAGTGTCTTCCTTTTTCTTGAAAGCAGCACCAGCACCGTTGAAAGCATCGACGATTTCAGCTTCGAGACGGCGTGAGTATGGCATACCCTTGCGAGAACGAGCTGATTGCACTAGCCAAGAGAAGGCAAAGTGCATTTGACGGTGACCAGAAATTGGGAATGGGATTTGATAGTTAGCACCACCAACACGGCGGGACTTAACTTCAAAATCTGGAGAAACGTTAGCGACAGCCTTTTCGAGGACTTCGACTGGATTCTCAGAGTTCAATTTCTTGGCAGCACCTTCGATAGCAGCGTAAACTGCGCGTTCAGAAGCTTGCTTTTTACCATCAAGCATTGATTTGTTAATCAAGCGCTGAACGAGAACTGATTGATATTTACGATCTGGAAGAACTTTACGTTCGAGAGATTTGGTAGTTTTACGTGGCATAATTACTTACCCTCCTTCTTAGCGCCGTACTTAGAGCGGCCTTGCTTACGACCATTAACACCTTGAAGGTCGAGAGTACCACGAACGATATGATAGCGGACACCTGGAAGGTCAGGCACGCGACCACCACGAACGAGCACTACAGCGTGTTCCTGAAGGTTGTGACCTTCGCCACCGATGTAAGCCCAAACTTCTTGACCGTTGGTAAGACGCACACGAGCGACCTTACGAAGAGCAGAGTTAGGTTTCTTTGGGGTTTTGGTAGTAACCTTGATACAAACACCACGCTTGAAAGGTGAAGCTTGGTTGTAGTAACGAGTTTTAAGAGTGTTGACGATAGAACCAAGGGCTGGTGACTTAGACTTTCTAGCAGCAACCTTACGAGGTTTACGGATCAACTGATTAATTGTTGGCATTAGTTTCCTCTTGTGTTATTGATAAAAATCTGATTCTTCATCAGTGGTGAAGCTCTAGATAAAACTTCACAGCTTGAATAGCTATAATACGATATTTTACAACCTCAAGCGAGCCTTTTCTTTACAGCAGTAGAATTGGCTTGAAACTCGTTAGTTATTATACCTATATTCGTGAATTTTGTCAAAAAAATACGGCCATTTTCGGACCGTATTCATAAATCAAATTAGTTAGATTTCTTGGATTTGGTTTTTGCGGTGGTTTTTCGGGTGCGAGCCACTGGTTTTTCGACAAGAATTCGCTGATTCGCATCGTCAGTGACTGACTTGCGATAGGCTCGAGGTTGGTTATCTGTAATTTCTAAATCGCCTAGATCGTCATTCTCGAGATTTTGGCTGATTTTCGATTCAAGAAAAAGCTTGAGGAGAGCCCAGACTACCACATTGGTCGCAAGCGCAATAAAGCTAATTAGTGGAATAATCAGAAGAGCAACGCCGAGGGCGCGATCTAATAAGGAAACCACGGCGGCGAGTAAGAAGAAAACGAGAGCGACTAAACCATAAGTCACCTCAACAAGCTTCAGCTCTTCTTTATTTTGATAAAGATTTTTGAGATATTTAACAATTCCAAGTTGCATAATGCTTATATTATATCACATTTTAGCATAATTACAATAGGTACGTATTAACTCAGCACCTTTGCAACATAGATTGGCAAAATTTTACCAACAATAAAAAAATACCCCCTCGGTAGAGGGGGATTGTGAGTTTAAAGAAAAGTTGTATTACTCCTTAGAGATATCAGCTTCATGAGCTGAACCCTGCGCTTTAATCGGGTCCGCGACGGCAGCAACTAGCTTCTTTACAGTCTCAGTGACTTCCTCGCCATTGAGCGCCTGATTCTGCATGTCCGCCTGAGCGAAAATCTGGGGAATACGCCCAAGAACACTAGTTAGCAAATCGCCACCACTTTCTTGTTTTACACCACCACCAAAGTCGTAGAACTTGGCGTTCTTACCAACCTCAGCCATGACAGTTGCGACATTCGTTGCAACCTGAACACGAGTATTCTGCTCAATTTCGATTTTCTTCAGTTCGAAATTAACCTTGTCGTTAGCCGCCTGAGCATCAGAGAGTGCACGGGCCGCTTCGGCTTCTGCTTTTCCCTTAGCCTCGATAGTCTCAGCTTCTGCTTTACCTTTTGCGGCGATAGCTGCGGCATCAGCCTCACCCTTTGCCTTAGTGGCAGTGGCTTCAGCTTCCGCCTGAACCTTGATTGCTTCGGCTTCTGCGGCTGCTTCTGTCTTGCGGGCAGTAGCGGAACCTTCAGCCTCAGTCTTGCGAGCTTCAGCAGTAGCAATAGCTTCACGTGTTTTACGCATAGCGGCAGCTTCCGCTTCACCAGCAGCAGTTAATTTCTTGGCCTCAGCCTGACCAGCGGCGTTGACTTTCTGAGCCTCGGCATCACCAGAGGCTTCTGCCTTTTTACGCTCAGCCTCAGCCTGAGCGGAGATGATCGTGGTACGTTTCGCTGTTTCAGCACGGGTAACTTCAACCTCTTGCTGCTTCAGTGCGGCGAGATTGGCTTGTTCAGCCTGCATCACGGCGACAGCACCTTTCTTTTCCTCAAGCTGCTGATTAATAGCTTGTTGCTCGAGTTCGCCGGCCATTTCAGACTTGGCCTGTTCGCGAGCGGTTTCGGCCTTGAACTGGGCCTTACGGACATCAGTATCGCGCTGACGTTCAGCAACGGCAACCTGAGCATCCAGCTCTTTCTCCTGAGCGGCACGATTAGTCTCGGCACGTTTCTCGCGCATAGACTGCTCGGCCTCCGCAGAGATATTAGCCGAATCACGCCTTCTAGTCTCGCGATCCTTGGCTGCCAGATCCTGATAATAAGTACTATCCTTGGCATCTTCAACCTCATGAATCGAAAGAATGGTATTAAAACCAAGATCTTTCATCTGAGCTGAAATAGACTCCTTAACCTGATCATCGAGTTTATCCTTCCCATTCATGACTTCCTCTGGTGTCATTTTTGCAATAACAGCGCGAACACCACCGGAAACAACATCGAGAATAACACGCTCAAGCTCGTGGTCGTTCTTATCGAGAAAATTACAAACTGCACGCTGGAGACTTGCATTAGATGAAGTATCGGGGCTATAAGCCACAGCCCAGTCAATCTGAATCGGTACACCAGTTTGCGTTTTAGTAACATCACCCTCCACTTTGGCCGTACGAACACATAAGTCGAAATACTTCGCTTTCTGAATAAAAGGAATGACGACTCGGCCACCGGCCCGCTTAATTGTGGGGTTACCCTCTTTGTCAGTAGCGCCGACTCCGGAAACGACTAGCGCTTCATTACCATTGGCGGTCTTAATCATTGCAAACAAGGCGATGATAATAACTAAGGTAATTATTGCGCCAATGATGATGGGGAAAAAATTTGTTACTTCCATACTACATACCTCCTTAGGATATTGAAATAATGTGGACTGAAACAAGACTAGGGTGAACACGTTAATTTTAAAACTCACAAAGATACTAAAGAACGCCACCCAATCAGTTATTTTTACAATATATATACAAATACGTCAATATGCACCCTGAATTAACATCTCCAGCGCAACACCTTAGGGATTTAGAATAGAAAGCTATCTCATAATAAGACTTAGCTCCGTATTTTACGGATTATTGCAATATAATAAGAGTATGATAATCTATGACTCATCTTCAGAAACTGTTTTCGGACCATGTAATCTTAAGCTCGATGCTAAACCAAATAAATGTCTTTTAATTTTCGATGATGAGATCTGGGATGATTATGTTTTGATGAATAAAAATCTTGCAACTTTTTCTGCCAGGAACACTTATGGCAGAATTTTTGATACCTACCGCTACCTCAATATGGATGGTGAAAAAATTCTATTAGTTTATCCTACGACTGGCTCGGCTGGAAGTGTCTGTGATATGGAACTTTTAATTGCTAGTGGCATAAAAAAGTTTGTTGCTTTCGGCGCCTGTGGTCGACTGGACAAAAATATTGCAAAAAATACGATTATTCTTCCCACCGCTGCGTATCGCGAAGAAGGGACTAGTTATCACTATCTGCCAGATTCGGATGAAATTGAGGTGGATAAGTCGCTTCTGCAGAAGGCAAAATCAGTTTTTGATAAAACTATTTTAACTGTAATAGAAGGTAAAATCTGGACCACGGACGCGGTTTATCGTGAGACTTATGGTAAAGTAAAATTAATGCAAGAACGTGGCTGTCTCGGAGTTGACATGGAACTCTCTGCTCTACTTGCGCTGGCCAAATATCGAGACGTAAAATTCTTTCAATTTTTGATTGGCGAGGATGCCGTGGGCGGCGAAATAGTTTCTCCACTTGAGCGAAACAATCAAGAGATTTTTAATGCCGCTATTTCCTTATTGCTCAATATTTAAAAAGTAATCGTTGTAATTCTACTACGCACCATGCAAATAGATAATATAGATTTATTTGAATGCAAACAAAAAGCCCCGACTGGTTGCCGGGGACTATTTGTTTTTAGATAGGAATGATTTTAGATAAGTTTGGAACTATGGAACTCGCGCTTAAGATAGTAATAGCGATCTTGGCTGAGTTTTCCTGTATTAAACAAATCGCCTAACATCAGGAACATGTAGGCATTATGCCCATCCGAATAGAAGTAGTACTTACTACCGGAGACGGTTGTGGCGCACATTAGATCGTGTGGAATACCATTGTGATTGCCGTGCTCAATTCTCTCCATCAATTCAACATCCGAAGTGAAAATCTCGTCTCCATCGTTGAATCCTTTACGCCCGAACACCCTTCCGCCCAGCATACATTTTCCGGGTATCTTAAGTTTGTCAGCTGCGGGGTCTTCCCAAAATTTTGCAAATGCCTTCGCAATGGCGGTACGGTTGTCATAACCATTAACCTTCTCAAAATAGAGCTCCCATTCCTTAATCATAGGATTATATGCCATATTAGTCACCTCCTTGGTCTCTGTTAAAATGTTGCCTACAGTTTCAATACTCATAGTGTGAACCTCCGTAAATAGTAGTTTTGGAACATATGTAAAGTTTAGACCAAAGTCTAAAAACTAAAGGGGGGAGTATAACATAAAAGTGATTATAATCTTTCCTTCAAAAACTTTTCAATGTACTCACCTTCTTAGTGCTAGACTTGAGTCTATTGCTCAATTGATTGTATAGTAACATAAACACTTTGATTTGTCAATATACGATAATACTTTTCTTCAGAAAAGCAAGTGCGACGACAACTTCTAAAATTGGCGACCCAACTCTTATCCTCAAGTAAAACACTTTAGGATGTTAACTCAGGTTTAATCTTGACAATTTAGCAAAAACATGATAAACTATGTGCAATTCGTCTATTTGTGACGGATTCGAATTTTAAGATTATTGATTTTGGACGTAAGTTCCGCATTAAGACATAAGTCCTATTTTGAGGCGTAAGCCAAGCATATTTAGAAAAGGGCCCTTGAGGTTCCGCCCATCTCAAAGAGAATGGGTGCCGCTTTCACGACCATAAGTTCCCTAGGAACGAAAGTCGCGGTTAGAAAGGTCATCCATATGATGAACCTGAATTTCCTTACCCTCGAAACCATTACCCGTATTTCTACCAATGCCACCGATCTTAGCATACATTATGCTCCGGATCGCGGTAATGGCGAGGGAGATTATCGAATCAGAGTTAGTTATGCAAATAACTACGGTGCTTCGATAATTAAACGGGTTCCAATCGACGACTCATTTCCTCAGTCCGATGGGCAAGGTAAAGTATGTTACTATTGGGAGATTGCAATCCTATATCGTGACGAGCTTTGCTATTGCCTTGAAGATGAGGATGGAGATTACGATTGTATTATGAGCTATTACTGTACTGAAGAAGAATTGGTTGAATTATGTAACCAAATCCGATACAGACAGCAATAACCCAGGTGGTTTGAGGGGTGCGGGCCTTCGGGTCCGCACTGCTTCAAAAGCAGCAACAGTTTTTAGTATGACTACCTTCTATTCGAAGGGTTAATAATTAAAATACAATAATCTTACAAATTCATTCCTACCCTCGACTTTTGGTCGGGGGTCTTTTTTTGATAAAAATAACCCGCCGCTCTAACCCCTCAAATGTAACACTTTGAGATGTTAGTTCAGATTGTGAGTGAATATGGAATATTTGACAAAAATCTATAAATATGCTAATATATGAACATATTGAGTTATAAATCAACCCAATAGATAAGCACCTTAAAACATTTAGTTTTCAGTATTATCTGAATGTTTGATTGTGCTTCTAGCGAAAAACAAAAAGGAGGATTATTATGTCCATTAAAAAATGTAACCTTGAAACCAATTCAAAATCAAACCAACCAATCATATGTTGGAATTGGCATCTAGAATCACTAAACGGAGATAGATCGTTAGATGATGAAATTTCTCAAAAATATTCTGACCTTAGGTATAAATTAGCAGAAGAGGCAGAATTTCCAGAAGAAACAGTGGTCAAATATTCTATATATTCTCAGGAAGAAAACGTAGACAATAAGAATAAGGAGTTCTTTTTAAAGAAACTGGTAAAGAGTTCTTTATCTGTCTCTGAGAAAAAACAGCTTCTCATGGATTATTTTCACCAGATATCTGGCAGTATTGATGAGACTACAGAGGCTATGATTAATCACACCATAGACTATGATGTTTTTGAAGCTACCTCTAAGTCTGGGAAAAAATATTACCTTTTCGAAGAGTTTAGACTTATTGATCCAGAAAATGCTACCCTTAACCTTATTTGGACCTATAATCTTCTTGGTATTGACTCTTATTATGAAAAATGATTTCTGGTTAACTAAATGCTTACTGAGCCCTGCTATGACAGCAGAGCTCTTTTTTTGATAAAAATAACCCCGATTTTTAGTCGGGGTTATCTTCTAACCTACGGAATTATTTAGTGTTTTCTTGGACGAGGAAGTTCAAAGTTTTCTCAATGGTGAGGCGATTCTTAATATCTTGGCGGACATTAGGATTCTTCAAACTTTCGAGAGCTTCTTTGGATTTTTTGTAAACTTCTTTAAGTTCATTAATCTTAGCTTCGACGATTTCGTCTTCGACTTCGATTTTTTGATCACGAGCCAGAATTTGCAAGACTAGAGAAGCCTTGACGCGCTTTTCGGCGAGATTTTTAACTTCTTTCATCCATTCTTCTTCGGTTTGACCGCTTTGCTTGAGGTAATCTTCGAGAGTAAAACCTTGAGCCTTAGCGTTCTGTTCCATATCCTGGCGAATGAAGCGGATTTGATCCTCGATTAAAATAGCTGGAGCTTCAACCTTGCTGGATTTAACAAGAGCTTCAACAAGATCATCTTTGAATTTTTCGTCAGCCTTGACGCGGTTTTGTTCGGTGAGATTTTTCTCAATATCGGACTTCAAAGCATCAAAAGTTTCGAACGGACCACATTTTTTGGCAAATTCATCATCGAGTTCTGGAAGCTTAAATTCATTGATTTGCTTAACTAAGACATTAAAGACAGTCTTCTTGCCGGCAAGATTTTCGGCGTGATAATCCTTAGGGAAGGTAAGTTCGAGATCGAAACGGTCACCAGTTTCATGACCAACAATTCCCTCTTCAAAACCTGGAATAAAGGCATGAGAACCGAGTTTCAATTTGAAATCTTTCGCGGCACCACCTTCGAATTTTACGCCATCGAGAGAGCCTTCAAAATCAATCACTACTTCGTCGCCCATCTTGGCAGCACGCTTGACGGGAGCCTTTTCCGCATAGGCTTCACGAACACGAGAGATGACATCCATAATATCGTCTTCTTTAACGGTAATATCTTCGCGTTTGACTTTCAATTTCTTAAAGTCGCCAAGCTTGATGTCTGGGAGAATATCGGCTTCAGCTTTGTATTCGAGGGTTTCATCTGGTACAAACTTGGTGATTTCTACATTAGGGATCATCAATGGAGCCTTCTTAGCCTCAGAAAAGGCCATTGGCACGGTACGACGAACAGCAATATCGGCAGTGGTCGAAGCAAGATCATTAGGATTGATGTGTTTTTCAGCGATTTCGGCAGGAACCTTACCCTTGCGGAAGCCCTGAACATTAACTTCCTTAGCAAGACGAGCCACAGCCTGCTCCTTAGCAGCCTGCAAATCGTTCTTATCTAGAGTAACGGTAATTTCCACCTTGGTCTCAGATATATTCTTTGTAGTAACTTTCATGCCTTAATTATAACATATCGAGAAATAGTTATATTTACAACATTTGCTGTGGAAAACCACAAGCTTAATACTCAATGAAGCCGATCAATGGTGCTTCGCGCAAATGACGCACAAAATTAGTAAGCGTAGCACCCTGTTTGACCCCAGGAGACATAATATTGTCGGGGTCGAAGGTTTGGCGAATTTGATGATAAAATTCTTTAATCTCTAAATCAGTATGTGAGCTAGTGATTACACTTAGTGTACGACCTTCGGCGAAGCCACCCGCAAGCGATCCGCCGACTTCGTAGACAATCTTAGCGTAAGACTGCAAGAAGAAAATGAGATTTTTGCGATTCAAAATGTCGGTAAGGTCAAATTCTGGTCGAATCGAATAAAGATCGGTGAGAAGTGAGCCAAAAACAGGTAGGTTTTGATGGAATTTTTGTTCAAGAGGCTGCAGATTACGCAGAAAATCTGGCAATTTTTCGGCTGGAATCGAAGTCTTATCGACGATGGCGAGTTTTTCTGCTGTATCGTGACTATTGAGGTATAATTTGAGGCCAAAATTAAAATTATTAAAATCGGCTTTGTATTTTTCCTGATCGACGTAGGACTTATCGGCCAAGGGACGTAATTTTTCAATCTCGCGGTCAATCTTTCTAATACGGAAAAAGTTTTCGGCAAAATCTAGATAGATATAAAATTTGGCGGTAGATTGAGCGGTGGCAGTATTTGACTCGAGTAATTTAGCCTTGCGACCGAGGCTCTCGAGTGTCTTAAATATGCGACCGTCATAAAGATTCATGGTACGCGGTTCAAGCTCTTTGGCTTTTTCAGAAAAGGCGAGGGCTTGATTAATTGAAGTAAATTCAAAAACATACTGGCGAGTGTGATATTGAATTGGCTGAACCTTTAAAATTACCTCTGTAATAACCCCGAGAGTACCTTGGGCGCCGAAGAAAATTGGCAATACGTCGAACGGCTTATTTTCGCGATTCACCTCAGTAACCATGCGATAACCGGAGCGATTATGGACAGATTCACGAATTTTGGCGATTACTGCCTGATTTTTCTCAGTCAAGTCATAGATGGTGGTATTGGTTTTGGCGTTTTGATCATCTGCTTTCAACTGAGCCAATTTAATACCACGCTTAGTCAGGCTAGTAGTCTGGAAAATTTCACCATTTGGTAAAACTACTTCGATACGATCAGTGAAATAATAGATGCTGCCGTATTTTTTGGCGGCCTCATCGATGAGAGCGGTGGAAATTAGGCCACCGATGGTCTGTTTTCTAGAGGCCACTACAGGAAGTTCTAGGCCGAAGAGTGCCAGTGCATCGCTTAATTCACCGAGGGTGATGCCAGCTTTTACGCGGACCAGACTTTCACGCGTATCAATTTCTTCGATGGTGTTAAATTTTTCCATAGAAATTAAGAGACCGTCAGTCAGATCGGCACCCGTAGTGTCGAGACCAGCGCCACGTACACCGATTGGCAGTTTATAACCTTTTTTGGCCAATTTAGCACTAAAACGCAAGATAAACTGAATGTCTTCTGCGGTTTTTGGGATGCAAAGAAAGCGTGGCATCATTTCCAAGACGCTCATATCACGCGAATAGGCTGCAAGAATCTCCGGTTTATCAGTGACAAGACCAGAAATATGCGCATTCAAAAACTTCGCAAGTTTATTCATGACCACCCTTTTTCATTAGTATTATTTTAGCATAGGCTTTTTAATTTTTGTAGTTGAATTATGGAATAATTCTGGTTTGATTTTGGTGAATGAATTTTTGTCGGCCGACTATTATTTTAGGACCACGGAATTTTCACCGACTAATTCCTTTAAACCGGAGATTAATTCTGGGCTAGCCTCAATGCGGAATGGCATGCGGAGCGGTTTCTTGATTTCGCCGTCTTTGAGTACGAGAATAATTTCCGAAAAACCTGGTGATTCATCACAAAGTTCACGAATCGAAGTGAGCGTGGCGGTATTTTGGGGATTTTCCACTAAGACGAAAAGCTTGAGGCTACGCGGGTCAGCTTCCGGCGCAATGATGCGCTTCGGCGCTTCGGATTCTTCTGATGTGGCGGTTTTAGCAGACCCCACAGTGGCAGACTTAGCATCCTCAGATTTTGCGGAAGCAGATTTAGTAGCTGCAGGCTTAGCTGTTTTTGCAGTATTAACGCTTGACTTAGCATCAGATGCGGATTTATCAGAATCGCTTTTCTTGGCGGTCGGTTTAGAAATCGTGACAGTTGGTACATCGGTAGACTTTGGTTTGGCAGTTTCTTCGCCAGCTGGTTTGCGACGACGAAATTCCTTTTTTGGAGCCTCGGCTGGATCAGCTAGGTGCGTACCAGTTGATTCGTAGGAAGAGAGTTTATCGTCAGAAAGAACAGAGATGGAATCGGCAATAATCTTCACATCAGAGGTAATATTTCCATCCTTATCTTTGGCATTAATACGGCCAGTGACCTTAATTACATTATCGACCGCGAGGCGATCGCTATATTCTTCATAGATTTTCGGGAAGACCAAAAATTCAAGTTCGGAAGTCTTGCTCTCGATTTTCACGAAGGCCATCTTGGTATTAGATTTAGTGAGAATGGTACGAATACCCGTAATAATACCGCCAACAATTACCTGTTTACCATCATTTTCTGGAGTGACCAGTGAGAATGGGTGGGTTTGCTCTTCGAAATAAGTATCGTATTTATCGAGCGGATGAGCAGAAAGATAAAGCCCCATCAAATCACGCTCCCAAAGTAGTTGATCCTTTTCGGAAACTTGAGTAGGTGATGGTTGAATAACTGGTTCTGGAATCGAGCCGGCATCGCCCATCATGCCGAAGAGGTCGGTTTGGCCAGAGGCCTTGTCTTTTTGGACTTTGGCACCATAGGCTTGAATATCTTCGAGATTAAACAAAAGGTCGGTACGGTTATGAAAGCGGTCGAAGGCGCCGGTTTTGATAGCGGATTCCCAAGATTTTTTATTAAATTTGGAACCGTCGACACGTGCCGCAAAATCACAGACCGACTTGAAAGGTCCATTTTTATCGCGCTCAGGAATAACGATATCTTCCACTAAGGCCTTTCCCATACTTTTAATCGCGGCTAGACCGAAACGAATGGTGTTCTCGCCACCCACAATACCGAAGTCAGAATAAGACTGATTGATATCTGGACCTAGCACCTTAATCCCCATGCGCTTACACTCAGCGATTTCGATAGCTAGACGATCAGTCCAGCGCATATCAGAGGTCATTAGTGCGGCCATGAAGGCGTCTGGATAATGCGCCTTAAGATATGCGGTCCAATAAGCCACCAAACCATAACACGCGGCGTGAGACTTATTGAAACAGTAGTTAGCGAAGTCAAGCAGCTGCGACCAGAAAGTTTCGGCCTGTTCCTCGGTGGCGCCACCCACTTCTTGAGCACCTTTAATAAACTCTGGCTTCACCTTATTCATCAGGTCGACCTTCTTTTTACCCACCGCCTTACGCAGAGTATCTGCCTGACCACCAGTAAAGCCACACCATTCCTTGGAGATCTGCATGAACTGCTCTTGATAAATCAAAATACCGTAAGTAGATTTCAAAGCATTCTCGAGACCAGGGTGAAGATAAGTAATCGGTTCTTCCCCGTGCTTACGACGAATGAAAGAATCGATAAACTGCATTGGGCCCGGACGATAAAGGGCCACCATAGCGATAATATCTTCGAAGCTACTGGCGCGAAGGTCCTTAAGGTAACGTTTCATACCGGCGGATTCTAGCTGGAAGACACCAGTAGTTTCAGCACGCTGCAAGAGCTCATACGATTTCTTATCGTCGAGTGGAATACTATAGAGGTCGACGTCATCGTGATACACTTTACGAATCATACGCAAGGCATTATTAATTACGGAAAGGTTAGACAAACCCAAAAAGTCCATCTTAAGTAGACCTAATTCCTCGACCTGGGTCGATGGATACTGCGTCGCCAGTGGACCCTTGGCGGAAACTTCAAGTGGCAAGAATTTGACCAATTCATCCGGGGCAATCACCACACCACAGGCGTGCACACCGTGCGAACGAATCGTTCCTTCCAGTTTGGAGGCATAATCAATTACGCGCTTAGCGACCGGGTTGTGTTCATATTCATGCTTGAGGTCAGGCGCAGTTTTGATGGCGTCAGTTAATTTGACATGGTGGCCCATTACCGGGTCTGGCACGAGTTTGGCGATACGGTCAGCCTCGGCATAGGGCACTTCGAGTACACGCGCCACGTCACGCACGGCGTTTTTGGCCATCATTTTACCGAAGGTGACAATGTTGGCCACGCGATCCTTACCGTATTTTTCCGTACAATATTCAATCACCTCGTCACGACGGGTATCCTGAATGTCGGTATCGATATCCGGCATCGAGATACGGTCTGGATTCAAGAAACGCTCGAAGAGAAGACCATATTTCATCGGATCAAGCTCGGTAATACGCAAAGCGTAGGCTAGAATGGAACCAGCCGCAGAGCCACGACCTGGGCCATAAATAATACGCTTGGTCTTACCCCACATAATGAAGTCTTGCACGATTAAGAAGTAGCCATTGTACCCCATACGGTCGACGACGCTTAATTCATAATCGATACGTTCAAGAATTTCTGGAGATAATAATTTTCGGCATTCTTCGACCGACCAATCTTGTACCTCTTCCTGAGTTTTACCACCATAGCGAAAAGCCAGGCCACGAAAAACCAACTTATCGAGATAAGTTTTATCGGTCTCACCTTCCGGCACGGGAAACTTCGGGATCAAAATACGTCCGAGCTTCATATCAACATTACAGCGTTCGGCGATCTTGCGAGAATTTTTAATAGCGTCAGGATAATCTTTACCCCAACGATCAATAATTTCTTGTGGGGGAATGACGTGAAGTTGAAAATCCTTCAAGGTCATACGATTTTGATCAGAAAGATTGGCAGCCGTACCGATACAGAGGAGAATTTCGTGAGCATCCTGATCTTCATGCTTCAAATAGTGGCCATCACAGGTGACCACGAGCGGCAAACCGGTTTCCTTAGCAATTTGCTGTAAGCCTTGGTTGATGCGATCTTGCACTTCCCAGTGAGTCGGTGACTCGGGATGGCCATGATCCTGCATTTCGAGATAAAAACGATCTTTATAAACTTCTTTATACCAATCAACTAATTTTCTGGCGCCATCCATGTCGCCATTTTTTAGGCGCACCGAAATTTCCGAGCTAGCACAGCCCGAGAGACAGATAATCCCTTCGTTGTATTTTTCCATGATTTCATGGTCGATACGAGGTTTGTAATATTTACCATTAATTTCCGCTTCGGTGGCGAGACGACAGAGATTTTCAAATCCCTGGTCATTCATAGCCAGCAAGGTAATATGGTAACGCACCTTATCATGCGCGGGATCCTTATCGGTACGATTTCTAGCCGCCACATAGGCCTCGAGTCCGAGAATCGGCTTAATACCCGCAGATTGGCCTTCCTTATAAAGTTCGATCAAGCTCGACATGGTACCGTGGTCGGTGACCGCCACGGCTTGCATGCCGGTTTCTTTGACATACTTAATGAGATCCGGCACTTTGGTCAGACCATCAAGAAGTGAGTAATGCGTATGGTTGTGTAAATGCACAAAATCCGCCGGAGACAAAATGTGTCCCGGTGAATCAATTTCTTCGCAAAACTTCAAAAAATCGTCGTTATTTGCCTCGGTAGATGGAGAGGCCTCTGCGGGCGCCGACATTTACTCCTCAGTGTCGTCGGTTAAATCAGAAACTGCATCTTCGACAGGTTCTACAATCTCGTCTTCGATCTCAGCAGCTTTCTTTGCAAATTTTTGCTTAAATTTTCCAAAATTAGTTTTCTGTTCGTGATAAATCTTGCCTAGATTCTCTTTTTGATCGTGGTAGATTTTGCCACCTTTGGCCTTAATTTCAGCACGAGTTTCTTTGCCAGACTTTGGAGCAGAAAGAACCCCAGCAATCGCACCAAGAGCCATACCAAATATAGTACCGAGAACAAAATGGCCAGTAGATTTTTTCATATTCCTCCTTTTTGTTAATATATTTATATTATAACACGAACGAACAAGACCATAAATCGTTTTATAACAGACATGATATAATTAACGCAATATACACTAAGAGCAATATGTAGTGAAAAAACATGGGAGATAGAAATAAAATGATTATTTGTATTTTTATAATAATCATTGCCATTTTTGGCATAAATTTTACTATTGACTTAACGGACCAGGCGGGACTTGATCGTAATAACACGCCAATTCAAATTATGGAGGTTTCAGATGAGTATACGTTAAATTATACTGAAC
>CAUTFL010000010.1:0-31377 GCA_963538065.1 uncultured Candidatus Saccharibacteria bacterium | reverse complement strand
TATTTTATGAAGCCAAATAATATTAAAAGCAAAATCAATACTATTGTTGGGTCAATCGGGGCTTTTATTGGTATCTTCGTTTTCATTGCTTATATCCCACAGATTATTGCAAACATCAGTGGATCCAAAGGTCAACCTTGGCAGCCAGCTATGGCCGCTTTCTCGTGTCTAATTTGGGTGATTTATGGTTGGACTAAAGAGCCGAAAAAAGACTACATTCTAATTATTCCAAATGCTTTTGGCGTTATTCTGGGATTTCTCGCTTTTATGACAGCCCTCTAGTCAAAGGAAAATATGCAAATTTATCCCCCAAACAATTCCAAAAAGACTAAATCTACTCCAATCACCTATCGACGAATGCGTAACCGCCTTGTAAAATATGGTGCTATCGGATTTATTCTTAATGCCGCCATTTACCTTATTGCCGAATTTATTGCAGCTCTTGGCACTAACCAAGATTTAGGGTATGTCTATTCTAAGCAATTCATCAGTGCACTAGGAGTGTATCCTGGGCAAATCGCCGATGGCGTACCAAACAATTTTTCACCCCTTGCCATAGTAATGAATCTGGGCTTCATCGTCACCGCTTTTGGTTTTTCTATTAGTTATGCCTTATTACTATATCCAAAATTTAAAGATAGAAACACCAAATTAGCCTGCAGTTTAATGATGGTGGCCGCACTATTCAGTATTGGTAGCCTCTTAGTCGGACTTTTTCAAGGTGGCGTACCCAATCAAGATTCGTTACATGGCATTGGCGCCAGATTATCATTCCTCATGGGGAATCTCACCCTATTTTTTACCGGTATTTTTCTAAAACCGAACCATAAAAGTTATCGTCTAACCGCTATCTTGCTTTCAATTATTGGCATTAGCTTCGCATTTCTTCTTCAATACGCCATCACAAACAATCTAACTGAAGTAGCCGCCATCTACGAACGTCTCACGGTTTATCCTATTACCACTTGGCAGATAATTACTGGTATAATCTTCTTAAAAGAATCCATTCAAATCAAACGTAATCTATCGCCAAAGGCCAAAAAGGAGAACAAGGATGAGACCAAATAAAGAACAACAAGCCGCCATTGAATATCTAGGCGGGCCACTTCTGGTTTTGGCTGGTCCAGGTACCGGTAAGACGCAAATCATTTCTCAGCGCGTCGCTCACATATTGAACGTCACCCAAACCAACCCAAGCAACATCCTTTGTCTCACTTTTACTGACGCCGCCGCTACCAACATGCGCGATCGTCTCCGCACCGTGATTGGCAACTCCGCCGACGAATTGAACATCATGACCTATCACTCCTTCGGCAAAACCATCATCGGTCGTTACCAGAATTATGCCACCGAAATTGAACGTTTATCCGAAAAAAATATTAGCCCCGTCGAAGCCGAGAACTTCTTCCAGCAACTTCTTGACGAGCTACCTATTACTAATCCGTTGCGAGCTAATAAAGCTAGTGAAGTATCCGGATTAATCAATAAACTTAAAAATGCTAATCTTTCCATCGCTGACCTAAAAATCATTCAGGAAGCCAATCAAAAAGATATTGAGAATCTCAACCAAGCTCTCGCTGCCACCACCATCGGTAAAGCCAGTAGCGGTAATTTTGAAAGTAAATGCAAGGAACGCTATTTTCCGATTCTTACCATATTAGGTCAAGTCAGTTCATCCCATGATCAAAATATCTTACCGAACGTACCATATATTACCAGCGAGCTCTATCGCCAGATGCTTGATCTTTATCAGTCTGAAATCACCAAAGATAAACCTTCTATTGCAGCTCTAAAAAAATTTACCGATAACCATTTCACTTTAAATGCTAGTGGGGTTTGTTACTATAAACAAACTAACGATATTGTTAAATTTTCCACCATTCTAGATTTTTGTCAAAAATACCAAACCTATCTAGCCGACAATCGCTTGGTTGACTATGCCGATATGATTCTTGAAGCAATTAAACATCTAGAGACCGACTCGGATTTTAGAGCCATGATGGCAGAACAATTTCAGTACATTATGCTCGATGAGTTTCAGGACTCCAATCCGGCACAAGTTCGTTTAATCCAACTTATTACCGACTATGATAAGCCGGAAATTATGGCCGTAGGTGATGATGATCAAACGATTTACGAATTCCAAGGAGCACTTTCTTCTAATCTCGTCGATTTTTATCAGCATTATCACGCCAAGATTATTATTCTTAAAGAAAATTATCGTTCGACTAGTGAAATTCTTACTTTGTCACGCAAAATTGCTGATCAAATTCCCGATAGCTTTATCAAATCCAAATCCGTCTTAACTAGTCTAGGCGAAGTTTCTAGTGATTTTACCAAAAATCTTCATGCCGCCAGAAACTCAGAATTATCAAAAATCACTAGTGACGATCACGCGCTTCAACCGATTAACCACCCAAACACTCGTATTTCTCGTCATCACTTCAGCGACACCATTTCTGAGTATCAGTGGGTCGCCGAAACCATTCATAATCTTATCCAAAGTGGGGAAGAGCAAAAAAATATTGCCATTATCGCTCGAAAACACGATGTCTTAAAGGCGATACTGCCGTATCTTCGCAAATACGACAATATTAATGTCACTTATGAACGAAAGGAAAATATTCTTGAAGATGCCAAAATCAAAGAACTTCATGACCTACTTCGTGTCATTCACCAACTCGCATCTGGACAAGACCCCCTTGATTTACTTGCAGAAATTATGAGCGCCGACTATCTCGGACTTAATCCACTTGATTTTGTGCAACTAGTTCACACTGGATATCACGACCATCGTCATTTTCTTGATTATTTGCTCGGATATCAAAAACTTCCCGCCGTACGAAATTTCGCCAAATTCCTCGCTGAACTTGCTAAAAAATCTCTCATCTCGTCTGTCGAAGACATGATAAATTTCCTCATCAACTTAAAACCGATTTATCTTGATCTTGAAACTTCAGAAATAAATTCTGGGTCTAATGAAACGCCAAAATCAAACTCTGACTCCGCCATCATCGATCCATTCGAAATTGGCTCTGAGTCTACCACATCTACCGAAAAATCTCTCTATATTTCACCATTTTTACCAAATCTTGATTATGAAAATCCGGAAACTCTAGCTAAACAACTAACCTCCAAGGAAGTTCGCCAGATGGTAGATTTTTACCAAAATCTCGCTACTTTGAAAGAGGAATTTTACAATTTCACCAAGGCTGAACATCCAAAGCTTGCCGACTATATTGATTTTCTCGACAAATATCAAGTCACCAATACCGCTATCCAAAAATCTGCCATTTTTTCCGATGATCAAAACGCGGTTACTCTAATCTCCGCTCATAAATCTAAAGGTCTTGAATTTAAACATGTCTTTCTCCTTGATCTTTCGGATGCTCATTGGAATCAGAATCGTGGATCACAGGGAATTAAACCTCCTTTTAATTTGACTTTTGTTAATGGTGCTTCCGAAAGTGAAGGTTGTAATCTACGTCTCCTCTTTGTCGCCATGACTCGTGCCGCTAAATCTCTCACCATGACCAGTGCCACTATTAATCACAACCAGAGCATCGCCAAGCCACTTGGCATGATGATGGAAATAAATGAGGAAAAAATTATTAAAACCTCTCCATTATTAGAAGCGCCTGAAATCTTCCAGCACCCATCCGATAATTCTGAAATTACCGAATTACAACATCTAAAATCTACCTGGCTCGACAAATATCTCGATCCAAAAGATGATTTACTCAAATACCTTCACGCCAAAGCCGATAGTATTTGGCTTTCCGCCACTGATGTTTCTAATTTCATAGACCTTGAATATAACGGTCCACTAAATTTCTACCGCAACCGTTTAATTGGCGCACCACGTAGTATTGAAAATGTGGTGAACATCGAGAAGGGGAATCTAATCCACAAATGTTTTGAGATGATTACTAACCAGAAAATCACCGCCGAGCAAGCCCTCGAATATTACATTGAAACTGCCAAAAACCTTGATCTTTCGGAACGTGAAATCGAAGATCTCATCACCATTGGTAAAACCGAATTGCTTCAAAGTATCGAGTATTTCCACGACATTCTCTTTGACGAATATGCCAAGGCCGAGGTTTCCTTTAGTCATGAAAAACTTTCCTTTGAAGGCGTCCCTATCACCGGTACTATCGATCACCTCACTATCGACGAGCAAAATAAAACTATTCGCATCTACGATTTTAAAACCTCAACTGGTATGCAAGAAAAGGATACCTGGAAAAATAACAAAAAACTTTTCATCTATACCATTCAGCTGCTTTTTTACTACTACCTCGTCACCACTTCGCCAACTTATAAAAATTACACGGTCGAATCCATGAGCTTACTTTTTGTTCTTCCAAGCTATAAAAATGTCAAACCAGGTGAACCAGGCGAATTCTTCGAAAAAACTATCACTAAATCTGAGATTACTGAATTTGATCTCAACATTCCGAAACTCATTCACGCTATTCGTCATCAACTAGATACTCTTGATTTTCTCAATACCGAATCTTTTACCTGCAAACCAGTCGGATACACCACCAAGAAAGCTGAGATTATCGACTTCGCCAACCAGCTCATCGCCGACTATGATAAAATTAAAGAGTAATGTATCAAAATTTTTCAGAATTTCTCCAAAATAAAAGTAAAATCTGCGTCATTCAAGCCGAAAATCCCGACGGTGATTCGCTAGGTTCCAGTTTAACACTCGAAGCTTTGCTTGAAGACAAAGAAGTTTCACTTTATTGCCCGGTCAATGTACCAAAGTATCTCCGCTATTTTTCTGGCTGGGAACGTATTGACCAAAATTTTGATTACCACGCAGATGGATATATTATCGTCGACACGGCCGCTACCATTCTGCTTAGCAAACTACTTGATGATTTGGTTATCCGAAACATTCTTTACACCAAACCAATTTTCGTCATCGACCATCACGAAACTACCGACGATTTAGATTTTCCACATCAAAGCATCATCGAACACTTGCCATCCTGCACCAACCTGATTTACAAAATCGCTATTGATCAAAATATCAAAATCAATCAATCCGCCGCCGAAAATATTTTTCAGGGCCTGCTTTCTGATACCTTAGGTCTCACCACCGCTGGCGTCACCGCTAATACTTTCCGCGTCGCTGCCCACCTTACCGAACTTGGCGCCGACATCAATAAGTTAGAAGAAAATCGCAAAGAATACATGAAAAAGTCGCGCCGTATTCTTGATTACAAGGCCGACCTCATCAAGCGCATCGAATATAGTCTCGATGATAAACTTTCTACTATCCACATTCCTTGGTCTGATATCACGGAATTTTCCGATGAATACAATCCAAACGCTCTTATTCTCGAAGAGATGAAGATGGTCGAAGGAGTAGAAGTAGCTGTTGCTATCAAAACTTACCCAGATGGCAAAGTCACCGGCAAAATTCGCACCTCTAAACCGATCGCCGACAAGGTCGCTGGTTATTTTGGTGGCGGCGGTCATCCATTTGCCGCTGGCTTTCGTACCTATGACGCCACTTATGATGACGTATTACGTGACTTAGTTTTCTGTTGTAATGATTTGCTTTTTAAATCTGAAGAAACTAATTAATCGAGAAAATATCATGACTAAACTTCACTTATTCAATACCAAAACTCGCAAAATCGAAGAGTTTATTCCTCAAAATCCCGAAAATGTCAAAATCTATACCTGTGGCCCTACCGTCTACAGTTTCGCACACATTGGAAATTTTGCTAGCTATATCTACTGGGATTTATTAGTCCGCACTCTCAAGATCAACCACCTAACCCCGCATCGCATTATTAATATTACCGATGTCGGACATCTTGCCTCTGATGCCGACGACGGGGAAGATAAGCTTGAAAAGGGTGCCAAGCGTGAGAATAAAACCGTTTGGGAAATTGCTAAATTCTATGAAGCGGCTTTCATTAAAGATTTTAATGCCCTAAATTTACTTCCACCAACTAAATTCTGCCGCGCCACCGATTATATCCAGGAAGATCTTGAAGTAATTAACACCTTAATTGAGCGTGGATATACCTATGAAACCTCCGATGGGATTTATTTTGATACCAGTAAATTTGCTACTTATGCCGATTTTGCCAGACTCGACCTCGATAATCTTCGCGCCGGCGCTCGTGTCGATTTTAATTCCGAAAAACGCAATGTTTCCGACTTTGCTATCTGGAAATTTATTAAACCTGGTGAAAATCATGCTATGCAATGGGACTTTCAGGGTAAAAAAGGTTATCCAGGCTGGCATCTTGAATGCTCCACTATCTCACATTTTGAATTAGGTGAGACACTCGATATTCATGCCGGCGGTATCGACCACATTCCGATTCATCACACCAATGAAATCGCTCAGTCCGAAGCCGCTTTCGGTAAAACCATGGCTAACTACTGGCTCCACGCCAATTTCATCACCATTGATAATCAAAAAATTAGCAAATCACTCGGCAACACCTATTCAATTCAAGATTTAAAAGACCGCGGCTTTTCACCACTCGACTTTAAGCTCTGGATTTTGCAAGGACATTATCAATCCGAACGAAATTTCACTTTCGAAGGCCTTGCGGCTGCCAAAAATCGACGCCTACATTGGCTAAATCGCCTTGCGAAAACCCTGCAGGAAACTGCTACCATCGAAAATCAAGCTGCTCTTCTTACTAAGATTCAACAAGATCACTATCAAACCACTGAATTACAAGAAAAACTCACCGCCATCATTAATCAGAATCTTAATTCTGCCGAAGTTTTTGCCGAGATTGACCAAAACGAATTGACCCTAGATGATTGGCGTTTTGCCGATAAATTATTCGGGCTTCGTTTCTTAGATAGTCTTATTCTCCCATCAAACGAAATTCAAACTCTAATTAAAGAACGTGCTGAAGCTAAACAAAATAAAGATTACACTAAGGCCGACCAGATTCGCGAAGAATTAAAATCTCGTAATTTTAGTATTTTAGACACCAATCAAACCAGTTTCTGGCAATATCTTGAAGCACCAATGATATAATCAAACAAAGGAGTATATGTCACGCACAATTGATATCGACACAAAAACATTTGTCCGCTTCTGGCTAGTCTTAATCGCTTTTGCCGCCGCCGGATTTTTCATTATTAAAGCCGCCGGTGGTCTAATCATCGTCGGAATTTCCGCTTTTCTAGCAATCTCACTACATCCACTAGCTAAACAAATCGATAAAATCGACAAACGTAAAAGTCGCCCAGGACTTTCTTCCGCATTAGCAGTTTTTTCGATTGCACTAGCTTTTGCCATTATCGTGGGAGTGATTGGTCCGGTTATTGTCGAGCAAGTTTCTAATTTTCTCGCTACCGCACCTGCTAAGATTTCGGAAGTTATCAACCATTTAGATATTAATGGTATTGGTAATTATTTTGGAATCTCCAATCTTCAAGATAGTTTAACTTCCGGTATTAAAAGTTTCAGTAGTACTATGCTCGGAAATATTAGCAATATTGCTGTCGGCAGTATCGGCGCCATTAGCAATATCATTACTAGTGTGATTCTTACCATTGTTCTTACCATCCTCTTCATGCTTGAAGGCCCGACCATGATGCAAGATTTTTGGCGTGTCATGGCAGTCAAAGATAAAAAATCCGCCCACGTCTGGCAGCGCGTCATCACTCGCATGGGTAATGTGGTGGCAGCCTATGTTTCGTCCCAAGTCTTTATAGCTCTCCTCGACGGCCTCATGACTATGCTCGGCGTTTTTGTTATCACTCTCATCTTCGGACTTCCAGTCACACTCGCAGTACCGCTCGGCCTCATCTCCTTCCTCTTCTTCCTCATTCCAATGTTTGGCCCGGTCATCGGCTGTATCTTGAATACCACTCTACTTTTCATTAACGCCCCAGGCGCCGCAATTGCTTTCTTCATTTTCTACCTCATCTATCAGCAGATTGAAAATAACATCATCGGCCCCCGCATTCAGGGTAAGGGACTTAACCTTCCTCCACTTGCAATTTTAATCTCGATTACTATCGGTATGTACGCCTTCGGCCTGATTGGCTGTATCGTGGCTATCCCAATTGCTGGCTGTATTAAAATTCTTTTCGAAGAAGCCTCCAATATCCGCGCTACTCTCGATGACGAAAAATAATTAAAATTTAAAATCTAGTTCAAAATCGAAAGATCAAATCATTCTGATTCGCTTGACTAGTCATCCAAAATTTCACATAATTAATAAGCACTTAAAAAGGAAAAAATTTACTATGGAACAAGTTTTACCATTTCTTGAAGGAATGTTTTATATTGCAACTACCGATGGCGATCAGCCACATCTTCGCATTTTTGATGCTGCTGGCATTCTCGACGGCCATCTCTACATTGGCACCAAATCTAACAAACAGGTTTACGCTCAAATCGAAAAAAATCCTAAGGTCGAAATTTACGTCTTTAGCAACGAACTTGGCCTCATGCGTTTTACCGCCGAAGCTAAAACTGTTGCCGACAAGGAATTAAACCAAAAGGCTTACGAATCTACCGGCAAGACCTACGACGAAACTTCTGCCGCTATTGAGCTCACCAACGTTCAAGGCTCTATTAAAACTAAAGACGGCGAAACTGTCGAGATTAATTTCTAAGATGGACAAACAAGTTAGAAAACGTAATCTCTTAATTTATTTCACCGCCATCTCGGCTGGAATCCTTTTGATCTCAAACTTAGCTGCAACCAAGCTTTGGGACCTCTTCGGCATTCCAGTCGACGGGGGCGTAATTAGCTTCCCAATTTCCTACATTCTCGGTGATATTATCATTGAATTTTACGGACACAAAACCGCCAAGCACATCATTCTCGGCAGTCTCTTAGTTAATATCATTGCTGCACTCACTTTCTGGATTGTCATCGCCCTGCCACCATTCGCTGGTACGGAAGGCATGCAAGAATCAATTGCCAATGTCCTAGGTTTTGCACCACGCATTATCATCGGCTCACTTACCGCCTACCTATTTTCACAATTTTCCAACAACTACATTTTCGAAAAAATTAAACAAAAGACTGGCCAAAAACTCTTCATCGTCCGCGCCCTCACCTCTTCTTTTGTCGCACATTTTTTCGATACTTTAGTCTTTGAAATTGTCGCCTTCCTCGGCGTCTTGGCTTTTTCTGATTTTCTAAATCAAGCCATTTTTGCTTATATTATCGGGATTGGCATCGAAATCGTCTTGTCACCAGTCGAAATTCTGATTGTGAAAAATCTCCGTAAATATATTCCAGCCCATAAAGTTGAAACAGCAAAACTCACCGAAGAGGTGTCTGAAAAATAGGGAATTATGACAACTCCCGGTTTCTCATTCGAAATTAACGAACGTATTCCTGGTGCGCTTGGACGCGCCGGAACTATTCATACTCCACATGGCGACATCAAGACTCCGGCTTTTATGGCAGTCGGCACCACCGGCGCCATTCGTTTTCTTTCGCCAGAAGAGCTTCATCAAACTAAAGCCCAAGCCATGCTCAGTAATGGCTACCATCTTCGTCGTAAATCTCACGAAATTGCCGAAGCCGGCGGTTTAGCTACTTGGTCCGATTGGCACGGACCAACCCTCACTGATTCTGGTGGATTCCAGGTCATGTCCCTAGGCTCTGGTCTCGGCAAAGTCGTTTCCATGGAACGCGAGCGTGGAGTAGTTAATACCGCTCACCAAGAACGCCTCGCTCATGTCACAGAAGATGGCGTTAATTTCCGCGATCCTTTCGATGGACAACCAGATTTTATTGGTCCGGAAGAATCCATGCAAATTCAATGTCGCATCGGTGCTGATATTCACATGGCTTTTGATGAGCTCACCTCACTAGCCGACAGTTACGAATATAATGTCGAAGCTCTTGCTCGCACTGAACGTTGGGCCAAACGTAGTCTTGACGAACATTTTAAGTTACGAGATTCACTTGGTTATCGCCAAAGTCTTTATGGTGTTTTGCAAGGTGGACGCTGGGAAGATTTGAGACGCAGTACCGCCAAAAAATTCGGTGAAATGCCGTTCGATGGTTATGGTCTCGGCGGCGCCTTTCTCAAAGAAGATCTTGGTGAAATTTTGCGTTGGTGTAATGAGGAATTACCTGAAAACAAACCTCGTCACCTACTGGGACTTTCCCATCCGGACGATATTTTAATTGGTACCGAAATGGGCGCCGACACTTTCGACTGTGTTGCGCCAACTCGTGAAGCTAGACACGGCAAAATCTACACCAAATACGGCGACATCAATCTTCGAAAGTTTAAGGATAGCAACGAATTACTTGATGCACATTGCGACTGCACTACCTGTAAAGCCGGTTGGACCAGGGGACAACTTCGTGCACTTTGGAAATCTGGTGACCCAGAACTCAAACGTCAATATTACAACCTTGCTACCGCTCATAATTTACGTTTCATTATTCGCCTCACCGAGCAAATTCGTGAAAGTATCCTTAATCAAAACTTTTTCGAATTCAAAAAACAATTTTTGCATGATTATTATCAAAAATAAGAACCATAATCGTGATAAAATAGATTAGTGGAAAATAAAGTTTCATTCTTCAAAAGATATCCAATTGTCAAAGATTTTGTTAACTTAATTGTTTTTGTCGCCTGCGTCATTCTCGGCACCATGTTCTTAAATGCCTACGTTTTTCGCTCCTACAATGTCGTCGGACATTCCATGGATAACACTTTAAGTGAAAATGACCGTTTAATCGTCAATCGTCTAGCCGTCAGCATGAGCCATCTATCAGGTAAGGAATATGTACCGGAACGTGGTCAAATTATTGTCTTCTTGAATGGTGAATCCAGTGGCAAACTTACCTGCAGTGTCGACCCTACGATTAAGGACCAGTATATCATCAAGCGTGTCATTGCTTTTCCAGGTGAACGCGTGATAGTGAAAGACGGCAAAATTACGGTTTATAATGATCAGAACCCTAATGGCTTCGACCCGGATACTGCTACCAGAAAATCCGCCACTGATGGCCCAAAGGCCAATACTTCTGGTGAAGTCGATACGACCGTCCCAGATGGTGAAATTTTCGTAGTCGGAGACAATCGTGAAGGCACTCATTCCTACGATTCTCGTTATGGCCTTGGCACTATTCCATATTGTCGCATCATCGGACCAGTTCTCATGCGACTTTATCCCTTCGATCACATTCGTTTATTTTAATAATAAGGTATAATATTTTATATGGCAGATTATGTAAGTATCCGACGTGGCCGCAATATTCTCAGTACCATTCTTCATGTCTTACTGAATTTAATACTTGCCATTGCCACTATTTTCTTAAACCTCGCTACCGCAAGTTTTCTCCCTGGTTGCGCCTTGGTACTTCTTTCCAAATGGCGTATGTTTGCCGTACGTCCACGCTATTTATTTATCAATATTAAATCCAATCTAGTCGACCTGATTATGGGTTTTTCCTTCGTATTTCTCGCCTATTGTGCCGGAAATATCTTGAGCCCATTACATTACGTATTGACAGCCCTCTATTCACTCTGGCTCATCGTTCTCAAGCCGATGTCTTCTAACTTCGCCACCAAACTTCAGGCTCTCCTCGCAGTATTTTTCGGCAGTACCGCCATTACCCTAATGGTAGCTAGTAGTAGCTCCGGTCTCACCGTCCTATTAAACTTTATCCTCGGTTTTGCCGTAGCACGTCACGTCTTGGTCCAGAGTGAAGATAATAATTACAGATTAATCACCCTGATTTCTGGACTGATTTTCGCTGAAATCTCTTGGCTGGCCGAGTATTGGCTGATTGTTTATTCTTTCAAAGCTTTCGGTTTGATTATTCCACAAGTCACCATTATTCTGACCATTCTAGCTTTCATTGCCGGATTACTCTACCAAAATGCCAGCCAAAACGATCAGAAGATTGAGAAAAAAGACATTCTCATTCCAACTATTTTTGCTATATCCGTAATCCTGATAATCGTGCTATGGTTTAGTAAACCATTATTCAATGTCTAATCTTACGTTTAAGGAGGTAAAAAATGAACGAAGATAAAAGTAATTTTGAGCCAAAAGACTCAATTGAATTAGAAGAAATTAAAGACGTATCCGAATCAGAAGATCTTGAATCAACCGATTCATCTGTAAGTTCAGTCGACGAATCAAAGACTACTGACACTTCAGAACAGTCCGAGACTTCAGAACAAACCAAAACTGAAGTTGAAACTGAAGCCGATTCCGAGACCGATGATGAATCTGAGACTGAAGATAATTCTGAATCTGAAACCGAATCCAAAGATGAATTAGAAGCTGAATCTAAAGACGAAGTAGACACCACCGACCAAAATAATTCCGCTGATGACGTAAAAGCCGAAGAGTCTACGGAATCAAAAAACGAAAAGAAATCTCAAACTAAAACTGGCAAAAATCGCTTCGCTACCTTCGCTAGTCTCGTAGCCGTCGCCTTATCAGGCACCGCGCTTTATTATACTTACAACCGTCCTACTAATTCAATTTTCCACAGTAGTAATTCGGCCAGTAATAATGCCGCTACCTTTGCCGAAGGATCAATTTCCGAAATTGCCAATTCTGTTTCAAAGAGTGTCGTTTCAATCATTACCAATACTAGCACCACCGGTTCTTTCTTTACAGGCCAAGTCTCCCAAGCTGCTGGTACCGGTTTTATTCTCAGTAGCGATGGTTATATCGCCACTAACAAGCACGTCGTCGCTAATGCTACTAAAATTGGCGTCATCCTCGATGATGGCTCGACTTACGAAGATGTCGAACTTATCGGCACCGACCCAATCAATGATTTTGCCATTATTAAAATCAAAGACGTCAAAGATCTTACTCCAATCAAAATTGGTGACAGCAAAACCACTAACATCGGCCAGCAAGTGGTAGCCATCGGCAATGCGCTTGGTACCTACCAAAACTCCGTTACCTCCGGCATCATCTCTGGTAAAGGTCGTAGCCTCACCGCTTCCGATTCCTCACGTACTACCTATGAAACCCTTTCCGATATGATCCAAACTGATGCCGCAATTAATGGCGGTAACTCTGGTGGACCACTCGTCAATGCCGCCGGCGAAGTAATTGGCATTAACACCGCCTATGCTAGCCAGGGAAATAACGTTGGCTTCGCTATTCCTATCAATAGCGTCAAGGGAATTATGGCTGGCGTCCTCAAAGATGGTAAATTCGAACGCGCCGTATTAGGTGTCCGCTACCAAACCATCACCCCGCTTATTGCAAAAGAGAAGAAACTCGATGTCACAGCTGGTGCCTACGTCAAAGGCTCAAACAATGCCTCCGCCGTCATCAAAGGTAGCGCTGGCGACAAGGCTGGCATTAAAGATGGTGACATTATTACCGCCGTTAATGGCACCAAAATCGGCACTGCCGGCTCTCTTGGCAGCTTGATTGGCGAATACGCCGACGGCGATACAGTTAAACTTGAGGTCTATCGTGACAAAAAATACGTTCAACTCGATGTTAAACTTGAAGCTTATGATGCCGATAGTGCCAAAGTTACCACCAACAAAAAATCTGACGACGACGAAGAATAAAATCAAAAAATAACCCTCCGGGGTTATTTTTTATTCTATAGATCTTATCTTATCCACTGGATAGAAAAATCCTAAAATTAAATCTTTCTTTAGGCCTAACTCAAAACCCAACTTCTCCGCGTATTCAATAATTTTTTGCTGCTGACTCATATCTGATTCGATAATCACATAATTTGTTTCAATTTCATCCTGGATTTCCGCCTCCGAAAGTTCTTCCAGGTTTTTCGCAGTAAAATAATTTCGCTTAATCTGATCAAGTAGCCGGTAAATTTGCGCCAAACCATCCTTATCCGCATAAAGTGCCAGCTTCGGCTCGTATTGCAATTCTGGCGATTGCCACTCCCAAGATTCATCCACGTATGGTAAGTTTGCCACGATAATCTCTGGTCGAATCTTCAAGCGTAAAATCGTCGAAAGAAGGTCTGACTTGTAAAATTTAATATTCTTCACCCCCAGTTTGTCTCGGTTAATTCGTGCCACCGTCAGGGCATCTTTTGAAATATCAAGGCTAATCACCTGGCTATTCGCGCAGTCCAAAGCTACCGAAAGTCCAATGCAACCCGATCCCGTCCCCACATCCACAATTGTCACCGGTTTTTTTGTATCGGATTGCTTTCCACTATTAAATTTCCCATCAATAATTCGATAATAAAGTTTTCCCGCCAGTTCCGCCGCGAGTTCCGTTTCTGGACGGGGAATCAATACATTTTGATTTACCAAAAATGGTCGCCCCATAAACCACTTCACTCCCAAAATATAAGCCAGCGGCACTTTATTAGCCCGTAATGCCACCATTTGATCCGCTTTCTTACGCGCCTCATCAGAAATTTTGTCCGCTCCGTGCGTCACGAAAAAGCTCCGGTCTTGTACATCCATCGAGACCGCCAAAATAATCTCCGCCTCTGTCGGATTGATAATCTGCTTCGAAACATCCAGCCAACTTTTTACCGTGGTTGCCATTTTCTCCTTTGAAAATTATTCAGCGATACCGTTTTCCGTACGAATTACATCGAGCTCACACTTCTTCAGCTCCGAAATGATATCGTCAATATCACCATCCATCACTGCATTCACATTTGATCTTGAGTAATGAATACGATGATCGGTTACGCGATCCTGTGGGAAGTTATAAGTACGAATCTTCTCTGAACGATCACCCGTACCAATCAAATTTTTACGTGCCGCCGAAGCATTTTTCGCCGCTTCTGCTCGCTGTATATCGTTCAAACGCGTACGTAGCACCATCATAGCACGCTCCTTGTTTTGTCGGAGAGAGCGCTCATCCTGCATCGCCACCACAATACCCGAAGGCATATGTGTAATGCGAATAGCCGAGTTAGTCGTGTTCACCGACTGACCACCGTGACCACCAGAGTGATAAATATCGATACGTAAATCTTTTTCATCAATTACAATTTCCGACTCTTCCACCTCTGGTAAAGCTACTACCGTCACTGTAGAAGTATGAATACGACCCTGCGATTCCGTCACCGGCACACGCTGCACACGGTGTACGCCGCCTTCAAATTTCATCGTGCCAAAAGGCGTCTCACCATCCATCTTGAAGACTACTTCTTTTACGCCACCGGTTTCATTAAGACTTTCGTTCATTAATTCTACTTTAAAACCATGTTTTTCCGCATAACGCAAGTACATACGGTAAAGCTCAGCCGCAAACAATGAAGCTTCATCACCACCGGCCCCAGCTCGAATTTCCATAATCACCGGTTTATCGTCATCTGGATCTCGCGGAATTAGCTTATCCTCAAGTTGCCTAGTTAGTTCAGCAATTTTTTCCGTTAATTCTTGAATTTCCAGTTTTGCCATTTCGCCTAGTTCTGGGTCCGAAATGATTGCTTCGTCATCCTTAATCTGTTGCTCGGCACGAGTAATTTCATTTTTTAAATCCAAAATCGATTCGACCTCTGCCTTCCTCTTCGATTTTGCAGCAAAATCATTTTCGAGGTAAGCCTTCGGATTTTCCAAGAATTGGTTAAGCTGAGTTAACTCCAGCTCTAAACTTTTGATTTTTTCGTCCATATTAGGTTAATTATATAATAACTTTCCGGAGATTCCAATGAGAAACCCAAACTTTCAAACCTATTATGCTTATTTGACAAAATAAGCATATTATTCTACAATATAATAATGACCGTGGATTTAATCCATCGTACATTAATGTCGTTTTTCGTTTGTTTTGTCTAATGCTTGGCGGCGTAGGGTATATAATTTTTGTATCTCCTGCGCTGCTAAGCAGCAAATAACCTCTATCATATTGACTCAGATTGAGTCTTATCAAAGAAAGGAGATTTGCGCTATGACAAATCAAACAATTAACACTAGGGACCTTGTTGTTGATTACTTAGGAAATATTGAATTACCAGTTGATTTTGAATTACCTTTTCTTGGTACTGAAAACCTTGAAACTATAGCAAAATATTATCTAACTATAGAGATGATGGCAGCTTGCGCAATTAGCTCTCCTTATCCTGAGATTAATATTTCTAAAAATAACAAAAATCAATTAGCTCAGATACAAGATAAAGCTTACAACTCCATGAAGATGGTTCTTGAAGCCATAAAGCAGGCAGAGCCAAAACCTCTTCTTACCACTATTCGCTCTGATCAGTGGTGGTTTAATGTCGGTGAAGAAGTGGTATGTTTTATTCAAGATAACGGCGATAAAACTTTACTTAAAAAGAATACTTTTGTTACTGGTAGAGTAATTGCCGGCTGCAAGCATCACGAAGGCTATGTTTCTATTCTCGCCAATGAAAAAGTTCACACTGGTGACAATCAGGATGGACACGGGCTGAGCTTCGCCACACGTGACCCACGTATTATGAAGGTCGGAGAATACAACTACCTCAAGAGTCACCCCGATTATCTTAAGATGTGGATTACCAACCATTCCACCTTGCTTCAGTTCAATCCTGAACCAATGCTTCAGGCTTTCGCTGAACAATAACAGCAATTAGTGTTAAGAAAAACGAAAATACCTCCTAGTTATAGGGGGTATTTTCTTTTCCAGATTTACTCTTGAGTTTTACTAAGCCAATCAGCCCATGTTCTTCCATCGGTTCTTTTATAACTCTCTGGGTTGCTGAATATGTCGTTAAGTGTTCGTTGACTATCTCGTTGAACTATTTGAAAACCCTCTAAGAAAGTTCTATAATCGTCAGCCGTCCAGCCACTAAAAGTTTGATGACTTTTTTCATTTGGTGCACCAGTATCCATATCCTTTTTTTCTACTTCTATTGCCATATATTTGTTAGCATCATTAGGATATGTTTTTATGCTGTCGGATATTACTTCATCAGAAGTCCCTTTGATTTTAAGTATCCTACATAGCGATAATAGGGCGACATCACCATCATGGAAGGCTAAATTGATAGCCTTTTTTTCTTGAGGTGTTAAATTATTTTCTGCATCATCAGTCAGATACACATCTGGTGTTTCACCAAAGAGTATCTCTATCCTCGAATTCATCTCGTTAATACGCGGGTCTATTTTGTCATCTCTAGCCCACTTTTCAGCTAAAATACCGCGAGCTAATTGATATGCCGTCATAGTGGATTGAATACCATGTGCCCTTTCAAATTTCCCATGCCCGCTCGATTCATCCACTAAATTTGTCTTATAAACAAAATTCTCTCCGGATAAATTGAAATTAGGGTTATCAAATATCTCGTATATCGCTCTTGAAGTTCTTCCGTTGCCGTCAGCAAAAAGATGTAAATTATTAACTGTATAATATGCGAGGGTTGCTCTATAATGATTATCTTTTATTCCTTTTAACGCCTCTGTAGTATCATTCAAGATAACCCCCTGAACCTTTCGAGATGGAGCCATATGCTCACCGACTTGTATATTACTCCTTACGCCGCGTTCAGATCTATCAACCCCACGCAAAATACCATTGAGCGTCATAAGGTATTTATAAGCACCATCACGATTTAACTCCTGTATTCTATTATCAAAAGCTTCCTCATTTTGACGTAATTCAGTTATCTTTGATAACTCCATTAGTCTCTGAGCTTTCTCACCGTTAATTCGATGTCGAAGCTCATTTTCGTTGGTTTGCTCTATTTTATTACCTGAAAATGGTATATCTTTAAGAGCATCAAATTTTGCACTCTGATCATTGCTGTTTGACTGTTCGTAATTTTATATATACTCCGACATAGGATACCTCTTTATTTATTATAATAATACCCCTAGATAGACCCATATGTAAAGTTAACTATATAAGAAACACTATAGGATGTTATTTCAATTTATAAAATTTCATGGTGGAGCAAATTTTTACCAGGTATCAACCGTCCAGCATATTGGCATCCAGGGTAAACTTGAAGAAATGCTATAATAAAGCTATGGAAACACTTAGGACAAGATCTTTTGAGGATGACACTAATTTAAATAACGAACAAAAACAACGAGATTTTAGAAGAACTTTTGGGCAAAAGGTGGTAGAAATCTTTGAAACCACATCAGACTTGGAGGATATAAATACGAAAAAACAAAAAGAATATATAAAAAGTATTCAAGAGGAGAGGGCGCTTCTAAAAACACTAGATTCCGAACAAAGTTACTTTCAAGATTACATCTTTTATATGGCAATCGAGGAAAATCCAAAGGCAAGCCAATTTATAAAAAATATACCAGGTTTAGACATGAGTAAGCCGCTAGTGGCTCAGTTACTAGAAAAAAATGAGGACGGTTCGCAAAAAGTTTCAGACGAAACCCTAGGCAATATCTTAGAATTTTATCAAAGCGTTCTAAAGAAAGAAGAGGGCATATTCGCAGAAAAAATGGAGAATATGCAGTCTAACTACGAATCTGGCCTAAAAAGCAAAGTCGAATCTGGAAAATTACCTCAAGCATTATATGATAATTATGAAAGAACAAAAACAAAAAATAATGGTTCCATAATTAATTCAGCTAGATTATTTGACCTAATGCCAGTAATAGAAGATGGGGAAAAGAGATTTGAGCCACCATCAGCTGCAGCATACATAGAACATCGTGGAGTCAACAATAAGGGAGAACTAATTGATTCTGGAGATACCAGAAAAATACTTTATAAAAGGTTCTTCTTGGACCTACAGCAAGAGAATATTCTGGGTTCTTTTGAAAATATGATAAGCCACGAGTTGACACACGTAATTGCTGGAACAGAGTCCTCTTTTAATTTATTACCCAGTAAGAGCGGAAGCGTAGATATACCCTCATGGAAAATGGATATTGAGAGCAAGATTACAATGGCTTTCAGGGAAGGTATGACCGAGGCTATAGGCCAAATGATGATGGATCCTAGCTCGGAAGCCGAAAACCATGACTTACGGTATTATCTCAATAGTAAAACTGGCGCATATCCAGGTGATAGAGAATTTTTAGCAAAACTAATAGACATAGACGATAGATACAGAAGTGAAAATAAAAATCAGGACGAAGAAGCATCACTAGAAAAGCTTTTTCTAGAAGCATATGCCGAAACCGATGGAGATAAATATGTAAATACACTAAGGGATCGACTTTACTTCATTTTCAATAACTGGGAAGACGTCGTGAGAGATGAAGATTTTCCGGATACCTTACCAATAAGAGGTACGGATAGAAGTTGGCAGAATGCTTTTAGTCTTTATTTAGGTGAATTGGAATTAAAATATCAAAAATAAGGGAAACTATAATCGATGTATATTTCGGGTAATTTTTGACTTATTTTTACCGTAAAAATGACAAAAAAATAACCCTCTTTTGTTTCGAGGGATTTAATAGATGTTTACAGATTATAAAATAGAAAAAATAATTTTATAAGCCGTCTTGGTGGATCTTACTGGGCTCGAACCAGTGACCTTACGAATGTGAATCGTACGCTCTAGCCAACTGAGCTAAAGATCCATAACTTCTCTATTATAATATATCTTTTCACTTTTCACAAAAAATAAGGCCAAATGGCCTTATTTTGGACTTAAGCTTCAGCTTTTTCTGCTTTTTTCTCAGCTTCTTTCATCTGCTTAGCAGCTTTGTTGGCGAGAGCCTGTTTCAAAGCTTCTGCTTTCATAGCACGAGCCTTGAAGCGGTCAACGCGACCTTCGGTATCGATAATCTTCTCTTCACCAGTAAAGAATGGATGAGAAGCCGAAGAAATCTGAACCTTCACGAGTGGATATTCATTTCCATCGGTCCACTTGATAGTCTCCTCGCTCTTAGCGGTAGACTTAGTCAAGAAAGAAAAGTTCGCAGCGTCATCAGCAAAAACCACAAAGCGATAATCTTTTGGATGCAATTCTTGTTTACTCATAATTAGTCATCATTTTATCAGATACTCGCGGTTTTTTCAATAGGGAATTAGCTTTACAGATTCCACCTCTTATGTTAAGATAGAAAAGTAATTAATTTAATGAAACAGCTTCATCCGTTTTCCTGAAGACAAGATGAAGTGAAGGGAAAGGAAAACATGTCCAAAACTATCGACATGAAAGAACTCCTCGAAGCAGGAGCTCACTTTGGTCACAAGACCTCACGTTGGCACCCAAAAATGGCTCAATACATCCATAGTAAGCGCCAAGACACTCACATTATTAATCTTGAAAAGACTGTAGCTGGCCTCGAAGAAGCCCTCGCTCTTACCAAGAAAATTACCAAAGACGGCAAGAAAATTCTTTTCGTTGGCACCAAGAAACAACTCAAAGCCATCGTTAAAGAAGCTGCTGAATCTGTTGATATGCCATACGTCACCGAACGTTGGGTCGGTGGTACTCTTACCAACGTCGAAACCGTTAACCGCCAAATCAAGAAGGTTAAAGATCTCGAACGCCGCATGAAGACTGGTGAACTCGAAGCTCGCTATTCCAAGCTCGAAGTTCAACGCTTCCAAGAAGAAATTGCCGTACTTAACACTCGTTACGGTGGTATCAAAGACATGACCGACCAACCAGCTGCTATCATTGTCACTGATGCTTGCGAAGATAAGAACGCTATTAAAGAAGCTAAGACTCTTCACATCCCAGTAATCGCCATTTGCGATACCAATGTTGATCCAACCGATATCGACATTGTCATTCCAGCTAACGACGACTCCACCAAGGCTGAAAAACTTATCCTTAACTACTTCGTCGAAGCTATCAAATCCGCCAAAAACTAATTTCATCTATTAAGGAGATAAAAATGGCAGAAATTACCATTGAAAATATCAAAAAACTTAAAGAATTATCTGGCGTAGGTCTCACCGATGCTAAGAAAGCTCTTGTCGAAGCCGATGGCGATTTTGACAAAGCTCTCAAGGCTATGCGTGAAAAAGGCCTCACTAAGGCTGAAAAGCGTGGCGATCGTGAAACCCGCGAAGGTATTGTCGACGCTTACATTCATGACGGCCGTCTCGGTGCTATCATCGAAGTAAACTGTGAAACTTCTTTCGTCGCGAATACCGATGAATTTAAAGATCTTGCTCACAAACTTGCTATGCAAGTTGCTTCTATGGCTCCACTTTATGTTTCTGAGGAAGATATCCCAGCTGAGACCATGAAGGCCAAAATGGAAGAATTTGAAGCCAACTTCAAGGGCCCAGAAAATATGAAGGAACAAATCCTTTCTGGCCAAGTTAAAAAAGCTTTCTCTGACAAAGTTTTGATGCTTCAACCTTACATCCTTGACGATTCAAAGACTGTCGCAGAATTCATCAAAGAAATGATTGCTAAAACTGGTGAAAACATCACTGTTAAGCAATTCAAGCGCATCGAACTTGGCGTCACTGAATAAATAATTTATTCAAACCTAAAAATAGAATAGGCGAAAAACCTATTCTATTTTTCTTGTGCTAAAATAGATATATGAATATTTTATTTGGTGCTTTTATCGGCCTTATCGCCCTCACATTACTCGTCGTCATTCATGAATTTGGCCACTTCATTATGGCTAAAAAATCTGGTGTCAAAGTCAATGAATTCGGTATTGGTTTACCGCCACGCAAGCTTGCCTGGCTTCACCTACCAGCCAAAGAAGTCCAAAAATTCTATGACAGTCTTAAAGAGGAATCTAAGATCAAGGTTAATCAGAAACGTCTTCAAAAACTTCTCGCCATGGGTAAGGACAAAACCAAAAAAGATAAGTTCGTCTGGTTTTTCATCCCAAGCACCGAATATAAGGACGACCCGCTTTATAAACAAGATTATTTAATTTTTAGCATTAACCTCCTCCCACTCGGTGGCTTCTGCACCATGGATGGGGAATCAGACGCCGAAACCAAACCTCATACTTTTGGCGCCACTAACTATCTTCAGAAGACCGCAATTCTTTTCGGTGGTGTGACTATGAACTGGATTTATGGTATTTTAATTTTTACCATTCTTGCCGTCACTGGCATGCCACAATTCATGAATAATCAATTCAATATTAATGAAAAAGCGCATTTTACTATGCCAAAAATCTATATCGATAAAATTCTCGAGGATTCTCCAGCTAGTCGTAGTACCTTGAAAGCTAATACTGTACTTCACGATGCCAAAGTTAAGAATGAAGATAACTGGAAAGTACTAACTTCCACCCTTGATGTTCAAGATTTCAATAAATCCCATCTCGGTCAAACTGTTATTTATCGTACCTTCGATCCAGTCACCAAAGACACCAGTGAACACGAAGTCACCTTAAATTCAGGGGACAATTCACCAGCTCTTGGCATTTCCATGCGGATGGATGGACAATTCCTCGCGCATTATTCTGTAATCGATGCCCCACTTATCGGTCTAGGCACCACCGCTCAAATCACTGGCGAAACTTTCCGTGGTCTCTATGATATGGTGAAAAACCTCTTCTCTGGAGTCGCCAAACAAATCACCGGTAATCAAGAAGCCAAAGAGTCTGGCAAGCAAGAACTCGCCAAGGCCGGTGAATCTGTCTCTGGCCCGGTCGGCATTATCGGGGTCATTTTCCCAAGCTTTGTTAGCGCTGGACTTACCGAACTACTTTTTCTCACCGCCATCATTTCCATCTCCCTCGCCTGTATGAATGTTCTACCAATTCCAGCCCTTGATGGTGGCCGTTGGACCATGATTACTATCTCAAAACTAATCAAGAAAAAACTCTCGACCGAGGCGGAAGGGAAAATTATTGCTACCACCTTCCTTTTCCTCTTCGCCATGTTTATTCTCGTCACGATTTTAGATCTAATTCGTATCTTCCATTAATATGACATCAAAATCTTCATTTTCAAGTAAAATTGTCAAATCGCTAAAATCCAGTTCAGATCTCATCTATCTTCCAATCTTAGCAATTGTCACTTTCTATGCCGCGCAATTTATCGTAGGTATACCGATGCTGATCATTCTTGGCTCCGAGACCTTAAAAACTCCCCTCATCGCCACCATCTTCTCAAGTCTAGTCTATATTTTGAGTTTTATTTTTCTCCTCTTCACTTTTAAGCACATAAAACCCCTTAAGGCTCCGGTCACCCGCAACGAGCTTGGCTTAAATAATTTAGTCACTTTCTCCGATATCGGGCTCGCGCTCGCCGGCTTCTTCGGTTATCTCGCTTTTTCCGCCATTCTTACCGCACTTTTTTTGGTTTTCCCATGGTTTAATCTTAATGAAACTCAACCCCTACTTTATTCCACCTTAATTTCGCCATCTGGCAAAATTCTAGCGGCTATTGCGCTGGTAGTAGTCGGACCAATTTTTGAAGAGATTATCTACCGCGGGCTCATCTATGGCAAACTTCGCAAAAAACATTCTCTAATTACTTCGATTTTGATCGTTTCCATTCTCTTCGGCTTTCTCCATGGTCAATGGAATGTCGGCGTCGATGTCTTCGCCCTCAGCGTGGTCACCTGTTTGATGCGCGAAACCACAGGCACTATCTATGCCGGAATTATACTACATGTGTTGAAAAACGCCATTGCTTTTTACATGCTATTTATTGTCTAGCACTATCCTAGATTAAGTAAATATGATAAAAAAGAGGCCACCCGGCCTCTTTTTTTAATCTATCCAATTTTAAGCAACTTCGAGAATTTCACCCTTATTTCCATTTGGTAGAGTATATTCATCACCCTCTTTTTTACCAATTAAAGCTTTACCAATTGGTGAAATATCTGAGATACGACCATTCAATGGATCGGCCTCCACGGCGCCCACGATAGAATAAGTATGCTCTTTACCAAGCATCTTAATTTTCACTGTCGAACCTACGGCGATTTTACCGCCCTTCGCCGCCTTAATAATTTCCGCATTTTTTAAGATATCTTGAATCTCCAAAATACGACCTTCCACTTGGCGCTGCTCCGCACGCGCGTCAGAATATTCTTGATTTTCTTTCAAATCACCAAAAGAACGGGCCGTAGCCAAACGGTCTGCAATCGCTGGACGCATTTTAATCAGACTTTTCAACTCATTCTCAAGATTTTTCTTACCATCTTGAGTTAAACTTACTGTTTTTTTCATAGGAATAAAAAATACAATCTTTCTTTTAATATAATTACTTCATTAAAAAATACACGAAGCCCCAAAAAATGTCAACTTATCTCTGTTATTTTCATTTTTCTGTGATACAATTAGAATATTATTATTTTAAACAGGAAAGGTAAAGGATGAAGTTAAGTCAATCATTTATCAAGACCTTCCGTGAAGTAGGAAAAGAAGAAACCAGCCGCAACGCTGAACTTCTCATCCGCGCTGGCTACATTTACAAGGAGATGGCCGGTGTTTATGACTTCTTACCACTCGGATTGATCACATTAAACAAAATTCAAGATATCATCCGCGACGAGCTCGATGCCATCGGCTGTCAGGAGATGCAAATGACTGCGCTTCAGAACCCCGAATCCTGGGTCAAAACTGATCGCTGGCGCGATGATGTAATCGATGTCTGGTTCAAAACCAAACTTAATGCCGGCGGCGAATTGGGTCTCGCTCCTACTCACGAAGAGCCACTCACCAATTTAATGACCAAATACATTTCTTCTTACAAGGACCTCCCAGTCTACGTCTACCAATTCCAAACCAAGTTCCGAAACGAACTTCGTGCCAAATCTGGTATTCTACGTACTCGCGAATTCCTTATGAAAGATCTTTACAGCTTCTCGACCGACAAAGAATCTCACGAGAAGTTCTACCACGAAGTCGAAGAGGCCTACAAGCGCATCTATGTCCGTCTCGGTCTTGGTGATTATACCTACGAAACTTACGCTTCTGGTGGTGCTTTCTCTAAGTATAGTCACGAATTCCAGACTATCACTCCAGTTGGTGAAGACGTTATTTATTTCAACGATGATAAGTCTATTGTCTTGAACGAAGAAGTCGTAATCGATGAAGTATTAAACGACCTCGGTGTTAAGAAAGAAGACCTTCATTCTACCGCCGCTGCCGAAGTTGGTAATATTTTCACTCTTAGCTATAAATTCTCCGATCCAATCGGCCTCAAATACGACGATAAGGATGGCGAAAAGAAAACCGTCTTCATGGGTAGCTATGGTATCGGTGTTTCCCGCGTTATGGGTGTAATTGCTGAAAAGTTTGCTGATGAAAAAGGTCTGGTCTGGCCAGAAAACATCGCACCTTTCAAGTACTACTTGATTGGCCTTGGTGATGAAGCCGCGAAGATCACTGTCGAACTTCATGATGCTCACCGCAAAGAATTCTTGCTTGATGATCGCGATATGCGCATCGGTGAAAAGCTCACCGACTCAGAACTTCTTGGTATCCCTTACCGCGTAGTGATTTCGGAAAAAACCTTGGAGAATAACCAAGTCGAAATCACCGACCGTAAGACTGGCGAAACCAAGCTTATCGGCCTTGAAGAATTCAAGAATTCACTCTAAAAGTTAAATACCCCGAATCAGGGGTATTTTTCTCTCTGATGTGATAAAATATAGATAAGTATATAAGGAAAAATTATGTTTGATAACACCGAATATAAAATTGCATTTCAAGCTGTCGTCGATCGCTTCCAGCAGGAGCTTAAGAAGGTTCGTACTGGTCGCGCTCACCCAGACATGCTTTCCAGTATCAAGGTCGAAGCTTATGGTCAATACATGCCACTTAATCAAGTCGCCAATGTCACCATTGCTGATGCGACCATGCTTTTGATCACCCCATTTGATCCATCGACAATTGCTGGCATTTCCAATGCTATTCGTGCCGATCAAACTCTCAATCTCAACCCAGCCGATGATGGTCGTGTGATTCGCGTCCCAGTGCCACCACTCACCGAAGAACGTCGCAAAGAAATCGTTAAAACCACTTCTCAGAAGATCGAGGAAGCCAAGGTCGCACTCCGTAAAATCCGTGACGACGCAAGAAAAGAACTCAAGTCCATCGAAGACCTTTCTGAAGATATCAAGAAGCGCAGCGAAAAAGAAATTGACGATCTCACCAAAGATTTCAGCGCTAAAATCGACGAACTTTTCAAGGCTAAAGAAGCCGAAATTATGAAAATCTAATCAATAAGAAAAACTATGGCCACATTAAACGACTACCGCAACGAACGACTTAAAAAACTCACCACCTTAAAGGAAATGGGGATTAATCCTTATCCATCTCATTCCGATCGTAACACCAAGATTTCCGAAATTTTGGATAATTTTGCTGAGCTTGATGGTAAAAAGGTGATTATTGCGGGTCGCATTGTTGCCATTCGTAGTTTTGGCAAGCTTGCCTTCGTTAAGATTCGTGATTATTTTGGTGAAATTCAACTTTTCATGAAACAAGACGAAACCCCAGAAGGCTTTATCGGTACTAAACAATTAAAACTGCTTGATACTGGCGATTTTATCGAAGCTGAAGGTCTAGTCGGCAAATCTCAAACCGGTGAAATCTCCCTCTTCACTAATTATGTGAAGCTTCTCACCAAAACCCTTCGTCCAATGCCAGGTCGTGACGGGTTCACCAATAAAGAAGAGCGCTATCGTCGTCGTTATGTCGACATGAATGTTAACCCTGAAGTGCGCGAGCGTATGGTTCGTCGCAGCAAATTCTGGCAAGCTACCCGCGACTTCATGAATCTGCACGGCTTTATCGAAGTCAATACTCCAGTTCTCGAACATACCACCGGTGGCGCCGATGCTACGCCTTTTGTTACTCATATGGACGCACTCGGTGAAGATTTTTACCTTCGTATTTCTCAAGAATTACCGTTAAAGCGCTTACTCGGTGCTGGCTTTGAAAAAGTTTACGATATCGGCCCGCGCTTCCGTAACGAAGGTGTCGATGATGAACACCTACCAGAGCACATCGCCTTTGAATCCTATGCGGCCTATGAAGATTATCAAGATGGCATGGATTTTTACGAAGAAATGATTAAATATGTTGCCGAAAAAACTTGGGGTACCCTTAAATTCCAGGTTAATGGTTTTGATATCGACCTTTCTAATAAATGGCCACGCATCAAATATGCCGACCTGATTCGCGAAGAATTTGATATCGACGTTTTCAATCCAGATCGCGCCAAAATCACCGCGATCCTCAAGTCTCACGGCGTCGAAGTTACTACCGCACAGGCCGATTCGCGCCTCATCGATAACCTCTGGAAATTGATTCGCAAAAAATCTGGCGGACCATTCTGGTTAATCGAGGAGCCTCTCTCACTCTCCCCACTCGCCAAAATTTCTCCAGAAAATCCTCTAGTCACTGAACGTTTCCACCCTGTTATTGCTGGTACCGAAATGGGTAATGGTTATTCTGAGTTAAACGATCCACTCGATCAGCTCGCTCGTTTTGAAGAACAACAAGCTATGCGTGATGGCGGTGACAGTGAAGCTCAAATGCTGGATCAAGATTTCGTCGAAATGCTCGAGTACGGTATGCCGCCAGCCTGTGGTTGGGGTAACTCCGAACGTAATTTCTGGCTACTTGAAGGCGTCTCCGGTCGCGAGGCCGTCCCATTCCCAATCATTAAGCGCCGCGCTAATTCTGAAACTATCTCCGAAGACTCCTCCGATTCCGAAGGCTCCTCCGATTCCGAAGAATCAAATCACTCCGAAGATTCCACTGAATCTTCCATCACCGCATAATTCAGAATTCAAAATCGTTAACTAAAATTATTAAAGAAAAGAGGTTAAAATGTTGGACATCAATTTCATCCGCAACAACAAAGAGCTCGTCGAACATTCCATTAAAGAAAAAATGTACAAAAACGTTAATCTTGATGAAATTCTCGCGCTTGATGATAAGCGAAAAGCCCTATTGCAACAAGTTGAAGCTCTCCGCAAAGAGCGTAATGACAATACCGCCAAAATGAAAAACGGCAAGCCAAGCGATGAATTAATCGCCAAGGGTAAGGAAATTAAAGAAAAACTCAGCACCCTCGAAGCCGATTTTTCTGATTTTGAAAAAGAATTAAACACTAAACTTAAAACCGTCCCTAATGTCATTTTTGACGACGTACCACTCGGTGATGAATCCGCTAGTGTGGAAGTCAAAAAATGGGGTGAATGCAAAACTACCGGCGTCGACCATCTCGACTATGCCGTCTCTCGTGATTGGGTAGATTTCGAACGTGGTGCCAAGGTTGCTGGTGCAAAATTCTACTATGTCAAAGGCGGCCTCGCCCTACTCGAAAATGCCCTTATCCAATTTGGCATCAAAAAAATCGTTGAACATGACTTCACTCTCATGGATGTGCCTGATCTCGTTAACTCCCGCGTGCTCGAAGGTACTGGCTTCGCTCCACGTAGCTCTGAACAAAGCGACGAATATTACATCGAAGGGGAAGACCTCGCCCTTATTGCCACCGCCGAAATGCCAATCACCGGCTATCATATGGACGAAATTATCGACGAAGATAAACTCCCACTTTTCTATGCTGGTTTTTCCGCTTGTTTCCGCAAGGAAGCTGGTGCCTACGGCAAGCACACTCGTGGTCTCTTCCGCGTACATCAATTCAATAAACTTGAGATGTACTCCTTCTGTGCTCCTGAACAAAGTAAAGAAATTCATGAAAAACTTCGCGCCATCGAGGAAGAAATCTGGCAGGAAATTGGTATCCCATATCACGTTATTAATATCGCCGCCGGTGACCTTGGCGCACCAGCTGCCAAAAAATACGACATTGAATACTGGTCTCCAGTTGACCAAAAATACCGTGAAATCACCAGCTGCTCGAACTGCACCGACTTCCAAGCTCGCGGACTTAATATTCGCGTTCGTCGCAAGGATGGCACCGTCGAAGTACTTCACACCTTGAATGGTACCGCCATCTCTCTCGCCCGCACCATGGTAGCGGTTATCGAAAACTTCGCCGAAGAAGGTGGTAAGCTTCGCGTCCCAGCCGTCTTGCAGCCATACCTCGGTACAGACATGTTATAATAGCCATAAGGAGAAATTATGATCGAAAAAATTGAAATTAGTGGTAGCAATTACAAAATTGAAGATAGTTTTCATAAATATGCCGTCAAACGCATCGGCAAACTCGACAAATATTTGCCACACGGCAGCAAAAAAGATGTGGTCGCCAAAATCGTAGTCACCGAAGTCGGACGCACTCACGGTAATAAATATGAAATTTCCGCCGCCATGGAAATCCCCGGTGGTAAAGTCATCGCCGCTAAGGATGAATGTTCCAATATTTTCGCCGGCATCGACATTATCGAGGCTAAGCTAATGGGTCAAATTCGTCGTTACAAAATCGAGAGCACTCCACATCTTCGTCGTGGGGTCTTCTCCCGCTTTTTTGGTAAAAAATCCAATTCTTAATTTTAGTTTAAAATCCAGAAACTAAAACCTAATTAAAAATACATGTTCTCTTAAAAACATGTATTTTTTATGATAAAATATCCCTATAATATTATTCCGATTTGGAGGTTTCGACTGTTTATGTCTCAGAAAAAAATTGAAAAAGTTCAGGAAGCCAAGATTAAGGCCCCAAAAGTTAAAAAAGAACGCAAGCCAACTGATAAATTAGCTGATAAAACCACCACTACCCGCATTTTGCAGGGCGTTTTTGGTGACCCAGCCAAACGCAATCTCGCGCGCATGCGTAAAATCGTCAAAATCATTAATAGCCTCGAACCAAAATACGAAGCTATGTCTGACGACGAACTTAAGGCTCAAACTAACATCCTAAAAGAACGTCTTGACACTCTTAATAAGAAGGCCGAAGCCAATATCGCTCGTGCCAAACTGAAAGCTTCAGCCAAAAAATCTGAGACAAAGGCTGAATCTACCGACAGCACTAAGAAACAGTCTACCTCTGTTAAATCAGAAAAACTTGAACGTAACGAAACCAAAATTTTAAGTGAAATTTTACCAGACGCCTTTGCCTTGGTTCGTGAAGCCACCAAGCGTGTTCTCGGCATGCGTCACTATGATGTCCAGATGATTGGTGGTATCGTCCTTCATGAAGGCAATGTCGCTGAAATGAAAACTGGTGAAGGTAAAACTTTAGTCGCCCTTTTACCATCTTTCTTGAATGCCCTAACTGGTCGTGGGGTCCACGTTGTCACCGTGAACGATTATCTCGCACAGCGTGACGCAGGTTGGAATGCCCCAGTCTATCACTTCCTCGGCATGAGTGTTGGTGTGATTATTGCCGATGCCAGCTTCCTTTACGACCCTGAATATATTAACGAAGAGCATACCGATGAGCGCATGCAGCACTTGAAGCCTTGCACTAGAAAACAGGCCTATCAAGCTGATGTGACTTATGGTACCAATAATGAATTTGGTTTCGACTATCTCCGTGATAACATGGTCAACGAAGTCGATTTCCTCCGTCAACGCGAACTTAATTTTGCCATCGTCGATGAGGTTGACTCAATTCTTATTGATGAAGCCAGAACCCCATTAATCATTTCCGCTCCAGCTGGCGATAACCCAGACTCTTATTATCAATTTGCTAAAATCGCCTCCCACCTCGGCCCAGACGATTACGTACTCGACGAAAAGCATCGTTCCGTCTCACTGACTGACGATGGTATCGAAAAAGTCCAACGCATGCTCGGCATCGACAATCTATACTCTGCCGACAATACTCGCTTGGTCTATCATATGGATCAAGCCTTACGGGCTCAGGTCGTCTTCCAACGTGACCGCGATTACGTCGTCACTAACTCTGGTGAAGTGATTATTGTTGATGAAAACACTGGTCGCCTCATGCAAGGTCGTCGCTACAGTGAAGGCCTCCACCAAGCTATCGAAGCCAAAGAAAGTGTCGTGGTTAAAGAAGAATCTATGACTCTTGCGACCATTTCTTTCCAGAACTTCTTCCGTCTTTATAATAAGCTCTCTGGTATGACGGGTACTGCCTTTACCGAAGCTGAAGAATTCCAGCAAATCTACGCGCTTGATGTTATTCAGATTCCACCTAACCGTCCAATTATTCGTATCGATAAGGATGATCTAATTTTCCGCACTGAAGCTGGCAAACTCCGCGCCATTGTCGAAGAAGTTAAGAAATTCCACGAAAAAGGCCAACCAGTCTTGATCGGTTCCGCCAGTATCGTGAAGAATGAACTAATTGCTAAGTACCTCGATGAAGCTGGACTTTCCTACGAACTACTTAACGCTAAAAACAACGAGCGTGAAGCCGCCATCGTGGAAAAAGCTGGCCAAAAAGGCGCCATCACTCTTGCCACCAATATGGCTGGTCGTGGTACCGATATTAAGCTCACCGATGAAGTTAAGGAACTTGGTGGTCTCGTAGTGATCGGTTCCGAACGCCACGATAGCCGTCGTGTCGACAATCAGCTCCGTGGTCGTGGTGGTCGTCAAGGCGATCCAGGCATCACCCAATTCTTCGTTTCTTGTGAAGATGACCTTATGCGCATCTTCCAAGGCAACCAAATTGGCGCCATGCTCAACCGCATCGGTATCGATGAAGACACCCCGATCCAGAATCGTAGCGTT
>CAUTFL010000009.1:0-40325 GCA_963538065.1 uncultured Candidatus Saccharibacteria bacterium | reverse complement strand
GCGCTGAAAGCATATTAAGCGCGAAGCCCACTCCAAGATTAGAATTCCCTATGAGCTCCCAGAGAGAAGATCTGGTTGATAGGTGCAAGATGGAAGTATCGTAAGATATGGAGTCGAAGCATACTAATAGAGCCATCGCCTTTTTATGTTCAAACTATTTATCTTGTCTAGACGAGATGGATAGTTTGATAGACTTAGCTAGTAATCGGTGCTTGATGCACCGCAAGTCACATTTAATTTTTACACCTCATGGACATCAATATTCGCATTAAATTGCGCCATTGGTGCCCATAGCGCTGGGGAAATACCTGTTTACATTCCGAACACAGAAGTCAAGCCCAGTAGCGGCGATAATACTGCAACAGCGGGAAGATAGCAAGGTGCCAAATTATATAGAGTAGCCACCCAAACGGGTGGCTTTCTGTTTTTAAAGAAGAATGTTGCATATCTTTTTTTCGGACCACTCAAGGGGAAAGAATGCCACATACCCCGTTCCGGAGACACTCAAGGCCGTTCGGCCAAGCTTATGCTCCGTCAGAGGTAAGCGGCATTCTCTTTTTAAGCATATAAAAAGACAAGACAACATTCTTTTTAACATCAAAAATCCATCCTGTTTATGTTAAAATAATAAATATGATTAGCCAAAAATCACAATTCTCAAACCCTCGTGGGGGGGGGGTGGTTTAAACGGGAATTAAAATTTCTCGGTCTATTTTTGGTTCTAATTTCTTTTTCTAATCTAATTTTTACTAATAATACTTTTGCTCTCTTCGTTCCAACACTTTCAGCTTCGGTTGATCAAGCGAACCTGCAAGTGAACGGTAATTCGATAATAAATTCTACAAATAAAACCGCAGAGATTCCGTTTAATTTTACCGTGAACACTAATAATCGTACCGGCTATACGGCGACATTAAGCTCAGAAACCGAAAATACTGCGCTAACTAATGTAGGATCCGCGGTTGGTGCGAAAATCGATTCTATAAGTACGAACTTGACGCTTAATAATCTGCCGAATAATACTTGGGGTTATAAGTTTGGTGGGACTTCGAACTATGCGCCAATTCCAGCGCTTTCTGCTCCAGCACAAATCGTTCAGACTATAGGGAAGACCAATGGTAATGAATCGAACCAGCTAAGTATTGGCATGAAATTATCTGATAATCTTGAATCAGGGAATTATACGAATAAATTGATTCTGTCTTTTGTTTCGAACCCATACCAAATGCGCGCGATTATGACGAATGGTCTGGATTTTAATACCAGAGTAGGGAATTTGGATCCAAATCCAGCTTATTATTCTGGTCCTGATTCTGTGTTAACTAAGCCAAGCATTAAAGGTTTTAAACGAAGTACCGTAGCCCCAGTTAGCTCAGTGTCGACGATTAATATTGAAGATCCAGATCAGTCAGACTATGAAATTAAAGCTTGGTATAATGTGGCTGATCAATCAGTATATTATTACACAGAATCAAATACGGTATTTTTAAATCAAAATTCAAAAATAATGTTTCAATGGTTTACTAGGATTGAGAGTTTGGACTTTTCTAATATAGACACCAGTGAGGTGAATACAATGCACGGAATGTTTTATTGGATGCAGAATCTTAAAACAATTAATTTTGGCAATTTTAATACCAGTAAAGTCACTGATATGACGGCGATGTTTGGCTGCACATTTTCCCTGACCGAATTAAATCTATCTAGCTTTGATACTTCCAAGACTACAGGGATGAGTTATATGTTTCATGGTACATATGTGCAGAAATTAGACTTGTCGAGCTTTAATACCTCGAATGTTACAAATATGTATAGTATGTTCGAGGCAACCAGTAGATTAAAGGAAATTAAGTTTGGCGCTAATTTTAATACAGAAAAAGTGACAAATATGGGGAGTATGTTTAAAAATACACCTGTCTTAGAGAATATTAATTTATCCACTTTTAATACCAGTAAGGTTACCAATATGCGAGATATGTTTGCTGCTGCCACTACACTTCAATCTCTAGACTTGTCTAGTTTTGATACTAGAAATGTCACCGATATGCAATCCATGTTCTTTAATGCAACTTCATTAAAAACGCTTAACATTACTAGTTTTAATACGGAAAATGTCGAAAATATGAGTAATATGTTTGCACACACCGATAGTCTGGAAGAGTTGGATTTAAGTAGTTTTAGAACTCCGAAAGTTAAAGCTTTTCGCGCGATGTTCTATACGGATCGCCCTGAGTCGAATGTTATGAGGCGAATTTATGCTTCATCAGACTTTGATATCAGTACAGCCGTAGCTTCTCATGCTACTGACCCATACGCGAATATCGATATTTTCTGGCAAATGAAAAATCTAGTTGGTGGCAATGGTACTAGAAGTGCAAATAATTCTACTCCAGGAATATATCTTCTTAAGATTGACCGTCCAGGCGTCCCCGGTCTTTTCACTCGAAAACCGTAAAAACTAATATGTTTATGTTAAAATAAATGGGTATGGCAAGCGATAAAATGCATATTTTATCCTTTTGTAGGAGGTGGACTAAGAGATCTGTTTTAATCCTGTTTTTGTGCACTACTTCCATTTTCTGTAATTTATTCAGTAATGAACGTTCTTATGCCCTCTTTACGCCAACTCTCTCTGCTTCAATCGATAATTCTTCCTCTTAGGTTAACGGTAATCAGGTAATTAATTCCACTGATCACACCACTGAAATCCCACTAAGATTGACTGTCAATACCACTAATAGAACCGGATACACCGCTATCATTAGTTCTAGTTCTGAAAATACCGCCCTTACCAATTCTTCGCCCTCTGCTTCTGATAAGATTGATTCGATTTCGTCGGCGGCGGCCTTAAATTTATTACCCAACAACACCTGGGGATATAAGGTAGCCTCAGAAGCTAACTATAATCCTATTCCATCACTAAACTCACCCGCTACTTTTTTACAAACCACGACCAAGACCAACGGCAGTGAATCGAATAATCTAAGTTTCGGCATGAAACTTAGTTCATCACTTGAAAGTGGTAGCTATGAAAACACTCTAATTATTACGGTGGTTTCGAACCCCTATGAACAGCAGGCGATTATTAATGACCATTTGCATGGTGATATTGGCTGGGTTTCAATAAGATCAGTAGGTTATGGACTTGTTGAAATGTACAATAACATTCATCATATCAAGTGGTGTCCTAGTCTAGACCCATCGAAGATTTCTACCTATAAGAGAATAGATTCTGATGAGTCGGACTATCCAGTTTATTTGTGGATGGATTTTGACAATTCCACTCTCTATTTTTGCTCAGAATCGAATAAAGTCTATTTTAACAAGGATAGTAAAGAAGCTTTTTCTAGATTAGAAGAGCTTGAGGATATTGATTTATCGTATTTTAGTACGGAGAAGGTGGAGAACATGCATGGTATGTTTGCTCATGTTAAAAAGATAGCCTCCCTCGATCTCTCGGGATTTAATACTAAAAATGTTACCAATATGGGTGGCTTGTTTAGTAATATGGAGAGTCTAAAACAGTTAAATCTATCAAGCTTCAATACTAGTAATGTTAAAAATATGAACGAAATGTTTTATGGTGTGCGTGGGATTAATACACTAGATTTATCTAATCTTGATACTAGTTCAGTTACTGATATGTCTAGTATGTTTGCTGACGTCGAGAATGTTAGTGAGTTAAACCTGTCCAATTTTAATACTTCAAAAGTTTATGACATGAATAATATGTTTTCAGGAATGAAGAAGCTTGAGAAAATCACGTTTGGACCTAATTTTAGTACTAGCAGAGTTAATGATATGGGGCGTATGTTTAGTCGCCTGCCAAAACTTAAAACTTTGGACTTGTCCAACTTTGATACTAACAATGTTACAGATATGAGTAGTATGTTCAGCTATGATATTACGTTGAATGACTTAAAACTTGGACCTAATTTTACTACCGAAAAAGTCACGGATATGGCGTATATGTTTGCGGGTATTTGTGATTTGTCTTCAATTGATCTAAGTACCTTCAATACGCCAAGACTAAGAAGAGTTAGTGACATGTTCTCACTAATTGATGAAGATGATCAATTAGTCACTTGTCCGAATGGTGATAAATTGCAAAAGATCTATGCTGTAAATGATTTTAATGTTTCAAAGATTAGGCAGACAAGTGATATTTTTACGGGTCGCGAAAATCTTCGCGGTGGCGCTGGCTCCTTTCTTTCTAATCCATCTACCGCTGATAAAACCTGGCTCCGCATCGACGACCCAACTAATGGTCATCCTGGTTACTTCACCAGAAAACCATAATCTATAAGTTTTTCTGTATTGAAATGATGAGTACACGTTAGCCTGTTTTGTGATTTTTTAAAAAGAATGTCGTCTTGCCTTTTTGAGGACATAGGCTTGGGCAAGCGCCCTTGAGCGGTCCGATAAAAGGCATGCGACATTCTTCTATTAGAGCGTCTCCGGAACGGGGTATGCGGCGTTCTCTTCTTGCTAGTTTTGTAATAGCTTGGCTAATTTTGCGCGAAGTCCAGTGTCTTCCTCTTCACTATTCAGGGTGTCTACTGTCACGCGTAGAAGTCCAAAAGCCGTAATATAAGAATAATCCAAATCAATTTCTGTTGCATTCTGAATATCTGGAATATCTACATCATCCAACAAATGAATCACTGGGCGTCTAGCGAAAGGTAATTCTTCGTACCAATCTGAGGTGGCTAGTGCTTCTTGCAGGGTCGAAAGTCCAGCTCCACCACCACAAAGCAGAATCTTATTTGGTAAAGCTTCAAGTAGAGAAAAATCAGATAGAGCTAACCCCACGCCAGAAACCCAAACTTCGGTATTATCCGCGATAGCTTTTTCAACTTTTTTCATACGGTCCGGAATATTTAAAATATTTTGGACTTCATTCATGCGCTCCGCATCAGAAACCGTCAAGGTTTTCAGCGCATGTAGGTCGTTAGAAAGTAGCCCACTATACTGAATCTTCACTAGCTCTGCAGTGTCAAAATCGAGCCCCACTTTACTAGCTACCTGATGTGTGAAGCTACGACCACCGATGCCAAACATTTTGGTCCCTTCTACTCCGCCATTATCTACTACGGCAATATCGGTCGTACCACCACCAATATCCATCACGATGGCCGAGAGATTAGAATCCAGATTATTACCAAGGCAAGCTCGACAAACCGCAAACGGCTCCACCGCTACGGCGACAAGATCAAGATTTAATTCGGCGCAAACTTTTTCAATTGCCGAAATGTGTACTAAAGGTGCAAACGCGGTATAGAATTGCAAAACCAATTCCGAGCCCTTAAAACCAATCGGGTTACTAACCTTGTATCCGTCAATCGAAAGGGAAACAATCGCCGAATTAATCAGGCGCACTTCCACGTCTGGGTTGTCGGTTTCTAGTGCGACCTCTTCACGAGCCTGTTCTTCAGCCTTATCTTGTACGCGCTTGATAATTAGTTGCATTTCTTGGTCAGAGATTGGTTTATTGCCATCTTTACGGCGGTAGCGCACAGTCTTCGTATTGCCCTTGATTAATTCACCAGCGATACCCACTGAACAGGTTCTAGCTACCACGCCAGCCATATTTTCTGCTCGTGACAAAGCCTTTTCGCAGGCAGCAATCACTGCAGGAATATCCGCAATCGCCCCCGCATACATGTTGCCCATCGCCTGATGTTCTTTACCGACACCACGAATAATTAACTTATCACCTTCTTGACGCTCAGCAATTACTGCCTTGATATATTCGGTACCAATATCTAGCGCGAGAAGCGTTTCCGGCATTTCATTCTCATTCTTCAGGCCATGTGGAATATTCATAAAAATCTCGTTTACTTTTCCTAATTATAACACATTAAGCATAATTACTATTTTACGTCAAAAAAGTTTGTGCTAAAATTAAATTACTATGCCAATCATCACAAATCTCTTCCCAGATATTTTTCTGGTGTCGCGTCAAAAAATCTTCCAGAAATTCTGCGCGGCACTCTGTCTTGGCTTGACTCTTAATTTGTTGATGATTACTCAAAATACTTCTGCTTTTACCCCAAGACTCAGTGTTTCAATCGACCAAACTCAAATTTCTAACATCGATGGTACCGATATTGTCTTCGGCTCGAATCCAGGTCGTAGTTCCAGTGTGCCATTTTCGATCAATGTGAATACTAATAACCGTACTGGCTACAAAGTTTTTATCTCCGCCAAGGACGAAAATACCGCGCTAAAATCCGGTGGTCTTCGTATTAATTCTATCAGTCAATCCGAATCACTGAATAACTTCCAAGATAATGAATGGGGTATTTCCGCTCTCGGCACCACCGGTAGCTACTTGCCAGTCTCTCCTGCTTCAAACCCATACAAGCTAAAGGAGTCCGATACTCATGCCAAGCAGGGTGATAATATTAACCTTTCTGTTGGATTGAAGCTCTCTGGTGCTCTTCAGCCGGGTGTTTACCAAAACCAATTGGTCGTTTCGGTCATCACTAATCCGCTTGATAATATTACCCGCCTCGCTCCCGGCTCAAATATTCAGGCCGCCATGAGTGAATTGACCAATGGTCATCTCGAAGAAGTTACCTCTGTCAAATGGCAAGGTCCTGCATCCTTACCGACTCTCACCCCGGCCAAGTCAACTTATGAAGATTTTGGTTATAAAAATGTCTCGCTCGATGACACCTATGATCCGATTTACCTCTATTATGACCAGGCCACTAAGTCCATGATTTTTCAGTCCACCCCGGCCGTGATCGATGTCTATCTCAATAAAGATAGCTCCGAGATGTTTAATAATCTATCGAAAATGACCTCGATTGATTTGTCTCATTTTGATTCTCGCGAAGTGGAAACTCTTGCTGATTTCTTAATGAATGCTGAAAGCCTTGCTTCTGTTGATGTTTCGCATTTTGATGTGCGCAAAGTTAAGGATTTTCAAGGTATGTTCTATAGCAACTCCTCCCTTACTTCTCTAGACTTAACCAGTTTTCATACCGATTCCGCTACTAATTTCTACCAAATGTTCTTCTTGTGTAGCCAAGTTTCCGATCTGAAAATTCCAAATTTCAAAACCGGTAAAGTTACTCGCTTTGAGTCAATGTTTGGTTCGATGGATGCTCTGGAATCACTTGATCTCACGCATTTCGATGTGAGCAGTGGCGAAAATTTTGATTTTATGTTTGCCGGTAACGCTGCAATGACTAATCTAAATATTAGTAACTGGTATACGCCGAAGGCTAAAGATATGAATAGCATGTTCTATATGATGTATGCACTTCCTCATCTTGATATTTTACATTTTGACACTTCGAATGTCACGAATATGGATAGCATGTTCTATGAAATGAATGCCCTTGAAGAGCTTAATGTAAGTCATTTCCGTACTAGCAATGTGACGAAGATGGGTTCAATGTTCTATAACGTTAGTAATGTACGTGATCTCGATGTTTCGAATTTTGATACCAGTAATGTAGAAGATATGCAGGCGATGTTCTATGGTATGGAGTCTGTCGAGCATCTCAATTTGTCAAATTTTGATACTAGAAAAGTCAAGAATATGACCCGTATGTTCCGCAGTATTAATGCTATTTCTGAGCTCGATCTCTCTAACTTCGATACCAGAAACGTCACCTTGATGCGATCGATGTTTAATGACAATAAAAAGCTTTCGAAAATTATTTTCAGTAAGAAATTTGATACCTCAAATGTAGTGGATATGCAATATATGTTCGGTAGTATGTGCGCTTACAAAGAACTTGACCTCACTACCGCCAACTTTAAGACTTCTAAGGTCGGACACTTCGATTTTATGTTTGAAAACACTCGCTGTACCACCCCTGCACTAGAAAAAATTTACGTCGAAGAGGATTTTGACATTACCGCAACTAAAGATCCTTCCGTGGCCTTCAATCCGGCTTATAATAAATATATTTTCACCAATCAAACCTTGTTGCGCGGCGGAAATGGCGGCTACTGGACCAACCCAGCCGATGCCAACCTCGATGGTCTGCGTATCGATCAGCCAGGCCGCAAGGGTTACTTCACTTTGAAGACCCCATAATTATATAAAACTAATTAAAACTCAAAAAACTTATGTTAAAATGGACAAAGTTTATGTTTAGAAAAATTATTGAAAGATCTAAAACTCAAATTATCCACACCGCACTTTTGACTTTTTTCGTGGCTCTGACTTTTAATGTTTTCTTTTTCGCAAAAAATACAGAAGCCTTGCGTGTGCCTGCCCTCGCGGTTTCTTTTAGCTCAACTCCACGAATTAATGGTACTGCGATTATTAATTCTACTACTCAGGCAGCGGAATATTTAGTGGCTGTTACAGTATACTCTGATAATCTTACTGGTTATCAAGCGACTATAAGTACAGAAGATAATGAAACTGCTATGACTAGTGTTACTAATACTGATCGTATCGAATCTATTAGCCAGAATACGCCACTAGTAAATTTTCCGACCAATACCTGGGGCATCAGATTGGGGGATTATGGCGATTTTGTTCCTATTCCTTCAGCTTCCACACCAATGACGCTTGCCCTGTTGGGGTCCAAATCAGTAACCAATACGGACTTCTATCAGGCGAACGTAGGGGTGAAGCTAGCTTCTAACCTTACTAGTGGTCAATATACTAATAGTCTTGTAGTTTCCGTAGTTACGCATGATTATCCGCCTCGCGCCTTAACCCTTCCAAGTCTCTATTGGCGTAATGCCATGAAGGATACTTCTGGTGGTCTTGATAAAATTAAACATTTTGCCCGCAGTATGTCTCCACCAACGGCTGGTGATAATCCGGTTCATCTCGAAGATGACGGTACTTCTGATGCAGAGGTCCTGGGTTGGTTCGACCCAGCTAGTGAAACTTTTTACTACTATAGCTTAGCTGATAAGGTGGAATTGAATAGTGATAGCTCTTACATGTTCTTTGATTTTACTAATCTGGCCGATATCGACCTCTCTGGACTTGACACTCGCTCAGTTATCAATATGCAGGGGATGTTCAGAAACACTGGTCTCACTAGTTTGGATCTCTCCAGTTTCGATACTGAAAACGTCACGGATATGTCCGGCATGTTCTATGATGTAAAAAATCTCACGAATCTCGACCTCACACATCTTAACACTAGTAATGTCACCGATATGCATTACATGTTCACAAATATGAGTGGTCTCACCTCACTTAATCTCTCACATATGAATACCTCTAAAGTGACCAATATGACTGGGATGTTTTGGGGTGTGAAGAATCTACCTACCCTTGATCTTTCTAAGTTTGATACGCGAAATGTTACCGATATGTCGAATATGTTCCTTTTTGCTGAAAAAATTACCAATCTCGATTTATCTTCCTTTGACACCTCCAAGGTTACTATGATGTCCGATATGTTCAATTCGATGATATCTCTCGCCAATCTTAAATTTAGTAAAAAATTCAATACCAGTCAGGTGCAAAATATGCAAGGTATGTTTGCTAACCTGATGAATATTCAAGAGATTGATCTTTCGCAGGCCAACTTCGACACCTCGAATGTGACAAATTTCTATGGTATGTTTGCTTATTATTTGCACACGACCACCCCATCCAAGCTCCAGCGAATTTTCGTAGAAGCTGGTAAAGACTTTAATACCTCCAAGGCCGCTCCTACTAATTATGCCCAAAATATTAATTCACAAATCTTTAATGATCAATTATTGCTTCGCGGTGGTAATGGTTCTTATACACCAAATCCAGCCTATGCCGACCTCGCTTGGCTTCATATTGACCGTGGTGCCGCGCAACCTGGTTATTTCACCGCCAAGTAGTTTGACAAACTTATTATCTTCGCTATAATAGAAATATATACTTTTAATATCCGGCCGCAAGGTCGGATATTTTAGACTAAAAGAAAGGAAAATATGGAAGGTTTAGACCTTAAACAGATGTCTCAGATGGTGAAAGTTATCGCCGAAGAGAAGAATCTCCCAGAAGAAACTGTTTTGAATATTATTGAAACTGCCATTGCCGCTGCTTGGCGTAAAGAAGAGGGCGAAAAGGATATGAACGTCCGCGCCGTCCTTAATCGCGAAACCGGTAGTGCTACCGTCTTCATCGCTAAGGAAGTGATTGAAGATGGTTTGGCTTATAATCCAGCTACTGAAATTCCAGAAGGTGAGGCCGAAGGTAAGGCTATCGGTGAAACTTTTGAAGAATCTCACCCAGTTACTAAATTCGGTCGTGTCGCTTCTATGACCGCCAAGCAGGTAATTATGCAACGCCTTCGCGAAGCTGAACATGAAGCCATCCTTTCAATCTTTGAAGATAAAATCGGTAGCATCATGACCGGTATGGTAGCTCGTGTCGATCGCAATATTGTACGTATCGATTTTGGTCGCACCACTGGTATTATGCTCAAGTCTGACCAAATCGACGGCGAGTATTATCAAGTTGGTTCCCGTATTAAGGTTTTAATTAAGACGATTGAACGTAATGAACGTGGTGCTCAGCTTCTCGTTAGCCGTAGTTCTGCTGATTTCATTAAACAGCTCTTCATGCAGGAAGTTCCTGAAATTGAAACTGGTGTTGTCGAAATTCGTGCCATCGCCCGTGAAGCTGGTCGCCGTACCAAGATTGCTGTCACCAGCACCGTTCCAGGTGTCGATCCAGTCGGTACCTTCGTTGGTGGTCGTGGCGTCCGTGTTCAGGCCGTAATGAATGAAATTGGCGATCGTGAAAAAATCGACATTATCAACTGGAGCGAAAATCTTTCTGAATTCATCCGTGAGGCTCTGAGTCCGGCTGAAATTACTCGTGTCGAAATCGAAGATAAGCGTGCCAAGGTCTTTGTTACTGAAGATCAGCAATCTGTCGCCATTGGTCGCCAAGGTCAAAACGTCCGTCTTGCTTCCATGCTCACTGGCATTGAGCTTGATATTGAATTAGCTGAAGCCCCAAAGAAGAAAAAGCGTGCTAACGTGGAAGATTCTCTACTTTCTGCCTTACAGGAAAACGAATCGGAAACTGAAACCGTGGCTGCTGAAGAAGCTGAGGAGTCTGCTGAAGCTGAAAATGCTGCAGAATCTGAAGAATCTACTGACGCTGAGTAAAATCATAAAATGGCTTAAACTAAAAAAGACCCCCACTCGGGGTCTTTTTGATACTCTAAAAATAAAGAAAACTTACTATTTAAAAATAAACCCTAGGGTCTAAGAAAAGCTTTAAATAAAAAAATAAACCCCGTAGGGTTTATTTTTAGCGAACTTCTACGCGGACGCGTGGTAATGAGCGACCAGAGAAGTGGGTTTTCTTGGTTTTCACAAAAGTGACAACACCATCTTTTGCAGCATGAATGGTGAAATTGCGGGACATGTAAGTACCTTCACCAGCAATTTTGGTGCTTCCGGTTTGGCGAACTAAAACTTCACCGTTGCGGACTTTTTGGCCACCAAAACGCTTCACGCCAAGACGTTGACCAGCATTGTTGTGGATATTTTTCGCGGTACCACCGGCTTTAACATGTGACATTTTTTGCCTTACTCTTTCTTAATACTATTATTTCTCGAGCCACAATCTGCCCTTCACGATAATAAATCATGTCAGACTGACTCAAGCCTTGAAACTTTGCTAAATTATAACCCATATCTGTAATTTCGTCAATAATTGAAAGCCTTGAGTAGGAACCATCTTCGCGTAGCCAAGCTGGTACCGCGATTACCACAGGGGTATTATCCTCAATCTGCTTTGCGAGGTTCTTCAAAAATCCCAAAATAATCCGCTTGCAGTTCTGTTTCTCATCTTTTAATTTAATCTCGACTGGAGGTTTTGACATCGGCGAGCCCAGGAAACATTCGCAGGCCACTAGGCCGATTTCTGAGGCTTTTGGCCAAACGAAATCTGTCGCATCGCCAGTGTAGGTAGAGTCTAAGAATTGATTTTTTTGTTCCACTAGCTCAGGTTTGATTTTAAAGAAGCGTGCCTTTTTTTCGAGTAGCCAGTCTAGATTCTTCTGAGTATATTCCATCATTCGCGGATTCAAATCACTACCAATCACTGGTTGACCTAAAATTAAGGCTTCCTGTAAAACTACGCCGGTACCACAGAATGGATCGAGTACCTTCTTCGACTCATTAATCTCGCCACCCAAATTAATTAAGATTTGGGCAAGTTTCGGTGGCAACATTCCCACCTTGGCATCTCTCGCTGGGCGCATTTGGTCGCGTTCACGATATTTATCGATATTTTGTACACCCAGGCTCAGATAAGTTTCCGAACCGACTAAAATCACCTCTTCGGCGCCCGGTTTTTCGCCTAAATTATTATGAAAGGCTGTAGCCGAAGAAATTTCAGGTCCTCTAGCTTCCACCACGCGCACATTTCGTCCAAGCTTCTTTAATAAACTCTTCAGCTCCATCGCCTTGCGTCGGACTAGATTCTCAACTGCTGATTTTTTGTTTTTATGATTCGAATTCAGAGCATAGCTAGAAACCCCAATGGTGATTTTACCTTCGGGCTTTCTAGTATTAATCATTTCCGCAAGTTCGCGGAAATTACCCTCGAAAATTTGGGCCAATTTAATTGAGCCACCCAATCTATCAATCGAGACGGCCTTATTGGTTTCAAAAGCCGCAAGTTCTGGTCCGATAAGTTTGGCGTTTTGGTCGTAAATCGCTTGGATTTCCGCCAAAGATATTTTCGGAAGTCGTCCCAGCACTGCAATATATTTCATAATCTTATTTTATCATGTATAATGAAAAAGCTATGTTTAAAAAGATTCTCAGTATTGTCACGTTATTATTAGTCGGTGTTGTCGTATATGGCGCTCGTAATGAAATTGTTTCGGCCTTCCAATGTATTTTTGGTGGTCAATGTATGGATGGTTCGCACTTCTCCATTAATTTCTGGATTGTTCTTCTTTTAATTCCAGAACAACTTTTCATGTATTACAGTGCTGGTAAAATTTTCTTCTCCTATATGGCGGGGAAGACTAAATCTCAGAAAAATATCACCAGAATTTCCGCTGGTAAATCTACCAAATCTGAGAAAACTAAATCTGGAAAGACCGATGCTGATACTGATGCTGACGCAAAAGCTTTCGAAAAGCTCACCACTTGGCAACTTGCGCGTATCTCCTTCGAATTAAACTTCGTCAATCACGCCATTCCTTCTGGCGGTGTCTCTGGCCTCGGTTACATTACTTGGCGCTTAAAGAATTTTGGCGCTACCGCTGGTCAGGTTAGCTTCATGTATCTCTTGCGTTACGTGATTACTATTCTCGCTAACCAAACTCAAACTATCTTGGCGATTATTTTCTTATTAGTGACAAATAGTGTGCCAAATACCGCACTTTGGATGGTCGGGGCTGTAGCTGCCATGAGTGTCGGGGTGATTCTTGGTATTGTTTTGATGATTGTGATTGTCTCGAATCGTAAACTTATCGACTTTACTGCCAAAAAGGTGGCGGCCATTATTAATGGATTAGTTCGTACTGTCACTTTTGGTAAGAAAAAGCAAATTATTGAGACTAAGAAAGTTCAAAAATACTTCTTGGATCTCCATGAAGATTTTCTTACCGCGAAGCGTGACAAGAAAATCTTGGTCGGTCCAGTGCTTTGGGGTTTCCTCTATAACTTCCTCGAAATTGCGACCTATGAAATCGTGGCGATTGCTATTGGTCACCCAGAAATCTTCCCACAAATCATGGTTGCAGAAGCTCTCGGCTCTGTCGTCGGTGCGGTTCTTCCTACCCCTGGTGGTGTCGGTGGCTATGAGGGGTCAATGGTTGCCGTGATGACCGTACTTGGTAGTGATCTCGCAGTTGCCAGTACCACAGTCCTTGTCACTCGTATGATTGTCTTGCTTAATACTATCGTTTCTGGCTATGGCTTCTATCAAAATGCCATCTCCAAGATTGGTAAAGAAGAGAAGCAAAAAATCTTCGAAGGGGAATCTGCGGAGTAATGGCCGAATCGCCAAAATATTCCGTCTCTGATTTTATTGCCGTCGCCAACCACGCCTTAGATTACACTTTTCCGGATTGTGTAGTCTATGGCGAGGTGGCGAATTTTAATGTCAATCAAAATCGTTGGATTTTCTTCGATCTTAAAGACCAAGAGTCCGTAATTAGTTGTTTTATGGTCGCCTCGAGTCTCCGCATGCCTATCGAAAACGGTATGAAGATTGCCGTTCAGGCCACCCCGAAAATTTTTAATCGCTCTGGTCGTTTTACTTTGACGATTAAACAATATGCCTTGATCGGTGAGGGGAATATTAAAAAAGCCTACGAGCTGCTCAAAGCCAAACTTACCAAAGAAGGTCTCTTTGATCCGGCTAGAAAGCGAAGTATTCCAGCTAACCTCGAGCGCATCGGGGTGATTTCTTCTACTCAGGCGGCTGGCTATGCGGATTTTATCAAAATCATTAATGCTCGCTGGGGTGGTCTGGAAATTCGCGTGGCCAATACTAAGGTCCAGGGTCTCGGCGCGGCCGATCAGGTAATTCGTGCTCTGGAATTTTTTAATCAAGAAAATAAGGTTCAGATTATCGCCATTATTCGTGGTGGTGGTTCGAAAGAAGACCTCGCTTGTTTTGATGATGAAAAACTCGTTCGCGCTATTGCGGCTAGTAAAATTCCCGTGATTACTGGAATCGGTCACGAGATTGACACCTCGCTAGCAGATCTCGCCGCCGATATTGTAGCTTCTACACCCAGCAATACCGCCGAAATGTTATCCAAGGACAAGAAACTCGAAATTGCCAATCTCTACCGTCTGCTCTCTCGTGCTAAGTTGCAAATCGAACGCAATCTCGACGCACCAAAGCTCGAAACCAAGCGAAATTTACTTCGTACCAAACAGCAAATCTTAAATCAAATTTTGCGTGAATTAAACCAGCTAAAATCCACCCAAAAAGTCATTGAAAACCTCAATCCCGAAACTATTCTGAAAAAAGGCTATGCTATTCTTAAGGGTGAGTTAAGGATTGATTCTGAAATTTCCTTAGAAACTCTCGACTCTGAAATCTCCGCCCGCATCACCCAAATTAAATCAAAAGAAAGGAAAACTCATGACTAAAAAATCCGTTGGCGCTAAAATTGAACAACTTAACCAAAATCTCGAATGGTTCTATGGCGATGATTTTAAGCTCGAAGACGCTGCCAAGAAATACCAAGAAGCCGCCGAGTTGGCTAAGGATATCGAAAAAGAGCTCGAAACTTTGAAGAATCAAATCGAGGTTATTTCTAAAGATTTTAGCATCGAGTAAAACTTTTAAAATCAGTCATCAAAATCCTTAAGCTAACTTGTAAAAAACCTAATTCCTAGTAAAATATAATTATGGATAATTCAAACAACAATCCTTTTCTTGCATCGAATCAATTTAATCAATCTGGCCAAACTCCAGCTAATTTCGGTGCTAATAATCCTTCAGGAAGTAACCCATTCGCTCAGGCTAACCCAGTCTCTTCGATGAATAATTCAACCCCTGCTAATCCAGTGACTTCTGAAGCTCCAGTGACCTCTGCTAATCCAGTGGCTTCTGAAGCTCCAGCGACCTCTGCGAACTCTGGTGATATTTATCAAAATCTCTATCAAAGTCCATTCACTCCTGGCATGCCAGCCGCGAATCCTCTAAACAAAAATTATGCCGACATGACTGGCGAAGAACGCAAGGAAGCTAGTCGTATCGCTAAGGCTAAGAACCGCATTGATCTTATGAAAACCGTTGGACTCATCGTGGTGTCTCTTCTCGCAGTGCTTTTCATCGGCCTCTTTATTTGGATGTGGGTAAAGTGGAATGATGCCAGCACTAATGTGAAGGGTAAAGTCGACGTTGCTGTGGCGGAAGCTAAGAACGAACTTCAGACTAAGCTCGAATCCGAATTTGAAGAAAAAGAAAAATATCCTTATAAAGTCTTCACCGGTCCGACTGATCTTGGTGAACTTAGCTTTGAATATCCAAAAACTTGGAGTCTCTATGTTCAAAGTAGTGCCAACCGCGGTGGCGATTACGCAGCTTATCTGAACCCAGGCCAGGTCAATGTGGTCCAAGATGATACCGTGATGGCACTCCGTGTTAGCATTAAGGGTACCCTCTTCGACCAGGCGATTAGTGATTTTGCTGAAAAAGTCCGTTCTGGCGATATGACGCTTTCAACTACCGTAGTTAACGGCAACAATGTCAACGTTTACACTGGTAAATTAGATAATGAATATCAGGGAATCATTTGCGTCTTCAAGCTTCGCGATAAGACTGTCATGCTTCAAACCGATTCCACCAGTGTCTTCAGTGATGACTTCTACCGTATTCTCAAAACCGTGAAATTTAATAGCTAAATTTATCCGAAAAATCTGCAACCCCCGCACCATTTTGCGGGGGATTGTTCAAGCATTTTGCCTGAAAAATGGGTGCTATAATTAATTTATGAATAGTGAGGTAAATGGTATTTTCGTGGTTGCGCATGACTTAAAAAGTCCCCTCACTCTTATGCGTCAAATGGCCCTCGCGATGGATTTTCAAAAGGATAGTACTGCCGAACTCGAAAAATCGCGCAATAAAATTATTCGCATTTCCGAACGCGCCATGCGTCAGGTTAATGATCTTACTAAAATTGCCCGCCTCGAAGAAGGTTTATTTACCTTAGAGCCAGTTTCCATTCGTGCCGTCTGCGACGATGTAATTTCTGAGCTTGAACAACTTTTCGCCCTCAATCAGCGCAAACTTCGTTTCGAGTACCGCAACAAAGCTCGTCTGGTGATTGGTAATTACGATTTGATTTTTAGTGTCATTTATAATTTTTGTGCCAATGCGATGTACTATTCCACGGTCGAAACCGAATCTTGCTTAATTATTTCTGACAAAAAAGACAAGATTGTGGTCGATGTTAGGGACTTCGGTCCGAGCCTCCCCACTACGGTTTGGCGTCAAATCAAGGCTGGTCTCACTGCGCCTACCAGCATTTCGATGCGTCCCGGCAGTTCTGGCTTAGGTCTTTATATCGCTTCGAAATTTGCTAAATATCTTAACGCGGAAGTCTCCGCCGTGCGTCACCGCGACGGTACGAGTTTTCAGATAATTTTACCAGTCTCACACCAGGCAATTTTACCGATGTTTGATTAGGAGAAAAATGAGTCAGCAATCTAAAAAATCATCATCCAAAATTACACAATCAAAGACCCCGTTACTGGAAACTATGCAGCCTAAGACCCCGCGCCCAATTTTTATTATCGAAGACGACCCAGACTTTGCAGAAATTTACCAAAAACACCTAAAACGTAATTTTCCAGAAAATCCAGTGCAGATTTTCTATAATGCGATTGAGGCTAATGCGGCCTTTTCGGAGCTTCGCGAGGAAGAGCTGCCGTCCTTGATTATTTTAGACGTTTTGCTCACTGGTCCGGACGGCTTCACTTTATTAAATGAACTCCTCTCGTATCCAGAAACTAGTCAAATCCCGGTACTTTTGATTTCTTCATTAAATCTCGGTCAAATGTCCCTGCAAGCTTATAATGTTCGTGCGATTTTAAATAAGGAAACTTTTACGCCAGATGATTTTGTGGCAAAGATTAAAGATATTCTATCTCCAGTCACAAAAACCTCATTAGCTAATCATCTAGAAACCACCGAAGCTTCCAATGAAGAATCAATTCCAGGCCGCACCCTTCGAGTCAAGGAGGGGAATTATGCCTGATTTGCGTACTGAGGCGATTGTGCTCTCGCGTGTCAAATATCAAGAGTCCGACCGCATTCTTACACTGCTGACTCCAGAAGGTCGCTTTTCGGCAATCGCGCGTGGTGTCCGTAAAGAGCGCTCCAAGTTGGCAGGCAGCATTGAACCTTTCACGATTTCTGATGTGGTCTTGCATTTTAAATCCCAAAATCCGGACTCTGGTGGTCTCGCAATTTTAACTTCTGCCACCATGCTGAAGTTTTATCAGAATATCATCACCGACCTCGATACCTTGACGATTGCTTCTAATTTCCTAAAGGTAATTAATCGCCTAACCAACGACGCTGATTCTAAGGAATATTTTCAGCTTCTAAAAAATGTCCTTTCGGCACTAAACACGGCAGAAAAATACCAAATTCCACTCGTTGAAACGCATTTTTATCTTAATCTCGCTTTTATTTCTGGCGAAATGATCAATCTCGCTACTGATTCTAATGGCGACCGCCTCACACTCGACGGTTCTTATAATTGGCATAGTTTTGACCGCTGCTTTGTGCTCGCGATGGATGGTGCCGGAGAATTTAACGCTGACACTATTAAGATTCTGCGTCTTATGACGTCCATGCCGGTCGCCACTATTTTGAAAATTAAAGACATTCATACTCATCTCGATGCATTGAATATTATTTTGCGCACTCTTCGTGAAATGTTTTAACTACCAGAGGTCACCGCTCTAATTTTGTGATATAATAAAGAAAAACTAACCAGGAGTGTTTATGGCAAAATTAGAAGATATTGTCAGCTTATGTAAACGTAGAGGATTTATTTTCCAAGGCTCCGATGTCTACGGCGGTATGGCTGGTACCTGGGATTTTGGCCCACTCGGCGTTAGTTTGAAGAAAAAACTCAAAGATCTTTGGTGGCAATATTGGGTGGAAAATCGTAATGATATGTACGGTGTCGATGCTGCTATTATTATGAATCCACGCACCTGGGTCGCCTCCGGTCACGCCGCCACTTTTTCCGACCCATTAGTGGAATGTAAATCCTGCCACGGTCGTTTTCGTGCCGATAAGTTAGCTAAGACTGCTGAGGGTCACGATTTATCTACGGAAATCACCGGAGAAGAACTCATTAAGGCTCGTATAAAATGTCCTACTTGTGGCAAGATTGAATGGGGTGAAGTCAAACCATTTAACATGATGTTCCAGACTCACGTCGGGGCTGTGGCTGACAATAGCTCCATCGCCTATCTTCGCCCAGAAACCGCCCAGGGCATTTTTACGAATTACAAGAACGTGGTTGATACGATTTACCCAGACCTACCATTCGGTTTAGCTCAACAGGGTAAAGCCTTCCGTAATGAAATTTCGCCACGTGACTTTATTTTCCGTTGCCGTGAGCTCGAACAGATGGAAATTGAATATTTCGTCAATCCAAAAGATTGGGAACGTATCTTTGACGAACTTCTCGCCGATGTACATGACTTTCTGGAGAACGTGGTGAAACTTCCAGCTGAGGAAATCCACGAATACGACGTTCCAGCCGCCGATCGTGCTCACTATTCTAAGCGCACTATTGATCTTGAATTTGATTACCCAATCGGCTGCGAAGAATTGATGGGTATCGCTTATCGTACTGATTTTGACCTTGGTAATATCGAACGTGAGTCGAAGAAAAGCATGGTCTACCGCGACAAACGCACTGGTGAAACTTTTGTGCCTCACGTCATCGAGCCATCTTTCGGTGTCGAGCGTTTGATCATGGCTGTACTTTCGAGTGCTTATCATGAAGATGAGACTAACGGTGAAAAGCGCATCGTCTTGCAACTTCCAGAACATCTTGCGCCATACCGTTTCTGCGTTTCACCTTTGCTTAAGAATAAGCCAGAACTAGTTGAGAAGGCTAAATCTGTCTATGCTAAACTTCGTGAGAAGTATGGCAATGTCACTTGGGATGATTCTGGTAACATTGGTAAACGCTATCACAAGCAGGATGAAATCGGTACGCCAAAATGTGTGGTTATCGACTTCGATACTCTCGAAGACGACACTGTGACCGTGCGTGATCGCGACACTATGGCTCAAACTCGTGTTAAAGTCGCCGAACTCTAAATCCAGCAATATCTCGAAAATAGACCGAGAAAACTGAGTTTAAACAAAAAAGAGACCAAAGCTTCGGTCTCTTTTTATTCAAGTTCGCTAAATTCCGGACGAATTTTAGCTTCGAATAACACAATCGGCACCTTCGGTGGCGGTGTGAAATCTGTTGGTTTCAGTGGGTAGCGAATTTTTGTCGTGTAATATTTATTCAAAATATATCCCAGCTGACTAGTGTAGTGGCGATCAGACAGGATTAGTTTCAAGGCTAATTGTTTTTGTAAAATCAAGTAAATGGCTTTTGGCGGATTTTTTAGGCCTTTTTCAATAATTTGTCCGTTTTGATTCTCTAGATTCAGCAGTTTATAAAAGACTTCCGCCGACAGGGAAAAAGGTGGGTTAGAAAAAACCTTATAATTTGTGAAATCGAAATTTACTTCTCGAAAATCTCCGCGCACTAGCTTCACGTTCTCGAGATTTTGTTCCTTCAAGTTATTTTGTAATTTCTTGAAAGTCTCCGGGTCTTTTTCGATGGCGTAAACTGCCCCACATTTTTTGGATAGTGCCGCGGTAATCACACCACTCCCTGCGCCAATCTCTACCACCGTGTCGCGGCGCTTCAGGTTACTATGGCCGATTAACATTAGAGCTAATCGAACATTTTTCAAAAAATGCTGGTCCAGTAGGTGATTACGGCTAGGCATTCTTGCCTCCTAGAATTTGACGCGCCTTCTTCAAAATTTCGTTTTCCGCAAAATAATTCTTCACTAAGGAGTTACCGAAAAGTAGCCAAACTTCGTTAATTTTTTGTCGGCGCTCCTTCGGTAATTCATGGTAATTTTTCATGAGTTTTGGCGCATATTTTTGCCAATTTCGCATCAAACTTACCGGCTCTTCTACGTCAGATTTCTCGAAAACCTCAAAAATCCCATCCATAAAAAATCTCAATTCTTCCGGCGAGGCAGAGGCTAGAAAATCATCCACCGTCTTATTTAGAATGTTGCTTAATTTGGTATTTTTGGCGCGACAGAAATGATCGTCTTTAATTTCCCAAGTATAAATATCATGCTGATAGAGATTTTTTGCCTGACTTTTGACCACCACGACTTTTTCTTTGTGGGTTAAAAGTCGCCCAATCACCGACTCCTCGGGAATATAGCTTACGATTTTTGGTAGAACCCTAATCGCGCCCGTGTCTCTATTAAGTAACTCCTCTCTTAGTCCTGGCCCATCATAATTTAGAACCTTCAAAATTCTTTTTTGCAGTCGATCTGGCGCCATAATTGCTGAATAAATTGATAAATTACCACCTTTCGAGTGTCCACCCAGGTAAAAATTCTTATAAAAATAGCGGTGCGAAATATTTTTTAAGTATTCTAGCGCTTCTTTTTGGGCTGGAATCTCTGACAGAAACGACATATTAAAATCTTCTTTCCAACCAAAAAGCGTCCCGTCCGTACCGAAGAACGAAATGTACATTGTGAAAAAATTAATTTGAATTGTTACCGCCGAAAATTGTTTTTCAAGCTTCTTATCATTCTTGCGTACGAAAAATCCTACTTTTAAATTCTGAAAGCGCGGACTTTTTCCTAGCAGCTGAATGAATTTTTCATCATCGGGCCAACCAAAAGCAGAAGTTGGTAAATCCTTCATTGCTTCGGTAATTTCGGAGATTTTAAAATTTCGCTTAGTTAGGTCAAGCTGCTTTTTAATTTTATGAAATGGCAAATAAGAGATTCGCGCAAAAGCCAGCTCATCCAGTTCGGTAATCTCAGTGGTTTTTGAGATCCGTTTCTGATTTTCTTCAATATAATTATTTAAATTCATCATCATTTTACATCTCGTAGATATAAAAAATGGTGGTTCCGACTGGACTTGAACCAGTGACACAAGGCTCTTCAGGCCTCTGCTCTACCAACTGAGCTACAGAACCACTTCTCTAGATTATAGCATAGTGCGTGGTATAATTAAAGTATGAAAAAGATAAATACTGCCCCAATTTCTGGCATGCAAGAGCTTTTACCTCGCGAGCAGGCCATTTTTGATCAAATAAAATCGCAAATTATGCAGGTTTATCATCTCCACGGCTTCAATCATATCGAAACTCCAATGATTGACCGTACGGAAATTCTCCTCGCTAAGGCCGGCGGTGACACTGAGAAACAAATTTATAAAGTAGTAAAAACTGCTGAAACCTCTGACGATGCGGATCAGGCTTTGCGCTTTGATCACACGGTGCCGCTAGCGCGTTACGTGGTCGAGCATCAAAATGATCTAGCTTTTCCATTTCGTGTTTCGCAATTCGGTCGCAATTTTCGTGGTGAGCGTGCGCAAAAGGGTCGCTTCCGTGAATTTTATCAAATGGATGCTGATATTATTGGTCGCAATACTTTACCAATCGGTTATGACGCCGAAGTTGTCGCTACGGCCTTCCATGCGCTTTCACAGTTCGTGAGGACCCCGATTCTGGTCCGTCTTTCGAATCGTAAAATCTTAGCCGGTCTTCTCGAAGCTCTCGCTCTTACGGAAAAAAGTTCTGAAATTTACGGTATCATTGATCACGCCGAAAAAGTTCCGACCGAGGTTACTGAGACTAAAATACGTGAGCAAGTCGCTGACGAATCCAAAGTCCAAACCTTGCTGCAATTCGTTCAAATTCGTGGTCCGCGTTCCGAAGTGGCCGAAAAATTGACTGCTCTCGGCATTGAGAATGAAGCTTTCGCCACCGGTGTGAATGAATTACTTTTAATACTTGATCTTCTCGAAGCCCAGGGAATTGGTCAATCTGTAATTGCGGATATGTTAATTATTCGTGGACTCGATTATTATACTGGCACCGTTTTCGAAACATTGCTTCCAGAATATAAGAATCTCGGTTCCATCTGTTCTGGTGGCCGTTATGATAATCTTGCCTTGAATTATACTGAGGAAAAATTCCCAGGGGTCGGTATTTCTATTGGTTTGACTCGCCTATTTTATTGTCTTTCAACCAATAATTTACTCGAATCCTACCAGTCCGCTCCAGTCGAGTATTGCGTAGTTCCTATCTCGGATGCGGAAATCGCCTACGCCTACCGAGTGGTTGCACATTTGATTGAACAAGGTGCTAGCGCTGATCTTTGTCTACTCGATAAAAAACTTGGTGACAAAATCAAATATGCTTCCAAGGTTGCTGAAAATGTCATCATTATCGGTGAAAGTGAAGCTGAAAGCCGAACCTATCAAGTTAAAAATCTCACTACTGGTGAACAAAAAACTTTCGAACTAAACTAAAATAGAATAAACTAAACACTAAATAAAATTTATCAAAAATAGTTGCCTCGGCGGCTATTTTTACATCCTTAAATAAGGAAAATATTAAATATTAAAAACCATGACAAAATTAAAGCCAGCAGAATCCCAAAGCATAAAGCACAATAATGTAAATTTTAACAGGGGTAAAACCGAACAAAATTTCAAAACCGAACAGCTATTATTAAAACCGAACAATAAAAATCCACAAGCTAACCTAAATTAAAATATAAAATATCATTTTTGCAACTCTAAAATGTCAATGCTAAAAACATTAAAAATCTCAAAAGTCAATGTTGACGACAAGCAAAAGCATGATATCATAGAGATAAGAATTCGGGCGAAGTTGAGAGACGTCTGAATTCGAAGACAAAACACCTCGGAGGTTGAGTGTGAAGTTAATGTCTATATTGTAAATAAAATACACCTCGGGAGTTTGGTGTATTTTTTATTAGTCTATGCTAAAATATCTCTATGGCACTGTGGCGGAGTGGTTACGCAGCGGTCTGCAAAACCGTGTACACCGGTTCAATTCCGGTCGGTGCCTCCAATTTATCGAAGTAGATGCGGCAATTTTTTAGAAAAAGCCACGACTTTGGTAGTATAATATCTCTAAGCCCGAATGGCGGAATTGGTATACGCGTTCGACTTAAAATCGAATGGAGAAATCCATATGGGTTCAAGTCCCATTTCGGGCACCAACAAGATGACCTCAAAAAAGCGGTCATTTTTTATTTAAAAGCAAGCTAGATATTATGATTATTGCGATTGACGACTCAGGTGACCCGGGATTAAAAATGGACAAAGGTTCCAGCAGTTATTTTGTAATCGTTGCTGTGATATTTTTAACTGATTATGATGCTGAAGCCACCGCTTTAAAGATAGAAAGATTTAGGCAAACATTAAAGTGGAGAGAACATCACGAATTTAAATTTAGAAAGACATCGCCAGAGATTAGGAAGGCCTTTCTTTCAGAAATCAATAGCTGTAATTTTGTATTATCGGTCGCTGTCGTGGATAAAACAAATACTAATGTGGATATCCCATCTAATAGGGATGCTAGTAGTTTATACAATACAGTGATACTAAGGGCTATATCTCAAGTCTTAGATGAATCGACCAATGCACGGGTTTTAATTGACGGTGAAGGCGGATCGTCTTATAAGCGTAATGTAAAAACATTTTTCAGGCAGAATCTTCCCAAAAATGCAATTAAACAGATAAGATACCGTGATTCAAAGAATGATGTTTTAATTCAACTTGCTGATATGGTTGCAGGCTCAGTTAATAGGTCTTTGACTGGAGATAAAGAGTATTTGAGTATTATTAAAAGACATATTAACTTTTTAACAAAAACCTAAAACAATCAAAAAAGCGCCTAAGCGCTATTTTTTTCGAAACGTCTTCTATCCAGCAGATTACTCATCTGGAAAGTATCGCCATAACGACGCCAATTCGATAGACGAATCATTTATAACTCTATTATATTACTTTAGGAAAATATTACAAGATAAAAACCTGCAATGTAAAAGTATTGGTCTAAATAGGGATTCGGTGTGAGATTGGAATCTATATCTACAAATTTTTCCTAAATACTTGACTTTATGTTAGATTTCGGTAAAATTAAAACAGTATGCGAGCTTAGCTCAGTTGTTTAGAGCGCTTCCTTGCCAAGGAAGAGGTCGAGAGTTAGAGTCTCTTAGCTCGCACCAAATGGTATTTTTGCTCATACGCCTATTTCTGGCGTATTTTTATTTGTTATTAATATCAATAAAACCAGTGGTGTTTTCGCCTCTGGTTTTTTCTTTCCCTTGTGGAACAAATGCATTGTTTTTTTGAAATTTGTTTTTCATAGAGTGAAAAAACGGCTATGAATCCAATAAAAGTTTTAGCAACTTAAAAATTCGGCAATCAATATTTTTCGTTTTATTGTCATTTTCGCCTTACTTCACGAAAATATTACACTTCATGCTTACACCTATTACAAAACGCCTTTTAATCATGAAAAACTGTATCATAAACTAGGCTTGTTAAGCATTAATCCCTTGTAGTATAATAAAATTAGCTAAACTTTAATCAGAATGGTTAGCCAGTGATGGTTAGTTATTACATAGAAAAGCGACCATGTGTCAGCTTGGGTGTAATAACTCTTCTGGTTAAAGTTTAGCGACTTCATACATGGTCGCTTTTTTGTTACGACTTGTATTGAATTGTTACTAACTTTATATAGGAGGCCCCAAATATGGCTAAGCCAGAAAAAAGCAGCCCTTTAGTGAGTAGGGATACACATGCGGGAAACGCAAAACAATTAAAAACACATAAATCCAGTAATATAGCTTCAACTATTGTTGGTATTATTGGTGTTTTCTTTGCTTTTGTTAGTATTATGGGCATCGGCACAAGTAATGTCTCTGGCGCAGCAGGTATCGGTATTTTTCTGGGTTTAGTCTCTGCAGGCTTGGCTTTACCTCAATTTCTAGATAAGATAAAAGCAGATAATTAGAAAGATTTTAGAATTTATCTCATCATGGCTATCGGTGCAATTTCTGTTATTGGCTCGCTTGTAGGTATTATTGGTGACCCTATCGCAAAAAATGTCAGTTGCTCTAAAATTAACGACATTGCGGCACTAAGAATAAAAGGTTGCGACAAACGAGCTCAAGAACTAGAAGACAAGCAAAAGCAAGCCGAGGAAGAAGCGATTAAAGCCAAAGAGCAAGAATACAAAAATATTACAGAGCAGGTTGTTGGCAAAACCTATAATGCCAACGATGCTAATTTCTGCACACAACACGCAAGCTCATCACAGTATTACATTAAAAGCTTCTACTTTGATGATAAGACTCATGTAACGGCCACTTATTGTGACGGACACGCAGAAACGACCTCGTTGAAGAAAGCGGACAAAGAGCGTACTCTATATGCCAGTAGTTTGGGTGACAACTATATTGAGGTGTCAGAAGATTATTCATATATTTATAATGGCAAGGCTAAGTATAACACGACGGCAAAGACTCAAGATAAAGTAGAAAAGAAAGAAGACGACAATAAGACAAGCTCTAGTTCAAATTCGTCAACTACAGCCACATCTACAGCTAGTAGTTCAAACTCCCAATGGAGACAAGTTCTCTCTGATTATGAAGCATTTATGAATAAATACGTTGATTTTATGAAGAAGTATAAAAACTCTTCCAATACATCCTCCATGTTAGCTGATTATTCCAAGCTTATGAAAGAATATGCTGACTGGACTAAGAAGATAGGAGATATGAAATCTGACCTTAGTGGAGATGATTTAAGCTATTACCTTGAAGTTATGGGTCGCGTTTCGAAGAAATTATCCGAAGTCTAAATAGTGGTCGTAGTTCACACTAAACATATATACTCCTTACAAGAGAGAAGACGAAGCTAGAATTATTGCGAAGATTACCATAGAGCTAGGATAAATCAGTTTTCTAGCTCTATGGTATTGAGTTTAAGATTGGTTATGGGAAAATAATGTCTATTGCGGAAGAATTAGGACGACTCGAAATTATCGAACAGATCAGTAGTGGACATTATATCATTCAAACGACACTTGACGAAATTGATGCTATTTTTTGATAACGACCCATTTTACAAGGACAGCAGAGAATCCTATTCTGATTTTTTTCTTTAACCTTGTTTAACTAAATCATTTACAATATGGTCATTGTGTGATAGACTACTATTAGGTTTGTCATTCAACCAATGATAGAAATTTAAATTTTGAGTTAAATGATGCACCAATTTATCCCCACTAAAACCCCCCTTTTAGTGGGGATATTTTGTGTCCAAAAATCTTACCACTTTTTCGATTTCTGATATAATTAAAATATTAACAAGGAGTAAAATGAACACACTACAAATGATTTTAATCGGTGTTATCGCAGTTGTAATCCTAGTTGCCCTCTATGCAATTTTTGTTTACAACCACGTAGTCACCGTCAAGGTTCGCGTCGATAATGCTTTCTCAGACATTCTTGTCCAATTGAAGCGCCGCGCCGATCTCATTCCAAACCTTATCGAAACCGTTAAGGGTTATACTAAACACGAAAGTGAAACCCTCGAAGCTGTCGTGAAAGCTCGTTCTAGCGTCCTCACCGCTTCTACCCCAGCTGAAGTTGCTGGCGCCGAAAAAGAAATGAAATCAGCCCTCAGCCACATCTTCGCTCTCGCGGAAAGTTACCCAGAATTAAAAGCTAACGAAAACTTCATCCGTTTGCAAGATCAACTCGAAGATACCGAAGATAAAATTCAAGCTTCTCGCCGTTACTACAACGGTGCAGTTCGCCAATATAACGAATTTATCGTCCGCTTCCCAGCTAATATCTTCGCTGGCATGTTTGGTTACAAGTCTCGTGAATTCTACAATGTTTCCGAAGAGGAAAATGCTAAGATTCAAGAAGCCCCAAAAGTTTCTTTCTAATCAATTAATACGACAAATTAATATCCAGTGGGGCGACCCACTGGATCTTGTCAGAAAGGGAATATGTATTCTCAGATTGCAGCTAACAAAAGAAATACCGTTTTAATTCTCGCCGGCTTCGTCGGTTTTGTTGGTTTTATCGGGGCACTTTTTGCGGCTGTTTACGGCGATAATAGTATTTTTATTTTTACTTTAATTTCTGCCATTATTTATGCCAGCATCATGGTCTTTTTGTCTTCTAGTATGGCTATGGCGATGACTGGTGCTCGTCCTATCGCTAAAAAAGATTACCGTTCTCTTTATAATATTGTAGAAAATCTCACTATTACCACAGGTCTGCCGATGCCAGAAATTTATGTAATTGATGATCCGGCGCCGAATGCCTTTGCTACCGGGCTCGATCCGGCGCACGCTAAGGTTGCGGTGACCACTGGCCTGCTAAATATTATGGATAAGGATGAACTCACTGGAGTTCTAGCTCACGAAATTTTTCACATTAAAAATTACGATATTCGTGTTTCTTTGGTAGCTTTTGCTCTGGTTAGTGTGGTGGGCTACATTGCCGATATTGGTCTTCGCATGATTTCTTATACTAATCGTCGGGACGAGCAGGATAGTCCGGTCGGTGTAATTGCACTGCTTTTCACTTCGATTTTGGCGCCTCTAGTTGCCACGATTGCGCAGATGGCGATTTCGCGTGAACGTGAATATCTTGCTGACATGTCGGCCGCCGAAATTACCCATTATCCAGATGGTTTGATTAGTGCCTTGAAGAAACTAGATGAGCATGGTCAACCAATGCGTCGTCAAAATACCGCCACCGAGGCAATGTTCATCAATAACCCGCTAAAAAAGCGTCGCACCAACTCGCTTTTCCGCACTCACCCACCAATTGAAAAACGAATTGAACGTCTTGAGCGCGCGAAGGATAATATTTGATGAAGTCGCAGAAAAAAATGCAAAAACAGGAGCAAAAACAAAAAAGGCAACTCGCGCGCGAAAAGAAACAGCTAATCAAGAAGCAGGATGAAGTGCGGCTTCACCGCTCCTTTAAGCGCTCCTATTACGAAGATTATCAGCGTAAAACTGAGCTTCCGAGTTTAACCAGTCAAGCTAGCGCTGCTTTTAAAATGTTTTTCAAATTCTGGAAAATCTTTCTACCACTGCTTTTAATTTTTGTCGGCCTCTATATTTTTCTCATCGGTGCCATGTCGGAAAATACGCTTGCTGATGTCAAAGCGAACGTCGAGCAGACTAATAAGGATGTGGCGGATGGCAAAATCGGTACCGTCGGGAAAGCGGGTCTCACCTTGCTCGGTATTATTTCCACCGGCGGTCTCACTACCATGAATGATGCGCAGATTGTTATCGCGGTGCTTCTATTTACTATTATCTGGCTAGTCACTATTTATTTGGCGCGCCACCTTCTGGCCGGTCATCAAGAGATTAAGACGCGCGACGGGTTTTACAGCGCCTTATCTCCTCTGGTTTCGACTCTGGTGGTCGGGCTAATTATCTTCCTTGAGGCCGTACCGATTATGCTCACGGTAATTGTTTTTCAAGTCGCTCTCACCACTGAATTCCTCTCCACGCCATTCTACGCCTTACTCTTCTTTATGTTTGCCACACTAATGATAACGCTTAGTCTCTATCTGTTATCCAGTAGTTTTTTTGCGATTATCGTGGTTTCGGCGCCAGGTCTTTATCCCCTAACTGCTGTGCGGATGGCCAAAAATCTCATCATGGGGCGCCGCCTGCGTTTCTTGATTCGCGTTTTTTACTTGGTGATTATCGTGGCTCTACTCTACCTATTATTACTTATGCCAGCCATTATCCTCGATGGTGCTCTGAAGGCTCAATTCGCCTGGCTTGCCGAGAGTAAAATCCCGTTTGTTGCCATCATTCAGCTCACCATCACCGTTTTTATCTTCATCTATCTTTCGATTTATTTTTACCTCTTTTATCGCGCCCTCCTCGATTATAATGATGATGCTAAACTGGAGCTCTAAATATGAATAATGAAAAATCTGCCGCCAAGGCTCGCATTGAAAAATTAAAAGAATTAATCAACGATTACCGCTATCATTATCACGTCCTAGACGAGTCGATTATGTCGGAAGCGGCGGCTGACTCTTTGAAACATGAGCTTAGTCAATTGGAAGAACAGTATCCAGAATTTATTACTCCCGATTCACCAACCCAACGCGTCGCTGGCAAACCTCTGGATAAATTCCAAAAAGTCACGCACGCTTCCCGTATGATTTCTCTCGCCGATGTCTTCTCTGAATCCGAAATTCGTGATTGGGTAGCCAGAAATTATAAGTTAGTTGATCAAGGCACCGAATTCACTTTCTTCACCGATATCAAAATGGACGGCCTAGCCATGTCCCTACATTATGAAAACGGCATTTTTAAGCAGGCAGTCACGCGTGGCGATGGCCTAGTGGGTGAAGATGTCACGATGAATGTGAAAACCATTCAAAACATTCCTCTTAAATTAAATCTAGATCAGCCACCTGAGCATCTCGAGGTGCGCGGCGAAGTAATTATTTTTAAGCAAGATTTTGAAAAACTCAATCAGATGCAGGCTAAACTCGGAGAGAAGCCGTTTGCTAATCCGCGTAATCTTGCCGCCGGCACCATTCGCCAGCTCGACCCTCGCATTGCCGCTAGTCGCCCATTGCGCTTCATGGCCTACGATTTAGTTACGCCGGATCTTCCGACCCATCAGGAGGCTTATGAGTTTTTGCGCCAAATCGGTTTTCAAACTTCCGGTCAGGACCATACCTATAGCCACCTTAATGAGGTTTTTGCTGAAATTGAACACCTTGGTCAGGTGCGCGGTAATTTTCTCTTTAATACCGATGGTATGGTGATTAAAATTAACGATCGTAAAATCTATTCTGAGCTTGGCATTGTCGGTAAAACCCCTCGCGGTGCGGTAGCCTTTAAGTATCCTGCCGAAGAATCCACTTCGAAGGTGCGCGATATCGTAATCTCAATTGGTCGCACCGGTGCAGCTACTCCGGTGGCCATCCTAGATCCTGTGGAAATTGCCGGTAGTACCGTGCGCCATGCTACTTTGCATAATTCTGATGAAATCGCCAAGCTCGATATTCGGATCGGTGACACCGTGATTATTTATAAGGCGGGTGATATTATTCCGAAAATTAAGGAAGTATTATTTACCCTTCGCCCAGAGAATACTGAGCCTTTTGATTATGAAAAAGCTCTCAAAAATCAATATCCAGAACTTGAGTTCGAGCGTCCAGACGGAGAAGTGGTTTATCGCGTGAAGGGGCAGGATTCGGATTTTATTTTGCGTCGTAATCTTGAATATTTTGCCAGTAAGCAAGCGCTAAATATCGAGGGCCTAGGTGAGAAAAATGTCAATTTGTTGGTCGATGCTGGCCTCTTGAAAAGCCTAGTTGATCTCTACCGTTTGCAAAAATCAGATTTAATTAAGCTCGAACGTTTTGGCGAATTGTCAGCCACTAAATTAATAAATGCCATCGAGGGGACTAAGCAGGCGCCGCTCGCCAAATTTATCACCGCGCTCGGCATTCGACACGTCGGCGCACAAACAGCGGTCGCCCTCGCTGATGCCTTCCAGTCACTTGAGGCACTGCGTGATGCTACCGAAGAAGAGCTGCTAAAAATCCCGGATATCGGTCTCACGGTTTCTGAATCGATCTTGGCTTACTTCGCCGATGAAGATAATCTAAGGCAACTCGATGATTTTGCTTCGCTCGGTGTACATCCAGTTTACGTTAATCATGATAACGCCCCACTTAAAGGTCAAAGTTTTGTCGTCACCGGAACACTTACTGATATGGGGCGTGAAGATGCGGAAGATTTATTACGCGAAAAAGGTGCTACAGTCACCAGTTCGGTAACGAAAAATACTACCGCCTTAATTGCCGGCGCTAAGCCAGGTGCTTCGAAAGTCATCAAAGCCGAAAAGCTTGGTATTAAAATCATCTCCGAAGCAGAATTCCGTGAATTAATTAAATAATCCATGAGAATAAAAACCTAAAATAGGTGCTATCTTGCACCTATTTTTTGATTTGTCGCTTAATTCCGGATTTTGGGTTATCCTAGAACCTCACTCTTCTGGTCTAAGTCGGGATTAAGTTCTCCTAGAACCGCACTGTTTTTTAGTTTTCCGCGAAGGGATTTTTCAGAACTAGTTCTGGATTAGCTTCTGCAATACGCATTAGCTCATTATATTTCGCGATGCGCTCCGAGCGTGAGAGGGAACCGGTCTTAATTTGACCCGTCCCGAGTCCCACCGCAAGGTGCGCGATGGCACTATCTTCGGTTTCACCCGAGCGATGTGACATAATTGTGTGGTAGCCAGATTTTTGCGCCAAAACCACAGCGTCAATGGTTTCGGAAAGTGAACCAATCTGGTTTGGTTTAATCAAAATCGCATTCCCCACTTTTTCGTCGATACCTTTTTGTAGTAGTTTTACATTGGTTACGAAGAGGTCGTCGCCGACTAATTGCAACTTATTACCGAGTCGCTCGGTGAGCACTTTCCAGCCCTCCCAGTCATTTTCCGCCAGGCCATCCTCGATGGAAACGATCGGATATTTCTCTAGCAACCCCTCATACCAGTCAATCATTTCGGCACTGGTCTTGGTCTCACCAGAGGTCTTTAATTTATAACCGCCGTCTTCGTAAAATTCCGAGGAGGCAATATCCATCGCAATCGCAATATCTTTACCTACGACGTAATTCGCTCGCTCAATTGCTTCGCAAATTAGTTCCAAAGGTTCATTGTTGCCGCCAAAAACTTTTGGTGCATAACCACCCTCGTCGCCTACCGTGGTAACATAATTTTTCTCTTTTAGAACCTTCTTTAGAGCGTGAAAAGTTTCCGCGCCCATGCGAATCGCTTCGTTGATATTGGTCGCCGCGATTGGCATTAGCATATATTCCTGAAAATCCGTACACCAATCCGCGTGTGCACCCCCGTTCATCACGTTCATCATTGGCATCGGTAAAGACATTCGGTCGGAGGTTCCAGCAATTTTTGCCACATATTCATAAAATGGCATTTTCATCGCGCGTGCCGAAGCTTTCGCTAGGGCTAAGGAAACCGCTAGAATCGCATTGGCGCCAAGATTCGATTTATTTTCCGTGCCGTCAAGCTGAATCATTAATTGATCGATCTCTCGCTGGTCGACGTGTTTACCGACAAGTAGGCTACTGATTTTAGTATTAACGTTACGTACGGCCTGCATGACACCCTTGCCGTCATAAAAATTTTTATCGCCGTCACGTAGTTCTAGTGCCTCGCCGCTACCAGTCGATGCGCCAGATGGCACCATCGCCCGACCTGCACTACCGTCAGATAAAAAGACGTCAGCTTCTACCGTCGGATTGCCGCGGCTGTCGAGAATTTGCCTTGCGTGAATTTCTTTGATTGTGATATTTTCCATAGTTTTATTATAGCATTAGCATTTTAAAACTACCCTGAAAACTACCCCAAAAACTATCGGATTTTTAGGCTTTGATTACGACCAACATTCTCTATCTGTTCCACCCCTGATGACAAAAATCCCTGGATAGAGTATAATAACCCCATTAAGTTTTTACTTAAGTGCAAAATATTGGGTACCTTAAAAGGTAAAGTTTGACTTCATAAGGAGGGGGCATGAAAAACTTGAATAGGAAAACTACAACTGATGGCAAAAGTCGCTCCGTTGAGGAGACGCTAACGGTGGAGCTGGCTGAAGTGTTCGGTCGAATTTCGACCAGAAAGCATCAGAAAAATACTTTAATCGCATTAATTGTGATTCTTAAATCTTTTCTGAATGGCGAACTTTATGGCCGTGATATTTCCAAAATCTTATCGAAAGAGCTTCTTTGGGAAAATTATGACGAACTGACAAAGCAGGGAATTTCCATTGATATTGATAAGTTGATGACGGTTTTTGGTCAGGAAGATTACTCGGATATTTATCATGGTTCAGAATTTGTTACTGAAAATGCCGCCTGGTTCGTTCAGCGCGGTGCTTCGCTCGATTTATTACTCGGTCAGTTTCTTATTCATGATGGCTGGAAGAATATCGAGAAATTAATTCAAGCGGGTGTACCGGTGGTAGATCTGCTAAATAAAAAACGCATGCTGCTCTATGTGGATGACTATTTTGATCTAACCGTGAGCCGTGTGGAAACTATTATGAACTGGTTTCTGCGTCACGGCGCGACCAAGCTTCAAATTGGAGATTGGCTAAAATCCGAATTGAGTAGAAACATTTCAGTCAAACTTCTTCGCGACCACATGATTAATTGGTCAGAGTATGGTATTGATCCATCCAGGGCATATACTCTGCCCGGACTATGTCCAGATTATGAGGAAGAAGAAGAGCACTATAGGGAGTAAACTTTACTGAAAAATCTCTGGCTCTAGCCAGGGATTTTTTGTTGCCATAAGCATTTTTTTGCAAAATCTTAATAATTACGGTTAAGCTATTTACAAAAAACATAAAAAGTGGTATAATGAGCCAAATTGATATAAATCATAGAGTTAATTGGAGATTATCATGCAAACTAATCAACCTAACCGCGCTAAACGTTTTCGTATTATCGTTTTCGCTACCATCATCGCTTTTATCGTAGTGATTTTCGGTGCTTGGATTATTACTTCAGCTATCAAATCTGCTGAAAAGTCCCGCCAACAAGAAATCACTGCTACCGAAGAGTCTAAGGAAGAAAAAACTAATAAGACCGAGACTAAGGCAGAAAATAAGACTGAGGCCAAAACTGAAGCTAAGTCATCTGAAAAGACCAATAATCAAGGTCAAAATAATAAGATTTCTACCGCTTCTCCAGCTGATCAGTACCAAAACAATAAAACTACCACTACGTCAAATACCGCCAATGGTACCGCTACTAGCACTACTAAGGCCGCTTCTGACCTCCCAAGTACTGGTCCAGAAGACCTCGTCTTCACCGCTATTCTCGCTGGTGTAGCCGTTTACCTCGTTTGTTTGAATCTCAATCGCAAAAAATCTGTCGCCTAATCGACGGATTCTTAGAAAATCTCCACTTCGAGTGGAGATTTTTTGTTTGAGGGATTTTTCTTGCCTCATTCTGATTAAACTTATGCTAAAATATAGAGGAATATTTGAGCAAACTTAATCACGAGAAAGGGAAGCATGGCGGATAAATTCGATTTTGACCTCGAGGTCAATCCGATTGAAACAGGCCCAAAAAATCAAATCAAAGAAGCTGGGGTTAGTGCGAGCAGCGTGCATTTTAATGCCCAGGCATCGGAACCAGCTAAAACGCAAAGTGTAGATACTGAAATTCCAAAAACCGAAAGTTCCAGCGTTTTATCGGATGATTTGATTAATAATATGGCCGATTTTATCTCTGAGGAATCCTCGGAAAATCCGATTTTAGCCGCCGAAGTTGCAGAAGACGTTGCAACTTCTGAAAACACCAAAATCTCAGAAAATAAAGACCATATTCTCGACGAAGTTTTAAAAGAAAATAATTACGAAGAGTCGACCGAAGATACTACTGTAACCACCAGTTCTAGTTCCGCTTTCTCCGCTTCCGAGTTTGTTCCAGATTCCGTGTCTGACTCTGCTTCTGATTCCACCCACGAATCTACTTCTGATTCCGCTTCTGAAAACTCTGAAGCGAACACCGAAGTCGAAACTCCAGCTAAAAAAGAAAAAACCAAAGCTCAAAAAATCTTCCTCCATCTCCTTACCGCTCTTATCGCTGCCGGTATTGCACTCTTTGTTTACTTTTTCTTTTTCGCGAACGTTAGTGCCAGTACTTTTTCTAAAATCTTCCACAAAGTTAGTGGTTCCGATATTGAATTTCAGCAATTCGTTACCGGTGACGCTTTAAATACCAAAGGCGAAAGTCAAATTCAGCAGGCTGACCTTCGCGTTAATTTAAGTCACGGTAGTACAGAAAACTCCGTCGCCGTCCACGCCACTCTGAATTTCACCATGAAGGGTGATAATTCGCCAATCCTGCTCGGCCTTGAGGGGATTTTGGCTCAAGATGGTAAAATTTATCTGAAACTCGACCATTTGAAGGATAGTTTGACCGCCGTACTGAAGGGTTCGGGTAAAGAAATTGACTCAGAAATGCAAAAATCGCTCGACGACTTTGCGATGGAAATTGAAAATAAATGGCAGCGTATCGATGCTGAGGAAGTAATCGCAGGGTTTAGTAGTGCGCTAGGCTTTACCTTGCCAAAAGTTCTACAGAACGGTATTGCCGGGACTCTTTCTTGCGTGACTCAAAACGTCGGTAAGACTCTTGATCAGCAATCCGACATGATGGCTAAGCTTTACCGCGACAATCAATTTGCCAATTTTACTGAATTGAGTAGCGAAGAGTCTGCTAGCTACGCCAAGCTTTCGGGCAATCTCGGTAAACTCTATCGCATTACTTTTAACGATAATAAACTTAGTCGCTTCCTCGAGGCCGCCAATAAAGCCTCCCAAAATACCGAAATTTCTAAATGTCTCTCGAATGCCTATTCTCTTGCTCCAAACTCTTATGAAGAGGAAGAGCAGGGTGTTTTGAAGGATAAAACCATCAAGGATTATGACAAATATGTTCAAGAAATTAAGAGCACTGCTAATGCTGTCGTGGGTATCGATACTTTTACGGGTGATATCAAGGGTCTAATCTTTGCCACTCCTAATCAGAAGAATCGTAAAGAGCTCGATCAAACTCACGCCGTGGTGCGTTTCAAAGATTCTAAGAAAAAGGAAATTAAAACCCCAGCTGAGTCCACTCCAATCTTTGATAGTCTAAGCAAGATTTTGAAGCTCGATCAATTTGAGGAAATCATGAAGAAAACCCCACTCCAGAGTCCACTTCCAAACACCACCGACACCGAAAAACTCTTAAAAGACGCTAATCTCATCTAATAATCTAAAAGCATTACGGTCTGAGATGTCAATCCAGGTGTCCTACTCTAACCCCTCAAGTGCAACACTTTGATATATTAACTCAGATGCGGATTTTGTAAAAAATCAAAAATATTTTATAATTAAAATAATGATTTCGGCGGAACTCAAAGCTAAGTTGAAAACACTCCCCAGTAGCCCTGGGGTGTATTTTCATAAAAACCACGAAGGGGAAGTGATTTACGTGGGCAAGGCGGCGGTCTTAAAAAATCGCGTCCGCCAATATTTCCAAAATACCGAAAAAGATCCGAAAACCGAAGCCTTGGTGGCAGAAATCTATGACACCGATTGGCTCATCGTCGACACCGAGATGGATGCGCTCTTTCTTGAGTCGGAAATGATTAAGCGCTATATGCCGAAGTGGAATATTTTACTTCGTGACGATAAAACTGTCAGTTACGTGCGAATCAATATGGACCAGCCGGTCCCAGATGTCTCGATTACGCGAAATCCCTTAGATGATAAGGCGACCTATATCGGCCCGTTTTACGCCAAAACTACGATTATTAAGGCGCTGAGAGTGTTAAGAAAAATTTTTCCTTACTACGATAAACCTTATAACGGCAAGAAAACTCTCGACACTGATCTCGGCCTCACGCCAGGTATTGAGATTGGCAAAACCACCGAAAAAGCCTACAAAACTGAGCTTCGTCGTCTTATCCGTTATCTAAATGGCGACCGAGATAACTTATTGAGAGAAATTGAGCGCGACATGCACCGCCACGCCTCGCTTGGTGAGTTTGAGATGGCGGCTAAACTCCGCGATGAATATTTTGGTCTGAAGGGGTTGAAACGTAAAATTATTTTTTCCGACAAGGAATTTCTCGATTTATCTTCTGACCAGGCATTGTTGCAGATTCAGAAACTCCTTAACCTTGAATCGGTACCGCGTCGCATTGAGGGTTACGATATTTCGCATATTTCTGGCTCCGACACCGTAGCCAGCATGGTAGTTTTCAAAAATGGCGTGGCTAGTCGAGCCGATTATCGTAAATTTAAGATTCGTAGTAGTAAGAATGACGATACCGCTAGTATGCGTGAGGTGGTGACGCGTCGTCTCAAACATCAGGAATGGGAATATCCTGATTTGATTATCTTGGATGGCTCCGACTTGCAGCTTCGTGCCGTGCTACCTCTGTTGATTGAGGCTAAAATTCCCACCATCGGCCGCAATAAATCCGGTGACCATACTAGAAACGCCGATGTTAATTTAATTATCCCACACTCACACCAGGGGATTCTGAGTTTTTCTAGTCAGATTTTTTCTAATGAATCGCATCTCGCCAAACTCATCGCCCGTATCGATGAAGAGGCGCATCGTTTTGCCATTACTTTTCATCGTCAGCTGCGCAATAAACGCATGTTCAAATAAATCTAGGCCAAATCGTGCTACAATAGGCTTATGATAAAAAAGCAAATTAAATTTTTCATTCTACGCTGGATTGTTTCCTCGTTCTTGATGTGGATTTGTGTCAAACTTTTTGGTCGTGTTGATCGAGAAGTCGATACTTTTGGGGTTTTTGTCACTGCCGGCCTCGTGCTTTCTGTGGTTCAGACTATTGTGAAGCCAATTTTAACTATTTTCGCACTACCTCTGATTTTACTAACCATGGGAATTTTTAACCTAGTGCTCAACATTGCAATGTTGTGGTTGGTCGTACACCTGGTGCCCCATATTTCCATCTCAGGTATTCAGTTGGTCTGGTCGTGGCTTTTGATGAGTGTCCTGACAAGTCTTGTTAATTTCGTCATTCCAGACTATAATTAAATTATGAATATTGGAAGTATCCTCGAAAGTGTAAGTCTTATCTCGGCCGTTCTCGCCATGCTCCTTATTTTATTGCAACAACGCGGCGCCTCTCTCGGTGCAGGTTTTGGTGCAAGTGGTGAATTATATACCACCCGTCGAGGTCTCGAAAAATCCCTCTTTAATGCCACTGTGGTATTGGTCATGATGTTCGTCGCCTCAATTTTAGGTATGCTTTTGCTGCCTACCATTAGTTAAATTATGAATAAGACCCTCAAAAAACGTAGTCAAAAAATTTCCAAAAAAATTACGCTCTTTGGTCGCAAAATCAGCGAAAACAGCAAAGAGCACGTCAAGGAAAACTTGATCGGTCATATTTCGCATGTGAAAAACGTCCGCCTCTTTGTCCTGGAATGGGTGCTTTTGATCTTAGCTATTCTGCTTTTTGCTACTGTTCAATCAGTCTGGTACTCTGAATCTTACGCCGTGGAAACCTACACCGATGGTGGTAATTTTACCGAAGGTACTCTAGGCAAGATTAACTCTATGAATCCGCTTTTTGCTACTACTTTCTCGGAAGAGGCTCTTTCTCGTCTGATGTTTGCGCGCCTCGCCGAGATTGATTATTCTGGCCATACTGGTGCGGGTCTGGCGGAAAGTATCATTAGTAATACCACTGGCGATGAATGGACGGTGCGCCTGCGCCAGAATTTGAAATGGTCAGACGGCGACGATCTCACTACCGAAGATGTGCTTTATACGGTCAATACGATTAAGAGCGCTTCTCTAAAATCGAACTTCAGTAATAAATTAAACGGTGTCACCGTACGTCAATCCGAAGATGGTTCACTGGTTTTTAAGCTCGAAAATACTAATGCTTTTTTTGAAAGTAATTTGAATTTTCCCATCCTTCCTGCCCATATTTTGAAAGACGTGAAGCCGGAACAATTGAATGAACATAAGCTATTTACTAAGCCAATTTCCTCTGGTCCATTCGTCTTTAAGGCTACCCAAACCATCGGTAATGAAGGCGAAAAAGTAGTCTATTTGAACCGTAACCAGAATTACTACAAGGGAAAGACCTTGCTCGATAGCTTTTCTGTCCATGCTTTCCTTACTACCGACGCAATTAAGGCTTCTCTGAAGTCCGGTTCCATTACTGCCACTGGTAGTCTTCCATCTCGCTACACTACGGAACTACTTAACGAAAAAAGCCTCAAAGAGCAACAAACCACCGTTAATTATGGTGTCTTTGCCTTCCTTAACACTACTTCCACTTCCAATACTGCCCTTCAAGATAAGGCTTTTCGCCAGGCGATTCGTCAAGGTTTGAATTACGGTAATCTTTTATCGGGCCTAAACGGTGAACAAGCGCTTAAATTCCCGATCACTGAACAGCAAGCTAAAACCCTGTCTTTCCCAGAGGCCGCTACTACCAATGTTACTGAAGCTAAATCTAAGCTGGATAATTTTAAGGCCAATAAACCAGAGTATTTTGGTACCGATCTCCGTATCGTTACGGTCAAGGGTGATAAATATATGGAAGAAATCGCCAACCGTCTCAGTGAACAGCTAAAGTCTCTTGGTGTGCCAAACCAAGTTGCGGCCTATGAAGCCTCCCAGGACTTCACGCTTAACGTCCTCCGTCCACGCAATTATGATATTTTAATCTATGAAATTGCCATGGGCGCCGATCCGGATGTGGTGCCTTATTATCACTCGGCTGAAGCCACCGAAAATGGCTATAATCTCAGTAATTATAAGAATGCTACAGTCTCGAACTTGATTCTCAGCGCTAGAAATACCATCGATACCTCACTGCGTGACGCCAAATATCGTAAGTTCCTCGAAATTTGGCTCGACGAGGTGCCTTCGATTGCGCTTTATCAGTCCAGCTTGCCATATTTCATGAATAAAAACGTGCGCGCCTTCTCGGCGGATCAGCACCTAGTCTCGGGTGAAGATCGTTTTAATGATATTATCAATTGGTCGGTGAAGAAAACTTTCAAAAACCGCACTCCATAGAATCGGAGTAATTTCAAGATTTTTCTCCCCATAACGAAAAAATATGTTATAATAAACACATGCACCTGTGGTGAAATTGGTATACACGCTACCTTGAGGTGGTAGTGCCTTCGG
>CAUTFL010000008.1:0-48447 GCA_963538065.1 uncultured Candidatus Saccharibacteria bacterium | reverse complement strand
CACTATTAGTGCCCTTATTTACCTTTTTATGCATTGACTTAACTAGTAATCGAAGATTGATTACTAATTCACGTATATACTTCCGAAACCAAGAAGGGATTTCTTCCATATATACAAATGCAAGTCTTTATTTAATTTTCATCGTTGTCCAAATTGTTAATTCAACGTGCGATTTAAATAAATCCTATATATTAAGAATTCTCGCAGTTTCCCTTTTTCGCAGTGGTCATTTCTGACTTGCTGAACTTAGTATTTATCTTATATCAAATTTTTAATTAATGCAAGTCTTTTTTCGGACTTTTTTAAAGATTTTTGAGTTTTTCTGGTTTTTCGCTGATTTTTAATGGTTTTCTAAGTATTTTTCGAGTTTTTGATGCAGTTTTTCAGTATTTTTGGCTAGCAAGGCTAGGCGATTTTCAATTTCATATATACCAATCTTAATAATACGAAACAAAGCAGGGTCATTTTCGAAACGTTTGGAAAATTTCTGGAATAAGGCAAAATCGGATTGATTGCAAATAAAACGTGCCATAATCTTCGGGTAGATATCAAGCGATTTGCCATCAACGGCATTTTTAAGGTAATCCCAGTTTTGATAAAGCCAATCGAAAGCAGCTTTTCTAGTCGAATGATTAGCTAGTAGATCACGCACATAGCCACTATGGTCCTGCAAGCGGATAATCTTAGTGTCTGAAAGCATATCTAATAAAGTCTGAAGATGCTCCTCGTGTTTGGCGTCCGTAATAATATCTAGGAGCAGGGATTTAATAGTCGGCGATGAGGTTTTAATGTAAAGATTTAGATATTCTTTAAAACGAGCCTCTCTGGAATTTTTAAATTCAGCCTCTAAATACGGTAGCAGCAATTCTGGTGAAATGGCCGCAAAATTTAGAGCGTCGGTTATATATATATTATATTGTTCAGTTAGACGAAGAATGGTCGGCTGATCATCCGCATAAACCGCCAGGCTCAAGATGGATTCACGAAGCTTTTTATCATCATCAGTATCTTCGGTTTTTTCAGAAACACCAAGACGCGCGATTTGGACAGAAATCAGCTCTCTAATATAACTCTTCAAATTAGCTTCAGCAGGGGTATCAGCCGGACAATAGATTTTAAGCTCACCAAGAATCGACATAATAATAGACCAAATCGCAAAGCTGGTTTCATTGCGGAAGTGCATGAGTAGATCTAGGCTGGCCGGTAAATCACCACGTGGAGTACGCAAAAGCAGACTCTGGTCAATCAAAAGACGGAGTTGCTGTTCCTGGTTAAGTTCGGAAAAATGTGCGAGCTTAGCCTGAAGTTCCTCGGAAGTAAGGCCGATAATATAATGCCCGGTCATATCATCGGAGACCTGGACTAACGGCCAAGATTCTTGATTACTTCGGCCATCTAGGTAGAAGCGTTCCTGTTTTTCGCCTTCAATGATCGGGAAGCCAGGACGTGTAATCCATTGGTTCATAAAATCTGAAACATTAAAATTCGCATAAGGTTGCAAGGCGACCCAGAGATCATCACCAGTAGTGTTTTGGTATTGATGTTTTTCAAAATAATCCCGTAACCCCTTCAAGAAATTCTGTTCCCCAATCAAACGCATTAACATGAACATCAAATGTGATCCCTTGGCGTACACAATGGCCGGGTCGAAGAGAGTTTCAATCTCGGAAGGATGATTAACCGTCTGCTTAACAGCCTGAATATCTGGTGAGACATCGCGAGTCAGCGCATAATAACAGTCAGAAACAAAAAATTCTTGCCAAACTTTCCACTCTGGACGAATCGCATCAAGACAATAATATTCCATCATATTGGCGAAGCTTTCATTCAGCCAGAGATCGTCCCACCAAGCCATAGTGACGAGATTGCCAAACCACTGATGCGATAATTCATGAGTAATCACCGTGGCGATTTGAATTTTATCCGACAAGGTGGCAGTTTCATCCATCAGAAGGCAGGATTCACGATAAGTTACTAGGCCCCAGTTCTCCATAGCACCGGCATCAAAATCTGGCACCGCCACCTGATCGAGCTTCGGCAAAGGGTATGGTACACCAAAAGCCTGATCATAAAAATCCAAGGCTTCCCCAGCGATTTGATTTGGCTCGACGAGGGATTCTTTAGTCTGATTTAATGACGCATAGGTTGTGATCGTGACACCGTGTTGATTCTTCGTGGCAACACTTTGAAAATGACCGAGACAGAGCGCCAAAAGATAGGTCGACATACGCGGAGTAGTTTCGAATTCCACAATCTTACGCGTCACCTCAGTATTAAGATTCATGGCGTTTGGGTCGGTTTTCGGGTTAAGTGCACTATTCACCGAAGTATAAGTTAATACACGTTCGGTCTTGATTGGCATGTTACTGAGAATCGTGTCGGTCGGATCAGTATCGATTACCCTGAGGGAAAACTTCGCCTTAGCGGCTGGCTCATCGACGCAGGGGAACATCATACGAGCATAGTGCGATTCAAACTGGGTAGAAACAATCCGCTCGGTCTTCCCTTCATGTTCGTAAGTCGAAAGATAAAGTCCGGTCATACCGTGCGAAAGCTGCAAAGAATAACGGGCTTCAATAGTAATTTCGGTATCCACCGCTGGCGACGTGAAACTAATGGTTTCTGCTTCAGTTTCTTCCGTAAAAGTGGTCGGGTGCTGATTCACGGTCAACTGATGGATTTTAAGATTTTTGGCATGGAGTTTGACGGTGGAACTTTTGGCAACACCCTGAATCTTCACTCGACCTTGAACTTGCTCAGAGTCTTTATTGATTCTTAATTCAATTTCGTATAATTCTGGTGTAAAGTATTTGGCTAATTGTTCCACCCTGTTCTCCTTAATCTAAAATTGCTTTAATGCGACGAATGCCGGCGGCTGAGGATTCTTCTTTCTTAATCTTGAAATGACCAAGCGTGCCAGTATGTTCAACGTGAGGACCACCACAAAGTTCGCGTGAAACGGGTGCTTCCTCGGCGCCAATGGTATAGACCTTGACGACGTCGCCATATTTTTCCCAGAAGCTACCGTGAGCTTTTAAGACGTCACGAGCGTAAGCCTTGTCATATTCAGCAAACGAAACTGGATAATCTTCTTCTATCCATTGATTAACCTGATCTTCGATTTGTTTCTTCTCTTCATCGGTGAGTTTACGGTCAAGGTTAAAATCGAAACGCAGACGTTCAGAGGTAATATTAGAACCCGCTTGAGCGATATTTGGATCGACGATTTTCTGAAGCGCCGCAAGTAGCAAGTGGGTAGCGGTGTGGTATTTGACCGAGGCTTCACCATGATCTTCGAGACCGCCCTTGAACATACCTTTGCTGGCGGTTTGAGAGCGCTCGCGCTGTTCATCGAGGCTAGCCTGAAATTCAGCTTGCCAGTTTTCACTGAGATTAATTTGATTTTGCTTAGCTTCTTCGAGAGATAATTCGAGTGGAAAACCATAAGTATCCTGAAGCATGAAGAGTTCTTTGCCGGTAAGGCCCTGATCTTTAAGCTTATGAAGTTCCTTCAAACCGCGATGAATACTGCGGCGAAAAGCCTGCTCTTCGCGGATTAAGACATTCAAGGCATCAGAGCGATTAGTGAGGATTTCACTTGAAAGATCTTGGTAATTTTCAGCAATAATTGGCACGATTTGGGCCAAAAAGTCTTGGTCGATACCGAGATTAGTGGCTTTCATTACCGCACGACGAATCAAGCGACGAAGTGCGTAGCCCTGTTGTTTATTGCTTGGCACCAGACCTTGAGCGGAAAGCAGGTAGGCACCACGAAGATGATCGGCAATCACACGCATCTCTTCAGTATGATCAGCATAACTCAGGCCAGAAATAGCTTCGAGCTTGGTAATAATTGGCTTCAAAAGTGAAGTTTCGAAAACATCAAATGAATCCATGGCGGCCGCGGCGATACGTTCAAGACCAGCGCCGAAGTCAATATTTTTCTTGGTCAATTCCGAGAAGGTACCGTCTTGATTGCGCTTATATTGCATAAAGACTTGGTTGCCAATTTCCATGAAACGTGCTCCATCAGAGGCAGGATGAGATTTACCGAATCTCGCAACATCCTGTTTGTCTTCACCAAAATCGTAAAAAACTTCAGAGTCTGGGCCACATGGGTCGCCAATCGGGGTAGTTTCGACACCACCGCCACGACTCCACCAGTTTTCATGGTCATCGTAGAAGAAAATATGCTCATTTTCCTTAATGCCGCGCTTGGCGCCGTCTTCACTGGAGCCAATTTCAGCAATTTCTGCTTGTACACCCGCTTCGGCAAAAACGCGCTGCCAGATTTCAGCTGATTCAGTATCTTTTGGGATGCCGTATTTTTCGTTACCAATAAAGCAAGTGACGTAAATTTTATGTGGGTCGAGTCCGACGATTTCGGTGAGGAACTTAAAGAAGGCTGGAATTTGCTCTTGTTTGAAATAATCACCGAGGGACCAGTTACCGAGCATTTCGAAAACCGTAGTATGGCGTGGATCGCCAACATCTTCAATATCTTGCAAGCGCAAACATGGTTGTGAATCCGCCAGACGCTGACCGGCAGGATGAGGCTCACCGAGAAGATATGGCAAAAGCGGCTGCATACCAGAACCGGTGAAGAGGGTGGTTGGATCATTTTCCAAAACCAAACGCGCTGGAGCGATTACCTGGTGCCCACGACTAGTTTGATATTCAAGAAATTTTTGACGGATTTCACTTGCATTCATAGAGATAATTATACCATAATCTGTGAGGTTCGAGTTTTGCACAACTTTACAAAATGCTTATGCTATATATAATGGGTAGAGATTAAATAAAAGGACGCCACAAATGAAAAAATTAATTACCCTGTTCCTAATCGGGATTGCGGGTATCATCCTCTTTATGGTCGTGAAAAATCTGGCTAATGGCGATGGCCTGCTAACTGTTACCTGCCGTTCAGCCAAAAATACGCTCACGATTAAACTCGACCCAAGAGCAGAGAATTTCATCTCAGCCACTACAGATGATGGCGAGGATTTCGACCTAGGTAATCTAGATGAAAAAATTCAAAAAGATGGCCTAAAGAAAGCCGTCGACGATCTGAAGAATAAGCTAGAACTAACCAAAGGTTACGCCTGTTTCGATAAGAAATAAAAAAATAGCCGCGAAAAGCGGTTATTTTTTCTTGAGAGTAGTATCTTTAACTATCTAAGCTAGCGATAAGTTTTCTGTTAAAAATTATTCCGCAATGATACCACCGCCGATACAAATGTCGCCGTCATAAAAAACCACAGATTGTCCGGCTGCTGGATGTTTGATTTCTTCACTTAGTGTCACTTCGTTGGTATCTGAATCAAAACTACAAGCGATTAGTAGCGCACGATGACGTACGCGACAGGTGAGTTTAGAAAGATTTGGCTGAACATCACCAGATTCTTGATGGATTTGACGAATTATCACATCCTTTAACTTCAAAGTCTTCGTCCAAAGATTTAAGTGATTGAGGTTTTTCGAAACATATACCAGATTTTTAGACATGTCTTTTCCCACCACATAGTAAGGTAGGCCGCCACCGAGATTTAAGCCGTGGCGCTGACCGATCGTATAAAACACCGCGCCTTCGTGCGTGCCGAGTACCCGATTAGTATCACGATCGATAATTTGACCTGGAGTTACTTCGATATATTCCTGGAGAAAATCTTTGATCCCAACTTCACCCACAAAACAAACCCCCATAGATTCTTTCTTGTAGGCGTTATCGAGATCAAACTCAGCGGCTAATTGCTTCACCTCTGGTTTTAGCATTTTGCCAAGCGGAAAAAGTGTCTGCGAAATCGCTTCATCAGAAATACGATAGAGAAAATAAGTCTGATCTTTATTAGTATCTGTAGCTAATTTCAAATTGCCGTCTTCGGATATAGCATAATGACCAGTGGCAATAAAATCTGCACCCTGACTCATGGCGATGTCGTAAAAAAGTTTGAACTTGATTTCTTGATTGCACATCACATCGGGATTCGGAGTATTTCCCTTCCTGAATTCCTCAATCATATAATCGACTACCTTGGCGTGGTACTCAGTTTCAAAATCAAAAATGCGAAAATCAATATCTAATTTCGTAGCCACACGCTTAGCATCAGCCAGATCTTCCGCCCAAGGGCATTTCATACCCGGGAGATCCTTCGACCAGTTCTTCATATAGACCCCGACCACATGATAGCCAGCATTTTTAAGTAGAACTGCGGTGACGGAAGAATCGACACCACCAGACATGCCGACGAAGACAGTTTTCGGTTTTGCCATAGTGCTATTCATGAGCAACCTCTTGATTTTGGCTGAATACGGTAGAATTTTCTTGGCCTAATTCAGCATCGTGCGATTCTTTTAAAACTACCTCGCCCGACACCAATCCGATACGCTTAGCCTCTTGATTAACCACTTCGGCAATCACCGATGCGGCTTCACGAATTTGCTCTTCGGTATTTAGCTCACCGAAGGTCACGCGAAGTGACCCGTTAATTTCCGAATCGGTGAGACCGATGGCGGAAAGTACGTGAGATTTTTGACCTTTCGAGGCAGCACAGGCGGCACCAGTAGAAAGCAAAATACCGCGATCTTCCAGCTTAAAAATCAGGCGCTCAGCATCGAGACCATTGAAACAAATAGGGCAGAAGTTAGCTAATTGATGTTTTTTGTTACCTAAAAATTTTGGGGTAACAAGGGATTTTTCGGTCAAAATCTGGCGGAATAATTGATTATATTTTTCATATTTTTTACGACTGGCGGAAATATGAGCTTTCGCACGCACGGAAGCTTCCGCGAAGCCCATGAGGAGAGGCACATTTTCCGTACCGGAACGCAGACCCATTTCCTGGCCACCACCATAAGAGATTGGACTGAGTTTAACCCCGCGAGAAATATAGAGTGCGCCAATTCCCTTCGGGCCATAAACTTTGGCGGAATTGAGCGTCAAAAGGTCGACCCCGAGACGCGCCACTGAGAGATCGAGGAGGCTGGCAGCCTGCGAAGCATCAGAATGGAGATAAAGTGGGGTAAGATTGCCAACAGTGAGGCGCTTTTCACGCGTGTGTCGTATAATTTCGGCAATTTCACTGAGCGGCTGGATGGTGCCAAGTTCGTTATTGGCGATGGCGACGGAAATTAGGACAGTTTTTTCGGTGATTTTGGCGGCCAAATCTTTCAGATCGATTAGACCAGTCTGATCGACGGCAATTTCCCCGACGGTTTTCGCATAATGTCTGGCGGATTCACGCACCGATGCATGCTCGGTGGCTAAAATCAGAGCTTCGGCGTCTGGGTAATTTTCCAAGACAGTAAACGCGAGATTGATGGATTCAGTAGCGCCAGCGGTGATGACTAAATCTGGTGATTTCGCACCAATGGTTTGAGCCAGAGCGGATTTTTTCGCTTCATATTCACCGCGCAAATGTTTAGCAGGAAGATATGGCGCAGAAGGATTGTAAAAATTTTCACTAAAATATGGCAACATTGCCTCAAGTACCTTGGGATGGACCGGAGTAGCGGCAGCAAAATCTAAATAAATCATTTTTTGGCTCCTAAATTAAAGAGAGTTTCCGAATTTTCGGTAGTAATTTTCGCAACTTCCTCAAAATTTAATCCGAGCTTCTCAGATAGCCACTTGGCCACATAGTAGACATTGGCCGGCTGATTGGTCTGGCCGCGCAGTGGCACGGGAGCGAGAAATGGCGCATCGGTTTCCAGGAGAATGCGTTCAATTGGTGGCATCGGCAAAGTAGAATAAGTGGCCAAACCATTCACGCCGATATAAAAATCACGTTCGAGAGATTTACGGAGGTTTTTCTTGTTATCAGAGAAAGAATGCACGACACCGCGGATTTTGGCGGAAGAAAAATTGTCCAAAATTGCGAAAAAATCATCGAAGGCTTCGCGAACATGAAAAATCAGTGGTAAATCTTCGCGAATGGCGAGGTCTAGCATTTCCTCCAGAAGTCTCGCCTGGTCTAGCTTGTCGTTCTCACCATAATGATAATCGAGGCCAACTTCCCCAATTGCCACAGGACGATTATTATGTTCAAATTGAACATCTTTTCTAGGCTTGTCAAATTCATTGGGGTGGATACCATAACTCCAGAAAAGCTTGGTAGGATTTTGAGCAGCAAATTCGGCAGCCTTGAAAGAATCTTCATGATCAGTACCGATACAAATTAGCTTTTCGACCTGCTTTTCGGCGCAGGCCGCTAAAGCCTTAGTTTGTGCTTCGGGCGTATAAAAATCCAGGTCATGGAGATGACAATGTGAATCGATAAGATACGCCGGTTGGGACATTTTAGCTCCTAGCTTCGCGTTTGCGCTTGATTGGATCTAACTGGCGCTTGCGGAGACGAAGGCTCTTCGGGGTGACTTCAAGAAGTTCATCGTCAAGCAGGAAGTCGAGACATTGCTCGAGGCTAAGATTGGTATATGGAGTGAGCTGAATAGCACCGTCGGAAGCGTGAGTACGCATGTTGGTGAGCTGCTTTTCGCGGCAAACGTTGATATCGATGTCTTCTTTCTTGTTAGAAAGACCGACAATCATACCCTGATAAACTGGCACCTGTGGCGGAATAAAGAGAATACCGCGAGCCTGCACCATGTCGAGAGCATAAGCAGTAGAAGTACCGGTCTCAAAAGAAATCAAAACACCATTACGTTCTGGCTTGTACTTACCTTCCACCGGACGGTAACCTTTCGGAATAGAAGACATAATGACGGTACCTTTAGTATCAGTCATCAAGCTATTACGAAGACCAATTAGGGCAGCGGTAGAAATTTCATAAGTGAAACGGACGGCGCCACCAGAGGTAATTTCCTGAGCAACGAGATCAGCCTTACGAATGCCGAGCTCTTGCGAAACCGCACCGACATATTCTGGGGTGACTTCAATTGTAAGATCTTCAAATGGTTCACATTTTTTGCCATCAATTTCTTTATAGACCACTTCTGGACGGCCAGCTTCGAGTTCGTAACCTTCACGGCGCATAGTTTCAATCAAAACTGAGAGGTGAAGTTCACCACGACCGGAAACTTTGTAACCGAGACCATCTTGAGCAATCTTTAAGGCGATATTAGTTTCAAGCTCCTTGTGGAGACGATCGGAAATTTGACGAGAAGTAGTAAATTCACCCTCTTGACCCTTCAAAGGGCTGGTATTTGGACCAATATAAATACTGAGAGTAGGCGGTTCAAGCTCGATAGTTGGCAGGGCTTCAGGATTATCAAAGGCAGCAATAGTATCACCGATGTTCGCACTTGGAATACCGGTGACCGCGACGATGTCACCAGCAAAAGCTTCATTAACCTCTTCCTTGCCGAGACCACGATAGACAAAGATTTTATCGACTTTACCATTTTCGGTAGTAATTTCTGGCCCGCCTTCGGTAAAGTGAGTCTTCACGATTTTAATCGATTGACCATGCTTAATATTGCCACGGAAAATTTTACCGATAGCGTATTTACCGAGATAACTATCGGAAGCTAGAGAAGCGACAAGTAGCTGTAGGCCTTTATCGGCAGCTTCGTCAACTTTTGGCGAAGGAATATCATTAATGATTGACTCAAAAATTACATGGAGATCATCATCAAGATTTTCGGTCTTACCGGCACGACCATCACGCGCGATAGCATAATAGATTGGGTAGTTAAGCTGAGATTCTTCGGTCGCAAGTTCCAAGAAGAGGTCAGAAATTTCGTCTTTCACTTCTTCGATACGAGCGGCAGGCTTGTCGATTTTATTAATAATCACAACCGGCTTTAATTTAAGATCAAGGGCTTTCTTCAAAACGAATTTGGTCTGTGGCATCGGGCCTTCCTGGGCGTCCACCACCAAAAGTACACCGTCGGCCATATTGAGAGTACGCTCAACCTCACCAGAGAAATCGGCGTGGCCCGGGGTGTCGATGATATTAATTTTATGATCGCGGTAATAGACCGAGGTCTGCTTGGCGGTAATAGTAATACCACGTTCGTGCTCCTGGTCGCCGGAGTCCATAATGAGGGTTTGGCTCATTTCGGCCTGGTTATCACGGAAAGTGTTAGATTGTTTCAAAAGTGCATCCACCAGCGTCGTTTTGCCGTGGTCAACGTGCGCGATGATTGCAACATTACGGATATTTTCTTTATTATTCATATTGCCCTTATTTTTTACTCTGAATATTATACCATATTTTGCTTGATTTTTTTAGAGGGTAGGCATATAATAAGAGAGTACTCTGGGTCGGTAGCTCAGCAGGTTAGAGCACGGGCCTTTTAAGCCCGGTGTCGAGGGTTCGAGTCCCTCCCGACTCACCAACAGAGATTTTTAAAAAGAGCCTTTCGGGGCTCTTTTTTGTTTTCACCCATCTTCTAGATAATTTTTAGGCAAAAAAATACCCGCCTTAGATAAGACGGGACCCATAATAAATGGGATTTGAGCTCGCCTTATACAAGACGGGACCCACAGCAGGTGGGATTTTTTGGAGGGGTATCCGCAGCCTTCTGATGTCTAGAAGATTAGTTAAGCTGAGGCTGCAACTATGAAAATAAGTTGGGGGCCGAAAAGGTGGATGTTGCCAAAAACAAAAGAAAGTGAGTTTGCTCAATTTAAGAAAAATAGTGACTTCGGCCCCAACATGCCGCCAAGGTGGTGAACCTTATTTCTAACTAAAAGAAATGGCAATAACTTTTAGATTAGAAAGTCTCACGACGCGACACGCAGCGAGGTAGTAATGGTTGGTGAAACTGCATGTTTTGTTGCTTGTTCTTTTTAGAAAATTAAGAGGGGTTTTTCAAATCCTCGCTAAGGAAGTAGCAAAAACCTTGCCGCACAAAATATAATGTGTTTTTCATATACCCGATACGTTTAATATACTCAATCCACAAGATATCTGTGTTGCACGATAATATTAACAAAATTCCTTAGATTTTGCAAGCATAAGCACAATGACAGGGGTTTATTTCTTTTTAGAGTCGACAATTTCCGCTTCTTCGATGTCATCTGGATTGGTTTCGGATTTTTTCGAACCGGAAAATTTAGAGACTAGATTATAACGATCGGTGAAATCATGAACGTGTTTCTTCAGAACAATAATATTGATTAAATCCGAGAGGCCATAACCAATCATAATAAAGCCGATTAGCGACAAGGCAATAGCGGAAGCATCAAATGGATAGACAATGATAGCGACGCCGGCAGTCAAGGACAAAAGGTTGGTAATAATAGAGGTGATATAAGCAGATTTGGAGACGTTTTTCAGCTCCATAGTGTAGCCAATACGGGAAATTGCCGAAATCACAATGACGAGACCGATAGTCATCGGAATGAGACTGAGAATACCTGGATAGAAGAGGAAGACAAGGCCAATGACGATGAGAAAGGCGCCGAGAAAATTACTAGAAAATAGACGGACAAAGCGCGAATAGATTCGGCTCATAATCATACTAAAACCGGCGAGCAAAAATCCGGCAGCAAGTAGGAGACGTAAGAGATTGAGGGCGAATTCCGGAAATAGGGCGAAGAAGAGACCGAACAGCACCATTACTACGGTAGTGGAGATTGCGGTATTGAGATAAGCGTTAATTTTATCTTGAATTTTCATGTTAACTCCAGTGCGATTTAATTACTTCTATTGTAGCATATTTAGAGCGTAAGGATTTTAGCGTAAAAAAAGAACCCCGAAATTCGGGGTCTTTTGCATCAAAGATGCTAGGTAAAGAACAAAACTAGTTTGCGGCATGTCACGATTATGCGAGAGCCTTTTTCGGTTCCCTTGCGGCTTTAATTGCCCTGCTGACGCTATAATACACTAAATTTAGCACTTCGGCGGGTGAAAGGTTATCCGTGACAATATACTCTGGCACCACCATAGTGTTAACCGACTCCATGAATTGATTGCAGAAGCCATCAAAAGTCAGATGATCACTCTGTAAGATGGACTTTTCGGACTTAGTACAGTCCATCCCGGCATTAATTGCGGTCTCTGCACGAGAAACCAAGGTCATGGCCCTATCGACATGTAGATAAAAGGACGCCGTAGGTCTAGGTAGCATGGCCTGATATTCTTTTAGCACCGGCTTGGGAACATAAGTAGAACGCGCATACTTCTTAGCTAATTCATAATACGGCTTGAATGAATCTAAAATTACATTTCCAAAATTACCATGCGCTAAGACGTAAAGCTCTTCCTTTGTTAAACTCTGACCATCCATGATCTTCCAACCTACCCCCAAACGAGACTTTAATCCTTTTGCCAAAGTGCTTTTTCCTACATACGGTAGGCCCTCAAGATAAACGAGCATAACTTCCCCCTCCTGTTTTCTTTTTAAGTAATAAAAAACTAGTTACAACATATATTATAACACAAAATGTCAAGAAACACAAAAAACAGGCCCTCAGCCTGAATTACTGGTGGACGATAGAGGATTTGAACCTCTGACCTCGTCTACGTCAAAGACGCGCTCTAGCCAACTGAGCTAATCGTCCAGCAAATTTATTATATGATATTTGAGCGAAGATTTCAACCATAATTTAATTGAAAGAAAAAAGACCCCCGTGAGGAGGTCTTTTAGAATCAATCTTAGCGGCGATAGCCGGATTTCTTACCTTTCTTGAGGAAGACGACGGCGAGGAGAGAGAGGAAGGCAAAGACGGCAATGCCGGAAGCGAGAAAGTCTGAGGATGAAAGATTCATACCTGCGAAGACGGATCCACCAGTATTAGGTACGGCTGGGGTTTTCTTACCACCATTCTTACCTGGAGTAGCTGGCTTGTCTTCTGGCTTGGCTGGTTCATCCTTGCCGGTAAACTTGAAGCTAGCAACTTCTGGTTTTTCGAGATCATCACCAGCACCGTTTAGAGCTACGACTTCGAGAGTGTAATCACCCTTGTCCAATTTATTATTAATATCTTCTGAATTGAGTTCAATAGTACCACCGTTAGTCATTGCAACTGGATCAGTGATTTCGATTTCTTTATCACCAACCTTGTGACCATTTTTATCTTTCAAGACAACTTTTACTTTCGCGACGCCACCAGCGTGAGCAATACGAAAGCCGGTGTAACCACGTGGGTTAGTCTGGGTTTTCTCAACTGCTACTGGAACATAGTTAAATTCTACAGTATCAGCAGTCTCAGCTTTGCCGTCGACGGTGACTTTAATGGAGACCTTACCGAAGACACCATTAGTGAGCTGTTGCATATCGAGATGGATTTTCTTTGAGCCGCTATTAGCAGCACCAGCATTACTTACGTCAACAGTTTCGTTAGCGATAGTAGTGGTAGTACCGTCTTTATCGGTGAGTTTGATTTCATATTCAATAGTTTTTGACTTGGTGAAATCAATATTGAGTGGTACTTGATTTTCAAGTACTTTGCTATCAGAAGTTGGTGACTTGATAGCAACTGATTGTCCGTTTGGAAGAACGGTGACCTGGACGGTTACTTCGGAAGAAGTAGCTTCCTGGGCGTAAGTTTGATTAGTGAGCGCCAGGCTGCCGAGTAGGGTCAAGCCTGCTATTCCTAATGCGCCGATGATTGATTTTTTATTCATTTTTCGCCTTTATTATTTTTATTTTCTTGTGCTTAAATCTAAATAATTAACTTAGACTTTTGAGCACGACGCTTTCTAAGTACGATGATAAACCATACCACAGCCGTTGTCAATAGCATAAACAGAATAATTAGGACAAATATCGGAATAATCAAAACAATCTTGGTAGATTTTTCTTCTTTACCACCAGCGGAGATGGTAGAAGTAATACGGTAGATACCGAAGGCTGGACTGTCCTTCCATTCGAGGTCGACATCACGAGTAGTATCTGGTAGGACATCGAAGCCCTTAGTGTCTTCAAAGATTGAACCGCCGAAAAGCTTTTCAACTTTCATACTGACTGTGGCACGAAAATCGGTGTTACCGGTATTTTCGACCGTAGCAGAGGTGCGAATATTGCCAGAAACACGGAAACCGTCGAGATGGTATTTGGTGATTTTGGCTTCTTCCCTGGTTTCACCCTCGGTTTTACCATAGAGAGTCAAGCCAACGCGGGAAACCGTCTTAATACCAGTGGAATTGAGGTCGTCTTTTGGGATGGCTTCGGCGAAGATGACGGCATATTGACCACCGGCTGGGACATCTTGAGGCACGGTCACACGATATTTCACAACCTTGGTCTCGTTTGGCTGCACAGAATAAGTAACATCAGAGACATATTTACCGGAAGCATCTTCAAAGGTTGTCCAGCGTGTAATCTGAGTACGTGAACTTTCCTTCGAGAAGTTTAGTTCATATTTTTCATTGGAAACGGAATATGGAGTAGCGTAAACTTTAAAATCGAAAGGATCGGTACCAATATTAGAAACATTAAAGGTGAAGTCGGAGACATCGCCACCCTTGAGATAAACGGTGTTTTTTACTGGGGAAATTTGGATTTGGACTTTTGGTTTTTCAGCTGGTTTTTCGTCGGCATAAGTAGCAGAGGTTTTTGCTAAACCGAAGAAGCCGGAGAGACCTAGCCCAAAGAGGGCTAGAGTCAAGACACGTTTAAAATTATTTTTCATCAAATACTCCTTTAGAAATCAGATTCGACGCGAGGTGCGGACTTGGTATTAGATTTTTTGTTCTCATATTTCTTTGAGACGAGCCAGAAGATAACTGAAAGGATAAAGAGAACGAGTAAGACGATAAGCCAGATAGGGCAAAGAATCACGAGCTTACGAGAGGTATTGTGGGCGCTACCAAAGGTAATGTCTTGCTCGACCCAGAAGATACCGATACCTGGAGATTTTTCCCAAGTTTCCTTGCTGAGGCGCTTAGTATTAGGAAGAGTAGTGCGGTAAGTAGGGTTTTCTTCGTTAGTATAGACTTCTTCTTTAGAGAAGAATGGGAAGACACGAAGAACGTATTTGACATCCTCATCGGTGTTACCACAGTTTTCGACACGAGAGGTGCCGGAAATTGGTGGGTTGAAGAGGATAAATGGAAGATTATTTTCCAAAATCTTAGTACAGTGGTTAATTTTACCATCAATATGAGAGTAAATTAGCATACCGATACGGGTGACTTCGCGAATGGTATTAGATGAATTTTCGCTAGAAGCATTCTCCACCATAATAGAGGCATATTGGCCACCACCAGGAGCATTTTGTGGAACCTTCACAGTATATTCGATGGTAGTTTCCGAATTTGGATCGAGATGACCAGTGGTAGTACTAAAAGTAAACCAGTTAGAAATCTTGGTGTAATCCGATGATGCATCGAAAGTTGGGTCATAGTTTTCGTTACTGACGGAATATGGTGCGGCATAGACCTTAAAATCAAAGGCGTTGGTGCCGATATTCTGAACACGGAATGAGCCTTGTTTAGTTTCGCCTGGCTTTAACGTCCCGAGTTGTTGAGAAGCAGGAGAAACCTGCATATGATTGGCTAGACGTTCGGTACCGTTATCTGCGTGGACTGGGCGGACGATGCCGAAGAAGAGCGGCAAGGCAACTGCCATACCGAAAATTAGACCTTTAAGTTTTTTCATTTACCTCCTAGTTATATGCTATTTATTATACACGAGCAAAAGCGTAATTCAATAAAAAATTAAGCTCTAGGTGCCCGGATTCTCTGAAACGGTGAGAACTACTACGTCACTATAATTACCTGGAATTTGAGTGCCGGTGGCGGCGACATGATAATTTATATTCGTAGTCTCATCAAGTACTTGCTTAGATGTGTTAAGATTCTTGTGGATTGAAGCGTCAGTAGCCGTAATTGCCTTATGAGAAATACTACCTACGGAATAGTTCCAGCCAGCTTGAGTGCCATCGAGATTGCCAGCCAGAGCCGGAATAACACTAGTCGAAGTAGTGTCATGAACAAGATTAATATTAGAATCCTTATCACGAATATTAATATTGTAGCCAGTGACACTGTTCGTCTTCACGCGAATAGTATTAGTAAGATTCTTAACCTGACCCGGATTAATCGTATCTGCTACTGTACTAGCACCAGAAGTGATATTAAGAAAAGAAGCGATGGTAACATTCACATCCAAGCTATTCTTCTTTTCAATAGCAAAAGTGCTAAGTGGCAAGGCCATTAACCCACAGGCAGAAGCGACGCCAAGAACGCCTACCACCTTCCCAATATGTTTCATATTTTTTCCTCTACTTATTTGTATCTAGTATAGTTTAGCATTACCAGAATGTCAAATAAAAATCGGCTCCTTTGCAGGAGCTGATTCATCAGTCAATACAGGGAAATTAGTTCTTGGTAACAGTGTAAACGATAACGTCTTCGTAGGTACCTTGGCGTTGTGCTGCACCTGGTTCGATGCGGTAGGTCATAGCAACAGCTTCGGTTGAAGGACCGGTGGTGTTCTTCACTACAAGGGCAGTTTCGGAATTTTTAACCATAGCGGTGTCAACTGTGAGGTCACCACCCTTAAGGCTCCAAGAACCGGTACCAGAAGCGGCAGTTGGAATGAAATCTACACCAGCGACAGAACCGGTGATACCAGCAGCGCGGAGAGAGGTGTCTTCATCTTTGTCTTTAACGGTAATCTTAAGACCAGCAGCATTGTTAGTAGCAGCGGTAAGGTTAGAAGTGGCAGAACCAGCTTCACCTGGGGTTTTGTTACCAGCATCAGCGGTAGCGTTATCGTTAGCGATAGAGATACCTTCTTGAACGGTAACCTTAACAGTGGTTTCAGAGTTATTAGCAGCAAAGGTTGCTAGTGGGAGTGAAGCGACACCGAGTCCAGCTAAGACACCGAAAGTTGCCATGATTTTTGCATATTTTGTCATAATATTTCCTTTATTAAATATTAATAGTTTTTTTGTTTTTTACTTGTATTGACCTTCAAGTTACTATTAATTTATCATGCTAATGCTTAGTCGTCAATAGATTTTACTGAAATTAAATTGAATTTGATTGTGGAAAACTTTTGAGGAAATTTTCGAGTGATTTACAGAGGTGAAAAAGCTTTTCGGGATGGGTGAGATTGCGATAATTACGATTAATTTCGAGCTGCAAAACTTCAATATTAGTATTTCCATGGACGGTCTTGGTAATGCCGCCGCCTTTGAACGGATTGTTTTCGGCGACTGGTGCAATTCCCTGATTTTTTAGAGCGGTTTTTAAGGATTCGATGGTTTGATTCTTAGCGCTTACGCCGTCGAGGGAGCCAATTTCAACTGCAAAATCATGATGCGAGGCGGCGCCATGAATATCTAAGACGAGTTGAATTTGATATTGCTCAATAATTTCAAGAAGGCGGCGCTTATAATTTTCCATTTCTGGTTTATTCGGATCGATACCATCAGAATTTTCTTTAATCATGAGGAAGGCACCGGTTTTTAAAGCCAGATATTTCACAATGGCCTTAGTGTAGCCTTCGCGCATTTTAAAATTACCATCCTCTTTAAGAAAATTTACGGCATGCGGGGCAGAAAGCAGAATCGGCGCAGTTCCCCGTTCAAAATGAATTAATTCCGAAGTATTATCACGTTCGAGTTGAAAGATTTGACGCTGAAAATCGGAAAGTTCGGCCGGATCGACATGAAGAATTTGCTGCTGAGATTTGGAAAGCACGGCCGGATCGATAGTGTTCATGGTTATATAATAACAGAATGTTATAATAATAACTATGGAAGGCGAATTCATACAGCGCATTGTACGCGAAGCCGAAGAATTATTATCACGAGATTTTACAGTTTACACCAAGGGGTCCGAGGGGGATTTGGTGACGGACGCAGATTATCTTGTGGAGAGATTTTTGATTGAAAAGATTCAGGCGGAATATCCGGATTTTGCGATTATTAGCGAAGAATTTAATCCGGATACTAAGCTCTCTGATAATTGCTTCATTATTGATCCGATCGATGGGACGAAAAATTTTGCGAATGGTTTACCGCTTTGGGGGATTCAGGTGGCCTGTCGCAAAAATGGGAAAACCATCGCGAGCGTGATTGATTTACCTGCACTGAAAGAATTCTATTTTACTAATAAGAGTGGAGCTTATCTGAATGGAGAGAAAATCTCGGTGCGCGAGGTACCAGTCTTAAATGCGTTTTATGCGGTGATTGGCGGAGATGTAATCGAAGCGGCGACCAGAATGCAGAAGTACGGCTCAACCCACCGAGTCTTTGGCGCAGCCTGTGTGGCTTTCGCATTTTTGGCGGCAGGGAGGATGCACGGGATGAGTTTTCGGGCAGAAAATCCCTGGGATTTTGAACCTGGATTATTTTTGGCCAAGCAAGCTGGGGCGGCAGTGAAGAGCGAACCTGGTTTTCATGCGGCTGCGATGAATGAGGAGTTTCTAGAGATTCTCAAAAACGAAACTGGTTGTTAATGTGCTATAATTAACAGAGAAGAAACTATAAATTTAAGGAGTATTGATTTTGAATTTGAAGATTGGAATTGTGGGGCTACCGAACGTAGGAAAATCAACGCTTTTTAATGCCTTAACCAATGCGCACGCTTTGGCGGCGAATTATCCTTTTGCGACGATTGAGCCAAACGTCGGGATCGTGCCAGTGCCAGATAATCGCCTAGATGTTTTAGCCAAAATGTATGAAACCGAAAAAGTGATTCCAGCTACCGTGGAGTTTGTCGATATTGCGGGGCTGGTGGAAGGCGCCTCGAAGGGTGAAGGTTTGGGCAATAAATTCCTTGCTCACATCCGGGAATGCCAAATTATTTGTCACGTGGTGCGCGTGTTTAAGAACGACGATGTTTTACATGTCTCGAAGGACTCTAATACGGCGGCGGAAGTTGATCCAAAACAAGATATTGAAATTATTCAGACCGAGCTGGAGCTGGCGGATCTCGAGACGCGCGAAAAAGTGGAAGCGAAGCGCAAGAAAAACAAGGAACAGGAAGAAAAAATTCCATATCTAACAGAGAAGCCGGTGATTTATATGTTCAATGTGGATGAAAATGAACTGACGAATGAAGAGCTAAAGGCAGAGATGCGTGCGCTAGTGGCGCCAAATCAGGCGGTTTTCGTCAATGCAAAACTCGAAGAAGAAATGGTGGGGATGACCTTGGCGGAGAAGAAGGATTTTCTTAGTAGCTATGGGGTGGACCATGACGCGCTTTCGGAACTGATTATTGCGGCTTATGACACGCTAGGCTTACAATCTTTCCTCACGGCTGGTAAAAAAGAAGTGCGGGCTTGGACTATCAAAAAAGGCGCCACCGCACCAGAGGCAGCTGGTACGATTCACACCGATTTTCAGAGAGGATTCATCGCGGCGAATGTGATGAAATATGATGACCTAGTTGCACTAGGCAGTGAGCAAGCGGTGAAAGCCGCCGGAAAACTTGCCACCGTGGGTAAGACTTACGTGATGGAAGACGGCGATATTGTGGAATTTCGCTTCAATGTCAGTAAATAATCTCTAAAGTCCACTTTGAATTAAAAACAAAACAACCGCCAGAGAGGTTCGGAGATTTCAAGAATGCAAAAAATATATCTGGAGCTAAGCCATGATTTTAGGAATTGACGAAGTGGGGCGCGGACCATATGCGGGGCCACTAGTGATTGGCGCCTGTATTTTGGGCGACTGGCAAAATTCCGAGAATACAGAGTGGATTGAAAAATTAACCGATTCGAAGAAATTGTCTGCTAAACGTCGCGATGAACTATACGTACTAATTAAGGAAAAGGCCTTGGCGGCGGCGACCGGCTGGGTGAGCAGTGTGGAAATTGACGAAATAGGACTGAGTGAAGCTTTGAGGCTCGCAACGAGACGAGCGGTGGAGCAAATTCAAAAGACTAAGGTTCCCTTTTCCGAAATTATTATCGATGGTACGATGAATTTTTTGGCGGGGACGAAGCTGGAAAAATATGTCTCTACTCTGAAAAAGGGCGATTTTCTGGTGAAAGAAATTTCAGCTGCCAGTATTCTCGCGAAAGTGGAACGTGATAATTATATGGCGAAGCTCGATGCAGTTTATCCAGAATATGGCTTCGGTAAGCACGTCGGCTATGGGACGGCAGCGCACCAAAAAGCGATGGAAGAATTTGGTCTAACACCGGAGCATCGTCGGAGTTTTCGCCCAGTACGAGAGATCGCAGAAGGCAAAATCACCGCTAAGCCTAAAACCGCCACCAGACTAAAGACCGTTGCCGAGCCTAAGAATACTAGCGAGCAGAAAATTACCAACAAACAGCTGGGCGACCAAGGTGAACAGACGGTGGTAGATTTTCTAGTGGCGGCGGAACATGAGATTGTCGCGAGAAATTATAAAACAAAATTATTTGAGGTGGATATTATTTCTCGAAGGGGCCGAGTGCTTTACTTCACCGAGGTAAAATACCGTGGTAGTAATGATTTTGGCGCGGGGTTAGATTTCATCGATAAGAAAAAGCAAGAGAAAATGCGTCTGGCGGTAGCAGGATTCCTAGCGACACATCCGGAGTATGCCGACCTTACACCGATTTTAGCGGTGGCGGCGGTCGGAAAGGACTTTAAGCTGGAAGAGTGGTTCGAGCTTGACGAATAATCGGTAATTCGAGAAACAAAAAACAATCCCTTACGGGATTGTTTTCATTTTAGGCTTCAGTAGCTTCAGTGGTTTCTGCAGCAGCTTCGACAACTTCTTCTTTCAAAGTGTTGACAGCGGCACGGTCAAAGTCGCGAGCGACGAGACGAGCAGATTTACCTGAGCGGTGGCGGAGGTAAGAGAGGTAGTTGCGGCGAACCTTAGCACGCTTGACTACTTCAATTTTTTCTACCAATGGGCTGTGAAGAAGGAAAGATTTTTCAACACCGATACCAGAGGCGATTTTGCGCACAACGATACGAGCAGTGTGAGATTCTTTACGATCAACACGGATTACAACACCTTCGAAAACCTGAAAACGGAACTTGTCGCCTTCTTTGATTTTCTGGGTAACCTTTACAGTATCACCAGAGCGAACATCGACAACAGCTTTCTTTTTCTGAGCGTCAGCAATATTTTTCAAGATTTGAAAACTCATATTTTACCTTTATTATTTAGAAACTTGGTTTATTTTAACATAGTTTTAGAGAAAATGGAAGAGGTCAGAGCTGACACTGATACTTAGTGGCATCAGTTGGCTCGTAGGTGTCTAGAGTGAGAATAGCATCTTGGAGATTTTTTGGCAAATTATCACACTTTTCTTTCGATTCCGTGGCGAATGGTGCGACATACTTCCAAGAACCACCAGGGAGGTCGCGCTCATAAATGTCCGTCGAGACTGCGCCAGAATAAATGGTACGATTCGGATTGAGCGGATTGGGATCATTTGGATTATTTTCGGTTTTCACACGACTAAGTTTGGCATAAACCTTGGTACCGTCAGAGTTCGTGACAATACGGCCACCGGTAATCGTGTAATTATCGCCAACCGTAGTGACGAGTTGATTAAAATTAATATTTAAATCATTCCACTTGACGATTTGTGGCTTACGATCGGACGGAGTTTTCTCGTTTTTATCACCAGTATCATAACCATCGGACTTTGGATCAGAACTTACCACCTTGGTTTTAGTGGCGGATTCATATTGAGCGATAATTTCGTCGCTATGCTTTAAATCGTTTTGAAAATTAGTGATGAGCTTGGAATTTTTGGCATTGCTGGCGCCCATGGCGATAAAGGCATAGAGCGAAAGGCCAGCAAAGAAGACAGCTAAAATCGAAGCAACCAGGGCAATCGGTTCGGCGTTATTCTTTTTCTTTTCTCGTAACTCACTAGAATTATCGATGCTTTCGAGTAGTTCTGGTGGCGTGCCATAAGGGGTAGTTGGTTCAACAAAATCACTTTCGGGAGTCGGTGCTTCCTCGGAAGTATCTGGTACAAATGGACGAGAGAAAATATCGTCGGTGGAGGTATGGTTAGACGAGGACAGATTCTGAGATTCTGCTGCTTGGGGATTGAATTTTGGTTCTTCTGACATAGTTTTCCTTAAATTACACGCGAGACTTCGTCGAGAGTGGTTTCTCCACGAAGGCAGGCGAAAATACCTTTTTGTTCAAGAGTGATAAGACCGGCTTTTTGGGCGGTTTTTTCGATGAGGTCGGTGTTAATGTCCTCGACATCACCGCGAATGAATTTTTGCACCTCTTCAGTGACGATTAATTGTTCCATAATTACCTTGCGGCCGCTGTAACCAAAGGGATCTTCGATACCAGATGGAACTGCCTGGTAAAGCGTGAAGTTATTTGGATCAAAAGTGAAGCCGAGTTGCTGATTAATCACTTCGTCCGAAAGATTAGAGAGAACATTCAAAACATATTTGCGAGTGGCCTCATCCGGCTGATAGGCTTTCTTGTTTTCCGAAAGTACACGCACTAGACGCTGCGCCATCACCATACGAATTGAGCTCGAGAAAATTGGGTTGGTACCGATGAGGTCGATCATACGGGAAAAAGCGGCCGCGGTAGAATTAGCGTGGAAGGAACTTAGAACTAAGTGACCAGTAATCGAAGCCTGAATCGCCGTCTTCGCAGTATCGGCATCACGAATCTCACCCACCATCACGACATCCGGGTCGAGACGAAGAATACTACGGAGACCGTCAGCGAAAGAACCACCCTTGGTAGTATTGACCGGGATTTGCGAAACACCAGAAATCCCATATTCAATCGGATCCTCAAGAGTAATAATCTTGCGGTCGGTGCTATTCAAAGCATTAAGCATGGAATAAAGAGTAGTAGATTTACCAGAACCGGTCGGACCGACCATGAGGACGAGACCGCGGGGATGCGAAACCACATCATGAATGGCGGTAAGCTCAGATTCAGAAAGACCCAAGAGATCGAGATTAAGTAAAGATTCATCGAAGTTGAAGAGACGAAGCACGGCGTCCTGACCATACATAGTCGGCACAGTTTCTACACGGATGTTTAGGAGGTGAGACGAACCATCGCGGAAAATATCTTTTTGCATGTGGCCAGATTGCGGAGTGGTAGCCGCGGAAGAAACCCCGGCACGCGAACCCAGTTCCCCCATAAAGACACGGTAACGATCACGTTCAATATTGGCCACTGGGTGCAAAATACCGTCGACACGCATACGGATGCGAATGTTGTCACGCAAATTTTCGATGTGAATATCGGAAGCACCGAGCTTGTCCGCCTGATCCAAGAGAAAATCGAAGACTTTGTCGGTACCGACAGAATTCAAGGTTTGAGAAACCGAAGCGATAGTCTCGGAGTCACCCTCGCTGGCAATTTTAATATCGTCATAATGCACTTCTTTTGGTGGATCATAGCGCAACATCATAGCCTGATAGCCACTATTCGAAATCAAGAAGAAGTCGACGCCATCGCCGTTGACATTAAAGCGGTCGGTAAGTTCTTTGATAGTACTACGTGGGGCTTGCGAAGTGACGAGGAATTGATATGGTTCCCCGGCGCCACCTTTTTGCAAAGGCAGCACGTAGTCACTGTGCATTTTAGCAATATCAATTAGGCCAAATACCAGAGGTAGGCGCTCTTCAAGTGGGCGCATATCGAGGTATGGAATATTAAGGGTCAGCGAACGGCGAGAGGTGGCCTCTTCCTCATTTTCACGCCTGGCTGCCTGGATTTGTGCTTCATTCATTTGCTTAATTATAACATAAGCAGGTTCAAAATTTAGGTAGATTAACAGATTAGACAAGGGGGTAAAAATAAGTTATAATATATTTGTCTTGTTTGACAAGAGTAACTTAAAATTGACAGTTTTTCAAAGGAGGGGAACATGAAAAAGAAGGACGCTGACCTGGTGGATTTTAATGCCGACCTAAGCAAGCTCATCAATTTCGAAAAAGAAATGGTGAATCAGATGCAGGCTTTTATCTACTATACGGATGGTTTGCGACAAAAACTACGGGCGCTCGATGATAATTATCGTTCGTCGCTGCACATGAAGGATGTTTATGAGCCGGATGAATTAAAAGCTTACGAAGAACTCAGCCGCTACATGCAGATAATTTACTATACGGTGCCGCGCCTGAAACAATACCTAGGTAAGGCGAAGGATTCAATCAATTTCATCAACCAAGTAATACGACCTGATCATTTTTTAAATTATTGGATCTTAATTGGTGAAGATTTGACCGCTGCCGTGAAATTATTTCTAGATTACGATCAGTTTTTGGCGAAGGCGTTGAATATTGAATTAATTCATAATGCAGTACTGGTTTATTCTTCCAAGTTGGCACAGCGTGAAGGTGAATCGATTAATGAAGAGACCGAGCGGGAGTGGATTGACGTAAGTCTTAATTCCCTAGCTCAGGCTTATACGGCTTTTTCGGAATTAGTGAATCATTTTAACGATTTCCAGAAGATAAATATTAAATATCGACCGACGGAATCGAAAATTCTTAGCACGTCGCCGTTTTCGATTGAACTGGGCGGACATTGGAACGTAATTATTAACGAATCGAAAATGCCACCAGTGAAGACATGTGATACTTATGTGGCGCAGCCGAAAATCAATGAACAGCGGAGCAAGATTCGCAATCTGAAAGATTATTACCAGGAACAATTTCTCACACGCAAAGTGCAAATGAAGATGGCGGGCCTGGTGGATACAGAGCGAGTGTTTACGTTTGATACCAAGATGGTCTGGATTATCACTAGTGTCAAAGATGCGATCGATGAAACCTTGAAACAGGCGGACACGATGGGCGCGCTTCTGGTCATCAACGATCTGGTTTCTGAGATTTCCGCAAGCATCGGACGACAAAGTGACTTGCCATTAATTTTTAAAATTACGCAAAATCTAAAGAAAACAATCTGATTAATTCAAGTTCTGAACTTACATAAAATTTAGAAAATAGTCTGGTTAATTCAAGTTCTGAAAAATTTGTCAAAAAGGGACGCTTCTCGCGTCTCTTTTTTCTTGCGAGGACGCGAAATTTTTGCGAAGAGACGAAGATATGCTATAATATTTAAAATATTTTACTAATTCTGCATGGAGAAAATATGGCAGTTAAAAAGAAAAAGATTGTGATTTCTAAATTGAATCGTAATAACAATCACAAGCACAGCGAAAAGCGCAAGCGTAACAAATAAGAAAATAACCTCTGATGAGGTTATTTTTTCTGGTTAGTATGGGAATAAAAACATCGCGGCCTAAACAAACAGAGAGAACGTCGGAACTTTAAAAAAATCTTGAAGTTTTGAATAAAAGATTAAGTTAATCTAGGTAGGGCTTGTCGCTAAAATATTCTCGAAGATCCTGGCATGGGCCGCCCTGGATAGTGTCGCCGTTATCGGCGAAATCGTCGCCACAAGTAAGCTCGCCATCGTCGAGGTCGCAGCTATTGAGACTACATTCGTTGAGATTGCAGATAGCAGCGGATTCATTGTGGTAGATCGCGACAGACTCGATAGAATCTGAGCCAAAAGTGGAATCATCGTAATCCGAATCATAGAGTACTTCATTATTACTGAGCTTTGAAGCATAATCGGTGGTTAATTGAGTTTCGTCGATCTGCGAAACGTAATCGGCGAAATTTTGGTTTTCTTCGTTCATTACTTTCATTATAACCTAGATTTTTCCGAGTGGACTGGAAATAAAAAAGAGCCGACTGGCTCAATTTAGTTTGGTACACCCGGGGGGATTCGAACCCTCGACCCTCTGTTCCGAAGACAGATGCTCTAATCCGCTGAGCTACGGGTGCAAGTGAGGAGAAATATAATAAATTTATTTATTATATTTCGACGAACGCCGCGCCCGAACATTTTTATGTACGGGTGCAAGTGAGGAGAAAGAAAGAATTTATTCTTTCTTTCGACGAACGCAGCATCCGAACCGCCGTAGGTGGTACGGGTGCAAACGAAGAGAAATATAATTAATTTGCTCATTTCTCTCTCTTTAATTTTAACATAGAACAAAAAATACGCCGAGAAATTCTCGGCGTACCATGTTTTCAAAGGGCAATTAGTAAATTGGTTAATTGCTTAAGGTTAGAATTTGAAGTAAGATCCGGAAGCTTAGAAACTTCCTCGAAGGTGGCTGCGATATGTTCTAACGGAATATATTTAATTTTGCAGCCAGAGAAAAGTTGTTCATTTTCAAGCTCTTGGGCTTGCAATTCTTCGGCATCCTCAATAAGGCTACCATCGGTTTCATAATTTAAAAATTCTTGATATCTTTGCTCAGCGAGCAGCATGCGCTTATTCTTGAGGTCGTTCTGGAAAGCTTCCACCAAAACATGGTCGATTTTCTCAATCTGATTACAAAATTCATTAACCAGACCCCAGAATTCCTGACGGCGCTCTTCGGTACTTCTAACATATTTCAGAAACATCGGTTGACGAATCAAGCAGTCGATGTTCGAATAAATACCATTGAAGCGCTTCCAACTTTTGCTGTAACAATCGATCAGATCCTTCAGTCGGCGAATGTTGCCGGTATCAATCCAGCGGCGTTTGAAAAATTGGCAAGATTCGGTCATATGTGTGATGTAACTAATGTCGCTTACGATTTGCTCGGACAGGTGGAAGAGTTGATCTTGGTCAAGAATAGTTTTCTGACCATTAGCTGCGGCTTTCTTCCTCTGGTTTTCAATAATTTTCTTCCAGCGTGCATCTGTTATATCATTAATTTTTTCGCGATTAACATTGAAGTCGTTGATATACAGTTCGATGCTTTTTAGTACGTTCTTATGTTCGAGAAAAATTTTCTCCACGTACTCCAGTGTGTTACAAAGTGATCCGGCCATTAAGGTAATTCCTTGGTTCATATTTCTTTCCCTCCTTTGAAAAATGTAAATGTTCCATCTACGAACGTATAGAAAAATTAAGCTACAATTCGCAGTGAGGCTATTATAGTACATTTTGGGGGAAAAATGAAGAGGTACCCAGAATTAACACCTTTTATGCAATACACCTAGACTCGCAAGCCTCAAGTGAACTCTCCTGAGCCTAATGCGAAAATAGTAGGGTAAAATTTTATTTTCCTACTGGACCAGAGTGAAGTGTGAGGGGATTTTTTATTTTTTCTACTAAACCTAAGCAATATGTGAGACGAAAAATTTCTATTTTCCTACTGGACGAATTGCGCAAAAAATGATAAAATAACGAATGAGTCGGGCCGGTAGCTCAGCTGGTTAGAGCACGAGCCTCTTAAGCTTGGTGTCGTGGGTTCGAGTCCCACCCGGCTCACCAGTTTTGAAATTATTTGAATAACCTCACCGATGTGAGGTTGTTTTTTTATGTTTATATTAGTGATTCTTTTAGTCAAAATAGAGCTATTATCGCTTTCTCAGCTTCTGGCTATTTTGGTCATAATAATAATCGATAATTTCACGAGTACTTATTAGATTAATGACCTGATCGATAACCTCATATGGCACGCAGTACCATTCGCGTGGATGATAGGGCTTTCCATCGTTTCCGATAACTTCTACATCTAGTTGTGAATCGCCAAAGAATTTATGAATTAAATCCTCTAATTTCTGCGTATTGAAACCTTCAACGCGATAAGTATTTACAACTTCAACGTCTGCCATTAAGTAAGTTGGTTCGTTTTTTGCGTTCGCAATGCGTGAAGCTACTGACTCATTCTCGACCATACCGATTTTGTATAGATTTTTAATTGTCGCGATTTTGTCGTCTATACTTTTTGAGCGAAGGATATATATGTGGCCAGTCACTTTAGCTTCTAGCTCTTGCTGTTCTAGTGCGTTTTTATCTACCACCGCGAAACCACTATCCTCATATAGCCGTTGAGCAAGAGAGCGGCGATACATATGAGACATAGTTTTGTTTTCAAAAATTACAGTAATACGTTGCTGTGAGTATCCTGCTTTTTGTTCAATCCCATCAAAGCTTACTATATAACATAGCTCGCTTTTATAAACGTAATATCCACCAGGTTGCATTTGATCAATGTCTACAAATTTCACGGTTTTTAATTGACCGTTCTCAAGATTAGTGCGAATTTTATTGAAGGCGTCTTTGTAATCGGATTCAAAATTAGGACATTGTTCACGACGCGTTGCTTCATAGTTGTTTTCAACTGTACGTTTTACTCGACCATTGTTTGGAAGTGACGAAACATCAAAAAGATCTCTGGCGCCTTTAAATAAACCGCCGAAATTCTTTTCTAACTCTTTAAAATCTTTTGGAGCCTCCATATCATTTTCTAGAATATTGTCTAGATCTTTTTCGGCAAGCATAGCCTTTTTATTTTTATCTTGCCGGAGCCCTTTTAGCCGTGCCGCTAAAAGCTTTTCTTTCATATCGCTAGAGTTTATGAGTGGAATATGTCCATGGTTATGATAGAAGGTTCTTATTTCTTCAAACGATTCTAGCAAACGATCATCGGCAGTCATATTCTGTTGCTTTGGTTTTGTCTTAAATAGATTCGCATAAGGACTCTTCGCTAACTCTGCAATTTTTTCAGAATAGTCCATTATGGGTTCTCCGGATTTAACTTACTGTTTTCGTAAATTCTACGCGTTAAATATGCTTGTGCACTTGCCAATAGGCGTTCGTTAGAGTCGTTTGAATGCGGTGATGGATATTTACCACCATGCTCAGTCACGAATTCTTGAATTTGTGGGACTAATGCTAGTGCGTTATCGTCGGTAAAGCTAACGTTATCGCTTTTAATCACATCTTGAATTAATTTAAACGTTTGGCCATCCATTTTCTTTGATAGAACTTCAAATGCATGATGGAATGGATTAACTGAGTCGATTAGATTCATATCAAGTTCGTCGATTTTAACGAATCTATTTGCTAAAACTACGAACTGATTATCCTTGCCAGTATTGTCGTCTTTTTCGGATACGATTTTAGCTGTTGTCATCGCCATTTTGACGGCTACGTTTTGGCGGATAGCTTCTATATCGTCGTCTTCAAGTCCAGGATAATTTTCGCGGATAATGTCTGTTTGAATCTGACGCAGATATGGACCTGCTATATTATTTGCGCCAGCGCGTTCGATACGCTCGTCTTGTAACGTTTTTGCAACTAGGTCTTCTAGGTCGGTTTGTAAAATTTGTTTGCCACGTTCCGATTTTGGAATCTTCAGTCCTTTGACGAATATTTCGCCCGGCTTTGCCTCACGTGGCTCTCTTGGAGTTGGCGTAAATTTAAACTCAGGTGCCAATACTTGTTCCATGAGCAATGAAACTGTAATAGCTTTCAGCATATTATTTACGGCAACCGTTACATCGTTTTGCGTTCCGGCAGGTTTGATGATTAAATTCGTGAACTGTGCGTGAGTCTTATTGTAGCTATCGCGCGTACAACGACCTATAATCTGTACGACTTCCGTAAATGATCCACGATAGCCAATCGTTAATGCGTGCTCGCAGAATGGCCAGTCAAAGCCCTCTTTCGCCATGCCTAGGGCAACGATTATGTCGAGCCCATCGATATCGTTCCGTGCTACGTCAGAAATGTATTTACGAAGTGGCTCGCGGTGATGTGGATCGTCTTCTACGAGATTTGCGACTTTTAGCATACGACCATCTTCGGTTTCAATAAAATCGATACAAGTGTCTTTATCTTTTCTTTTCCATTCACCAATCACACTGTATATCTCATCAACTTGTTGATGCTTATTGATGTTCCCGGCGGCATTAGACTGAACGTTTGGTATATGAATAATGGTTTTCTTGTGCGTATCTAATACTTCGGCTAGTGCACCGTCATCCAAATAGTGACCAGTATAGAAATGGTAGCCGATTCCGAGTGTTCTAAGATACGTATAACCATTTAATTGTTCATAATATGTGTATGTTACTTTGTCGAAAGTTGCTTCGTCCTCTGGCGTAAGAATGGCTACGGAGTCGCCACGGAAGTAAGTGCCAGTCATGGCTATAATATGCGCGTTCGTTTCTTGCATAATATTATGCAAAACGCTTCCCAGCACGCTATTCTCGGACGTGGACGCATGATGGAATTCGTCGATTGCAAGTAGACAGTCTTGAAACTTTTCGACTGGTACATACTCACACGCAAAGCGAAGGGTGGCATGCGTGCAGAGAAGAATGTCATCATCGCCATCCATGAATTTCATGAATGTACTAACCTTGCTTTTATCGTCTAAACCGTCGTCATTGCAAAGATTATTATATTGTGCAATTCGCCAATCCCAATAATAGCCGTATTTTGTTAGGTCTTCGTCACGAAAGGATGCTCCGATTGATCGTTCTGGAACTGCGATAATGACTTTCTTTATACCTTGATTATGAAGTTTATCGAGCGCTAAAAACATTAGAGCGCGAGATTTACCAGATGCCGGCGGGGCTTTGATAAGCAACCTATGGCTTGTACGTTTTTCATATGCTCGCTGTTGCATTTCGCGCATACCGAGCGCATTTGTGTTTGTGCTTTGACCAGTTTGTCCATAGCCGACATTTACGACATTGATGGTCTGTTTGCTCGCGCGTTCCGCATCAGAATCATTATTTATAGCCGCTTCTTTGGAGATATATTTTGCATTTCCCGACTCGTCTTCGCAAAGCTCAATTTGATCGTGGTCCAGGAGCCATTTTATACAGTCTGAAGCAATCCTGTCACCACTATTGAGCCATTCGCGCACGTCATTCACATCAAAAACTGGCTGCTCGGCAATTTTTTCTAATATAGTATTGTATCTATCTATGTGGTCCATGGTGCTCCTTTATTTTTTATCTTTTGTTAATTCTTCATACATTGAGAGTAGTTTTACTAGACGCTCCTCGTCGTTTAAGAATGCTTTGTCTTGGTATAACTTATCTACAAGTAGGTCATTTACGTCGTGTGTGTTACGAAGATCTTCTGGCATTTTGTCTGGATCGTACATCTGAGCAAGAGTCATTTCAGTGTGTTTTTCGCGTGCCATAAGAATATCCATAGCAGAGTTACTGAGCTGTTCTTTTTGTTTTAGATTCAATAGTGGAATAGGAAAAGTATTATATCCAAGCTGTTTAGCATATCGTATGCCCGTTCCGAGATAACCACATACAGACTTAATCCAAGCCATATGTGAACGGCTTTGAAGAATAGAAAATAACCACAATTCAGCATCGTAAATAGCAAAGGCCGCATTGGATATTATTTCCTCTTCACTTAGTATTCCCATTGGAATATAGGTGCGCCTTTCCGACGTATGTCCGGGGACAATAATGGACTGAGTATCCTTATAGCTAATCTGGACAAAACGATATGGCTTATCGGCTAGCTTTTTCGTACTCGCTGCTCTACTTTTTAACCTTTCCTCGCGCACAATCTCAAAACGGTTATGAAGTTCTTGTATTTTGTCTGCTTCTGAATAATCACTTTCTGGCACCCATATACAAAATCTCTCTTTTCCATTAAGATAGTCTTCTGCTCCTACGTAGCGTCTTATAAACTTTCGTGCATTAGGATCATGACTAATAATTAAATTTTTTTCTTCCGTCGTTAGAACTAGTGCTTTTGATCGTGGCATGGACCCAAAATTCATTTCCGGAAAATCAGAAGAAAAAGGCTTAGGCCGTCTATAGATTATTAAATCATCGCCAGGTACTAAATAAGGGCTAATATTATATACAGCTTCTGTTATATCGCCAGTATATAAGTATTTTTGCTTATTACTTCTGTTTCTCAAGCTTACTATAATCACTGATACGCCTGCTTGATCTTTTGCATTATTAGTCCATTTAAATGAAGTATAAGCAAAGCCAATTTCTACATTTGCTCGAAAAATTTTTGGAAAAATTATCCCTACATGCTCGCCTTGACATGCTGAATTTGTCGAAACGAAACATAACTCAGCTAAAGTATTCTGGATATATCGAGCACCTTTGATAAACCAGAGCCCAATATAATCCATATTCTTCGAATAATCTTCGTTAGAAAAATATAACTATAAATCTTTCTTCTGCTCAGCAGTTTGTTTATCGGCGCCTTTATATGGCGGATTTCCTATTACATAAATCTCGTCATAAACGGCTTCAAATTCTTGCGGCCCTGATTCATTATTAAAATCATTAAACATACTTATCTTATGATTCGACGACGTCCCGCGCGGAACGTTAGGGCATACAGAGTTCCAATCTAATCTTGCCGAGTTGCCACAAATAATTGTTGGCATGTCGATAATTGGAATAATTGTAAGCTTCTTGCCAAATTCTTCTTCAAATTTAATGTTCATTTGATGTGCTGCAATATACATAGAAAGAACAGCGAGCTCTCGAGGAAAATCCTCAAGTTCAATTCCGAAGAAATGGTCTAGCTTGATTTGACTATCTAGTCTAATACCAATTCCAGTAGGAGAAATTTCGTCGATCGTGCGAATAATTTCTCGTTCGAGTTCGCGCAGACGTTTATAGGTAATAATTAGGAAATTACCAGAACCACAAGCTGGGTCGAAGATTTTAATTTTGCTAATTCTTACCCAAAGTTTGTTTAGTTTATTAACGTTGTCCTTTACTTTGTCGTATTCGGTCCATAAATCATCCATAAAGAGTGGGTTGATGACTTTTTCGATATTAGTGACACTAGTATAGTCCATGCCGTTCTCGTCCCGTTTTTGTGTGTCAACGATGCCCTGGAAGATGGTACCAAAAATATCTGGATTAACGTCTGACCAGTCCGATTCTGCTAACTGGATTAGTAAGTGGTGAGCCTGTGCATTAAATTGCGGAATAAGAATTGAATGTTGTTTAGTGTCGAAAATTGTGCCGTTAACGTATGGGAATTTATTGAACGGATCTGGCATATCCTGTTTTTCGTAAGGTTTTGAGTCGAGTGACTTGAAGAGCTGTTCAAAAAAATATGGCGTATCCGAGCCGTCTAGCTTTGTATAGTTTTTGATCGAATTGGTAAATTGCTTTGGCTCAAATAAATCGGTATCTTCTGCGAAGTAACAGAAAAGAAGACGACTAAAGAAGATATTTAGGTCGTGACGGAAGTTTAAATCTTTATCAATAATGCGTTGCGTGTTGCATTTTACGATCTCGTCGTAGAGCTCTTTCATGCGCTCTGCGGCTTTACGATCTGCGTAGGCTTCTTCTTTTTGGCCAGTATTCACTTCATTGCCGCTGAGTCCATAGAAAAATGTAAAGTCTTTGTCTAAGTCGCGGATTTTTGTGGAAAGAGATGCTTCCTGTCGACGATCATAGGCGGCAATATTCTGAAGATCTGTTGCGATTAAATAACGTGGTCGATAACGCTCGGTTAGCTCGTCGTATTTTAATTGTTCAACTTTTGATTCTAGTACAGTTCCAGCGGGAAAAACTTTAAAAAAGACAGCATCTTTAAGCAGGACGCCATCGTCTTTTGCGAAATTATTTATTCCGCCTTGCAGCTTCGTAATAGTAGCCTTTGGCTTCCCGTAAGCTAAAAGAATATCATAGATAACCGTCGACTCATACGCATCGCGGTTCGCAATTTCAGCAATGTTTTGCTGAATCTGCTGATAGCTGATTCTTGGCATATTTTATTATAATTCCTCAATTATAGACTAAAAGCTTAACTCTTAAATATAGCTGCACATTCGCAATTACCTTAAATCAATCTTAGGGTAAAAGACCATAAGTATTCTTAGCTATATTTATAGTGGGAGTCATATACACCATATAACATCCGTAAGCTGGAGATAGCCTAATATAACACTATTAACTCTGTTTCTAATTTTATCGTGATTTTAATTTAATTTGTTTTCTTATATTATATCACTCTTAATATTTTTAAGAGTCAAGTACTACTTAGATATGCTATTGCATGATTTTTATTTTTATACATAGTGTCTATTCTTATAGAAAAAATTAAGATACTAACACTTTATCTTTTACTGAATTATCGTTTTTGGAATGTATTGAAGAGTATCTTATTTTTTGCGAGTAATTTCCCAATAACTGCAAAACCAATTTTACGATATTTTAACAAAATAGAATGATTCCATCCTCCTAGTGTTTCTAACTCAAAAAAGAAGGCTGACTATTAAATCTTTCTCCAAAACCAGCATTTTTAGAGCTTTTTCTCTTACTATTTCTACGTTCTTACCGCTACAATATGACATAGGTAGATTCTACCTTTTTTGATGGCAATATTTTCACCATTCTATGTTGCAAAGGTTGTGAGTTAATACATGCCTATTAAATGCTTGTTAGTATATTTTATTAGAATCATTACCGTAGCGGTTAACATCTTCCGATCCAACCCAAAATAGAAGCCTGTGTATATGCCATTTTCTAATAAAGAACATCTGGGTCGTCACATCGTTTACTTCGCGACTATTTAGTACGCACGGAGTGTAGATTAGGGCAAAATAGTACTACTACTTATTTTTTCGACATCCATCTTCGTAAAAACGCGCTTACCGCGTCAAAAAAGGCACGTATCGAAACACTGCACTAATATTTTTAAAGAATAATTCTTTAATTTGTTGAGCACACTCTAAGCAGATACTTCTATTAGATCTATGCGCTCAAACTTATTGTAATTGCACGAATTGAGCCTGTCATTATGTTCGAATATGAGATTTTAAGTCACCATGCGGCAACTAGTATTAGCACACTAAATTTAGTTTTCTTGGACGAGCGGTGTTTTATTGTAATACCTTTTTTGAGTTAAGAGCTGCGTCTTATGGGTGATGTTAATTATCCTGCAAGAGCAAAAACTCGCCAAGGTATAAAAACAGATTTGCCACTATCCGAGAGCTTAACTTCTGGTGTATCACAAACGGTTATGCCGTATTTAGCACAAGAAATTCTATCCATTGTTTGCTCAACTTGGGCGGCAGTCTTTTTCCCGCGACCAGATTCAAACACTACTGCAGAATCTCCAGTCCTAATAATAAAATCAGCACCACCCTGCGAACTATCATAAAAAATACCTCCACTGTTGTATATACCACTTCTCTTGTAAAATTGTAGCCCCATTATATCCTCCAAGAGCCTACCCTCAGCTACTTTTTCTGAACTTCTTGTCCCATTCATATAATTTAGAGCTGAGCGAACAACAGAGCTAGAAAATAGGTATTTATGTTCCTTTCTTGCTGCCGTAAAGTTAGAGCCATAAGGTAATACATCTATAAGAAGCTCAGCCTTACATAGAGCATTTAGTATATTGGTGATAGTAATATTAGTTGAACTTAGCACTCTTGAAACACTATTGACGCTTATTGCGTCAGCCTCTGAAAGTAAAATTAACAAGGATTTTGCCACCGGTATTGACTTTGATTCAATACTATCTATTTGGGGTAGATCTTTATAAATAACTTTTTCTACGGTTTGCAGAATTTGCTTATAAACTTCGCCTTTTTCCTCTAGAGCTAGCGTAAATGGTATAGATCCCATATGAATATAGTTTGACCAATCACTAGTTCTAATTGTTTTTCTATACTGTTCAATTTCTGGCTCACATTCTTTTAGCTTTATATAGCATTCTTTGGCGGACAAACTATTAAAGATTGCTTCCTCGATTTTATTTTTTAAGCCTTTTACAGGAAATTTATTGTACTTAATTAATTCATATTCACAAAAGCTCATTGGGTATAGACGTTCTATATTTGCACGGCGACCTGCAATGTCTGCATTTGTTTGAAGATTAACTGCGGACGAACCGCTACAAACAAGAAAAATACCTGGACATCTATCATAAAATACTTTTAATGTTTGAGCCCAACTATGATCACTTTGAATTTCGTCCAGGAGAATAACGATATCTTTTGCTGTTTCTGGAATTAGCCCATTCTGAGCAATATATTCTTCAAGCAAGTCTTTTAGTGTTATACCGTTAGCCTTAGCATCATCAATTGAGAAGTAAATAACTTTTACTCCTCTGTGATAATTTTTGATATAAAAATAAGTTTGCGCCAATAATGTTGTCTTACCAGTCCCTCTAAGACCGGGGATGATAACCCAATGTCGATCTGTAACTCCTGCCCTATAGTCCTTTATGTGTTTCTGAATTTTAATAAGCATATTTCGAGACTTTAATATTTCATTCCTAAAACGTCTCTTGGAATCTATGAATTCATCCATTATAGCCATGCGTCTTTGGACGTAGTTTTGCAGTCTACTGGAATCAAACATTTGGGTTTCCTTTCTTTATAATCCCATTATACAAGAAGATTTGACTTTCTTGTATAGTTAATTATATAAGAGGGGTTTTCCACATATCTACGCCCCTGTTATTTTATAACTTTTTCTTATTTACAAAGTTTAGTTGTTTTTTATGATACTTATATTTTAAATATATTTTTATTGGACTAACCGACTTCATTGGTAATGTTCTATTTTTATTTTTCTCAATTATCACCGTTTTGAGTCTTTATAATTCTAGACAGGTCGTATTATTCCCGAAAATTCAAACCTCTTTGCCCACATATATATACTTTAAGCCGCACATAATGTCAGTATAGAATATTTTTTTAAACCATGCTTATAGTCTTTACTATATATTCTGACTAGTTAGGGTATTAATCTACAACTATAAAGACAACCACTCATCCCTACTCGCTAATTTTAAATTATATTTAAAATTAGTTCTTTATGTTTGTAGCTATAAATACATTTATTAATAACCCATTGCGATATCATATGGTAAAGTTATTACCGTTCTCTATTACATAGATTATGATTGGATGCATTATCAATTATTGCTTCAATTGCATCAAAACAAAGATTCTGGATTTCCTTGTTCCATTTAATTCGATTATATTTCGGTGGGGTAACACTTTTATCTCCGTCGGCGATAATTTGTTTTAGTAATTCTTCTAGTTTTTCTTCTGACACCGCCTTAGACACTTCAGCCATCCAGAAGATTAGCTCACCACATACAATACTTCTACTAAAAACCTTGTCTTCTGGAACACTTGGAATATATTCTTCGGTGAAATGCCAATATTGCGTTGGTTCGGCTTTTGTATAATCTACAGTCAATCCGCACTTCTTCGCTAGATCTATGTATCCGCCACCAGTTTGCTGATAGCCAGCTTTAATAAGTCGCTCCGTCAATGGGCAGGGCGTATTATTTTTATCTTTAAAGAATTCTTCGACTTGGCGGATATTCATAATACCACTATATCACGTTATTAAATCATACTTATTTGTCGCGACTCAATCATTCTAAAAAATAACAAAAGCCCCACCAGATATTTGATTGTACTCAAATAAATGGGATATCACTCTAATAACTCATTAGTGTAGTATTTTAAGCCTCTTTGGTTTTAATTCTCTTTAGTCTGTTATATTTTTTCAAAAATAGACATAATATGTGGATTGAAGAAAAGAAATTCACTATTGGAGTATGAGTTATTTTTTTTAAATTCTTCTATCGCATTTTTACTTCTTTTTACGAATGTTAATTTTTTATAATAATTATCTGCAATAATTATTCCATCAATCTTATTGCTCTGCATGAATATTTTTTCCACCTCAGGAAATAATAATGGCCATGCTGGACACGGTGCAGCATTGGGCTTATCACGACAAATAATATGTGTACCGAGCATAGTTACATCTTCAGCCATGAACCATATTGAAATAGGTAAGTTTTTAGAACTTGCAATCTCGAGTAGTCTATTTTTATAATCATGCACCTTTGAGTAATGATTATTAAAGGCCTGGATAAAATTATTTTTATAATTATCCTCATTCGCCTCTGATTGTATCTCTCCTCTCAATACACAAGAATCTTTATCTTTTAACACCGCATAAGCTTTTTGCTTCATTTCTTCTACAATCAAGTTATTTTCTTTACGTTGTAGGCTTCCCCTCTTATTTCGTCTATGAGCGTCGTATTCAAAATGCTCTATGCCATATATTTTTTCACTGCTGACCGAATAGATATCTGGACGATCGAATTGATGCCAATTATTTAATAAATGTTTCGCTTCTTTTTGGCTTACCCCGTATTTCATGACATTAAAGCACGTTGAATTATCTTTTTGAACAAGATAGTGCTCCATAATCCGTTCTGCTTCGCAATCTTTCTTAATCATATATATCACTCTTTCCGTACGCCTTAGGAGCGCTAATAATTTTACATTCTAAAATTCTACTATTATTGTAAAATTTGTATTTTTTATCATATATCTCATATATTTCATAGCTAATCTCCAATTCAATTAACTGGCTATAGGTGTTACCATAGCAATCCTCGAAGAAAAATTCTATCCTAGTAGATTCACTACCATATTCTGGGCGCTCTAAGCATATTAACTTAACGCCATTCTTATCGCATGGAATGACTACTTTGAGATTTACACCTATTACTTTTTTCTCATTAGAATATATTACAGGGAATAATACTAAATCTTTTTTATTACCTTCAGATTTTGCCAGTCTTTCAGACATAAGCCGCAAATTATACATTTCTCTTTGCCCCTTATTTTGAAGACTAAATTTTAGAAACGGATTTTTTAATATCTCGTTTTTTAAATAGATCTCTTTTGATGATTTTTCTTGAGGCAAACATGTATATTCAATTTCCGCATCTCGACTTTTCTCAACTACATTATCGGAATATTCAACACTGATTAGAGGAAGCGCCGCAATGGCGCTATCTTGTTTTCTAACCTGATTCTGATGTTCAATACTTTTGTTTACCGAGTAGGCCGTTGCAATAAAACCAGCTAACGCACTTAAGGCCGAGGCAAAATAACCTATCAAGACAACAGACCATTGACCTGGGGCTGAATTTACTGGTAGGCCTAATTTACTGGGAGTATTAGTGGCATCCAAAATAAACCATACTATTGGAAAGATAGCTAAAAATACAGCTAAGGCAATAAAGCCATTTTTATCTTTTATTATTTTTTTCATACTTAAATTAACCCTGTTTACGCCATTGATATTCTTATCTTTAACTTACATTGATTTTAGTTCTGTGCGGAATTTCCATTAATTGCATCCGTAATAACTTTAGCTATTTCCGATTTGGTCATTGATTCGAATCTACCAATTCTCGCTAACGGAATCCTAGCCTCCTTAAAGATCCGCTCTATTTCCGCATCACGCTCCATGCGGTCAGGCTTACTATGAGTAGAGTCATCTAATTCGATGGCGCATATAACTTTATAACTTTCCTTACCAATCAATACAAAATCAACCGATTTGCCATTAATGTGACGAAATGCAGCATTCCAGTTTTGACCTTTTACCCTATAATCAAGCAAAGCCGAAAGATGTACTTGTGGTACAACAAACCATTTTGAACTAAATATCTCGTTTAAGGTCTTAAAACACTCATTTTCACGCGAGGTCATAACAAATGGTTTTGCATAATAGCGGTACTGTGCTTTCTTAATTTGATCTTTATTTTCATCTGAGTCTGGTGCTAGCTTGATTTTACTTACCCATTTAAAAAATAAGATATTCCCCAATAAAAAAATTACGATTAGCGATAAAGTTAATATGTACTTAATTTCTTCTCCCATTTTTTATCCTTCGACTGAGTCTTTTTTGATTAATTCATTATCTGCTGTAATTATATCCCGAATTGAATTATTTTATGATTAGTCAAAGTTATTACATTGACTAGTTTTTGTCACATCTAATAGTATCAAAAGCAAAATCTAGCATGTCTTTACCTCTATCCTTGAAATCCTTCCCAACATTTGCTATAATCGAGGTAATTAATATTTCTTGTAACCCGAATCTCACTGAGGTTTTTGTGCAAAAATATTTTAATATTAACTTATCTACTTAAGGATTAAATGAATAAACAAGAACAAGAGCGTCGTGCGAAGCTGATGCGAATGCAGGCGGAACGTTTGCCGGAAATCAAACGCCGTTTCGAAGAAAATCAGAGCCGCAGTCACTTCGAAAAAACTGAGGAGAAACCAGTAGAAACTGGGGCCGCGGTAATTTTTGAACAGGCGCAAAAACGTAATTTTAATAGCAATTTCAAACCTGGTGGCAAGGATTTTCGTGGTAAAAAATCGGATCGCGCAAACAGTGCAAATAATTCTGATAACCAAAAATCTCGCAATAATCGCCAGAACAAAAACAACAAGAAGCGTGGCAATCAAGGCAATGCCGCAGAAAATAACCCTACAGTGAATGACAATGATTCGCGCAAAGTGAACCTTTCGGTTTCGACTCGTCGTGGCGAAATGGTGCATCACCAGAGAATGCTTTCACAAGATGTGAATGCGCAGGCCACCCAGCACATCATCGGCGTGCCAGTAAATAAATCTCGTTTCAACGGCTACAACGGTGCGCAGGTGACGAACGCCCAACTCAAGGCGGCTCGTCCAGATCCAGAAGCAGTGCGCGTGATTCCAATCGGTGGTGTCGGTGAATTCGGCATCGGTAAGAACATGACCGTGATCGAATACAAAAACGAAATGATCGTAATTGACATGGGCGTACTCTTCGCTTCCGAGGATTATCCAGGCGTGAACTATATGATTCCAGATATTAAATACCTTGAAGACAATCTCAGCAAGATAAAAGCCATCCTCTTCACTCACGCTCACCTTGATCACATCGGCGCTTGTAAGCATCTTTTGCCAAAGTTTGGCCCGCTCACGCCAATTTACGCCACCGATTTTACTATCGGGATGATTAAGCGCCAAATGAGCGAAGTCGATGACTTGCCAGAATTAAATTACAATGTGGTTGACCCATTCAAGCACGAAAAAATTCAAGTTTCCGAACATCTCAGCGTAGAATTTGTTCACATGCTACACTCAATTCCAGGTAACTGTGGTCTGGTGATTCGTACCCCGAACGGTGTGATTTATCTCTCTGGTGACTGGCGCGCAGAAGCTAACCCAATCGACCGCCAATCCGACCTTGAACGTCTCGATGAGATTGTAAAACACGAAGGTATCTCTTTGATGTTGAACGAATCGACCAACATTGATTCCCCAGGTCACCATCCACATTCAGAATATGACGTCGGTGATAATATCGGCAAGGTGATGGACCACTACGCGAATGGCCGTGTGATTATTTCCTGTTTCTCTTCTCAAATTAATCGTATCGGCATGATTTTGGAGCAAGCTTATCGACGTGGTCGCAAGGTAGCTTTTGCTGGTTTTTCAATGATTAACAATATTGAAGTGGCGCTGCGTGCCAAATGTATCAAGGTACCAAAAGATACCGTGATGAAGATGGAAGACATTATTAAACTTCCAGATAACAAGGTATCGATCGTCTGTACTGGTTCGCAAGGTGAATTGAATGCCGTGCTCAACCGTATGGTAACCGGCGCGCACAAATTCATCAAGATTAAAGCTAGTGACACCATCGTCTTCTCTTCTAATCCAATTCCTGGCAACGAACCACACGTGGTAAATACCGTGGACGGTCTCCTTCGCGAGGGCGCCCAGGTGATTCAAAACGGTAAAACCCACCTCACTAATATCGGCCCACTTCACCTTTCAGGACACGCCTACTACGAAGATCACGTCGATTTTGTGACGCGCTTACAGCCTTTGAACTATTTGCCATACCACGGTGAATTCTTCATGATGGAACACAATGCCGAGATGGCAGAAAATGTCGTGGGAATTTCACACGACCGTATCTTGGTAGCAGATGACGGCGATATCGTGGAACTTCTGCCAAATAAGACAATCCGCAAGAATGGTCGTATTTCGGTCGGCAATAAGCTTTACGATGATGCCGACAAGCCGGTGCACGAAGCAGTGGTGAAGGATCGTATCCATATCTCGCGTGAAGGTATTTTCATGATTGTTCTGACTATCAGTAAGAAGACTGGACGCCTGATTAAGACGCCAGATATCGTGTCGCGTGCCTTTATCTATCTCGACAATTCCGAGGAATTAATCGGCAAGATTCGTCACTATCTTCGTGTAAAAACCGACAAGTCCATCTCTACCGAACCAGAGGTGAAGGTCTTGAAGGAAGAAGTCAAAGAAGACATTACTCGCATCCTCTTCGATGCCACTGGACATACGCCAATCGTGATTCCAGTAATCAATAAAGTTTAAGAAAAACACCCAGAGCAATCTGGGTATTTTTTTATTTTATTCGGCGGAATTATATTTGTCGTAATATTCCTGAGATTTATCGTAGTCTTCGGCGAGGCCATAATATTTGGCGGCCAATTCATAGTAAAGTTTCTTCAAGTTCTTTGTCAGAGAATTTTCATCCACCTGATCGAGATAAATTTTCGCCACATCTGGGTTATTCGCGATGAGATAAAGATGGGCGCGATAGAGAGTAAAAAGTTTTTCCAGAGATTCATTACCACTACCAAGTTTTTCTTCCAAAGCATCGAGACGCTTCACTGCTTCATCTGGGTCCTGCAAGACGTTGTCCTTAAAATTTTCCCCTTCGATATTATTCGTATCGGAGAAAAGTAGGTAAGTGAAATTACCAAAATCTTCCCAAGAGGCGACATCAAGATTAAAATTATTCACGTATTCTTCAGGATTTGCCGTATAATCGTTCTTTTTCTTAATATAGACTTCATCCTTATCTGGGTCGATTAATCCGTCGTCGGCGGAAGCTTCAGTCTTCTTCGCCGTGGAGGAACCGTCTTTTGACTGCTCGGCAGAATTAGATCCAGAAGTACCATCGTGGTTATTAGCTTTGGATTTTGCAATCGCCCAAATGCCAAAACCTGCCGCCGCGACGATTAGTACAGCGACAGAGACAATGATTGAAATGACTTTTTGGTCTAATTTAACTTTGACTTTTTCATCTGCCATATCAGAAGTCATGGCAAGCTCCTGCACCGACGGAGTGTAGGTATCTTCCGCTGTAGTTTTTTCTACTGGGGTAGCTTCTTCCACGGTGGTAGAATTTTCTGCTGGGGCAGAGTTTTCCATTGGGGCAGAATTTTCTACTGGATTTTCCTCTGATTGATAAGAATTTGAATTTTCTGGGTTCATATTACTTATGATTATAATGCGAACGCACAGAGTTTTCAACCAATTTCAAATAATAGAAGCGTTCGACGTTGCCGTTTTTGCCGGCCAGAAAATTATCGCGTTTATCCACGACCTTAAAATGATTTTGTTTGAGCCAGAGTTCAAATTCTTTAATAATTTCACGACGGATTTTTTCGTTTTTCACGATACCGTTTTTAAGCTGAAAGGGTTTGGCCTCAAACTGAGGTTTTAGCATCATCAAAAAGTCGGCCGTCCGGACTTCAGGCTGAAGCTTCACATGAGCGAGCACTTTTTTCAAAGAAACAAAAGAGACGTCGGCCAGCACCACATCGAGTGGACCAAACTGTGTAAAATCCACCAAAAAGATATCGGTCTTCTCTAGAAGTGTAATCCGCGGATCAAAGCGCAGTGGTGCTTTCATCTGATTGGTCCCCTTTTCGACCGCAAAAACTCGCTTCGCACCACGGCGCAAAGCATATTCGGTGAAACCACCGGTACTTGAACCAATATCCAGGACGGTTTTATTTCGGAAATCAAAAGAAAAAGCTTGCGATGCCCCAGCAAGCTTATTCTCCGCTCGAGAAACTACATCTGATGTAACTTCAGATTTTTTAGATTCTATAGCTTTTTTCATCTAATTATTTTTTACGTTCACGGTAAGCGTAAGTTTCAGTATCCACAGAAACCACATCACCTTCTTTAATAAAGGCAGGAACCTTGATCACCACGCCAGTTTCAAGGGTAGCATCCTTCATCACAGAAGTAGAAGTATCTCCCTTGACGGCATTTTCGGTGTAAGTCACTTCAAGCCAAAGATTCTTAGGAAGAGTGAGGTTGATGGCGGTGCCATTGTAGAATTGGATTTCCATCTCATCACCGTCTTTCATGAAATCTTTGGAATCGCCGACCATCTCGGAAGACAATTCATATTGCTCAAAAGTGGTTGGATCCATGAAGTAGAATTTCTCTTCATCACGATAGAGATACTGCACTTTCTTGGTAGTAACTTCTGCTGGCTCGATTTTTTCCTGACCCTTAAAAGTCTTAGGGATAAGCGCACCAGTGATTAAGTTTTTGACACGTACGTTGACGATTGAGCCACCACGTCCCATTACTTTTTGGGAATATTCAATAACCTTGTATGGCTGACCATCAAGAGTAATTAGAGTATTTTTCTTTAAATCGGTTGGTCCGTACATAATTCTCCTTTTTAGTTATTTGAAACGAATGGTAGGAGGGCTAGGTGACGGGCACGCTTAACAGCGACAGCCAATTGGCGTTGTTGTTTAGCAGACAAACCAGTCTTAGCGATTGGTTCGATACGACCGTAAACATCGATGTAGCGTTGCATGGTTTTGATATCTTTATAATCGAAATAAAGATTTGGATCGTTCTTGATTCTTCTCATTTTTTCTCTCTTTTCTCGCTTTAATTATTAGAATGGTACTTCACTGAGGTCGATTTCGCCATCTGGAATATCATCTGGAATAGAATCTGGCATAGCCTGACTGTAATTACTGGTGGTAGATTCTTGAGATCTGCTACCGAGTAGATTAAAGTCTTCCATAACGATTTCCACGGCGGAACGCTTGGCACCGGTCTTATCTTCATAAGTACGTTGAGACAAGCGGCCTGAGACCATGATTGGTGTACCTTTTTTTGCATATTGAGCAATCACATTGCCTGGTTTACCCCAAGCAGAAACTTCGATATAAGAAACTTGTTCTTTCTTTTCGCCGTTCATCACGTAATTATAGTTCACCGCCACTGAGAAGCTCGTAACTTCTGAACCAGAAGTCGTAGCTCTAGTTTCTGGGTCGCGAACAACATTACCGATAATGATTGCTTTACTAAATCCCCGCGCCATAAATATACCTCACTTAATTGTTTAATTATTCTTCGTCTTTAGACTCTTTTTTGTCAGCACGGGCCTTGCGCTTAGCTTCAAATTTAGCTTTGCGTTCATCGACGGTGACTAAGAGATAACGTAAGACTTCCTCTGTGATGTTAAGAGTGGAAGAAATCTTGGCTGGAGCCTGAGCTGGAAGTTCCAAGTCAAAGGCGTAGTAGACAGCATAGTCTTCTTTTTCGATAGGATAAGCCAAACGCTTCTTACCTTCATTGACTTCTTTGACGATTTTACCGTCGTGGGATTCAATGAGTTTCTTAATTTTGTCTAAGGCTGGTGTCAGATTCATCTCGAGATCAGGATGAATCAAGACAGTAAGTTCATACTGTTTCACTTTGCACTCCTTTGGTTAAAGCAAGTACACCTTAAGTTACTTGCTGAGCTAATAATGTATAGATTATAGCATGAAAATAGAGAAAAATACAGAGTTTTCCACAATAAAAATCATTGTAATTTCTCACGAAGTCATATATAAACATAATTAGAAAGGTCTAATTGTAATTATTATTAATACAGGAGAGAAAAAGTTATCATGAATGATACCAATTTCGAGAATAATGCGGAGATAAATTCCGTACATAGTGAAGCAAAAGCGCAGGGTCATGGCGGATTGAAAGCTATGGCCATATTTTTTGCTATTACTACTTTAGCTTTAGGTAGCGCTTTAGCTTATGTCTATACTTCAAAGAATAAAGATACTAAAAAACTAAACGAAGAGCTTGTAGAATCGAAAGAAAAAGTCAAATCTGCGAACGAATCGATTGCAAAATACGAAGAAGCGACTCAAACCAAAATCACTGACGTGAAGCAGGACAATGTGACGGTGAAAGAGATTGTGAAGCCGATGGTTTATGATGCGCAAATTGAAAAACTCTATGACATCATGAAATCAACGACCTATACAAAGGATCCATTTAACGGCGAACCAGACCAAGACGGTCATCATATAACAGAATCCTGGAGAGAACCTTACTTTCGAGAAATCTTTACATCCACAGACGGAAAATATCTAGTTGCTCACATGAGCCCTATGGCTATTGGTGTATATAAAGATAGGTATAACCAAGATGCGCAAAAATTATTAGCTGCTGGTGGCTATTATTCGTATTGGTATCTAAATATTGCCACTGGAGAGTGGAAGGTAGGCATGGAGGGGCAGGCCGCTCCAGGGTGCAATGCGATACCTGAAGAATTTAAAACCATCATCCATAATCTTAATGATTACAATGAAAAAAATGGATCTTCAAAAAAGGCATTGGTCTGTGCTGATGAAAAATATAATAATGTAAGAATCTAATTTCTTAAAACCCAAAAAAACGAGCGTCAAAATTTGGCGCTCTTTTTTTAATTTTTAACTAATTTTCTTCCCTATAATTATGCTATAATATGTTTATGGCTAAACAAACACGAGGAAGACGTCGAACGTCTAGAGGTAGAGCAAAAGACCCCGCTCCAACCCATCAATTACCAGGGGGATTTTGGCGCCAAGTAATGGCCCTATTAATGATTGTGATTTCGGTCGTTTTGATTATGACTTGGTTCGGCAACGGCGGTAATTTATTGAACGATTTTCATAGCGGTTCACTCTATGTGGTCGGTTATGCAACCTATGCGATCCCAGTGATTTTGGTTTATCTGGCGGTGAAAATTTTTCTCACCGAGGATAATCGTCTCCCGACCGTGATTTGGGTCACTTCTTTTCTAATGATTCTCTGGCTGGCCGGGATTTTCGACTTGCCTTCTTACGGTACGAAGAATTTAACTGGTGGCGTGATTGGTGATGCCTTAAATCATCTAGTTACTCAATTACTTGATCCATCGGTTGCGGCCTTTATTTACATCGTACTGATTTTCATCACAGGAATTTTCATTCTTCAACTTTCGCCACTAACCGTGTTTAAGGATTTTGCGAATCTTTTCCGCACCGGTCGTAAGGCTGAAGATTCCGAGAATGCTCGGGTAGCCCGAAAAGCCGAACGTGAAGTCGTGCCTCTCGATGCGCCAATTCGCATTAAAGCGAATGGTATTGAAATGTCGGCAGCAGAATTGAAGACACCGAAACTTGAGGTGAAAAAGGCAAGTATGGAAAAACCAGCCGAGCCAGAGCCAGAGCGTGCTTTGACCGCAGCCTCTGATCCAGATTGGAAAATGCCAAGCGTGGAATTTCTTTCTAAGAAACACATTCCACCAGATGGCGGCAATATTCAACAAAACGCCGTAATTATTAAATCAACTTTCGTGGATTTCGGCATTGACGTAGAAGTCGAGGGGGCAAACATCGGTCCTTCGGTGACTCAATATACCATTCGACCACCTGCGGGTGTAATCCTCTCGAAGATTGCGGCGCGTGATAAAGAGTTGGCACTGAACCTCGCCACCGAGAGTGTGCGTATCGAAGCGCCGATCCCAGGTACTCGTCTAGTCGGTGTAGAAATTCCAAATGTACGTAAAGAAAGCGTGAGTTTGAGAAGTCTTCTTGAGAGTGACCGCTGGAAGAAAGAACAAGCTGCACTTTGTTTTGCCGTGGGTAAGGATATTTCTGGTAACACGATTATTGCGAACCTAGCAAAAATGCCTCACCTTCTGATTGCTGGTACTACCGGTTCCGGTAAGTCGGTGATGACGAATATTTTGATTTCTTCCCTGCTTTATCGTAATGCACCAAGCGATATGAAATTAATTATCGTGGACCCGAAGCAGGTGGAAATGGCGCAATATAATGATATTCCACATCTTTTGACACCAATTATTACGGCGACCGATAAGGCGCTTTCGGCGATGAAGTGGGCAGTGAATGAGATGGAACGTCGTTATGCTTGTCTCGCAGAAGAGCGCGTAAAGAAAATTGAAGACTATAACGAAAAAATGAAGGCCCGCGCGGAAGAAGCGAAGAAAAACGGCGAAGAGTCGGAAGATGCCACACAGAATAATAAGATGCCTTATATCGTGATTATTATCGATGAGATGGCGGACTTGATGATGCAGGCGGGCAAGGATCTCGAACAGTTGATCGTGCGTATCGCCCAGAAGGGTCGTGCCTCCGGTATTCACTTGGTGCTCGCCACCCAGCGTCCGGAAGTAAAGGTGGTCACCGGTTTGATTAAGGCGAACATTCCGGGCCGTATCGCCTTCAAGGTGTTAAACGGTATTGACTCACGTATGATGCTCGAATCGGGTGGTGCAGAAAAATTACTCGGTAACGGTGATATGCTAATGCTAACTACCGAAATGATGGGTAAGCCACGTCGTATTCAGGGTGCCTTCGCTTCAGATGATGAGATTAATAAGTTAACTAATTTCCTGCGTGAACAGAGGCAACCAGAATATAATAATGAGGTAATTTCTCAAGCAGTGCAGATTAAAGGGATGGGACCTTCGGATGGTGGATCATTCGGTGAGCTTGGTCGTAAATACGATCCATCCGACCCAGTAGTACGTAAGGCGATTGAAATTACGCTCTCTAAGGGTAAATTCTCTACCGCGATGCTTCAAACCTATCTCGGTAAGGGACACGGCTTCGTCTCGGGTCTCGCGATTTGGCTAGAAGAGATCGGAGTGATTGGTCCGGCCAATGGTAATAAACCACGTGACGTGATGATTAAATCTCTGGAAGAATTCGACCAGTTAGCCAATAGCTAAAATTACAACAGGATTATGCTGAAATAATCCTGTTTTTTATTGCATTTTTTGACATTCTCATATATAAACATAATTAGAAAGGATTATATTTTTTATAATTTTTATTTCACTATTATTAATAAATTTTTAGGAGAGAAAAAGTTATCATGAATGATACCAATTTCGAG
>CAUTFL010000007.1:0-56866 GCA_963538065.1 uncultured Candidatus Saccharibacteria bacterium | reverse complement strand
CGACAATAAAGAGGCGAATCCACCCACATATAAACAATCGTGGTCACTCATCATTTTTCTCCCCACAGACAGAGAATCATCGAATATTTTCTCCCGGCCCACCTCCGTCGGATCCATACCCAATCAAATACTCCTAAAATAGACTATAAAAGCTCTTCTAAAGACCTGGGAATTACTCCGCACGCGTTCGAAGATCCACCTAAATTATCATTTAACAGGGGTAAATTCATCTATCTTATATCAAAATACACGCGTTAATTCCGATAATTCTGGAGCTTCGGAGAAGAGTCCCAGAATTGCTCAAACCTCGCCACCCCTGTTAAGCCCCTTGACCTAGATGAAATCTTCTTGTGAAATATGTATTTTGCGCCAAATTTCACGGAAAAATTTAAATTTTGCGTTTCCCTCTCTCTAGCTTTTTCTTCTCTGTTCCCGGCTAATTCCTGGCCCGCTCTCCCCTGATACTTGATTTTATAATATTAATGAAAAATCGAGCTCTTCTCTACTTCTACCCCAAAACCGAACAAAAACCGAACTAAGCTATTTCAGGTGGATTTTTCAGTTCAAGCTCATTTTTTAGACTCCGACATGAGAGTCATGGCCCGACATGAGCCATGGTCTTTTAGGTTTAGTTTCAACTAATTAACTCTTCCTCGTGAAGTACCCTTGCACTCCCGGGCGATCCACGCGCAGCCAAGTCAAATCAGCTGTAGCAGGATTAGAAAGATATGAACCATTCCCTCCCCTGAGCTTGTTTCGACCCGTAAACATATTCGTGTAATCCATATATGATGTTAAACGCGCGGTATTAAAATCGTTATTTACGTAAATTCTCTCCAAGCTATCACCATCCGCAGTAGCAAAAATCGATTTCGCACTTCCCACCTGAGATGTGTCAAAGTTTGAAATATCCAAAGTTTTAAGCGCAGTCATATTATAAAACATTGCTTCCATACCCAAAACATTACTAGTATTAAAATTCGACAAATTAAGCTCCGTTATGGTTTTCATATTATGGAACATCCCGCCCATATCTTTTACGTTACGTGTGTCAAAATTAGACAAGTTCAAGCTCCTCAAATTAGTCATACCCGAGAACATATTATTCATATTTGTAACTGCTGAGGTATTAAAATTATTTATATCCAAATTTTCTAGCGCAGCCATATTCGTAAACATATAACCCATATTAGTCACCGCATTGGTGTTAAAGTTGGCAACATTTAAACTTCTCAGTTTCTTTACTCCAGAGAACATTCCATACATATTCGTCACTCTTCTGGTGTCAAAAGATGAGACATCTAAATCTTCCAGCTCGCTCATATATGCGAACATGGCATTCATATCTTTCACTTTTTCCGTATTAAAATTATTTAACCTTAACCTTGAAACCCCTGCTACACCCTGGAACATAAGATTCATAAATTCCACATTCCTAGTATCGAAACTAGACAAATCTAGACTCGTCAATGCTGAACTATTTAAAAACATTGCTGCCATATCAATTACGTTTCCAGTGTTAAAATGCGACAAATCTAACTGCTGAATCGATTTCATTCTAGAAAACATTCTTCCCATATTTGTCACATTACTCGTATCGAATTTATCACTAAATTTTATCTTCGTAACATCCGTCATATCATCAAACATTCCATACATATTGGTTACATTTCTGGTATCAAAATTAGTCAGATCCAATTCCCTAACCCTAGGCAAACTAAAGAACATATACCCCATATTAGTTACCTTTGAAGTATCAAAATTCGAAACATTTAATTGCTCAATCACACCAGTCTGGTCAAACATTGCATACATATCAGTGACATTAGAGGTATTAAAACCTGAAACATCAATACTTTTAAGACTATTCATCGTATAAAACATTGTATTCATCGAAGTCACTTCACTCGTATCAAAGCCGGCCAAGTCGATTGTTTCCATTTTCGTAAACCATTGAAACATACCTTTAGAGTTAGGATTTAAATAAGTCGTACTTACCGGAGCATAATAATATACTGACTGATCCGCCACATTATACCAAGCTTTAATTTCGTAGTCTGATAAATCCGGATCTTCAATGTTAATTGTCGTCACAGAATTAGCTGGAGCTACAGTACTCCTTTTGAAACTCTTGATATGTTCCTTAGTCGGCATTGACCATCCAGAACCCGAAAAATAAGTTGGATTCGGATCCAAATTCCCTACTCTTGTATTAAAATCTGGACCATTTGTCATCATTGCACGTAGCTGATATGGATTCGAAACAAAAGATAAGATTAATTTGTTTGTATAATTCCCTGACTCCAGATTATCCGCTAATTTCATGCCAATATTCAGCTGGTTCGATTCATTACCATTAGTCTTCCCTGCGGTTTGGATAATTTGCGCAGGCGTAGACAAAGCTGGAATCGGTGCATAGCTCGTGGATGCACCGAGCTTGTAGCCCCAAGTATTATTTGGTAAATTATTTAATGTTAAGTTTGTACTAATCGAATCAATTTTTGCTCCAACTGCAGATCCTGCATTGGTTAGTGCAGTATTTTCAGTTTCGGAACTTAATATCGCGGTGTAACCCGTGCGATTATTGGTATTGACGGTGAAATTAAATGGAATCTCTGTAGTCTTATCGGAAGAATTTATTACCGAATTACCGTTCACTTGAAGATTCACTTGATCCACCGAAGCCGACAAGGTTGGCACAAATAAAGCTGAAACTTCATTAGTATTAAAATTTAAACCAAGAAAAGAAGCAACAAAACTAGCCGTCACTACAAAAATATTTTTCCACAAAAATAATTTAAAAGAATGTGATTTTTGGCCTTGCATATACTTTTATTTTAGCATAAGAATCTTCAAAAACCAAAAGCTTTATCAATTCCCTATCACAATTTAAGCTTTTTTCGTAAAGTAACCCTGCACTCCCGGGCGATCCACCCGAAGCCAAGTCAAATCAGCTGTAGCAGGATAGGAAAGATACGAACCATTCCCTCCCCTAAGCTTGTATCGACCTATAAATGCACCTTGTACTGATGTTAATTTTGATACATCAAAATCTTGATTCACGTAAATCCTCTCTAATTTCTCACTAGATGGGCCTGCTATACCAGTAGAAAACATATGGGTTATATTAGTTACTTTTGATGTATTGAAATTAGATATATCCAGAGCGATAAGATTATTCATACCATAAAACATATAACTCATATCCGTTACCTTGGAGGTATCAAAATTTGAAAGGTCAAGTGTAGCAAGATTAAGCAAATCATAAAACATCCCACCCATACTTGTTACATTAGAAGTGTCAAAATTAGAGAGATTAAGGGAGGTGAGATTAGTCATACCAGAAAACATATTAAACATACTCGTCACCTTCGAGGTATCGAAGTTGGAAAGATTAAGAGCGGCAAGATTAGACATACCATAAAACATAGCGTTCATACTTGTTACCATAGAAGTGTCGAAGATAGAAAGATTAAGAATAGTAAGATTAGACATGCCATAAAACATATAATCCATACTTGTCACATTGGAAGTGTTAAAATTAGAGAGATTAAGGGTGGTAAGATTAGACATATCATGAAACATATGACTCATACTTGTCACCTGGGAGGTATTAAAATTAGAGAGATTAAGGGTGGTAAGATTTGACATATTTCTAAACATATTTTCCATATTCGTTACCTTAGAGGTATTAAAGCCAGACAAATCTATGTCCATAAAATTACCTATCTTGTTCCACCAATCAACACTACCAAACATCGAACTACTGTCTTCATTTAAGTAAATTTCTCCGGAATCAGCATAATAGTATACAGATTCAGTAACAGGGTCTGCCCAAAGTTTAATTTCATAATCAGAATCTCTATTTTCAATATTCTTAACGTTCATGGTTGATGCCGGTGCAATCAAGCCCTTTTTAAAATGTTTCATCTCGACAGTTTCATTTCTCAGTAATGCATTAATCATCATATTAAACTCATAGCCACTATCCATTACGGCTTTTGGCGTGTATGGATTTGAAACTACAGAAACAATAAGCCTGTTTTCATAATTACCGGGTTTAAGACTACTATTTAACTTCATACCAAGTTTGATATTATGGTTCTCCTCCTCAGTAGATTTTTCGGTAGTCTTAATCAAATTTACTGGAGCGGATTGTGCCGGGATTGGACTAAAATCTACATCATCATCAAACCTATACCCCCAAGTATTTGCTGGAAAATTCGCAAGAGAATAAGTGGAAGAAATTGAATTAATTTTAGTATTTATGGCAGGGTTAGTATTTAATAGAGCAGTTTCCTCGGTCTTGGAACTAATCATGGCGGTATAGCCAGTCTTATTGGTCGTATTTATTTTAAGATTTATTTCGTGCTCAGTAGTCTCATTGCTAGATTCGATAATTTCGGTACCATCGATTGCGGCGGTAGATTCACTAATAGAAGCCGAAAGTGTAGCTTTGTATTCCGCAAATGAATTCTGACTAAACGCAAAATTTAACGTAAGCGATAATAAACCTATAAAAAATCCAAACATAATCTTATTTAAGAAGATATTCAAAATATCAAACCTTTTTCTCTCCATGATAGTCTAATTTTACCATAAGAAGAACAATTTTTTATATCAAAAAAAGAGAATGCCGCTTACCTCTGACGGAGCATAAGCTTGGCCGAACGGCCTTGAGTGTCTCCGGAACGGGGTATGCGGCGTTCTCTTTAGTAATTTTAAAGCTTCTTTTTGACCAATTCCCTGGTAAAGAATTTCACGCGGTCATTTATTTCGATCACCAACTTCTTCTCTAACTTAAAGGCGATACCACCAGTTTCACCAGCCACCAATTCGTTCACATCCATTTTTTCTTTTTGCACTGAGTCGACTTCCACCTCGCCGATCAATTCTTTTTCGTGATACACGCGGCCCATCAAGCCTTTTTTCGCTAAACCAGTCAATACTTCACCACCAGCAATAATTGCTGTGCGTTCAGTACGAAAGACCCCTTTAATTTTCATTTCACCCATTTCGGTTTCTACAATCTCGGCATCTAAAAGATTTTCCATCGAAGTCTTCGCATCATCGAGTAGTTCATAAATAATCTTATAATTACGAATTTCTACCCCGTCACGCGCCGCTAATTTTACAATATTGGTTGGCACATTGACGTTAAAGCCGTAAACCACCGTATTGTCACCTTCTGCCATATAAATATCATTTTCCGTGATATCGCCCACGCCAGAAGAAACAATATTTAGCATCACTTCACCCTTCGTATCGATCATCTTCAAAGAATCGACCACCGAGGTCACTGAACCTAGCACGTCACCCTTAATAATTACATTAAAGACCTTCGCATTGTCCGCATTATTCATCATACGTAGCAAATCCGAGCTCGTCACATTCGCCGAAGCACTTTCTTCCACCAAATTCTGCGCGTTAAGTAGCGCCATCTTGCGTGCTGATTTTTCATCTTTTACTTCGATAAATTTATCACCGAAATTTGGCAGTTCCTTAAAACCAGTCACCGTCACTGGAGTCGAAGGCGTCGCTTTTCCTTTTGGCTTACCACGAAAATCTAGCATTGTGCGAATCTTACCATAAGCACTACCCGCCACGATAAATTTTCCAGTCTTTAATTCCCCGCCAGTCACCAAAAGATTCACCACTGAACCCTTGCCAACTTCCATATGTGATTCGATTACTAGACCTTCAGAAGGAATCTGCACATCGGCTTTCAATTCCTCAATATCAGCCGTCAAAAGAATCAAATCAAGTAGTTTCTCGAGATTATCTCCACGTTTTGCCGAAATTGGCACCATCGTGATATCACCACCCCATTCTTCTGGGTTCAAACCATGCTGTGCCAAATCTGCCATCGTACGTGGAATATCCGCCCCTTCACGGTCAATCTTATTAATCGCCACAATAATTTTTGCGTTCGCACTCTGGGCAAACTTGATTGCTTCCACCGTCTGTGGTTTTACACCATCATCTGCCGCCACTACGATCACCACAATATCGGTCAACATCGCACCGTGCTGACGAATCGCTGCAAAGGCTTCGTGTCCAGGAGTATCCAGAAAAGTAATTAGGCGTTCATTATGTTTTAATTGATAAGCTGAAATATGCTGCGTAATACCACCCGCTTCCCCCTCCACGGTTTTCTTATGCAAAAGCGTATCAAGCAAGGTAGTTTTACCATGATCTACGTGCCCCATCACCGCCACTACTGGTGGACGCACTACCGCCTTATCCGATAATTCCCTTCTCAGATCCGAGGTCTTGGTCGAGGTGTTTTTACGCTCTAAGCGCACATTTTTTAATTCTAATTCCTCAATAATAATACTTGCCGTATCAAAATCTAGGCGCTGATTAATCGTCGCCACAATTCCCTGCTTAAAAAGTTCGCCAATCAAAAAAGTCACGGAAAGACCGAGCGCATTTGCTAGCTCATCTACGGTAATTGAACCCGCAATCTGAATCACCTTGTCTTGATTTTCTGCCATACTTACTCCTTACCGCCCCCAAGAGGACACATTTATCTAAATTATTTTACCATATTTTAGAGAGAGAAAAAAGCGGTAACTTCCGCCTCGCAAACGTCCATTACCGAAAAGAGAAACCAAAAACAAACAATATTTTATCTAGTAAATCCTGCAGCGGTCGCGGTTTCCATATTCGACGCCACGGTGGAATTTTTGCTATTCGCAATCGACTGAAGCCTTGCCTGCTCCACTCGTAAATCGTCTCGTTCTGCCTCGAGATCGGATAGCTGAGTATTCACTTCGTTAATTTTGTAATCAAAAGCGGTAGTTTGCGACTGTTCTGAGACATAAAAAAGTCCCAAAATAGCTACCATAATCGTAATCATCAAAGCCGATGAAAAACGACCAAACACATTACTCTTATATTTCACACTATTTTGGTTTCTGGAATAGCCGGAAGAAACCGCATTAGCGTAAAAATTTGTTCGGGGCAAACTCGCGGCTGTACGCGTGCTTGTCATTCTGGTACGGACTGAATAACTGTTTTGCTTTGGTCTATTAACTGTGATTCGCATTTTTCCTCGCAAAAAATACTCGCTAAAATCTTGTCGCAAAAAAGATTTTAATTAGTATTTCTAATTATTTTTATTTTTATTTTTCTAATTGTTATGAGTTCATCTTTTTACACAAAAAATATTCATAGACCGAAGTCCCATATTAACCGCACTACCGCATCGCTAATATGGTCTTCGGGAAGGTCATATTTTTTATATAAAACACACTCTACGATTTACTCACAACCGCATCGGGGCCTTCACCTTTAGGGAGAATTTCCCGTCATGTGGGAGCAAAAAGCTCCCAAAGTTTATCTAATTAACGAAAGTTAACTTTGATTTTTTGTGCGCGTGAGCTGTTTTTTACAATGATTTGCTTTGGCATATTGCCTCCTTTTTTGTTTTTATTTTTATCAATGGAGCTGAAGTTGTGCTGAAAATCCAAGCTAGCCTTATTTTCTTTTTGCTACTCTTAATTTTGCACTTCTCGCTCGCGGATTGATAACGAGTTCAGATTCCCCCGCAATTACTGGGTTTTTCGTCAAAATCGTTAATTTTGATTCATAACCTAGCGCACTTTCCTGCTTAAAATATTGCTTCACCAGCCGATCTTCCAAGCTATGAAAAGTAATAATCGCCACCCTACCATTTGGTTTCAAAAGTTTAGGTAATAATGGTAAAGTTTTTTCGATAATCGAAAGCTCATCGTTTACAAAAATTCTTACAGCTTGAAAAACCTGAGTGGCTGGATGTTTTTTATGCCATCCATTTCCAGCGATTCGATCCGCCAATTCCTTAGTTGAAGAAAAAGGTCGACTCGTAACAATTTCCCTCGCGTGTTTTTTCGCTAGACCAATAGATTCTTCGCCGTATTCTTGGAAAATTTCTACCAGTTTTTTCTCTGGAAAATGATTAATCACCGTTTCAGCTGATAATTCCTGCGTTCTATCCATGCGCATATCTAAAGGTCCATCATTTTTGAATGAAAAACCTCGATCCGAATTATCTAATTGCGGAGATGAAACTCCAAAATCTGCCAATATCATATCAAAAGTTTTTCCACACTCGATTAAGTGTTGCGCCGCACTATAAAAATCCATTTGTAAAATATCTAACTTTGATTCATCCAAAGGATACTTCTCTCGAAGATATTTCACAGCATTCTCATCTCGGTCTACCAAGATGGAATCTTTATAATTCTGCGTAACCGCCAAAACCTTTCCCGCATGACCCGCATATCCCGCTGTCAAATCCAAATAAGATTCGCCCAGTTTCGGGTTTAGAGCCTCGAGAACTTCTGATAGCATTACAGGTTTGTGAAGTTCATTCATAACTACATTATAACTTATCCGAGGTTTCTCTGATAGATTTTTGTAGTTATTTGCTTCTTGTTTGAGATCGCTCAACTAGAAATTTTAGCGTGTTTGTGTTTGTATAGTTTTTGTTATTTAAACGAAACGTTTTACCTAGCAATAAAGTATCACAGTTTTACCACTCGCGCGGCTCATAACTATGATTGTTGAGAGACTTATTGTGTAGGTTGCATATTGAGTTAATTGGGAGGTGTTTTAAGAAGTACGAATGGCTTTGATTACGCGTGACCTAAACGCGCGCCAAGACTCCTAGTTGACCGACCTCAAACATTTTTTAATGTACTTTTATTTTTGTGGTTTTTGTTTTATTTATCCACTGACCTAATTCTAAATTATATTTATGCTTATTGCAAGTACTTTTTCACATAATTTTTTACATTTTTTCGCAGACTTTTCCACAATTAAACCACCTTATCTATTTTTTGCACAAACCTCACCGTATATATAGAGCACGCTTCACCCCTGTTAATTTTTGTGCAAATTATTTGTCGAGTTTTCCACACCTGTGCAAAACTTTTTAGTGTTTCCCTGTTATTTAGTTTATTTTGCCTGTCTCATTCCAGCTTTATTCTATTTTGCTATTTTTATTTTTTATTTCATAATAACCGAACGCTTCTATTTGCGAAAAGTCCTTTTTATTTCAAAATATATTACTTAATTAAGACTTTGGTAAAAATCTCAAATATCAAAAACCGAACAAATTTCGCCAGCTCGTTTTTTCGTCCTCCACCAAAAACCGAACAAACTTATCATACCTGATTTTTTCTCCATCGGAAAAAACCGAACATCTACTCATGTCATTTCCGTAAACCGAGCGTTTATTCATATCATTTCCACTTCTCTCATGTCATTTCCGTCTCTTTCATAAAAACCACATCACCCACAAAAAACAGCTCATAAAAAGAAGTCGAAAATAGCACATAAAAAGAGGCCTTCTCCTGAAGCCTCTTCATTAATTTTTGTATTCAATCTCACACTGCACTACTTATAATACGCGCGACTCTCAATCCTCACATCCACATAGATTGGTGCGAGATTATTCGCTATCAAATAACGCTGCATCCGCTCGATATCCTCCGCCGATTCCGCTGGCGAACGATCAATCAGGCACTTATAATACTCCGTACGCCCCTCGAGATAAACATCTAACTGTCTCGTCTTATCCGTCGGTAGTACCACCTTAGTCATTTTTACCCCCAAATCCTTCAAATCCTGTTCCAGCAATGCCACGTATTGCTTAATCTTGTCCGTAATCAGGTTTTTATTCCCCGATTCGTCGACAATTTCCACGCTCGAAGTTAAATTCACCACCGTCGGTTTCACTTCCGTCTTTTTCGCGTCACCCCGATTGATCAGACTTACCGCGCCAAGCGTCAATCCTGCCGTCCCCAGAGCCAACGCCGTACTCAGCCCTACGAAACGCAACACCTTTTTACGTTTTCGCCTTTTTTCTTCCTTAATCCTCGTCGACTCCAGAATCACTTCTTCCCGTTTCGAGGCAATCGTCTTATTAATTCTCACTTTTATCGCCTTTATATTTTCAAAAACTATTTTACCCTGATTCTTTCAAATCCTGTTTTTTTTAATCTTATTTCTTCAAGCCCAACACTAATTTTGCTAGCGACTCGCTCGCATCTAATTTCGCATATTTCTTAAAATTCATCACCAATTTAGCTTGTTTTTCACTATTTTTTAGCAAATTCAAAATCTTTTTCAATAATTTTTCTGGAGCCATCTCCATGTCGCGGTCCAAAATCATTTCCACCGCTTCATCGCGCGCTAATTTTTCCGCATTTTTCACCTGATGTCCGCCCGGTAATTTTTCAAACGGCACCAAAATTGTTGGCTTTCCCAGACTGGCTAGTTCCGCCATTGTGGTCGCCCCCGCCCGCGACACCACAATATCTCCCGCACCTAAAATTTCGTGCATCACTGGCGAAAAATTCCACATCCGGAATTCCGAAGTCAATTTACCTTTTTCCCAAGTTTCATATTTCTTCAGATCAATCATATCCTCGTAATGCTTACGACCAGACACCAATCCAACCGACGTATACTTCAAAAGTTCTGGTAAAATTTCCCGCACCGCCTGGTTAATATGCATCGAACCTTGCGAACCACCCGTCACGATCACCAAATTTTGCTCCGGATCGAATCCTAATTCTCTCTTCAAGCGTCTCTTTTTACTTTCCGCCACTTTTTCAAATTCTTTCCCCACTGGAATTCCCACAAACACGTAACGCGAATCCTCTTTTTCTACCGGCGTACCCATGGCAATAGTTTTCGCTTTTTTACTCAAAATACGATTCGCTAATCCCATCGTTGCATCCGATTCGTGAATCAAATATGGAATCTTAAAAATTCCCGCCACGATTCCGACCGGTAGCCCCACGAACCCACCTTTCAAGAAAATTACATCCGGACGATTTTCTTTTCGACTAAAACGCCACAAAGTTTGCAGAAACCCCATAGTAAACCCGAAAGCCCCCGCAATATTTCCGAACACCACATCGCAAAAAGTCTTCGCGTGATTATCAAAATAATCTGACAATTTCAAACCATGATAACGATGAAATTTCCCCGCAAAAACCTTACGCACACGTAAATATAATTTTACCCCCGTCTCTTCTTCGCCGCCCCACGCCAGCTTCGCTTCATTTGCCAGCTTCACTACATTTTTATAATATTTCGCATCAGTCCAGAATTCGATTTTGCTCTTCGGTTTCATCTTCAAAATTTCATGCACCACCGACATCGCTGGAGTAATATGTCCGCCTGATCCGCCGCCTACTACTAAAATTTTCATCCTCTTCCTCCCAGTCTACTACTTCTGCTCATCCTTAAATTATTTTTAATTTCCTCATTTCGCTCATCATCTGAAATTTCCGTCCTCGAAGTAAACCGCGAAATATTAATTACTAATCCTAATCCAAAACATGTTATCAGAAGACTCGTTCCGCCTTTCGAAAGTAGCGGCAAAGTAATACCCGTAAGTGGAATCAGCGCAATCATCGCGCTAATATTCACCGCCACCTGTGAAAACAGCCAAGCAAACACCCCCATCGTCACCAATCTAAAATAGAGATTTTCCGAAGTGTTCGCCACTTTCAAAATTTCCATGAATAAATGTACGTAAAGCCCGATCACTATTACTGCCCCGACAAATCCCCACATTTCCGAAATCACTGCGAACATCGAGTCAGTAATTGACTCTGGCAAATATCCCGCCGTCTGTACATTATTCCCGATACCCACCCCGAGTAGTCCCCCAGACCCCACAGTGATTAGTGCGTTTTCAATATGATAATCCGTCGTCGCATCGCCCTTGCCCGTAAAAGTAAACAAACGCTCACGACGGTGCGGTGAAGACAAAATCATCCCCACACCCAGCGCCAAAATCACCGCAAACAAAATCATAATTTTCCAAATCTTAATTCCCGCCACAAATAAAATCGTCAGCGCAATCACCCCGAGCGGTACCGCTGAACCCAAGTCTTTTTGAGATACCACAATCAAAAATAGTGAAACCCCTAAAACACCAAAAAATTTCGCATAAAATTTATAACCTTCTCTCAAAATCTCCGCACTTGTCCAGCCATTTACTTGGCCTCGCGCTAAAATTTTTGCTGCGCCTCTCATCAGCCTATTGCTTTGCCCATTTTCCCGCGCCAAATTTCCCGTCGCATTAAAGCCCTGATTAAAACTATAGCTATTACGACTAAAATTCACTTGACTAGAAAAAGCCGTTCCTCCCGAAACACCCGCCTGGCTCTTCGAATTCGTACTCCTCCCCTCTTTTCTGCCTTTGATTCTCACATATAAATCCATCAAAAGCTGCATCAACATTCCGAGTGCCGTCGTCCTGCCAGCCTCTTCCAAAAATCCACCCCTCGCCTGAAAATCCGCGGTAATCTTTGCTAGATAAAGCATCACTCCTAATTTCAAAAAATCCGACACCTGAATCGTAATTGGCCCGAGTCTCAGCCACCTACAGGCCCCTAACTGACAATATGCCAAAGTTGAACGCCCCGCTGCCACCGCCAGTAGTAAATTCAAAGATAACCCCACAATCAACAAAATCATTGGTAATTGTTTTGCTATAGCATCCAGTATTCGCCAAATCCCACTAGGTTTTTTAGCTTTTTCCACTTCCACCAAATTCACTCTAGTCTCAAAAAATAGCAGCACCGCCGTAATTGCCAGATATTTCACTTGATCCAACCAATACGTTGTATCTTCCCCCTTCACTTTCGCATAAGACGGACCTACTAAAGCAATCATCATCAACCCGATGGCAATCAAAATTAATTTTATAGTTTGCCTTATGTTGTCGCATCTAATCCCACTCCAAAAGTTTTTATCTTTTAATAATTCCACTCACCATCGCCAGAAATACCCCGACAATTGCGCAAACTCCCGCAATTACCCAAAAACGCATCACAATTTTGGCCTCACCCCAACCATTTGCTTCCAAATGATGATGGATCGGCGCTGAAATAAAAATCTTACGCTTGAAAAATTTCTTCGAAATCATCTGGATCAAAGATGAGCCTGCCTCCACCACAAATAGCAGTCCAATTACAGGCAAAAGTAACAATGAATTCGTCATCATAGATACCACGCCAAGCCCCGCACCCAGTGCAAACGACCCCACATCACCCATCATAAAACGTGCTGGCGGCACATTGAACCACACATAAGAAAACAGCCACCCCACTACCGTCATACAGAAAGCAAATAAATAAACCTGCCCACGAAATAGCGCAATCGTCCCGAACGCACCATAAGCCATCATCGCAAGACCCCCAGCGAGGCCATCTAATCCATCCGAAATATTCACTGCATTTGAGGTCGCCACCACCGCAAAAGTAAATAACCCCACCATTACTACTCCGCCAATTTCAATATCACCCGCAAATGGAATGTGGATACTCGTCCAGCCTAACTTATAGGCAAAAAACCAACCTAACACCAAACTCACCACAGTAATCATCGCAAACTTAATTGGCGCACGCAGCCCAGCCGCACCCTCACCTGAGCCAAATACATTAATCCCATCATCAATCAAGCCTACAATCGCTCCACCCAAGAAACCAAAAATCGGTAGCCACGTTTGTGCACGATCGAAATTACAAATCAGTGTCACCACTGTTACAGAAATCACCCCGATAATCCCCGCCATCGTTGGAAATACTCGCTTGAATTTATGCGCATGCAGTTTCGTCATAATCGGCAGGCCATCACCCGAAACCGTGGTCTTTTTTTGCTTCTTCCAAAAATGATATTTATAAGCTACGTGAGTGTAAAAAGGCGTCAAAAACATCGAAAGCAAAAAGGTACCGAGCGACAATAGTAAACCATACAATGCATTGTTATCTAAATTCCCCACGCCTTACCTCCTGACTTTATTATAGTTTATCATATACTTCGATATCTCATCAAAAATCGGCTTCGCATTCATCCCGCCATCGAGTTTTCGGTTATCACTCCAAACCTTCGTCATAATCACATAGTCTGGTGTTTCCTCTAGAGACTTCGCCCCAAAACCCACATAAGTACCAATCGTTTCATCGAAACTATATTTGCCATTTTTCACAGTCTGCGCCGTACCGGTTTTTCCACCCACATAATAATCCTCGTCATACCCCTTCACATTCGGAAAAACTAGACGGCCCGTATGTAACATTTGGCGCATCGTTCTGCTCGTATCATTCTTATTTAACGCATCATGATCCGCCTTCGCGAGTTCTGTTCGCACAAACTTACCATCCTTCATTTCACCCGCAATCAAAGTCGGACGATAATATTCCCCACCATTCACCACCGCCGAAAAAGCTGAAGCTACTTGAATAATCGAGAGATCCAAGCTCTGCCCGAACGTTATATTCGCATACCTCGCATCCGTCGCATCAATATCATTTGGTGGCACAATCGACCCCTTTGTCTCTGGCAATTCAATCCCCGTATATTTTCCTAAATTAAAGCGATTATGGTAATAATCATAAAGCTTTTCCTTACCTTGGTAAGTAATTTCCGAAGCCGAACCACCTAGCAGCTTCAAAGCCTGAATCGAACCCGTGTTTAATGAGTAGGTCAAAACGGTTTGCATGGAAATTTCCCCGGTATGCCCCTTAATCGCATTCTCAATTGGCCAACCGTCAATCACTAATCTATCCGTATTATAATAAGTCGTCTCTGGCGTCATTACTCCAGAATCAATCGCTGCCGCAATCGCAAAAGTCTTACAGACTGAAGCTGAGTTAAAAGCATTCATCGTCACATCGGTCTGAAAAACCTTCGCATCCGTTACTTTGGCGTATTCTGCCGGATTATAACCTGGTTTACCTGCCATCGCCAAAATTTGTCCGGTCGCCGGATTCATCACAATTGCCGACCCGTAAGTGATGTTGAATTTTTTCGTCACTTCATCGACTGCTTCTTCCGCTTTTTTCTGAATATTGCGATCAATCGTCAGCACTAAGTTCTTCCCATCTTTTGCCGGAATTTTCACATTTTCATTACCGATCGTCAGCGGCACATTATTCGAATCTTTCACGGTTTTCAGTAATCCATTTTCCCCCGTTAATTCCTTGTTTAGGCTACCCTCTACTCCGTATTGACCTTCACCATCTTGATTCACGAAGCCCAAAACCTGTGCCGCCATTTCCCCTTCTGGGTAAACCCGCGTCGTGGTTTCCTGTTCATAAACTCCGACCAAATCCGCCTTTTTTAGGTTATTTGTCTCCGTATATGGCACATTTTTCGCCACCACAAAATATTTACGCTCCGGATCCGCAAAAACCTCATCCCAGCCCGTTTTGACACGATAAGCCCCTACTATTTCATCAATTTTTTTGGTAATTTCCTCTCGTTTTTTCACCACCAAACTGGGATCAATCGAAATTGTATAGGTTTTTTTATTCATCACAATTGGCACCGGCGTGTCACCATCTAGAAAATAAATTTCCCCGCGCTTGGCAAAAATTGTCGACTTCATAATCTGTTGCTGATTCGCTTTTGCAGCATAAATTTTATGATTTACCACCTGTAAGCGAAATAGCTGAATCACAATCAAACCAAACACCAAAAAACAGAGACCTTGAATCAAACTCGTTCGCGATTTCAACTTCTGTTTTCTCATATGCTTAATTATAGCATAAGGGGCTTATTTTTTATTCACTTCCCCACCCATCACCATTTGAATCGTGCGATTTAATTGCTGCTTAATTTTATTGCGCGCATGCGGCGTAATAATTTTATCCAACCAACTTGGTTTTACCATTTGATTTTTCGAAGTCAAAATTTCCACCACGTCACCATTTTTTAATTTAGTGTTCAAGTTCGAAAGCTTACCATTAATTTTTGCGCCAATCACATGTCCACCCACTTCCGAATGCAATCGATAAGCAAAATCAAGTGGCATCGATCCTACCGGCAAATCAATAATATCCCCCTTCGGCGTATAGACGAAAATTTTATCGGCAAACAAATTAATCTTTAGCTTTTTTATGTCCACCTGCTTACCTTCTTTCAGCTGTGCCGCCGCCATTTGCAGCTCCGAAATCCATAGTAAATTCGTCGGCAAGTGCTGAATCTTCCCCATCTTATAATTCTCCGTCAATTTCTGCTCATTATAGAAAAAGCTGGCCGCCAGCCCCCGTTCCGCATATTCATGCATATCTTTCGTACGAATTTGGAACTCCACGATACGCTTATCTTTCGTAATCACCGTCGTATGCAGCGACTGATAGCCATTCTGCTTCGGCATCGCCACGTAATCCTTAATTCTGCCCGTCATCGGCGTATAAAGCGCGTGAATAATCCCTAGCGTCAAATAACAATCCGTCACATCTTCCACAATAATTCGAAGTGCCGTTAAATCATAAACCTCGTCGATATTCTGATTATATTTCGCCAGCTTCTTATGTAAAGAGTAAACCGACTTCACCCGTCCATCAATCTCAAATTTAATCTTCTCCGCCGCTAGTTTTTCCGACACTTCCTGCTTAATTTTCGCTAGACTTTTCTCCGCGGATTTATTGCGCTCTTCGATCAGTTTTTTCAAAAATTCAAAACGTTTTGGATCAACATATGAAAATGCAATATCGGAAATTTCTACACGCAGTCTCCCCATATTCAAACGGTCCGCTAATGGTGAAAAAATCTCGAGCGACTCCTTGCCAATCTTTTTCTGCTTCTCTGGTGGCAAAGCCGACAAAGTCCTCAAATTATGTAGGCGATCGGCTAGTTTAATTATCAAAACCCGAATATCCGCTCCTGTCGCAATCAAAAGCCTCAAGAGATTATCTTTCGTCGCCGGCAAATAAGTATCGATATCTCGCATCCCCTGTCTGGCCTTACCTAACTTCGTCACGCCATCCACCAAAAATGCCACGGTTTCCCCGAATTTTTCCTTAATTTCCTCTAATGTCACCCCAGTATCTTCCACTACATCATGAAGTACTCCAGCTATCACTGTATCTTCGTCCATTCCCCAATCTCGTAAGATATTCATTACTGCCAGCGGATGGATAATGTATGGCTCACCCGATTTTCGCTTCTGCCCCTCATGAGCTTGGGTTGCAAAATCAATCGCGGCCTGTTCTCTCTCTGTTGTTTGCGATTGAACACATTTTTTACTCATTGTAATCTCGCTAATAATCTCTGCAATTCGTCTTCATTTTTACAAGCAAAAGTCACACTGCGTCCCCTCACCCGTACTTTTGCCGCGTATTTTTCGCTTAATTCATTCTCTTGGTGTAGATAAACGTTAGTTTTCAGTAAATTCGCCGAACTTTTCTTTTTATGCTCCGCAATGTAACGTTCTACTTTACGCGCCGTCCACCCCTCTTCGATAATCATCGGCAAAATTTTCTTCACCATTTCTGGATCTGCCGAAATTAGCGGCCTCATCACCCCCTCGGTCAGCTTATGCTCAACCATCGCATGCTTCACCTCATCTGGCAAGTTCAAAAGTCGCATCGTATTAATTACTGATGAACTGCTCTTACCTACTCGCTTGGCAATTTCTTCGGGTTGCAAATTAAATTGATTTTTCAATTTCGCATAGGCTGTCGCCATTTCAATCGCATTAAGATCTTCGCGCTGCGCATTTTCAATAATCGAAAGCTCTAACTGATTTTGCGCATCGAGAGTACGAATAATCGCCGGGATCTTCTCTAATCCCGCCATTTTCGAAGCGCGATAACGCCTCTCACCCGCCACAATCTTATATTTATTACCCTCAGCTACCACCACAATCGGCTGCAAAACTCCGTGCTCGCGAATCGAGTCCGCTAGCGCCGCCAAAGCTTCCTCTGAAAAATCTTTACGTGGCTGATCGGTTTCTGGCATGATTTTCGCTAAATCTAGCTCAGTTAACTGACTCTTCGAGCTATCTTCCGACAAAGTAATATCAAAATCATCCTCTACGATATCCGTAGGAATTAAACTTTCAAATCCGCGACCCAAACCTTTTGCCATTTTCACACTCTCTTTTTCTTTTTACACTCTTTTTACTACTTCTTTTGCTAATTCCTTGTAAGCCTTCGCACCCTTACTGAATCGATCATAATCCCCCACCGGCACTCCGTGACTAGGTGCCTCCGCTAACCTTACATTACGTGGAATCGTCGTCTCAAAAACCTTATCTCGGAAATATTTCTTAATTTCTGCTAATACCTGCACCGACAAAGAGGTACGCTTATCATACATCGTCGCCAGTACCCCTAATAATTTCAAATTTGGGTTCATTGCCTTACGTACCAATTTCACGGAATCCATCAGCTGTGCCACTCCTTCTAGAGCATAAAACTCCGTCTGTACTGGCATCAAAAGATAATCCGCCGCAATCATTCCATTCACCGTTAATAATGAAAGACTTGGTGGCAGGTCGATAATCACAAAATCATAATTATCACGTACTTCGTTAATCGCATTCTTCAGCTGAACAAATTTTTTACTCAGCTTAGTCATCTCGACTTCGGCATTAGCCAGCTGTGGCGTGGTCGGGGCTAAGTCCAAACCCTTAAATTTAGTGTTCAAAATTATTTCTGACAATCGCCTCTCGCCCAAAATCACTTCCGACATTGTATTCGAAAGTTCATTGTTCATGTAATTACGCTCAAACTGCGCCTTATCAATACCCAGGCCCGATGTCGCATTTCCCTGCGGATCAAAATCAATTACTAAGACTTTTTGTTTTTCTTTCATCAAATAGTACGCCAAATTAATTGTGGTCGTCGTCTTACCGACCCCGCCTTTTTGATTTGTGATACAAATTACCTTCGCCATATCTATTTATATATTACCATAATATTCATAAGAATAATCATTATCACGACAAAAAGCCCCAAAAAAGACCCCGTAGGGCCTTTTTCTTATTTGATTGAAGTAATTTCAATCACACTGTATTTTTGGCGGTGACCAGTTTCCTTGTGGACACGCTTCTTTGAGTGGTAGCGGATTACGCGGATTTTGTCACCAGCGATTTTCTCTTCTACGACTTTAGCTGAAACCTTAACACCTTTGACTTCTGGCGTACCAACGAGGGTTTTATCGCCATCAATTACAAGTAAAGCACTAGTTTCGAGCTCTTTAGTTCCTTCCGGGAGGAGGTCCACCCGTAGGGTCTCACCCTCAGCTGCGATATATTGCTTACCGCCGATGAGTACAACTGCCTTTTTCATAATATTCCTTAATGTATTATTAACTTTGACTATTCTAGCATATTTGTTCGCTTTTTTCAATAACTAAACAAAAAAAGAACCCCGCTCTCATAGGGTTCTTTTTTGTACTTAATCGTCTAAGCGATTACATTAGATCGAAAGGGGCTCTTTATTCTTTATCTTCGTGTTGCTTTTCTAAAGCCTTAAGTTGCTTAGTCGAAGCAATGTAGTAAGCAGTACCGATACCAATCATGGCGGTCACCACTACAGCTAATACGGTTTCGGAAGCACCAGTGTGAGGGAGTTCCTTTGGCGTATTAGGAGTTTTTGGCTTGTCTGCACAATCACGATGAACCGTAACCTTTACTTTACTATGAATCGTAGTGTCGAGCACCGCGATAGCTGAATTGTTGTAAGTTACCGTATCACCACATGGGAAGATTTTTTCGTCTTCAGAGAATTTTACTTTGTAGGTGATGAAAGCTTCTTCACTGGCATTGTAATCACCAATATTGAAACCATTTTTGAAGAGATTTTCTTTTTCAAAACCAGCCGAACGAGGAGTCTTCAAGAAAGTGGTGCCAGGAATTGCAGTCATACCAGTACCGAGCAAATCATAAGCAGAAACACCACGTTGGATTGTCGTACCAGTGTTTTTATAACGCAATTTGAAATCAATAGTTTCACCTGGAGCCACCGTAATTTCCGTACGATAATCATTCATATTTTCCTTAGAAGCCATTTTTTCGCCAGTGAAGCCAGCCTTATCGACTTTGATACGGAAATTAACATGGCCAGCAAATTCGTTACAGCCAGGAATCATTCCCCAGTAGCCCTTACTATAACCCAAGAAAGTTCCACCGTCTTTACCAAATAGCGCATCATCATTCAAAATCGTACCATTAAGTGAACCACTGTTGGTAAGCTTCGCAGAATTTGGCACATAGCGCAAAGACACAGTTTCTTTCGAATTAAGGTATGCAGTATCCCAAACCGCCTTAGGTGTAGCGTTTGAGGAAGTAATAGTCCCCTTAATTAAAGCCGCTTCACCAGGATTGAGGCGATCGGTAATCTTATTCATATATAGACGGACGTTCTCCGCAATACCACGACGATCACCTTCGTTTAATTTAGCGGAAGCGTTGTTGTGATAATACACAGACACTTCATATTCAGCACCTGCTTCCACTGTAACGTTATCTACAAATGGATCACGGGTACCTGCCTTACGTACGCGTACGAAGTTTGCTTCATCACCAATCTCCGGATTATCCGTCATCGAGTTAAATGTGACATGATCTGCTGGATTCTTCCAGGTATAAGTTGGCCTGGTAGGTCCCCAAGTAGCCTCTTCGGCGTGCACTGGACCTTGAATTTGACCAAGACTGAACGCACCTGCGACCACTGCCCCAATCACTGGAAAGATACGGCGCGCAGAACTACGCATATCTTCCCAGGTTTTTGTTTTTATGTTTATGTTCATCGATCTCCTTTCGATTAAGATCCTAAACTCATTTTAGACTATTTTTAGTTTTTGTACAATATATTTGTTCAATATTTATTCTTCTCTAATGAACAATTTTATTACTCACTAACCGAAGTTTCAACTGTATGAGTTTGCCCAGATTCATGAGCCGTAGCATTATCCGCATTGGCTACAGACATTAAACCATCTTTATCTTCTGCAGTAGAAACCTTATCTGCCGCTGAAACCGATCCTTCCGGATTAGCCTGCTCTGGACGAGTTTCTTCAGGCAACACGGAGCGATTCTCTGCGTCTGCTTGTTTTTCTGTAGCTACACCTTCTTGATGGACAATCCCTTGACTATTATCTTGGAAGGTCCAGGTGGTATTTGGATTAGAGTTTTGCGCAATGCTCTCTTTCACCATTGCATCAAACTGTGCCTTATCTGTGACCTCACTACCTGGAAGGTTGGTTTGAAGATTAAGATCATCAGTACCCTCTCGATTTGTAAAATCCAATTCCTTTCCCGATTTTGATAATTTAAGCTCAACATCATTCGCCGATGCCGTATTGGTCTTGCCTTCACTCACATTATTCTCAGGAGTCTTTGGATTTTCCTTAGGAGTTGAAGGAGGGGTTTCGTTCTTTGGCTTAGGAGCTGGCTCATCGTGGTTAGGGGTAATATTCTCAATCACGCCTGGGACTGGAGGAACAACATCGATATCATCATCCTGTTTATTTTCAATAATTGTATCTACCTGCTTCTCGATACTATTATTAGACTCTTTTGGGGTAATTATATATTGACCCAAACCACCGCCACATTTTTCAAAGTTACCTAGAAAATCATTAGCCTCCATTGTCTTCATGATGAGATCCTCTGAAAATCCGCGTTTAATTTTACCTGCAAGGCGCAACATTTTTTCCTTACCACCGCCTAGTGTATTTTCATTAAAGATATTCTTACCATCCTTCTCGAAGAACCAATAGACCTTTCTTTCTTTTGCATGGACGCCATTGCTATCTCTATTGAGAATTAATTGGAAGTTACCTTCTTCAGCAAGATTTGTCGCAAAGTTACTATCATAGAAAGAACCTTTTTCAATACTTCCTTCTGACAAAGTAGCACCCTCAGTTTTTTCCGCCAATGCAACGTTAACCTTGTGTCTAAATTCACTTCTTTGCTCAGGTGTCATATCATTAAACGAGAACACTAAATCATTTACTTCGTCCCACGTCTGACAATCTACGACATTCAGCTCAATAGCAGTCATAACCAGAGCATGAGGCTCAGCTAAAGTCTTATCCATCATTTCAAGCTTAAATTTAGCCATTTCTTCTTCGCTGGCGCCATTTGCTCTCATCTCATTTAGCTTTTCCGCACCTTCAGCATAAACAAGGCTATTTCCCTCGCGTCGCGAATCCTTAAACATCGAAAAATTCATATCGACATCATTTGAAAACTCATGGGAAACTTCCGACTCACCAACACGCACCTTTATTTCAACATTTGAAAGTTTTTCACTATCACTATCATCTGTTTCACCACTAGCATCATGTTTCTCAAGAGCTTCCTCAACATTACCATCGGTGTCACCGTTATTATTCTTATCCATGCTTTTTTCGACAGCAGCATTCTGATTCGTAGCAAGTTTATAACCACCATAGGCTAAAATACCAGCAGTCACAGCAATAGCACCAGCTAGTAAGAATTTCTTGATACCATCACCGTGTTTTTTGATTTTATCTATGACATTAGCAACAAGACCTTTTTTCTTGTCTTTTTCTGGGTCGTCTTTCGGATCACTTTCTGTATCACCTTTTGGCTCACCTTCATGGCCGTCTTTAGGCTCACCTTCCGAGCCACCTTTTGGTTCACCTTCATGGTCGTCTTTTGGTTCATCTTTAGGCTCACCTTCCGAGCCACCTTTAGGGTCACTTTCAGAACCATCTTTTGGCTCGTCTTTTGGCTCACCTTCCGAGCCACCTTTAGGGTCACTTTCAGAACCATCTTTTGGCTCGTCTTTTGGTTCACCTTCTGGATTCGTCATACCGGCAGCTACTCCACCCATCTTATCTTTGACGGTTGGCTCGAATTTTTCAATCGTATCTTCGCCGGTAAGCACATTAAACTTACTCAGGAATGAACCTTCCACGCCGTTCATTTGCTCGCCTTTATGAACTTTTTCGTATTGATTCTTTGCAAAATCAAAAGCAATTTCCTTCTTGTCAGCATTCTTAATTTCATTTACTTTAGCTTCGGCCGCCGCAGAAGCACCCCAAGCGGCATCAATCTTTTGATAATCTTCAAAAGTCAACTTTCTACCACCAGCCTTCAATTCACGAGTCAATTTAATTGCTTCTTCGTCAAGCTTATTGAATTTTTCGGTGGCAGCATTAAGCGCTTCATTTGTATTTTTCTTATCTTCTGCCGAAAAAGCCTTCGCTAAAAATTCTCTTTCTGCGAGATTAGCCTGCATTTTGTAAGCTTTTTCTTTAAAGTGAAAATCATTAACCCCAAGTTCAGCATCATTGCCTCTACGTTCCTTAATCGCATCAAGGCCTTTTTTCACCAAAGCTTTCTTTCGTTCCATTTCTTGATATTCTGGAGTAGCTTGAATGTTAGCCTCAAAAACACTAATTTGATCAAGGCTTCGCTTCATCAAATTCTCCATCGGTGCCAAACTACCATCGCCACCTTCACGCATATATTCAAGAGCGTTCTTTTCTTGCTTGTTTAAGTTATCCTTATAATCACGAATTTCTTTTTCATTCATCAAGCCAAGACCAGCCTGCATCTTCAAAAAGGTATCCGTCTCAAGTTTAATTTGATCAAATTGGTGACGAAGTTCTAACTTACGATCACTTTCGTTCTTATCTACTTGTTCACCAGTTTTTTCTTTGTATTCATTCATTCTAAACTGCGCTAATTGAGCCGCACGTTCTTCATGTTTACGAGCATAGTACTCTTCACGAGCCTTATCTGGTTGCATGGTAATTTGATTTTCAGAGTTCACATCTTCAGTGACGCTCTCAACTTTAGGACTATTATCCACAATGCTATTCTCTTCAGCAACTTTAGCTGTATTTTCAGCTATTGCATTTTCAATTTTAGGCTCAGTTATCTTGCTATTACTCTTAGCAGAATTTTCATGATACTTCCGCATTACTATATCGCGATATTCGCGTCTATTTACATCAGAAATACCATACTTATCACCATTATTTCCACCTGGTGCAAAACCAAACTTTCTTGGACCCATTATGCCTCCTCCTTAGCATTCTTTAAGTAATTCTCTTTAAACTCGTCCAATACCTTTTCGGTTACCGACTGTACATCAATACCTGATTCTTGGATGATCTTCTGAACCTCATTAAAATCTGGCTCAGCTGCATCAAAAAGCTCTGAAATCTTATCTACCAAGTAATCTGGCAAATTCATCAAGATTTCGCTCAAGATAGCTTCTTGCATTTTCATCTTTAAATCTTCACGCAAACGATCATTCACGCGGACGCCCGCTTCACTCATCATTTTTTCGATGTATTGATTCATCAATTCATCTTGCGCTTTTAAATTGTCACCTTGAAAATCAGGCTGGATCTGTCCAACCTCCGGTGAAAAAGTATTAGTATCAGTCATGTGGAGACCTTTCTTTTTTATTTTGAAATATGACCTTATGCCATTACGATAACGCTTATTTATCAGATTGTCAATAATAATTTTGTTCAATTTCGTAATTACTTATAGGGGTGATATTGAACACATATTTTTCTATTTTGAATACAAAAATTATAAAATTCCACTCACAACAAAAATAGCCGCCAAAAAGCGACTATTTTATTTATCAGGAAGAAGTTTCTAACTAAATTAGCTAATCATCGAGGAAATTTTACCAAGCTTAGCGGTAATCCTCGCGCGCACCTCTTGGCTGACTTGTCTTTTTGATACATAATTCGTTTCATCATCAAAGAATTCAAACGTCATTCTATCTTCCTTTGCTCTTAAATTTATATTTTTGTTTTGATTTATGATCTTCGTTACATTAATAATATCACAAATTTCACATTTGCAAGTAATTTTTTCAAATTTTATAGAAAATATTATAAAGTCCCGAATTTCATCTGTAAAAGCTGAACAACTATTTTATTAAATTGAACAACTTTATTGATTTTTTCTCTTTTATCTGAGCGATGGATAGTTGAATAACTTTTTTATTCATCTATCCATCTCCTCCACTTTTTCTTGATCAGTCAATGCTTGTTTATTAGTGTTTCATCGACTTCTCGTCTATTCGATAATTTTTCCTTATTTATATTGGTATGTTAATGATTCTAGGTTTACTTACTTTTTCTTGTCTTCGAGTATTCGAAGACTTTTTTACATATTTGATTTCCTGTTTATTTTTCTTTTAGTTAGCTTATTTTACATTTTTTGTTTTTATTGTCTAACTTGTTTTAAGTCTAACATAAACTACTATTTTTGTCAATACTGTTTATGCTTTAACAGGGGTGACTTCATCAAAAAGCTCCGTAAAATTACTTACAGAGCTTCTCGAATACTTACGTATATTATTAGATAATTACGATTTAATCAGCTGTTTACCGCTTTTAGATCTTTTCTAGCGATATCGTGATAGTTTCACCCTGAACTTTGATGATTTCGTCATAAGCGAAGTTCCCTTCGTGCACCAATTCTTCTGCTAAGACTTCATTCATCAGCATCTCGCGATAAGCCTCTGGTACTTCCATTGAAACCATCAACCTAATGCGATCATCAACATTAAGTCCCGCCTTCTTACGTGCGGCTTGTACGAAGCGAATCAATTCACGAATCTTACCTTCTTCTAGTAATTCCGGCGTCAAAGTCTTATCGAGCGCCAAAGCTTCCCCATGCTCGACCGACTTCACATTCACTTCTTCCATAATAATCTGCTCATAGAAGTCATCCAGTTTTTCGCCAGCATAAACTAGCTTCGCTAATGGCTGACGCACCTTAATTTGTGCTTCAGTTTCAGTCTTTTTCATTCTTTCTGCTAACCCAGCCGTAATAATCTCACGCGTCTTTGCCATTTGGGTAAGTACCGCCTCGTCAATTACACCAGCTTCTGGCCAATCCAAAAGATGCACTGATTCTGGAATTTCCGAATTCACCACACCCGCACCGGTCATCTTCTGGTAAAGCTCCTCAGCGAGGAATGGCGTAAATGGTGCCAAAATTTTCGCAAGATAAATCAGCACATAGTATAGTGTCGAATAGGCTTCCAACTTATCCTGGTCGTCTTCCGACTTCCAGAAGCGCCTACGTGACCTACGCACAAACCAGTTCGACATATCGTCAATAAATTCCAACACCGAAGAGAGTGCTGCTGGAATATTATAAGCTTCCATGCCTTCTGTAATCTGGTTACGCACCTGATGTACTCTTGAAACCAACCAGATATCTAGCGGGTTCACGAATTCACTCACCGCCATCGCTTGTTCAGAATCAAAGCCATCCACTTCCGCATACATCGTAAAGAAATCATAAACATTCCAAATCATCGATAACTTACGTGCCACATCCGACACATCCTTATCGATCAATGCAAAATCCTCTCCCGCCAGCACCGGCGAAGAAAGCATCAAGAAACGCAAAGAGTCTGCCGAATATTGGTCCATCAAGAGATTTGGATCAGTGTAATTCCCTAGTGATTTCGACATCTTGCGACCGTCATTGCCTGCCAAGGTACCAGTAGTAATCACATTTTTATAAGCAATATCTGAAAATAGTGCCGTATTTACCACATGCACATAGTAAAACCACGCACGCACTTGGCCCACGTATTCCACGATAAAATCTGCCGGGTAATTCTTTTCAAATTTTTTTCGATTTTCGAATGGATAATGCAACTGTGCAAATGGCATCGATCCCGATTCAAACCAACAATCTAACACCTTATCAATACGCTTAAAATGCTCACCGTCAATCTCAAATTCAATTTCATCCACCCATGGACGGTGATAATCTTCGAGTCTCGTACCGGAAAGTTCATAAAGTTCATCATAAGAACCCACCACCTTCACGCTTCCTTTGTCGCCCTTCCAAACCGGCATTGCCGTAGCAAAGAAACGATCACGTGACAAATTCCAATCTGGTGCCGCCTCGATATTTTTCTCGAAACGACCATGCTTCAAATATTCTGGAAACCAATTAATTTTTTCATTTTCAGAAATCAACATGGTTTTCGAATCCGTCACATTGAAGAACCAGCTTGGAAATGCCCGGTAAATAATGCGTTGCTTCGAACGTGGATTGAATGGGTATTCGTGCTTAATATATTTAATACGATAAACAATCCCCTTTTCGAGCAGCATCTTAGCAATAATTTTATTTGCCGCCCAAAGTTCAATGCCATTTTCATCGGTTTTGCGTACACCGAGGTCCATCAACCATTTCTCAGCCGCTTCCACATAGTAACCCTGCTCATCCAAAAGATCCACAAAGTCCACTTCGTGCGCCAAAGCCAAATCATAGTCCGCCTCACCATAAGCCGGAGCGATATGCACAATACCTGTACCATCCTCATCAGAGACATACTCTGCGGTTAGTACATGATAGGTATCTTTCTGACGTTCCTCACGCGAGAAATTCTCCATCAAAGGCTGATATTCCAAGCCCACTAGTTCCGCGCCCGAAAATTCTTTCAAAAGTTCATATTCCCCCTCAAAAACTTCTGCCGCCGTCTTCACTAGTGTCACAATTTTCTCTTCGCCCACTTGATACAGGCCATAAGTCAATTTTTCATTCACCGCTAGAACCAAGTTCGCAGGCAAAGTCCAAGGCGTGGTCGTCCAAGCTAGCAGATACGTTCCCTGTAATTCCCCTTCACTCACTATCTTAAATTTCACAAACACCGATGGATCAGTCACTTCTTGATAAGCGTCGTTATCCATCATCACCTCGGCTTTCGAAACCGGCGTCGAGAATTTGGTATCATACATCAAAACCTTGCGGCCCTCGAAAATCAAGCCCTTTTCGTATAGAGTCTTAAATGCCCACCAAACCGACTCCATGTAATTCTTATCCATCGTACGATAAGCGCCACGAAAATCTACCCAACGGCCGATACGCTCAATCGTCGATTCCCAAGCTTCCGAATTTGCCACCATCGAAGCCTTAGCTTTCTCGATATAGGTCGCTAGTGGCCACTTCGTGCCAATTTCTCGACGGTCCGTGATTCCTAATTGTTTCTCGACAAAATTCTCTGCTGGTAGCCCGTGACAATCCCAACCCCAACGACGCTCTACGCGTTTTCCGCGCATCGTCCAAAACCTTGGCACCGCATCCTTCGTCACCGAAGAAAGCAAAGTTCCGTGGTGTGGCATACCAGTAATAAACGGAGGTCCATCATAAAACACATACGAATTATCAATGTCGCGTTGCTCAATCGATTTTTCAAAAGTCTGATTTTTCTTCCAAAATTCGATCAAAGCTTTTTCGTATTCTAAAGCTCTTCTTCTTGTATTTGCTTGATATTTCATATTCCCTCTTTCTAATCCGTTTCCTCTGTGTTTTTCAAAATTTTCGTATATATTCCGTTCGGTTCGTCCATTGTCGTTTCAATAATTTCTTCGCGGAATAATTCGTAAATATTTCCTTCAATTTTGTCATCAAAGTACAATTTTAAATCGTATAACCTGCGTAAATGTTCCCCTGCGCGTCGAATATTGTGTCGAATCAAGATATCTGAGAAGCGATCCGAAATCGTCATAATCCCCGTGTGGTGACACATATTGTCGCAAAGCTGAATCAATCTATCATAATCATCAATTTTCACACGCAACATATATTCTTGTGTCATACGAATCGTATCCTCATCCATCCCCTCCCAAAATTCGTCACGTTTCAAAGTCGGAAAACCGTAATAAGTGTGGGTCATCGAAATTCGCGCTGGAATCTCAAGTCCCTTTTCCATCAAAATTTCATAACCAAAAATCGGGTGCTTCAGTCCTGCATGCTTCATTTTCACCCGACCAATATCGTGCAGCAAACCTACTGCATAAGCCATATCTGAGTCAAGCTGATCTTTTTTCATGGCACGCGCAATCGTCTCTGCTGCTCTCGCCGTACTCCTAGAGTGCTGCTCCCAGTAGATTTTATATCCAGGCTGCGTCTTGCCCCAGGCAAAAATTGCCTCTGCTTGTTCCCTGATTTTACTCATCCCCCTAATTATACAACAAAAATCTCGACTTCGCTAAAAGCCAAACGCCCCCATCAAAGCTATCCCCCCATTCTTCACGAATCCCCCTCTCATATCGCTGATTCTAGACTTCACGAATCACGTACTTTACTTCGGAAATTTGTGGTAATGGTCTGCCCGCCCACTTTTTTACCACCATCCCGTCATCCTGTAAAACCAAAATCGTCGGATACTGCACAATATCTCTCGCTCTCGCAAACATTTCCCCATCAATCGTCTCCGGATCGATTAATTCCACCTCTTTTCGCGCCTCATACTCGAAGTCACGCTTCCACATCTCGGCTTCCGAAGCAAATTCCGAATGTTGTTTTACCACTATTACTACACGCATTCTTTTTTCTTCTTTCTCTGTTCCCTAATAATACTTTCGAACTCATCCAAAGTCTTAAACTGCAAAAACACACTAGCAAATCGCACATAAGCCACTTCGTTTTTCTCCGCCAAGACATCCAAAATCGCCTGGCCAATCTCATGTGACTCCACCTCGTCGCGATCCAGAGCGTACATCTTCGCAGTCACCGAGTTCACTACGTCCTCAATCTCAAATTCCGAATTAAAAAACTTACCCACGCTACGTTTTACTGCCCCACGCAATTTATCTCGATCGAAAACTTCTCGATTTCCACTACGTTTTTTCACTGTCAACGTTGGTAGCTCGATGCGCTCGTAAGTCGTAAAGCGATAACCATCTTTCGTCACTCGTCTGCGACGAATCATTTGGCCATCCGTAGTTTCCCGGCTTTCCAGCACTTTACTATCGCCAATGCCAATATTTATATTCATTATAATTTCTATCTAAAATGACTGGGCTAGCCAGTCATTTCGAATTGTTAAGTTATTTTTTGTTGCGGAATCTTGCGCGAAGTGAAGGTGGTACATCCAAATCTTCTTCTTCGTCTTTTTTACCGATGCGTTCCCAAATATTTTCCTTTGGGGCGGCAGTGAAATCACTTTGGAATTCATGATTTGTAGTAGTCGTATGATCGAAACTACTAACTGGAGCCGCTACTGGTTCGCTCGCTTGAGATTTCATCGCTTCTACGCGTTCCATCACCTCAGCATTGCGGCGTGCTTCTTCTTCCTCAGCTCGCTTTTGGCGGTAATAATCTGAATCAAAACCAGTTGCTACCACCGTAATTACGATTTCGTCTTGCAATTCTGGACGAATTGAAGCACCGAAGATGATATTAGCATCTGGAGAAACTGCACCAGTGATTTCCTCAGCCGCTTCCTGGATTTCCGACATTGACATATCATAACCACCAGCTACCGAGAAGAGTACACCACGAGCACCGTCGATTTTCACTTCGATCAGAGGTGATTCAATAGCTTGTTGAGCTGCCAATTTCGCACGGTTTTCACCGGAAGCACGACCGATGCCCATCAAAGCTGAACCAGCATTCTTCATAATGGCCTTCACGTCAGCAAAGTCCAAGTTAATCAGTGCGTGTTCGGTAATTAATTCTGAAATACCTTGCACACCTTGACGTAAAACATCATCTGCAATCTTAAAAGTTTCGAGCAGTGGCGTGCGTGGATCAATTGTCTGTAATAGACGGTCGTTAGGAATCGTAATTAAAGCATCGACTTCCTTGGCTAATTTTTCGATCGCAGAGTCAGCATTCTTCTTACGTTGTGCACCTTCGAAAGTAAATGGCTTCGTCACCACACCCACGGTCAAAATATCTTGCTTCTTAGCTTCCTGAGCCACTACTGGACCAGCACCAGAACCGGTACCACCACCAGCACCAAGAGTAATGAAGACCATATCAGCATCCTTGATAGCTTCACAGATATTATCACGGCTTTCTTCCGCAGCGGTTTGACCCTTTTCTGGATCGCCACCGGCACCAAGACCTTGGCCAATGTGAACTTTCACGTCTGCATTGGAGTGATGTAGAGCCTGGGCATCGGTATTGACCGCAATAAATTCAACACCGGAAAGTCCAACTTCCTTCATGCGATTTACCGCAGAACCGCCAGCTCCACCGACACCGATTACTTTAATCGTCGCTTTGCTTTCCACCTCTGTTGGTTTTATTTCTGGCATCTTTATTCCTCACTTTTAACTATAGATTACTTCTATATTAACACATTTCTAGCCAGAATAAGAGATTTTTATCTTCCACCGCCAAATAATTTACTGAGGAAGCCCGCCGGCTTTTCTTCCACGCGCGTTTCTTGCTCACGCATATCGTCATTCATCATCAAAGCTAAACCAATCGCCACCGCGAAACGAGGCTTCTTAGTTTCATTATCAATATGAGTCACATCCATTAGCGGCAAACCAATCCTAGTGGCCACTTCCATGTGTTCTCTCGCGAAGCGTTCAATTCCGCGCATCTCCGCACCCCCACCGGTCAAGACTACGCCTTCTGGCAATTTCTTTTCATAACCCGCAATCGCAATTTCTTTCTTCACATGTTCAAAAATATCAATCAAACGGTCTTCTACGATACGATTTACCATGGTCTTCGTAAAGCTAATTGATTCATCACCGAAGCGCATCGTCATTGGCTTGTCATTATCAATCAATTCCGCCGTCACGTATTTCATTTTGATTTCTTCGGCCACCTCTGTACTCACTGCTAGACTAATCGCAATATCATTCGTGATATGATTCGCCCCCACATTAATCACGCCAAAATACTGCAAGAAACCTTCCATGAAAATCGCCACCGAAGTCGTCGCGGCGCCCATTTCTACTACGGCCACACCATTTTCCTTCTGGCTTTCAAGCAGTACTGCGCGCCCCGCCGCTACTGCCGTTGGCACCAATTTCAAAGCGTTAATATTCAAGGCCCCCGCCACTTCCTTCAAATTCATACAGACCGGCAAAAGTGCCGAAACCACATTGGCTTGCATTTCTAATTTCACGCCACGCATACCAATCGGATTTCTAATTCCGCCCTGACCCGCAATCGCATATTCCACTGGAATTACATCGAGTAACTCACGGTTATCTGGTACAATTCCTGATACTGCAAATTCTTTTAAGCGCGCCACGTCCGCCTCGGTAATTTCCGAACCCGTAATCGAGATGCCACCCTGTGTTGGCGCTGTGCCGACATTCGAACCATTAATTGAAAGATAAGCGTCCGCCAAATTCATCCCGATCATTCGATCGATTTCGATAGAAGCCGCCTCGAGCGCATGCACCGCATTGCGTAAATTCGTCACCACACCCTTACTCATGCCCCCATTTTGCGGTGACTCAATCTTACCCACTACGGTAATCTGACCATTCATCTCACTGAGGACCACTTCGCGAATATTTTGCGTCCCCATATCGATGCCAAAACTAAACTTTGGTACTTGCTCGTTCATATATTTTCATTATAACATAAACATTTTCCAGTCTATAACAAAAAATCTGACGTCCTGCGCCAGATTTTCAAGACTATTCTTTTGGACAGTTCGGCAAAGTTAAAACTTCGTAACCATCTTCCGTCACCAGAATCGTATGCTCACAGTGACAACCAATCGAACCATCCGAAAGCACCACATTCCATCCACTCTCTGGATCCACATGATTATACGGCTTACCCAGAGACGACATTGGTTCAATACAAAGTGTATCTCCTGGCTTCAAAACGTATCCGCGCCCACGTTTGCCGTAATTTGGCACTTCTGGCTCCATATGCATCGATTTACCGATAAAATGACCGACATAATTTTCAATCACCCCAAGATGCCCTGTGCGTAACACTTTTTCTACCGCATAGCCGATATCACCCAGATGTACCCCTGGCGCCACCGTTTCAATTCCCGCCCAAAGCGCTTTTTCCGTAGTCTTAATCATCTGTTTCACGGCCGGATTTGCCTTACCTACCACTGTCGTAAATGCGGCATCGGTATGATAACCCTTAAAGCCAATCACTAGGTCGAAAGAAACCTTATCACCGTCTTCCAGCGCGTAATCACTATTTGGCGCACCATGCACCAATTCATCGTTCACCGAAATACAGATCGAACCCGGAAATTTTTCTTTTAATTCATCATAAGAAACCGTCGCCCCTCGCGCCACAATCTGCTGCCTCACCCAGGCATCCAGCTCACATTTGGTCATCCCCACCTTGACGTACTCGCGCAAATCTCGCAAAATCTCCCCCAAAATCTTGCCACCTTCACGCATTGCTTCAATTTTTGCTTTATCCATATCTTCCTATTATACTACTCTTCCATACCCCTATTAAGATTTCCGTCAACTAGCCCTAAAATTCTACGATTGACCGTCTCCTCGTCGCCATTTCCATCCACCTCAAAAACTTTCAAACCTTTTTCCTTCATTTTTGCTAAAAACGGCACACTTTTTTCCTGATAATAATTAATTTTACGTTGCCAAACCGCCAAATTATCGTCTTCCCGACCTCTTAAACTCAATCTACGGTAAATTTCTTCTTCATCTACCCGAATATCTACCACAAATTCAACTTCTTGAAAAATTCCCGTCTCATCCAACATATCTACCTGCTGGATACTTCCCGGTTGACCATCGAATACCACATTTTTCCCAGAGTTAAGCTCCTTGTACATATTCTCCGTCAAAAGCGCCACCAAAAGTTCCTCTGGAATCATCGCCCCAGTCTGCGTATATTCTTCAAAACGCTTCGAATCACGGATTAATTGCCCGGCCGAAAGCCAAGTTCGCCCCAGTTCCGCCGCCAACATTCTCCCCTGCGTCGATTTTCCCGCCCCCGCCGGACCGTAAATCATAATCATTTATTACGCACCTTTCTTTATTACTTCGTTTTTATAAAAATCACAGAGCCATCTCTATCATTTTACTTTCAATATTAAAATTACGATTCCGACCTTATTAATTCATTATTCATCATCGAGAGTGCCCTCTCGTAGACTTCTTCAGGTGTGCCCACTCCATCAAGCACCAAAAATCCTACTCCGCTTCCGAGTAGTGGTGCGATAATTTTTCCTCTGTTATCTTGGTAAATTTTCCAGCGTTCCTCAAAAATTTCCGGCGAATCCTGCTCGCGACCTCTTAAAGCTATACGCTTTTGCACCTCGGTTTTTGGTACGTCCACCTCGATCATGTAATCAATTTTTATTCCCCGCGACAATAAAATTTCCACCTGATTCGCCGTCCTCGGATAACCATCAATAATTGCATTTTCCGCGGTTTCTAATCTTGAAAAAATCAAATTCGACACCATCTGGTCATCAAATAATTGCGCCGTCGCTAATTTTTCTTGCACCCACGGCTCTTTACTTTCCCTGAGAATCGCTCCACCGGAAATCCATTCCCAGCCTAGCTCTTCCGCTAATCTTTTACCTAAAGTACTTTTGCCGCTTCCCGGCCCGCCTAAAAAAATTATATTCATCATTTTAAGTATAGCACCAACCAGCATCAAAAAACCCTCATCTGCGAGGGTTTTTAGTTATTTTAAGCCAAGTTTAATTCGTTCGGTTTTTTCTGCTTTGCGGATTTCACGCAAAATTGCCTTACGACGACGCTCTCTCTTGGAAATAGGCTTAGAGAAACGTAATTGTGATTTTGCTAGTGGCATAATTCCACTCTGTAAAACCTTACGATTAAAACGACGAATAATATTCTCGTTAGCCTCACCCTGGTCTTTTCTAGTTACTTTTATTGACATATAGCAGGATTATACCAGAGAGCCGCAGATTTTTCAATATCTAATCACTGGGATCGCTCTTTTTAATTTGTAGTAACCGACTTTCCACGGTTTTTCGTCCGCGCCACTCATTGAGTACTAAATTTATATACACATTATAACTGGCATCCTTATCCAAATTAAACCACTCTTCCCGAGCATTAAACACCAAAGCCTTGAACAAATTTCCGTCCTTTTCCAGAGTAAATTTCAGATGTTTTTTCTCCGCACCGAGCGTCTCTACGAACTTAATTTTTGTATTCACAAGCTCGAAAATTGGCTCCGTGTTTCCCTGCCCAAATGGCTGAAGTACTGACATCTCTTCATATAAATCCACATCCAGTTCCGCCAAGTTATCCACCCGAATATCTTCCGCTACCTCCAGATATTTTTCTTGTTCAGTTAAGTTTAGACTTCGATAATATTGATTCACCGCCTCTTTGAAGCGCATTAAATCTTCTTTTTTCAGCTTCACCCCACAAGCCGCCGCGTGACCACCCCCTCCAATTAAGGTCTCATTTACCGCCTTAATTGCTTCCGCTAAATTAAAATCCCCGAACGACCGTCCCGACCCCTTATAAATGCCCTCTGTTTCCCCCAAAACGAAGGCTGGTCTACGGTATTTCTCTACTAATCTCCCCGCAATAATTCCTAGCACTCCTTCATGCCAGTTGCCAGCCGCCACAATCACTGGCTCGCTATCGACTAAAATTTCTTCCAATGCCGCTCGTTGCGCCGTGCGCCTCTCGCCATTCAATCCGTTCAACTCCTCCGCCAACATCGCCGCCTCTGCTCGCTCTTTTGACATCAAAAGTTTTAACGAAATTTCTGCTGACTCCATACGCCCGCCCGCATTTAGCCTTGGTCCAATTTGAAAACCAATAGCCTCTGAATCAATTTTTTGTACACCCGCCACCCGCATCAATTCTAAGAGCCCCACTCGCTTTGTTTTTTGTAAAATAATTAATCCATAATAGGCCAGCTCACGATTAATCTGATTCATCACCATCGAATCACAAATCGTTCCGATCAAAACTAGATCGAGAAACCATTTCTCTTGATTCTGCGGGATTAACCCCTCGAGCACTAGTGCTTGCATCACCATAAAAGCCACTCCCGCCCCACAAATTTCCCGAAGCTCTTTTCTTTCTAAATCGGCTTCTTCCTTCCCATATCGCTTCGGATTCACTACGGCAAACGCTCGCTCTGGCACTCCATTCATCAGTTCATGATGGTCAGTCACAATTGTATCAATTTTGTGTTCAGCTAATTTTTTTATCACTTCCGCGTTATTACTTCCACAATCCACGGTCACTACCAGACCAACTTTGAGCTCCACAGCCCTCTCCAGGCATCTTTCGCTCATGCCATAGCCATCAATAAAACGATCCGGTAGCATCACTTCCACTCGCTTCACCCCCGCTAGTTTCAGCGCCTCGCACATAATCGTGCTCGCGGTCACTCCGTCCACGTCGTAGTCACCATAAACCAATACTGTCTCGCCCTGACTTACTGCCGCCTTAATTCGTGCCACTGCCACCGCAATGTCTGGCAACTTCTTTGCGTGTTCTAAACTGTATTTTGGCCGCAAAAATTCCTCCGACACCCCTCTTTTCGCTAGAATTTCCTCAAAAATCTTCGACATACTTCAAAAATTATTGAATTGTCTTCGTTACTTTTTGATTTGGTGACATTTGCTGACTTTTAATCACGATCGTCTGCAATTCTTTCAAGATTGGATATTGTTTATTTGTCTGATAAATAGTCGTGTTACCTTTTTTCGAAGTCACCAAAAAATTCGCCTTTTCCAGCCTCTTTAGTTCCCTTTGAATATTACCCGCATCCTCGTGAATCAACTTCGCCAGTCCCCTAACGTGAACCTTAAAGTCCGGATATTTGGCAAAAACTACCAAAATTTTCCGGCGAACCCGAGATGTGATAAAAACATCTAACATTTACCTCTTTCCTTTCTTAAAGTATATCATAAATGCTAAAATATACTTGATGTACTATGAGGTAATTCCCACCACTACTTTCAAAAAATCCCCTCTCTTTTCTGATGGTCTCCTTACCTACTCTTTTGACCAAAATCTCGCCCCAGGCACTATTGTTTCTATTCCTCTTGGCAAGAAAACCGCCCTCGGTATTATTTATCGAAAAACCACCGCTCCTACCGACCAAAATTTCATTATTAAATCGATTAATAAAATTGTTCACCCAATCCCCCTACCAAATCATCTCCTAAAAAGCCTGGCCTGGCTTTCTTCATACTATTTAAATCCAGTAGCCAAAACTGCCAATCTTTTTCTCCCTCTCGGTATCGAAAAAAATCGTCGCAAAAAATCTACCACTACCACTGCCACTACCGCCACCACTACCGACACTATCAGCGCTACACCAGTTAAGACAGCAACCCCAGCTACCATCACCTCCACCACTATAAATACCACGCCTTCTGCCACCACTAGCAAACAAATCCCCCTTAATTCCGCTCAAAAACAAGCCCTCGCCGAACTACATAAAATCAAAACTCACACCAAACTCCTTCACGGCATCACCGGTTCCGGTAAGACCAATATCTACCTCGAGCTCACTAGCCAAGTTTTTAATTCAAACACATCCGTGTTTCTTCTCGTTCCCGAAATTTCCCTCACTCCTCAATTAGTTAGTCGTTTTCAGGAGCATTTTGGCAACCAAGTGATTTCCCTACATTCTAAGCTCACCGAAGCTGAACGTCACCTTATCTGGCAACGCATCCACGAGGCTGATCAGTCCACGCTTTTTGTCATAATTGGCCCACGCTCTGCTCTTTTTTCTCCTCTAAAAACCCTTGGCCTCATTATTATCGATGAAGCCCATGAGCCTAGTTTCTATCAAGATACTTCACCACGCTACCATGCGCTCCGTCTCGCTAGCTTCATGGCTCAAACCCTCAAAATTGATTGTCTCCTCGGCACCGCCACCCCACGTGTGGAAGATTATTTTTTAGCACAAAAGAATCACGCCTACGTCGCCCTCTCTGAAAAGGCTAAATCTATCACTAGCCAAACTAAAATTAACCTCATCGACCTGAAGGATCGCGCCCTTTTCACACGTAACCGCTATTTTTCCGACGCTCTACTGCAAGACATCGAAAATAATCTTAAACAACACAAACAAACTCTGCTTTTTCATAATCGCCGCGGCTCTGCCCCACTCACGATCTGCGAACACTGCGGTTATCAAGTCCTCTGTCCCAATTGTCTTCTTCCGCTCACTCTTCATAGCGACTCCTATCAGCTGATTTGCCACACTTGTGGCCACCATGAACCAGTCCCTTCCACTTGTCCGGTCTGCCATCACGGCTCCCTTATTCATAAAGGTTTCGGCACCAAGCTTCTTGAATCAGAACTTAAAAAACTCTTTAAAAATGCTCGCATTGCTCGCTTTGATGCCGATAATGCTACCGCCGATTCGCTCACCCAAAATTTTGAAGCCGTCAAAAACGGTGATATTGACATCATTATCGGCACTCAAACCATCGCCAAAGGTCTTGACCTCCCATTATTAAACACCGTCGGTATCGTCCAAGCTGACGCCAATCTCAATCTGCCGGATTATGCCGCCGAAGAACGTACTTTCCAGCTCATCACCCAGGTTATCGGTCGCGTCGGACGCGGACATAATGATGTTAATCACGTTTTTCTCCAAACCTTTCAACCTGAACATCCCGTCATCCTCGCGGCTAAATCCTTAGATTATGCCAAGTTTGCCGATTATCTTCTCAAAAAACGCCAACTTTCTCATTTACCTCCATTTTTCTATCTACTTCGTATCTCTATCGTTAAAAAGACCGAAGATCTCACCATTAAAAAGATCATGGAGCTCCATCGTGCGCTCAAAAAAATCCCCGACGTTTATCTTTCCGCTCCTACGCCCTCCTTTCATGAATACACCCCCAGTGGCTATTCTTGGCAAATCATCGTCAAAGCCAAAAAACGTGACTCGCTCACTCATCTCATTGAGTCGCTTGATCAGTATCCCGAAATTCGCTTCGCTATCGACCCACCAAGCCTCATCTAATTCACTAAGCCTAACCTACTTCGCTTAGACCTAATTCGACCCGCCTGGCCTGATTCAACCTGCCAGGCCTGATTCAACATCTCATCAAGCTAAATTTAATTCCTTTAATTTCTAGGTGATATTTTCTGCGCCCACCACGGCGCCCTTATCAAAACTTAAATGGAGGAAGAATAGTATATTTGAAATTATGATTATAAAAATCTAGGATACTTTTTTGGTCATATGTGTTGAGAGATAGTTCTAATTATAGTATGGGAGTTTAATATAATTCTTTCTTCCTCCATCCAAGCCTTGCCTTTTGGCGTCTATTTCGTTTTTCTTTTTTGTCCTTTCCTTTAATTAGTTGTGATTATTTAGCTTCATTATAAGACTTCCAATTTTTAGAAAACCTCTCTCCCTAGCAAACCCCTAGTCTATCTCTACCGCACCAGATTAAAAGTTAATTCCGAGATGTCCATAAATCACCCTTGAAACGCCCCAAAATCCCGACAAATTAACTTCAAAATTATTCCAACAGCTTCAAAAAAATGCCTCAACCCCTCACTATATATTGCTTAAGCTTTATAAAAACCCAAAATCGGTTATAATATTAAGATATGAAAATTATTGAATCTCCTGACCCAAGACTTCGTCAAAAGTCTCAGAAGGTCAACTATGTTACCGATGAAATTAAAGATATGATCCAGGCAATGGTCGACGCCAGCCTTGAATGGGAAAAATCTCACCCTCACGAGCTTTCTGCCGCTATGGCTGCCCCTCAGCTCGGCATTAATAAGCGTCTCATTATTATCCGCGATAGTATGGATGATAAAACTAACACTTCTTTTACTACTCTGGTTGATCCAGAAATTATCAAACAGGAAGGTAAAATCATCGAAGATTTCGAAGGCTGTCTTTCTGTTCCATTTATTTATGGTAAGGTCCCACGCTACTCGAAAATTCGCGTCAAAGCTAAACTCGAAGATGGCACTGAGGTACGCATTAAAGCTACCGATGAGCTTGCTCGCACTCTCGCTCACGAAATTGATCACCTCGACGGTATTCTCTTCATTGATCGCATCAAAGATAAGACCGATGCCTTCTTCGAACTCGACAAGAATGGCGACCTACAGCCAGTCGACTACGAAACTCGTATTAAAAACAATAAACAACTCTTCCCTGAAGAAGACTAGTTTTTATATTGAACACATAATTTATTCGAGGTAAAAAATGAGTACAAAATTTATCTTTTTTGGTAACGGACCTCTGGCAGAAGCCACATTAAGTCAACTTCTTACCGCTAAAAATCTGGAATTAGTTTTCCATGCCAAAACTAAGGAAGATTTAGCAAAAGTTACCAGCTTAAAACAAGAAAATCCTGAAATTAAAGGTATACTCGCAAGCTTCGGTGTAATAATCAAGTCTGACTTACTTAAACTTTTTGAATCCGAAGGTATCCTCAATCTTCACCCCTCTCTTCTCCCTCTCTATCGTGGAGCCTCCCCTATTGAATCCGCTATCTTAAATGGCGATCAAGATTTTTCTGTCTCTATTATGAAGCTGGTTAAAGCCATGGATGCCGGACCAATTTACTATCAAACTACCATCAAGGCCTCTGAATTCTCATCCAACCTACCCGAAAAATCTGAAATCTACCAAAAACTCGCTATCATTGGCGCTAATTGGCTGATCGAACACCTAGACTCCCTGCCAAAACCTACCCTACAAGACGATGAGAAGGCCACCTTCACCACTAAGTTCGATAAAACCGACTCGAACCTATCCTTATCCGAAATTGGCGCCACAGCGGCTCTCAATCGCATTCGTGCCTTCCAAGGTTTTCCAAAGAGTAAACTTCAAATTCAAGGTTTCGAATGTATTATTCTAAAAGCCCACGTCGAAACCGAACAATCTAATAACCCCCTTTCATTCCCTTGTCAGGACGGTAATTTTCTCGTTATCGATCAACTTCAACCAGCCAGCAAAAAACCGATGGATGCCAAATCTTTCATCAATGGCTACCTAAAATAAAAATAGTCCGTTACCTCCCTAAGCTTCCCAAATCCAGAACTCAAAAGACTAATAATCCTCCACTCTGCGCCACTTTACCATCAAAAATCCCTCTTCCGAGGGATTTAAATTTTGTGTTCAAAGTATTTTTAATCTATAAAGTCATCGATTTACGAATTTCTTCACTTGAAGCACGCACCTCTTGTTTCAATTCCTCAAATACCTGACGGGAAACCTCTGCATAATTTGGACGATTGGTTTGAATCCATTTTACACTCAAATACTCACTTAGAATATCTACCGTCCCCTCTGTTACGCCGTAACGTTTCAAGAGATTTTGATAAACTTCATCGATGCGATAATCACCTAGTTTCGCCAAGGCTTTAATCATCACATTTTTATCTTTTTTCATGATACCGTCGAACTCTTCAAGTTGCTCCAAGCTCAAGCCTTCACTTAACTTTTCGCCGATACGGTTTTCTAACAGTCTCTGTGCTTCTTCGATGAAAGCGGTTCTTTGCATCTCATCAAGATCACCTAGTCCCGTTTCTCTCAAAAAATTTTCATCCACCCGAATCATATTATCTCCTAATTTACCCCATTATAACGCTTTTTTCTATCAACCACAAGCGTTATTCCAGTCGCGACACTTTTTAATCAAAAAATCATCATTCTTCCCCCTCTTCTAAAATCCGCCAAGCCAATTTCGCACATTTCACCCTCGCTGGCATATTTTGGACCATCGAAAAGACTTCTAACTCACCCCTAATTTTCTGCGCTTTTTCGCTTGAAATTCCCATCACCAAATCAAAGAATCCCTGCATCAGCTCTCGTGCTTCATCCAAAGTTTTCCCTCTAATCGCATCAATCATCATATCTGCCGAAACCTTCGAAATTGCACAACCCACTCCCGAAAAACTGCCTTCCAAAATTACCCCATTCTTAATCTCCAAATTCACCACAAGTTCATCCCCACAACTGTGGTTTACCAAAGTTTTGGTCAAATTCGCCTCAATTTTTTGCTCAAAATTCAACGGATTTAAATTTCGTTCCAATAATTCTTCCCTGTATTTGCTCTGAATTTCTCGCATTGTTTTCTTCTCCAATTTCACAAAATCCTATTCATTTCCGCCAACATTCTTCCCCTGTCGATCATTATTCCAGCCCCATCACTCTGCGCACTCTCCTAAGGCAAGCTAAGAAATATTTAACATCTATATTTGTATTATAAAAAGCTAAACTTGCTCGCACCACCGCACCGATTTTTTTCTCTGTTAAAAATGGTTCCGCACACATCATTCCCGCTCTCACCATCACACCAAAATCCGCCAAAATCTGCGCCGTATCATGTGCATGCACCCCTTTTACATTGAAGCTGACAATCCCATTCTCCGCAAAATATAATTCGATATTTTCTTCTTTCTCTAACTCTTCCCGAATTTTCTCAGTCAACACCTTTTCTGTCCCGTAAATTTCCGAGTGTTCCAGCCAAAATTCTTCCGTCGCAGAAAGTCCAGCAATCGCCCCCATATTTAGCGTTCCACCTTCGAACTTACTCGGCCCCGGCGCAAAACTCATCTTCACTTTACCATCCGCAAGCTTCACCGATTCCACCATTTCACCACCATAATTTAACGGCTTCAACTTCTTCATCAAATCATACCTCAGATATACTACTCCCACACCCATTGGCGCTCCAATTTTATGCCCCGAGAATACTAAGCCGTCCACCCCTAATTCCCTCACATCAATCTTCTTATGTGCCACTAATTGTGCCGCATCCATCAAAATTAGCCCCTGAAAGCCTAAGTTCCTCAATTCTTTCGCGATGCCACTTCGATCCACCCCCGTCACATTACTCATTCCCGTCATCGCCACAATTTTAATTTTTGGTTCCACCCCCTCACTCTTTGCACGTTCAAGATCCCGCTTCATCTCACTCACGAGATCTTCCGTAATTCGTACTTTCTCCCCGTAACGCTCAGAAAAAGCCAAAAGATTACTGTGATGAGATTCCAAATCCACTAAAATCTCCGCCTCATGGCCCCCATCCTCGCCAAGCCACCTCTCTATCCCGTTAGCTAGCAAATTTAGTCCCTCCGTCGCATTTTTCACAAAAATCACTTCTAGTGGTTCACAACCTAAAAACTTAGCAGTTATCTCACGCGCTTGCCAAAGTTCCGCCGTTGCAAGCTCCGACAAGGCATAGACTCCGCGCAAAGGATTCGCATTTTTCTTTGTATAAAAATCTTGTTCAGCCAAAAGCCCAACCGATAATCTCTGCATGGTAGCCGCGTTATCTAGGTAAACAAAAGGCAGGGTTTCATCCAACTCATTTTTCTCAAATATCTCAAATTCTTCTCTGTACATTTCGCTTATGCTTAACTTTTTTATTCAATTCTTAGTCTATTTTTTACTCAAATTTAGCGCACATTTACAGTCTATTTCGCTTATGCTTAAATCTTGTATTCATACTACATATTCTGCATTTCTAACTTAATTAAGTTATTCATTTCCATCGCATATTCTAGTGGCAAAGCTTTCGTAATTTCTTCCGAAAATCCTCGAATCAGAATTTCTTTCGCCTTTTCTTCACCAATTCCGCGTGTCGCAAGATAATATAAAATCTCTTCCGATAATTTTCCCACCGAAGCCTCGTGGGTCACTTCTGCTTCCCCAGATTTTACGTCCACCATTGGTTCCGCATAAGACTGTGACTCACTATCTAAAATCAACGATTTGCAATCAATATAAGCCTTTACCCCCTTCACCCCCTTCCCTACCTTTGCCAAGGTTTTTGTCATACTCACACCTCCATTCTTCGCCACCGACTTACTACGAATCATCGCCGAGGTATTATCCGCCAAACAAATCACCTTTGCTCCGGAGTCCAAGATTTGCTCTCCCGAGGCCAAGCTCATCCCTAAATATTCCATTTTTGCCCCCTCCCCCTTCAAAATCGTTGTCGGATACAGCATCGTTACCTTCGAGCCAAAAGTCCCTGACACCCACTCCATTTCCCCGCCCGCTTCGACCAACGCTCGCTTAGTATTCAAATTGAACACATTTTTTGACCAACTTTCTACCGTCGAAAATCGCATTTTTGCCCCCCTTTTTACGAAAATTTCTACCGACCCCACATGTAAATTATTTTTCTCATATTTTGGCGCCGAACACCCCTCGATAAAATGTAGCTCACTTCCCTCGTCCACCACAATTAAGGTATGTTCAAACTGCCCAATTCCTGGCTCGTTCATTCGATAATAACTCTGAATTGGTAGCTCCGCCGCCACCCCCTTGGGCACATAAATAAATGATCCACCACTAAACATTGCCGCATGTAGCCCTGCAAATTTATGATCATCTTCTGGTACCAATTTCATAAAATGTGCTAAGAAAATCTCCCCTACCGGCGCCCCATATTTTGCCAAATTTTCCTCCGAAGTCTTCTCTGTTGCGAGAATTGCTTCTTCTAGCGGTAAAAACACCACCCCAGATTGCGCTAATTTTTCGCGCATTCGGTGATAAACCACCTCCGAATCAAACTGCGCACCCACGCCAGCCAACCCCTCTTTTTCTGCCTCTGGAATTCCTAAAGCCTCAAAAGTCTCTCGAATTTCCGCCGGTACCTCATCCCAAGAAGTTTTAATCTCGGCCTCGCCCGCCTCTTTATAGAATCGAATTCCCCCCGCATTAATCTGCGAAATTAGTTCCTCTACCCCTGGCAACATCTTCCCTAGATTCTGTTTTTGCCAAGCTCGCACCCCCCGAAGCCTACATCGAAGTACCCATTCCGGCTCTCTTTTTTGTCGATGAATCGCCTCCGCCGCTCGACGCACTACCTCTTTTTTCACTTCGCACCCCTCTCATTCAATGCTCGCTCCGACTTCTCATCGCCACGTCCTTTTTCCAATACTCTCTTCGAATTTTCATCCCCACACTCATCCTCCACCACTACTAGCTCTCCGCCCACCAACTCGACCACCTTATCTACCTTCAATTTTTCTAAAATTCTCAAATTATGTGAAGTAATCAAAAAACTTGCTCCAGTTTCTTTTTTGTAATCCGCCAAAATTTGTGAAATCCTCCCCGCCGATTCCATATCTAATCCCGAATCCAATTCATCCAACATACAAAATTTCGGCTTCAAAGCTAACATCTGTAAAATTTCATTCTTTTTCTTTTCTCCTCCCGACATCCCCACCCCACATTCGCGCTCCATAAAAAACATCGGAAGCCCCAACAATTTCTGATTTGACATCAAGCCACTACGCACCTCATCGAGCCGCACCTTTTCGCCACGTTCCGTTAATCCAGTTCGAATAATTTCCGTCGTAGAAACTCCATTTACTTCCGGCGGCGTCTGAAAACTCAAAAACATCTCGAGAAGACTTCGTTTCTCAGTACTTAAACTCTGAATTTTCTCTCCACAAAATTCAATTTCTCCCTTCAAAATTTCATATCGTGGATCCCCCATAATCGCTCCTAACAGTGTCGATTTACCAGAACCGTTTTTTCCTTTAAGTACCAAAGTTTCTCCCGGCAAAATCTCAAAATTCACCCCCCGAAGCACCACTTGCTGATTTTTCTTAATCGCCACCGTCAAATCTGAAACTCTGAACATTTCACCTCTACAACTTCTTTATTAAATTATAACATTGTCTCTTGATAGAATGAATTATCTGCGTTATAATTAAAGAACAATCCCCTGTAGCTCAATGGTGGAGCAAGAAGCTGTTAACTTCGAGGTTGTCAGTTCGAGCCTGACCGGGGGAGCCAAAATTATTGAATAATCCCAAATTTTGGGATTATTTTTTATTCTCGCTACCGCCGGTTAGGCGAAAACGTAGTTCGACCATGCAACGAAACGAGTGTATAAGTAGAATTTATTCTACTTATACCGAGTGAGGCAGCTATGGAAAGATTTTTATATGCAACAAAAAACTTACCATACAACGAAGTGAGCGTATACATGACATTTATGTTATTTATACCGAACGAGGCAGTTATGGAAAGCTTTTACCTACAAAAGCTTAGCCTGACCGGGTGCATATAAAAAATATTGCATTATTCCGATTGAAGTACTATACTTAAATTATATTCGACAATTAGTCGTTTTCCCATTTTTTAAAAAAAGATGGGAGGTATTTTTTATCTTTTATTTTTATACACTTAGAAAATTCATTTTCCTAGTCACAAAATATCCCCTCTCTCGAGGGGATTAATAATTAAGGGAGCGTATTTTCGTGAAGTTACCAAGCGAATTCTATACCATGCTGTCTTGCCCGAATAAACATAATAATCGCAAACACTACCGATACTAATATGAATATATAAGGCCCAAACGCCATAATAATCAACATCAAGGCCGGCATTAACACCAAAAATACCAGATAACTTGGTATGAGATTTTCTTTTACATTCTCATTTTTAGTATTCTCGATACTCTTTTTATGCGACAAATATTCGCCGATTGCACTAATAACAAAAACCACAATAGTAAAATACATAATCGCCACAAAACCATCAGACTTCTTTAAATAAAAAAATGAAATCCAAGAAGTTAGCCCGCAAACGATTCCATATATATATACTTGACCTAAATCAATGTTCTTTTTCTTAAATTCGTCATCGGAAGCCAATGAATAGTCGAAAAACTTAATTGCAAAGGCCATAAACCCTACAGCGGCAATCTGCAATCCATAATGATAACCATTCAAGCAAAGCAACATGAAGATAATACATCCAAAAATCTTCAACCAACAAGTTACAATTGTATTTATTTTGTGCATACGCACCTCCTTGTAAAAATACTAGGCCACTAAGGCCTCAAATGAAATTTACTGACCGGGGCCAGTAAATTAGTTACTTCCATATTATCTCATATTTATTAAAAAATAGCAATCAAAAAACCAAACCTCTTATTATTTTAACTAGAAATCATTGTAAAATTTTCACTATGGTGTTGATTTTTAATCATTCCCTGATACAATAAGATTATATTCGGGGATTTCCCGCACCCTAGTCATAAGGCTAGGGGAAATTTTTTATAAACATCACAAAAACAAAAAACCCCAATCTCACAATTGGGGTTCCCTATTTTCCAGAATCTAACTGATTATTTTATCTCGATCTCAGCTGAAATTCCTAAGTGGTCCGAAGCATAACCATCATGTACCATAAAGTTTTTCGCTTCCAATTTATCGTTTGGCATAATATGGTCACATGGCACCTCGCCATTAAATTTCAAACCCGAAAGTGTATTTTTCACTCCATTTTCATAGGTCAAATCACGCAAAAAATCTAATTCCCTCATCGCTGGCGCTTCATGCCTCACATTCAAATCACCACAAAGCACAAATGGCTTATCTTGATACGGTTGAATAATTTCCGCCAAATGCTTAAATGCCTTCACTGTATCCTCGTCCCCGAGTGGCTGTGAGCGCCAAAATCCATGATGATTTGCGATCACCACACCGTTTTCTAGCTCCACAACTTGCACATTTAAATTGTTTGAACACATTTCTTCCAAAATCGTATGTTCCGTATATTCCCCGTTCACAAAAGTGTTCATCGTCGAACGAAACGGAATTCTACTTAAAATCATATTTCCTAGATCAAAACTTCCGTTTGCTAAGTCACTGCTCCAATTTGGCGAAAAATAAGCATACGGCATCCCCGTCGCCTGCTTAATTGCTTCCGCATCAAAACAAAGTCGCGCTAAATGCACTTGGCAATTTTCCGAGCTCATCACCTCCTGCATGCAGATTACATCAAATTTATTATTTTCTAAAAAGCGTTTTAATTCCCCCTCCACTTTTCCCATCCATACGTTTAATTGTAAAATTTTCATGCTTATATTGTACATCAAAAATCCCCTCATCGAGGGGATTTCAAAATTTAGTGAAATTTTTCAAAGCGAGGTTCCGAAATATTTTTCCTCCTCTTCGGCTTCACATTCTTCTTCGTAGAATTAGGACTCATCATCATCTGAAACTAACGGCCAAACCCCCATTGCGAATAACGTTATGTTTATCGCTATACACACTAAAAGTTCTGCCAAATTTCGACAAGCCATAATCGTTAATCCCCATAATGGAATTAACATCATCGAAAAGAACCAGACATTCGAAAGACTCTTCCACATTTGCTCCGAATATTTGTCATGTGTGAAAACCCAAATAATCAGACAATAACAGAATAAAAATCCTACCATGAAAAATACAATTGTTGGTATTGAGTTTCCACATACATAAAAGACCATGAGCATTACCAAAATTCCATAAACAAAATCTGCTAATGACACTCGACCTTCGAGTAGTGTCTCTCCCAGCATCCAAAAATCACATTCCCGTTTCTTGAAAATTGCCTGCCGAAAATAGTCTATCATTACAACCGCGAACCCTAATATGCTAATACCGACACCTACCTGGGGATCACTCAAACAGATAATCGTCGAAATTAAACATAACAGAATTCTCATTAAATTTCTATTGCTAAGTTTAAACAATTGTTTCATTTCCCCCCCTCCATTTTCCACACTGTCTGTGTTTTTAGTGGTTTAATGCCCCTACACAGGCCAAATAAGTCAAAACCGCAGCCATAATTAAAACATAGCTCAAGATCAAATAAATCGCACTTGATAGAATTCGATTCAGTTTCAAAAAACTTTTCTCAAATTCCGCCGGCCAAAAAATCTGCAGACCATAAAAAGCTGTCGCCAAACTCACCAATATTAGTGCAAAAACCGTCGTCAACTTCTCTGTTCCCGGAATAAAAACATACACGCTATAGGTTAAAAAAATCCATGCATGCATATTATTACAGAATTTTCGATTCAAGCTTAGTTCTTCTGACAGGAATCTCACCCACTTGTTATTTACTCGCATATATGGGTCTAACCAATACGCATTCACTAGCAGGCTCGGCAAAACCATCACCGGAAGTCCGATCATCAAAATCGCCATCTTATAGCCATTTATCACCGAAAATCCAAAAAATAACACCATTAAACTAATTACCACCTCTAGCAGCATAATTCCGTTCAACACTCTGGTACGTCGATTTTTCTCCTGTATCGCTAAGGCATTTTTTCCATCTTCAAGGCCATTCACTACTTCACTTAATTTAATCAATTCCACAAAATTTCCCTCCATTTTTCCCTCCTTGTCGTATCACCGAAGTGAACCAAAAATAGTTTCAATTTTCCAAATTTAATTAAAATTAGTTAGGACCTAAGCTTACATAATTTCACCTCATTTCTAAAGAACTATTTTGGGACAAAATTGTCCGAACACAAAATCACACCAATATTATAATACAAACAGTCATTTTTGTCAATATTTCACCCCTGTTATACCTCGCCATGAACCTTTCTCTTTTACCATTCTGCCATGCTTAAATATCTTCACTCCTTCCCTATTTCTCATACTGCTCTGCTTAATTTCATCCGCCCCTTTTTCTTTTTCATACCTCTCAGCTTATTTTTGCGGTATAATATAAGCATTATGGAGTACGAAACACGCAAAAATTTTAATCAATTTCAACAGGAACCAGAACTTCACGTCCAAAATCGTAATCAAGGTCCTGAAATTCCTCAATTCAATCGCTCCACTGCTTATCAGGAACGCCAATTCCAGAGGCATCTTCAATCTGAACTTGATAAAAAGCGCGAAAACGAGCCCGCTCTCGACACTATTGGCGAAAGACTTATTTATCTAGCTACCATGGCTGCTCCTGCCATTGGTCGCGCTGCTCTACTTGCCATTGGCACAGGACTTGCCGTGAAAGGCGTTTCCGTATTGGCCAACCACCTCTCTAATCAATCCATCGAGCAGCACCAAAAAGACATGGAAGAACTCGGCGTCCCCCTCGAAGATGACGAAGAAGACGATTATGACCACACCTTCACTGGTTATGAAGATTACATGAACCATCACAATGCTCTTCGCGCCCAAAAAGGCCTCGAACCAGATTACACTCCCGAAAATGGCCCAATTGAATACCAAAATCAATTCAATCCACTGATTGAAACCTCACAAGCTTCTAGCGACACCGAAAATTCCGCGTATTCCATCCAGCTAGATGATGATATGCAAAAATTCACTCCCGATAATAATTTGACCATTCCAGAAGAAAAAATAGCTGACGATACCACTTCCATAAATACTAACGCCACCCCAATTGAACACCGCACCGCTATCACCTTACAAGACGAAAAACTCGCTCATATCGCCGAAAAAACCATTCTAAAAACGGTTAATTTCCCTGCCGGCATCGGCCAATTCAAATCCTTTATGGACTATAAAGCCATCACCGATAAAACCACTCCGAATTATAATTTCACTCACGAAAATGCCAATTTCCATGTCGGAAAATCCGGCCTCACCTATTATCAAGACGGCGAAAATACCTACCCTGTCGTCGCGGTCGGTAGTGGCATCTCCGATAAAATTGGCCAACTCATCGAGGTTACTCTTGATCATCAAGGTCATCAAAACACCTTACGTTGCGTGATTGGCGACCAAAAAGATGACGGTGACACCGACCCCACCACTCACACCGTTCACAAAAACGATCGCAGTGTGGTCGAATTCCTCGTCGATTATAATCGATTAAAAGAAGCCAATCCTACCGCTGTTAATATGGGTGATCTCACCTATCTCGATAATTCTCAGTTCAATCTCAAAGGTAGCGTCGCTAAAGTTCGGGTCCTCGACCAAAATTTCTACTCAAACAATAATCAATAATCAAAAAATAAGCTCGAACCCCGAGCTTATTTTAATTCCGTACATCAAAATCCCAAGTTTATTTTATCCCCCACACCAATCAATCCATTACTATCCCCAGAATCAACACACAAAAAAATAAGCCCTCACGGGGCTTATTTTTAGCTTCTGTCTTATTTTGCAACAGAGAGTGAGATCTTGCGACCTTCACGATCAATATCTAGAACCTTGAAGTTCTTGCGTTCATTCAAAGTAAAGATCTTTTCTGGATCGACGTCGTTACCTTCACCAAGTTCAGAAACGTGAACCAAAGCCTCAACAGCTGGAGAAATCTGAACAAAAGCACCAAATGGGGTGATACGAGTAACCGTACCTTCCACCTTTGAACCCTTCTTCAAGTTTTCTACCTCTGATAGCCATGGATCAGCCACGAGTTGCTTGATGGAGAGACTGAGACGTTCCTTATCAATCGCAATAATTTTTGCCTTGATAGTGTCGCCAACCTTAACGTAGTCAGATGGATTATTGACGCGTTCCCAAGAGATTTCTGAGATGTGCACCAAACCTTCGATACCTTCTACATTTACGAATACACCGAAGTCTACTACACCGGTTACTACACCTTCGACGGTGTCACCGACATGAAGTTCAGCAAAACGAGCAGCGAGACCGTCTTTGACCGCTTCTTTTTCAGAGAAGATAAGCTTGTTATCTTTCTTGCTGGCATCAAGAATGCGAACTTTGATTCCCTTACCTACGAGAGAATTGAGGCGTTGCAAGATTTCGTCCTTATCAGCAGAACCTACGCGTGGGTAGTGTTCAGCAGAAAGTTGTGAAACTGGCAAGAAACCACGAATTCCTTCGTATTCCACGAGAAGACCACCACGATTTGCATCAAATGGGGTAACTTCCACGATTTCAGAAGCATCGAGCTTAGCTTGGATTTCATCCCAACCCTTATCCTTCACAGCCTTGCGGAGTGAAAGAAGCACCATGCCGTCTTCCATCTCAGAATCAATCACAGAAGCGGTCACTTCTGCACCTTCTTCGAGGTTACGTGCGAAAGAAGCTTCGCGGCGAGGCACCAAGCCTACACCTTGTGCACCGAGATCAATTAAGATTTCGTGCTTTTTTACTGATAAAACAGTACCTGAGACCACGTCTCCAGTTGCTGCTTTTTTGATAGAGTCACCAGCGTTAGCTAGCAATTCATCCATTGTTACTTTTTTGGCATCAGCCATTCTTATATTTTTCCTTCCTTCAGGCCCGTTCAGCTGATTTTCTTCCACAAAAAATCACTTGAACGAACCCGAATCTATTCCCTAATATATCAAAATCACCTCTGTTTGTAAAGTGTTACCCCTCTCCGCTTCTGCTTTATTTTTTCTCCTACCAAGATTACAATAAACTTATGAAAAGCGATGTTAATCATAAAAAGCAGCAATTTCTCGATTTTTTGCGCTCCCAGTATCCCGATTATCATTTTCACCTCAAATCCCGCTTCTCTTTTCGTTATCCTAAAATGATTAATCTCGACCAGTCCGCCCTCACTGATGATACGCCTTTTGCTGATTTTGCCCTTCAAACCCTCCACGAACTCGGCCACGCCCTTAATGAACACCAAAATTATGACACCGCGATTGATCGCCTTAAGCTCGAATCTGAAGCCTGGCAAACCGCCAAATCCCTCATTGAAAAACATCAGCATTTCAAGAATATTGAATACTTAAAATATGATCCCGAATACGCCGAAGCTCATCTGGATACCTATCGAGACTGGCTACATACTCAATCTCTCTGTAAAAAATGTACTCTCACGCGTTTTCAAGATGATCACGGCCGCTGGCATTGCCCGCACTGTGATCACTTATTTTGATCAATTCCCCACCATTTAGATTTTAGTTACACAAAAAATAAATCCGCCGAGGCAGATTTATTTTTCTTAATTCTAGGTGAATAAATAAATTATTCAGTTACAGTTTTTGCTTTTGCAGGACCGCGTTTTGACAAACGACCACCTTTAGCACCAGCAATTTTCGCAAGAGCAGGGTTAGCTGCAAAGCCACCAGTACGACCTAAGCGTCCACCTTTTTGACCAATGCGAGCGTAAAACTCCTTACCATATTTTTCGCGATTTGTTGCAGCAGCTTTCAAACCACCAGCTTTAGTTCCAGCCATTTAAAAATCCTTCTGCCCACCATTTTTTAATTCTCTTATTTACCTTAAGCCTCCCGCTCAAAGGTTAATGATTAGCATTATATAATAACAGAAGCATTTTGTCAATACGCTAAAGTTAAAAAATATGTCATAATATTTATTCCGCTCACACCGTTCACATTCATCCCATGATATACTTCCAAGTCACGATATTCATCTCATGATATATCCTCTCTGTAAAACACCCTTAATTACATACATCTCGCCTCTCCGCCTCTTCGAATCCCCTTTGATTTTATTGACATTTTTTCTGCTTTTTGCTAAAATTCTTGCGTATGGGGCAATAGCTCAGCTGATTAGAGCGCTGCCTTTGCAAGGCAGAGGTCCAGGGTTTGAATCCCTGTTGCTCCACCATACATGGGGTGTTTAGCGTCCCCCCGCTGAACACTCCACCAAAAATACCCTCGCGGGTCTTTTTTTATGTCTTAATTCCCCTTGCCCTAATTTTTGTACAAAAAATCATCCGCCCCCCCTATTAATCATTCCCGTTAACTTTTAACCCCTATTTATTTCAAGCACAAAATCCAAGCACAAAAAATCGGCCTTGCGCCGAATTGATTATTTCCAATTTGGTGGGGATATGTGGACTTGAACCACAGACCTCGTCATTATCAGTGACGCGCTCTAACCAGCTGAGCTATATCCCCAATATCACTTATTTTACCCCATAAAACTCAAAAATGCAATAAAAATCCCCGTTAATTCTGTTATAATTATTGTATATGAATTGGAATTTTAGTTTTACTTGGGTTTTTATCGGCCTCATTATCGTTATTATCGGCGGCATTATGGTTGCTAAGTACCAAGAAATCTCCACCAATTTCTTGAGCGGTGTTTCTTCCTATGAACGCGTCAAATTTTGGGGCCTCATTGCCATTCTTCTCGGATTGATTGTGATGTCGAACCTTCATATTTTTCTTCTCACTCTCTTCGTGCAAGCAGTTTTTAAGCGCTAAAATACGTTTTGCCGCACCCATTCGTACATCGCAATGCCCGCTGCCACCCCTACATTTACCGATCTAGTCGAACCAAAAGACTCGATAAAGCGTACATCATCTGCCGCATTTACCAATTCTAGACTAATTCCATTACCCTCACTACCGAAAACTAGCGTAGAGTGGCTCTCAAAGCGTTTAAAGCCCAAAGGTTTGGCACGTTCCACATTGTTCTCAATTGCTACCACTTCCCTTTTACGCGCTCTTTGATCCGCCATAAACTCATCCATCGATGGCCAATATATGATCTCTAGATATTTGTCCGTACACATCGCCCCTCGACGATTATACTTACGTCGCCCTACAATATGTACCTTACTCACATTAAAGTTATTTGCCGAGCGCACAATCGTTCCCGCATTAAAATCGTGATCGACATTTTCGATCGCAATCTCCAGACTATTTCGCTTTTCCGCCAGCCTCTCTTTCACCTCTTCATTTGGCAGCCCCTTATATTCATCCACCAAATTCCGAGTATCCATCTTCGCGTCCAAAATCTCATCGCCTAAAAATTCGCTACTCAAGTTTTTACTCAAATTTTCGTTTTTCAAAGTATTCATTACCTCTATTATAGCCTATTTTTAAGTTTCAATTTTATAAAAACCAAGAAAAAAGGCTGGGTAGTCCAGCCTCCGGAATTGTTTTATGTTAGTCAAATTATGTCTCGCTAATTCCTTAGAAAATTTGATTTTTTTCGTCTTAAAATCTTTCAAATAGCTTAAAAATAGCCCTAAATTAGAATTTGAAAATTAAAAATTAAATACTAGAATGAGTAACATTTAGACTACGAATTTCAGAATTTTATCTCTGAAATTGATTTGAGCTTCCGCTTCCATTTGTAACTTCACCTTACTATCCAACGTTAAAATCTTCCGAAGCATTAATACATTCTTCAATAGCAAACATTTTTCATCTCTTGTATGCAATAAAATTTGTTCCGTCTTCCGTAATTCCGGTCTTTCTCTCATGAAGAAACTAAATAGTTTATCTACCGGAATTGAATCCGTTAAAATCAGCATCGACTCGTCATTTGCTTCTTTTATTTTACGTTTTTCTACCCTAGCAGTTTGCTTCGATTCCACTAAACTAATTACGCCATTATGCATATCATAGTCATAGTAGGCCATAAATAAGCAAAAATCTCCGTTCGCTAGTTTAACTTTACCAGTTAATTCCAATTCCATCGAACTTCTTACTCCTTGAATGAAGTCTATCTGTTCTAAATAAATCTGAAAATCCTGGTTCGTTGAACTACGTTGCAGTAAAATAGGAATTTTCTTTGTATCACTACAAAAAGCCTCAAAGAAATCCTCTTTTCGAACTTCTCTTGCGGTGGCAAAAATATAACTTCTCTCCTTGTAATCTAATTCAAGACAGAAATCTTTACCATTCCTCTCGTCTACTAATTTAATTTTCGACATGACGCTCATAAAACCCTCCTTTTAAATAACCACTGCGTTCACTCATCTCTCTTTGTTCGCAGTCCACAAAAAGACACCCCCATTCTACCACAAAATGCTTAAGTTGTCAAAAAGACACCTCTGTTACAAGGTGCCTTTACTTCCCTATCAGATATTTACGCTAAGCTACTTACAATTACGTAACCGTAGTAAATTACAAAAATTACCAAAAACGCCAAACCTTCTTTGAAACTAATTTTTTGATCATTCTTCGCAAAAATAAATAACACAATCGGTGAAATCACTAGCGCTACCACGTCGACAATCGAGAAGGCACTGCCTGCCACTCCGCCGAGAATCGCCACCGGCAACCCCGCCACGATTCCGATATTAAAAATATTTGAGCCCACGATATTACCAATTGCGATATCATATTCCCCTTTTTTCGTCGCAATCACCGAAGTCACCAACTCTGGAAGAGAGGTTCCAAGCGCCACAATCGTCAAAGAAATTAGCCTCTGACTCACGCCAAAATTTGCCGCAATATCCGAAGCACCCCTCACCACCAAATCGCTACCGAGAACTACAGCGAGTAAACCAAACACAATCATCGCAATCGATTTAGCTAGATTTACTGGTTCCCCCTCGTCTTCCTCTTCCACCTTATTCGACTTACGATTCAGCATACCGAAAAGATAATAGATAAAAATTCCGAAGAATAATAGTAAAATTACGCCATCCTGTCTAGTGAACAAATTTTCTGACAATCCGAACAATTTATCTGACAAAACCGCAGCAAACCCCAAAGTCATCAAAACCAACACTGGAATTTCTTTCCGCACCGTTGCCGTCTTCACATGAAGTGCCCCCACCATTGCTGATACCCCTAAAATCAGTAGAATATTCAAAATATTACTACCAATTACATTGCCGAGTAAAATATCGCCCTTCCCCGCCAAGATTGACTGAATACTCACAGCTAGCTCTGGTGCGCTCGTACCAAAAGATACAATCGTCAGGCCAATCAGCATCTTCGGCACCTTAAATTTTCTTGCAGTGTCGCTTGAGCCATCGACAAATACGTCTGCACCTTTTATCAGTAGGACAAATCCCACCAACAATAAAAATGCACTAAAAATTAATCCCATTTTTATTTATTCTCCATTAAACTCTTAATATTTTACCATGAGAATCTTAGTCTAACCATCTTTTTTTTAAGATTCGCCTGCATAATTTCTGCTGTAACAGGCAAATATTCATTAACTGCCAAGTTTAATCTAAGGTCATATGCCTCAAATTCTTCATTTTCATATCTCGCACTGTGCATATAATAATAATTTCGTTCCATCCTTGATCGATAATTCTCATCTTTCTCGATATCTTCAATCTGCATTCTAATATATTCCAAAGTAGCCGTTTCCGGATAACCTAATATCTTCCCTATCTGATAATTTGCCTCAGTCCACACCTTCTTATCTAAAATTTCGCCGGTTTCCGACATACTATTAAAAAATTCTCTGTGCCATTTCTGAAGTTCCAAGCACACTCGGGCAGTTTTCGCCAAATACAAATATTCAATTTCCTCATTACTAAATTTGTTCAACTTTTCTCGAACTAAATCTACCCCTAATTTATTCAAAATTTCAAGAATTCTCTTATTATCCAACAATTTACAATTGTTAATTTTGTCATTAATCAATAATGCTGCTGGTTTGAGATCAATTAATACTCCTAAAACTCCTGTCAAAAAAGAAACCCCCATCATTTTCTTCTTCTGATAAAAATAAAGGACTATCCCCTCTAATTCCCGCAAAAGATCAATATTCATGTCAGCAGTATAACATAAAAGCCACAAAAAAATCTCCTTTCGGAGATTTTTCTTAACAACTCAGCTGTGCAATTCATCGTCTGTTTTAGTAAGCTGTAAATCGTATCTTACTTACGTAAGCTATATTGTGTCTTAAGCTTATAAACACAATTACGACCGACCTAGATACATTAAACCTTAGTTCAATGCTCATCAAATCCTTCTCTAGAAAGGAGGTAATCCATCGACACGTTCTCGTA
>CAUTFL010000006.1:0-57252 GCA_963538065.1 uncultured Candidatus Saccharibacteria bacterium | reverse complement strand
CCGCCCAGAAGCGTATCGAAGGTTTCAATTTCGATTCCCGTAAAAACGTGGTTCAATACGATAACGTCATCAACCGTCATCGTCGTATCGTCTATCTCATGCGCCGCCGAATTCTCGAAGGGGCAAATATCTCTGACGAAATTAATCGCCTCATCAAGGAAGCTGTCGCTGATTTAACCGCCGAAAGCATCCGTGTTAACCGTAATTTCATCAAAGAATTCCAATCTGTCTTCGATCTTGATCGCGACTTAATTATTGAAATTGGTTTCAAACGCAAAGAGGAAGAGCGCGCCAAACTTGCCACTCTTGCCGTCAAAGAAGCTTACGCTACCAAAGAGCTCGAATTTGGCGCCGACGTGATGCGCAAGATTGAGCGTGAAGTCTACCTCAAGGTTCTTGACGCCCTCTGGATGCAGCACCTAGAAAACATGCAGTATCTCCGCGAAGGCATCCACTGGCGCTCGATTGGTCAGCGTGATCCATTAGTCGAATATCGTACCGAGTCTCAAAAACTTTTCGAAGGTCTCCAAAAGAACCTCCGCGAAGAAGTCTTAAAGATTCTCCTTTCTATCACCCCACAAGAAGCCGTCGCCACCGATACTATCGACGGGGAAGAATACGACACCGAACTCACCAAGATGGCCGAATCTGCCACCAACCGTGGTGTGAATACTATCGAAGCTGGTGAGAAGAATCTCGATAGCGAATTTGCCAAAAAACCAACCAAATCCGCTAACCTCGGTGAAAAACGCAATAAAGCCAAAAAACAGAAAAAAGCTAAACGCCAAAACAAAAAGCACGGCCGCCGTTAAACATGAAACATTCTATTGAAGAAATCGAACTAAAGAATGGTGCCAAAGGTCTTTTGATTGACGTACCTGGCGCTTCCGTCATGAACATGAAAGTACAATTTCGTGGCGGTATGCGCTTTGCCAAAAGTCCAGAACTCTACGAGATTGCACATATTGTCGAACATCTTAGCTTCGGCGCTAATGCTAAATACCCTGATGAATCTACCTACGAAGCAGAGTTTACCAAGAACGGGGCCTACCATAACGCTTGGACTTCAGACTACTCGGTTTGTTATGAAACTGAATGTGCGGATTTTGAATGGGACCGCATCTTAGACCTTAAGCGCATTGCTATTACTTCACCAAAATTTAATGAAGCAGAGTTGAAGAGCGAAAAAGGCAACGTCCGCGCCGAGCTCACTGGCTACATGAACGACTATGGCCGCCTACTCTGGCCACGCCTCCAAAAAGCCATCGGTGAAAACGTTTTAAATCTTCGCGAACGTCTTTCCACCATCAACAACATCACACTCGATGATATTAATGAGCACTACGGTCGCACCCATACTGCGAATAATATGCGCTTCATTATTGCCGGTCAGACCAAGCATCGTAAAAAAGAAATCATTCGTAACCTCGAGAGTTGGGAATTAAATCCCGGCGAACGCTTCGAAATTCCCGTAGACGAGTTACATTCTTCTAATGCTGTCCTAATTAAGCGAAAAGACGCCAGTAATATTACCTTTGGTTTTTCCATGATTACCCCGAGACGCCTCTCCACCGAAGAAACTCAGGCCATGGGCGCACTCAATCACTTATTAAACGGCACTATGAGCAGTCGTATTTTCGGCCAAGCTCGTCGTCGTGGTCTAGTTTATGGTATGGGTAGCGGCATCAATAGTACCAATCATTACTCCTCCTGGGACTTCGATGGTGAAGTTAATCTTGAAACTTCCGAAGAACTCTTTACCCTCATTCAACTCGAGATGATTAAGGCTCTCAATGGTGAGATTTCTGACACTGATATCGAAGCCGTGAAGACCTACGCTCTCGGTCGCTATCAAATGGGCGCCCAGACTGTCAGCCAAATTTCCGACTACTATACCGACGATTACTTCATGACCGAAAAAGTCGAATTTTATGACAATTTCCCCAATATTATTAAACAAATCAGCAAGCCTCTGATCGTCGAACTAGCTCGCGAATTTGCCGGCTCCGGTATTCATGCCATGGTCGCCGTCGGCTCCGTCGAAAAACAAATTATCAACCAGCTTGCTAATTGTCTGGTTTTCTAGTTAAAACTAAATTCCACCAGAGTGCTATAATAGACTTATGAAAATTGCAGTTTTAGGTAAGGGGGTGGAAGGTAATGCCGTCGCTGAATATTTTAAGCAGGACGAGATTACCTTTTTCGAGAAATTCACTGACGAAGAACTTGATTCTTTTGGTCTAGAAAATTTTGACCTGGTTTTTCGCAGTCCTTCTGTCCACCCTTACTATATCGCCAAGCAAAAATCACCTCATCTCATCGATAATTGGACCACTATTACTAATTATTTTTTCGAGCACGTCAAGGCACCAATTATCGGCGTTACTGGCACTAAGGGTAAGGGAACTACCTGCTCCATTATTGCCTCAATTCTGCGTGAATTTTCCGAAAAATTCACGCATGTCCACCTGGTTGGCAACATCGGTAACCCTGCCATCCTCGAACTCGACCAAATCACCGAAAAAGATATCGTGGTCTACGAGATGAGCAGCTTCCAGTGTTGGGATCTCGAAAAATCTCCTCACATTTCCGTCGTTTTACGCATTGAACCTGACCATCTTGATCGTCACCCCGATTTTGACGACTACGTCGATGCTAAATCTCATATCGTACTAAACCAAACTCCTGAAGATTCCTGCATCTACTATGCTAACAATCTCTATTCCGAAACTATCGGCGAACTCAGCAAGAGTCAAAAATTCTCTTATCCAATCAAATCTCATCTTGAAGAATTAAACACTCTACTTGACCAGCTGCAAATTCCCGGCGAACATAACCGCGAAAATGCCGAAGCCGCCATTTTGGCCGTACTTGCTTTACTTGATGTCTCTTATGACAAGCTTTTTCTACCAGAAAATCACGAACTCTACCAAAAAATTGCCGACGGACTCTATAAATTCCAGGGTTTACCACATCGCTTGCAATTCGTTCGCGAACTCAATCACGTGTGTTACTATGACGACAATTATTCTTCCGCTTTCCCAGCTGCCGATGTTGCCATCGCCGCCTTCGAAAATTATCCTACCTTTTTAATCGCCGGCGGCTTTGATCGCGGGCTCGATCTCACCGAGATGAAACAGCGTTTCTTTTCCGCTAAAAATCTCAAAAAAATCATCCTCATCGGCGAGACTAAAACTCGCCTCGCTGAGGGTGAAGATCCCAAAAAATACTGCTTCGCCGAAACCCTTGAAGAAGCTGTCAATATCGCAAGAAAACTTGCCGAAGCCCAGACCGAGCTCGTCGCCAGTAATTTCGATCTTTGCCTACCAATTTCCAAAAATTGTCCAAAAGAAGCCATCGTGCTGATGAGTCCAGGCGCCGCCAGTTTTGATATGTTTAAAAATTTTAGTGACCGTGGCGAACAGTTCCAGGCCCTCGTGAAAAACCTAAAATAGCCATAACCATCTACCAAAATCTCTCATTTTTGATAAAATTAATGTAATGAACGAAAACGCTATTAGTTTTTCTAATTCAAATAATCAGCCTTCCTCCGGGAACCCAGTTTTTCGTTTTGTCAGCTATTATCTCGATCGCTCCACTCTTACCGCCAGTTTTGTCTACCAGGGAATTGATAATATTTTCTTCACCGAAAAAATTCATTTCGCCAAAAAATCCGACGCTGATAAAAAATATCGCTTCAATCCCACCGCCGATCCCGCACTTGATCAGCTGCTCGACAGCGCAATGTTCCTGGCCTTTATTCTGATTGGTACTAGTTATTATAAGACCCATCCCACTCCTGCAGTCAAACTCGATGTACCAATCGACGCCTTTCAAGCGCAATTCTTTAGCACGGTTTATCAAGAAGGGCTCAGCCAATACGCTTTCGAAAACCGCCTTACTCGTGCTCATCTAGCCCACTTTCAGCCGACCCCAAACTATCAAGCCAAGCCAGCTGTAAAATACAATGGTCAGGGCAACCTCGCCCTACAATCTGGCGGTAAAGACAGTCTACTAGTTGCGAAATTACTTAAAGAGAAGAACATTCCATTTGAACCTTGGTATGTCACCAGCGACCCTAGCCTTTCGCACCCTCACGTCATCGACACGCTAGGTGATTCTTTCACCCATATGAACGCCAGTATTGTTTATCGTGAGATCGATATCGCACACCTTCAAAAATCTCACGGCCTTAATGGTCACGTTCCGGTTACTTTTATCGTCAAAGCCCTCGCCCTGATTCAGGCTATTTTAAATAATCAAAATGTAGTTCTCACCAGCATCGGTCATGAAGGTGCCGAACCTCATGCTATGATTGGTGATCTTCCAGTCAATCATCAATGGTCCAAAACCTGGGATGCTGAACGCTTTTTCACTGAATATGTGCGCCGCTATCTTTCACCAGAACTTCATGTCGGCTCGATTATTCGTCAATATACCGAATTAAAAATTGCTGAACTTTTTGTCCAAAAATGCTGGAAAGAGTATGGCTACAGCTTCAGCTCTTGTAACGAAGCCAATTATAAGCAAAAGAATCAAAACTCTACCCTCAAATGGTGTGGCAAATGTGCTAAATGTGCCAATTCCTACCTACTTTTCTGCCCCTTTGTCCCACCTCAGTATCTCCAATCTCTTTTCAACGACGAAGATCTCTTTAAAAAACCTGAACTCTTTGACACTTTTAAGGGCCTACTCGGAGTCGGCAATACCATGAAGCCTTTTGAATGTGTCGGAGAAATTGACGAGCTTCGCACCGCCTATCATCATCGCATGGCTTCTCCGCCAATTCTCATTGAAGATCTTAAACAATTTAATCAAGAAAATAACGGCGGCCTAATTTCTAGCCTCTCTGAAGCCACTAAGCGCCTCGGCCTAAACAATCTCTTAAAAAACCCACTTTCTTCCCGCACTTCCAAAGCACTTTCAAATAGTTCCAGCTACTGGCAGCCACTCTACGCTAACCTCCCATTCCCAGTGCCTGAAAGTGATTTCGACTATAATCAAACCTACGAAAATCAACCTTTCTTCAAAGATTTTTTAAATAATTACGGAGCCGCAAATTAGCATGAAAATTTATACTCTAAGGCACGGCGAAACCGATGCAAATAAACAAGGTGTGAGCGCTGGCTTGCTCGACACTAATCTTAATACCACTGGCGTCAAACAAGCTCTCAAAATCAAACGTCAACTAAAGGATGTGCAGTTTGATCACTGCTACGCCTCGCCTCTGATGCGTACTAGCAAAACCGCTCAAATCGTCACTGGCCACCTCGATCCTAAAACCAATCACATTGACCATCATCATCTTTGCCATATTCAGTACGACCGCCGTCTTGTCGAACGCGCTTTTGGAGTTTTTGAAGGAAAGGACAGCCAAAAACTTCACAGTATTAGCTGGAAAGATCGCTTCAACAGTGAAAGATTCAATATGGAAAGTATCCATTCCATGTATCTGCGCGCAGAAGATTTTATCAAAAATGAATTATTCAAAAATAACTCCGCAGATTCCACAATTTTAATCGTTTCTCACGGTGATTTTCTTCGCCTGATTGACTTTGTTTTGCGTGGCGGCACCGCTGAACAACTTTTTTACTCATTCCTTTACGACAATATTATCGATGAGCCATACCCAAACTGCGCTCTGCATTATTACGAAGTCTAATTTCGAAATTACCCCCTATTTTCGAAATTATCCACCTACTTTCTAGAATTCAAATCATAGCCAAAGCATTCCATTAGCACCAATTTTATTGTGAAAAATCATTTTTCGTGCTAAAATATAACAGATTGGATCGTCGCCAAGCGGTAAGGCACTGGGTTTTGGTCCCAGCATTCGCAGGTTCGAATCCTGCCGATCCAGCCACAGAAATTATGCTCCCTAAATCGCAAGATTTAGGGATTTTTTGTTTAGACAAAATCACCACAATTTTTATATTTATACCAATTTTTAGAATAGCATGCACCTGATTAGAATAATCATACACCTGGCCGGCCTTTTTAAATCTTAAAACTAAGCCTGCATCGTAAAAAACAACTAGATTTTCATAAACATTAAGTAAATCCAAAAAAACATTAAAGTATAAAATAAAAAACTACCATAGACCTATAGTAGTTTAATTATAATTTCAGCTTGGCTGGAGATGAGGGATTCGAACCCCCGAATGGTGGGACCAGAACCCACTGCCTTACCACTTGGCGAATCTCCAATGTGTTTTTTATTATACCACGTTTCCTTATCTCCTGTCACTTTATCAGTTATAATATTTATATGAATAACCTCGAAAAACGCCTCACTCTCTTGCAAGAGGGAATTGATGATACTTGGGCTAAGCTAAATCTTGATGAAAAATTTGCTAGACTCGCCCATCTTCAAGAAGAATCCGCCAAACCTGAACTCTGGAATGATCTTACTCGTGCCAAATCCGTCAATACTGAACTCAAAAAACTTGAAAGCGAACTTAGCACCTGGCAAATTCTCAAATCTCAAGCAAACGACCTGCATGAATTAATCGAACTTTCTGCCGAAGATCTTGCCGAGGAAATCGAAGCTCAACTTACCGCCCACGAAGAAACTTATACCGAACTCAAAAAATCTCTCCGCTTCACTGACCCACTCGATCAAAAGGATGCCATTATCCGCATCACCGCTGGTGCTGGTGGCACTGAAGCTATGGACTGGGCTGGCATTTTAGAGCGTATGTATCTAAGGTTTTTCGAGAAACATGGCTACGACGTTGAGTTAATTGAACGCAGCACCGGTGAAGAAGCTGGCATCAAAACTGCCGTTTATGAAGTTTATGGACCCGAAATGTATGGTCATCTTAAATCCGAACATGGCGTGCATCGCCTAGTGCGTCTTTCGCCTTTTAACGCCGATAATCTACGTCAAACATCATTCTCGCTAGTGGAAGTACTACCAATTCTTGACAGTGAAGATGATCTTAAAATTGACGAAAAAGATCTTCGCATTGACACTTATCATGCTGGTGGACACGGCGGACAATCCGTAAACACCACCAATTCCGCTATTCGCATCACCCACTTGCCAACCAATACCGTGGTGGCCATTCAAAACGAGCGTTCCCAACTCCAAAATCGCGAAAAAGCCATGGAAATTCTTCGCGGCAAACTACTTAAAATGCAACAAGACCAGCAAGCCGAATCTATTAATCAATTACGTGCCGGTGAATCCGCCAGTTGGGGCCAACAAATTCGCAACTACGTCATGCAACCTTATAAACTCGTCAAAGACACTCGCACCAAATACGAAGAAACCGATGTTGATTCCGTACTTGACGGCAAAATTAAAAATTTTATCGACGCCTATCTCGAGTCTCTAGTCGGCAGTAATAACTAAACGCTTTCTCTCCGCATTTTCCATTTTCTTACCGTTTATGGTAATATAAGAGTATGATATTGTTCGATCATGTCACCAAGCGCTACGGTAAAGGTACCCGCGCTGTTCTCGATGATATTTCCTTGCATATTAGTGCTAATGAATTTGTTTTTTTGGTTGGTAAATCCGGTGCCGGTAAGTCTACTCTCTTGAAGATGATTACCAAGGAAGCTACTCCAGATTCTGGAAAGATTATTATCGGTGGCATCGATCTTGATTACGTAAAACGTCGCCACATTCCAGATTATCGTCGCCGTATTGGTGTAGTTTTCCAGGATTACAAACTACTTCCATCGCGTACAGTTTTTGAAAACGTCGCCTTCGCTCTTGAAATTGCCGGCATGTCGAATCATGAAATTGAAAATACTGTACCGAAAGTACTTGACCTCGTCGGTCTCTCCGATAAAGCTAATCGTTTTCCAGCCGACCTCTCCGGTGGGGAAAGACAGCGCGTCTCGATTGCGCGCTCTGTCGCTCGCCAACCAAAAATTCTCATTGCCGATGAGCCTACTGGCAACCTCGATGTTTTAACCTCTAAGGAAATTATTGATTTATTACAAAAAATTAACAATTACGGTACCACTATTTTAGTTACCACCCACGATGCCAATATCGTCAATCTCTTAAAGAAGCGCGTCATCACCATGCGTGATGGTAAGATTATTTCCGACCAAAAAGAGCACGGTATTTATCGCCTTGACACCGATAACGATGGTATTTCTGATCTACCGCAGCCAGGCCACATGCGCCCAACCTCTTATCTCTATAAAACCGCCGAAGCCGAACTCCGCCGCGAAACCACTCCTCGACGAGAAACCGAACCTCGACGCGAAACTGAACTTTACCGCGATAGTCAACGCTCACAGCTCAGAGTTCCTCACGAAAATTCCAATTCTATCACCAGCTCCAGGCCGCCTGAATCCAACCCGACCAAACGTTCGCGTAATCACCGTTTAATTCAATAAGGAAGCCTATGAAACAAAAAAATGAAACCTTAAGAAAACTCAAAACCATGCAGAAAAATAGTCGCGGACATCTCCTTCGCACTAATTTACGCATCATGAAATACGGCATCATCGGCTATGGTCGTAATATTTGGCTTTCTATCACTTCAACTTTCGTGATGACTCTCACTTTAACACTGCTTTTTGCTACCGCCACTGCTAGCTTGGTACTATCTTCTACCGCCGATAAAATGCGCGAAAAAGTCGATATTACCATTTATTTTAAACCTAATACCGAAATTATTACGCTTGAAAAAATCAAGAAAAAATTCTCCGCCGACTCTAATATTCGTCAAATTTCCTATACTACTACCGAGGAAGAATTCAATAAATTCGTCGAGGAAACTAAAAAAAATAATGAAAATAACCTCCTTTCTACTCTCGACGATCCAGACATGAAAGAGCTTATGCTATCCTCCATGCCTTCCGCACTTCGCATAAAAGTCTACGATACGAATAAACTTAACACCATTAAAGAAATCGTTAATACCGATTCGGAAGTCCACGAAAATCTCGACCCAAAGAAGGAACCGACCTACGACACTAATGATACCGCTATTGAAACTATTACTTCTTGGTCCAACATTGCCAAAACCGGTGGTCTCGCCATCTCGCTCATTCTCTTAGTAATCTCTGTTCTAGTCATTTTCAATACCATCCGCATGGCTATTTACTCTCGTAGCGAAGAAATCTACATGGAGAAACTAGTTGGCGCCGATAATCATTTCATACGTGGACCATTTCTTATCGAGGCGATCATGTCTGGCTTCTTTGCCGGCATCATCTCAACTATCATCGGCTTCTTCCTCTTCCGCCTCATCGCCCCAAAACTCAGTGGCTATGACATTGACGTCACCCTAGTTTCTAGTTTCGTAAATTCACCAAGCATCTTCCTAATTGGCTTAGCCCTCACCCTACTTGGTATTTTTATCGCCTTCCTCTCGTCTTCCATTGCCGTCCGCAAATATCTCAAGCGACTCTAAATATTCCGTTTAGCTTAAAATTCCACCCACACTACCATTCCGTTTAGTTTAAAGTTCCACTCACATCATTCCGCTCTGCTTAAAATAAGCAGAGCTTTTTCTTCCACCAAGCCAAAATAAGCATTGCCTTTTCCTATTCTTTTGTGCTAAAATATAGCAAAAGTATCATAGGATACCGAAATAACAAATTAAATTATAGTGGAGTATAGTTTAATGAGCAAAATAAAAAACAATTTTAAGATTCGAAAAAACGCAATAAATTATCGTAAAGTTAAAACCATGAAAAAAGGCCGTACTCTTATTTTTACCCTAATTTTTGCGCTCATTTTAGGCTCTATTCCATTCATTCAAAAAAACGACTCTAACGTTTCAGCAGTGGAGAATGAGGCCTACTGTACTAGCGCCGCCTGTCGTACCGCCAAAAAAGCTGAAGTCGAAGCCGCCGAAAAAGCCAACCAAGCCGCCAAAGCCGCTGTTACCCTCGAAGGCGAAGTCGAACGTATGCAACAGGAAATCATCGTTTACGAAGCACGTATAAAGGCGAACGAAGCTGAGGCAAGTGACCTCAAAATCAAGATTGAAGACACTACTAAAAAACTCAAACTTCAACGTGCAGCTCTTGCAAATATGCTAGTTAATATTCACCTTGAAGGTGAAACCGACGCTATTATGGTACTAGCTAGCAGTAGCTCACTTTCGGATTTTGCGGAAAAGAAATCTCGCATTGACACCGCTAAAGACCAGGTGAATTCCTCAGCTCAAAATGTAAAGACTATGAAAGACGATCTCGAAAAGCAAAAGACTGAAATTGACCGCATTATTTTAGACCAACAAATCCAGCGCAAGGCTATCGAAGATAAAAAAGCTGAGCAACAGGAATTAATTTTAAAGTATAAAGATAATGCCGCTTCCTTCGCTGCAGAAGCTGCCGCTTCCAGGGAGGAAAAGATTAAGTTAATTAATAAAGAGTATCAGGAATATCTCTCCCGCGCTTCCACTAGTGCTGGATTCGGTACCAAAGCTGACGGTTTTAACAGTTACGGGGCATTTGTCGGCAATTACGGATATTCTTGCCCTCGTGACAATATCGCTGGTGTTCTAGATTCTTATTACATTTGTCAATGTACCAGTTATGCTGCTTATAAAGCTGTTGAATACTACGGCCGCAACATTCGTATCACCGGTTGGGGTAACGCCTATAGCTGGGCCGCCGCCGCTCGTGCCCGTGGCTACCGTGTCGATCGCGTACCTGCCGCCCATACCATTGCTCAAACCACCAGTGGTCAATTCGGTCACGTAGCCTGGGTTGAATCAGTTAATGCTGATGGCACCATTACAGTCTCTGAATACAATAACCCATATTCATCCAGATCTGGTCAATGGGGCGACTTCGGCGTACGTACTAAAGTAAGTCCAAATCAATTTACTAGCTACATCCATTTCGACTAAACTCTTTCTAATCAACCAGGAACTACTAAAATACCACCCTCCATTCGGTGGTATTTTTCTAAGAATTAAAAGAATACCCTTTTCCCGATTATGCTATAATTAAGTAATGAAAACAGAGTGGAAACCACGAAAAATCAATCTTAGCACTTCAATTATCACCTCATTTATTTTCCTCGTTGCAGGTTTTTTTGTTGGTTCTAATTGGCAATTTATAATTACTAATTTTTCTCCTTATATTGGCTTTCGTAAAAGCGAACAAGCGAATTGGGATTCTCTTAACGAACTCTACACCGAGTTAAAATCCTTCTACGATGGTGAAGTCACGGAAGATAACGCCCTCACTGGAGCCAAGCGTGGTATTGCCGCTGCACTTGATGATCCCTACACTACTTATCTTACCGCCAAAGAGGGAGACGAATTCTTATCTGACCTCAATGGTGAAATTAATGAAGCCGGAGTTGGCATGGAGCTAACTTTTCGCAACAATCACACGGTGGTAGTACGCACACTTCCAGACAATCCTGCTCGTAAGGCAGGCATTAAACCAGGTGATCGTATCGTAAAAATTAATGACGAAAACGTAGATGGTAAAACCACCGAAGATGTCGCCAAGAAACTCCGCGGCAAATCCGGCGATAAGGTTAAAGTTGAAGTACTCCGCGGTACCGACACTCTGACTTTCGAAATGACTCGCGAAAAAATTAACAACGTCTCCGCCGATATTTCCTATAGTGATAAAACCGCTATCATCTCTGTTTACCGTTTCGCCGAAGATACTGGCTCCCTTGTACGCAAGCTAGCTGAGCAAGCTAAGGCCAAACAGGTTGATAAGGTTATTCTTGACCTTCGAAATAATGGCGGTGGCTATGTCTCAGCGGCGGGTGAAATGCTCTCGCTCTGGCTTAATGGCGGCGATAAATATATGATTGAAAAATCTATCCACAACGACGACAAAACCGACTACGTCCCTCGTGGCAAAAATCCTATTTTCAAGGACACCAAAACCATCGTTCTAATTAATCGATCCACTGCTTCCGCCTCTGAAATTGTCGCTGGTGCACTAAAAGATTATCAAAAAGCCACCATTGTCGGTATGACTTCTTTTGGAAAAGGTGTCATGCAAACCATGCTCAATCTCAGTGATGGCGGTAAACTCAAGGTCACTACCGCCCACTGGTATACACCGAATGGCTCTTCAATCAATAAGACCGGCATTAAGCCAGACGTCGAAATTGATCGCACCGTCCAGGATATCACCGAAGACAAAGACCCTCAACTTGATAAAGCTAAAACGCTCTAGTTTAATCCTTGTGATTTTTCCTAAAATGTTTTAGAATAATATAATAATTAATTACGAAAGGATGTTATGATCAAAGTCATTACGAGTCCTACTTGCGGCTACTGCCACGCTCTTATTGATTGGTTAGAGCAAAAAAATCTTGAATACGTTGAACTTGATGCTAGTAATTTTCCAGGCATTTCTGCGGTTCCAATTACCATCATTACTGATGAATCTGGCAAAAACCCGATTCAAGTTCTTGGTTTTGATCGTGAAGGGATTTTGAACGCGCTCGAAAAAATTAAAGCTGTTTAATTAATGAAAAAATCCGACCAAAAACCACCCATTCTACTCGTCCATGGTTTTCGTGGCAATCATTTAGGTTTGGCTGAATTTCAAAAACTGCTCGAAGCTGAGGGGTACCAGGTTTTTAATCCCGATATCCCACCAGCTTTCAATACCCAAAATGAGACTTTGCCAAATTTTACCGATTTTAATAAAGATGGCTACGCGGACTTTATCGCGAATTACATCCTCGCCAAACACCTCGATCACCCAATTCTGATTGGCCATTCTATGGGGTCTATCCTCGCCGCCGCCACTGCCGAAAAATACAGCCACCTTATTCATAATAAGATTTTCTTCCTTAGCCCCATCGCTACACATCCCCCAAAATTTATTTTACCCCTAATTCCGCTAATTGCCTTGGTACCTAATAAATTTGTTAGCTATGTCTGTACGGAATTTCTCATTGCGGGCGCGTATCGTTCTAAAAAACGTCAGATTCTCGATCTCACCTACGCGTGTGCTCGTAAATTTACTTCCATTCGAGATGAAATGCGAGCCGCTGTTTTCTCTATGTCTTACTCGATTTCTGATTTTAATTTCGAAAAACAAGCCTACTTCATAGCTGGTAAAAAAGATCGCATGAATCCATCCCGCAAGGTAAAAGAAATTGCCAAAAAATTCCACGCTGAGGTAGATTTTATACTTCAGGCCGGCCATCTCATTAATTACGAGACCCCAGAAAAAATCGCTGAACTAGTCTTACCAAAACTCAAAAATTAGTTTTAAATAAAATATTTTTATCCCAGAGCTGTAGTGGTTCTTTTTTTTGATTATTTTTCATTCCTCATAACTTGCTTATGCTTAACTAATTTTTTCTTAAAATAACAGAGAAGAAAGTTCGTTTTTCCATCATTTTTACTCATTTTCACTTGTTTTATTTTTCATTTCAGCCAATAATCAAATTAGAACTTTTACCGAAAATACAAAATAGAAAGGAAATTATGTCCTCATCCAGACAGTCTCATTTTGTTGTTTGTAAAAAACCCAAAATTAAACCTAAGATACCCCAAAAAACTCCGCGTTTTCTCTATTTTTCCAGTGCATTAGCTATTTGTGTGGCTAATCTTATACCGCTGGCCCCGGTCAATTCAAAATCCGTAGAATGTAAAGACATTCAAGTCGTATTTGCACGTGGCTCTGGAGAAAAAACACAGACCAATATTAACTACCAAAAATTTAAAGATAGCCTCGTTGGAGTGTTAAAAACAGCAAACAAAACCCATGATTTTTACGATCTAGGAGAATCAAACCGTTATGGTTACCAATATCCTGCAGTTAGTGTTGAAAGTTTAAAAGCTATCACCGACACATATTTTAACGCCGGTAAAAACGATTATTTCAATCATAGTGTCACTACAGGCATTAAAGAGATGCATGCCTTATATCGCGACATCACCAAGCGTTGCCCGAATACTAAATTTATACTGGGTGGTTATTCTCAGGGCGCTATCGTGATGAGTCATGCCATTCGCACACTTGATCCTGAAAAAATTATCTACCTATCAACTTTCGGCGATCCTAAATTACATCTTCCAGAAGGAGAGGGTAAGGACAAACCATGTTATCATGGCATACATTCCGATTATCGAATTAATGTCCCCGATTGTAACGTAGAGCATGGCATCCTGGGGGCGCAAAAACCTTATCCACCAAACGCCAAATTCTCCGGAAAAATTGGCACTTGGTGCAATTCCGGTGATTTTATGTGTGGTAGCTTCTTTGACCCACTAGGCCTTTCCGAAATCAATCTCGGAAAATTCCAGTTTATCCATCAAAACCTTATTTCAGGACATCTTGCCTATGCAGACCGCGATGCTTACGCCGAATCTGCACATATAGTTGGTCAAATTCTACATGGCGCAAAAAAACTCGCAAAACCTGGCACTCTAAATGTTGGTTATTCATCATATTTTATTAAGCAGCTCCGGGATCGTTTGGCTCATCCAAAAATCAATAGTATCGATCATGAATATATTGTCGCCATTAATTTTAATAAAGCCAATCCAGCCGCTTTATCTTTGCAATACAAAAAACTAATTAGCAATATCAAAGCCAGAAAACATAGGCATGCACTTTTTCATATCTATAAAGTAGATTTCGCTACCGACCATCATGGTTTTGCCAAATATCAAAAAATTACAGATTTTAATACCAACACCGACAATCTACTTCAGTTAGAGCAGCAACTAAAACAATATTACGACGAGTCTAATACCTCCGTAAAAAACGCATCGATCATTGACCTCTACCAAGCAATCTATCAAATTTCGTCCGAACAAAAACTTCAACACGACACCACTAAAGGTTTCATTCTCTCTACTCCAGCCGAAATCTATTTCGATTACGCTAGTGGAGAATATATACAAAAACTTAAATATCTTTTAGAGGCTAAACATCTTACACCGTTAATTATCAATGGCGATGGCGGCAGGCCAGAATACACCAGTTCAGTTTATAATTTTACCCTCGATATGCATGGTCACTATTTTAGCAATGCTGCCAGTGAAAAATTCATCGATGAAAAATTAGAGTTAGTGGAGAATCAGCCAAAGACTCGTGCTCAAAATGGCGATATTCCAACCTATACTGTGACCTTCGACGGAAATAATTTCAGTATCACCAACACCTACACTGATCGACCACTTCGCCTACAACAAGATCCCGAGCGTTATGCAACTAAATTTGTCGAATTCGAAGATTTAAGGCCAAAAATCGTCGAGCTTGAATTTAAAGGCCGTAAATGGCGTGCTGAAATCACCCCGCTTCCGACTAAAATTTCTGACCCAAATTATCAACATGAAACCAAACAGAAATTACTGGTTATTGACGGTGTGGCTCAAGGGTTCACTTCCAGCGACAACCTAAATTTTGACAAACTCGATCCCACCAAAGCTCATCATATTTTAATCCATCATATCGGCGATGACGCTAGGATTTATAAAATCGAAGAGCAAAATATTCCAATCAAGGATAGCGAACCAGATAAAACCGACGATTCGGAAGATTCAGATAATCCAAGCAATTCAGGCGACCCCAATAAGACAAACGGTTCGAGCAATCCGAGCAGCCCAAGTAGTCCAAGTAATCCGAATGACTCCACCAATCCAGACCCTTCCGAGACACCGAAACCACCAGAAGAGCCTGAAGACAATCATTTTGGCGACCTACTTCGAGAATTAGATATTCTGAAACATAATGCCTTTTCAGAACAAACTGAAAATCTTACAGACCGACTCCGTGGCATTTTTAATAAAAAGTCCGAAGATAAAAAGGAATCCGAAGATAAAAAGGAGCCAGAGAGCGGAAAGCCCGATAAGCAAAAAACTGATAATAAATCTAAACCAGATAAGCATTCTAATTCCGAGAAAAATAATGAAAACCATAACAATAACTCCGATACCCCTAACACAGAAAATCACCAAGAAGATCATTCATCTCATCCGAGCATAGAATCAAAAGAAAAATCCAATCATCAGACGCAGTCAGACTCAAAAACTAATCAAGATAAAGAAGTTAAAAAACTTATTCCAGCCGTACCTGACTCTGGCATGCCTAGATATCTTAAGAGAAGACTGTATTCTAAATAGATGTGTTAAAATACAACATCTTAAACTTCTGTCAAGAATTACCGAGAAGACAAGTGATAGTGGTCGCCATATTCACAACGATACACTGAAAGAGCCGGCGCGTGGTAATCATGCGCCGCCACCATAGCGGCCACCTCGGCTTCTTCACGAGTCCTGTAACAGATTTTCTGTGAATCACCCACCCAGCACTTTTCCGGCATAATAATATTATTGTTTAACTTTTTTCTCATCTCTGAATATTATACATCTATAACATAAAATGTCTAAATAATACAACCAATTTTATGTTGACACGCTACATATAGCGTTATAGAATAAGCATAGACACTATATATAGCGTAATTGCCAAAACATATATAGCGTAAAAAGCAAACAAAAATAACTAAAAGAGAAGATTGTTAGAATAAGGAGATTTATTTTTTATGCTCAAAAAAGTTGTCAAAAGAGATGGAAAAGTGGTCCCATTTGATATTGAAAAAATCACTAACGCTATTAAAAAGGCTGGTGCTGCCACTGAAGAATTCAAAGAAGAACGCGCCAAACGCCTAGCTGAAAAAGTTGTTTCAGAATTTGAAAAACTTGACCAAAAGAAAACCCCATCCGTCGAACAAATTCAAGATATTGTTGAAAAAATTCTCATGGAATCAAGTTATAAGAAGACCGCCAAAGCTTATATTTCTTACCGCAATGAGCGCACGGTTCGCCGCATGGCTCAAACCAGCCTCATGGATGCCTATCGCACCATTGCTGTGCTCGATGCTAAACAAAATTCAGACATTAAGCGTAGTAATGCGAACGTCGACGGTAACTCCGCCATGGGTAAAATGCTTCAATTTGGTGCCGAAGGTGCTAAGTTTTTCGCCAAATCCGTTCTCATGGAACCACGTTTTGGTGCCGCTCATGACCGTGGCGATATCCATATTCATGACCTAGATTTCTATGCCACCGGTACATTAACTTGCTGCCAAACTGATCCATTAAAACTCTTTGCTAATGGCGGTTTTAATACCGGACATGGGCATCTCCGTACGCCAAACTCTATTGGTTCCTATGCTGCACTCGCTGCTATTATTCTTCAAGCCAACCAAAATGAACAGCACGGCGGCCAAGCTATTCCAAATTTCGATTACGCCATGGCTCCCGGTGTCGACAAAACTTTTAAGAAAACCCTCCGCGCTAATCTTAAAAAATATAACGAATTCTCCGGTAAAAAAGTTGATATAACCATTCCAGAAGATATTAAATACGGCGACGAAGAAACCCTAAAATCTCTCAAGATTCCAGCTATTATCATTGATGAAGCAAAGAAGGATACTGAAAACCAAACTTTCCAAGCTATGGAAGGCTTCATCCACAACCTTAACACTATGCATTCCCGTGCTGGCGCCCAAGTCCCATTTACCTCTATTAATTTCGGTACCGACACTACCGAATCTGGTCGTCTTGTCTCCAAGATGCTACTTGAAGCCACCGAACGTGGTCTTGGACGTGGTGAAACTCCAATTTTCCCAATCTCAGTCTTTAAAGTTAAAGAGGGAATTAATTACAACCCAGAAGATCCGAACTACGATCTCTTCAAACGCAGTATGGAAGTCTCCTCTAAGCGCCTCTTCCCAAATTTCACCTTTATTGACGCTCCATTTAATATTAAATATTACAAGAAGGGTGACTATAATACCGAGATTGCTACCATGGGTTGCCGTACTCGCGTTTTCTCCTCTATTTTCCCAGAATCCGATGGCGTTGCAACTAGCCGTGGCAACCTATCTTTTACCACCATTAATCTAGTTCGCCTTGGCATTAAGCATGGCATCGCACTCAAAGAGCGTAAAACCGCAGACTGGAAAGGCTTCTATAAGGAACTCGACGAATTGATGGACCTAGTTGCCGACCAACTACTCGAACGATTTGAATTCCAAGCTAATCAACACGTCCGTAACTTCCCATTTCTCATGGGTGAGGGGAACTGGTTTGGTAGCGAAAAACTCGGACCAGACGATACCCTACGCGATGTAATCAAGCACGGCTCACTTTCTATTGGCTTTATCGGCGTTGCCGAAACTCTCAAAGCTATGCTCGGCAAACATCACGGCGAAGACGAAGAAGCCAGAAAGAAAGGTCTCGAAATTATCGAACATATGACCAAGCGATGTGATGATTATAGTAAAAAGTATCATCTCAATTTCACACTCTTTGGTACCCCAGCCGAAGGTCTCGCCGGACGCTTTACTAAAATGGACCGCAAAGAATTTGGTCTCATTGAGGGCGTAAATGATCGTGACTACTACACCAATTCATTCCATGTTCCAGTTTACTTCCCAATCTCAGCCTTTGAAAAAATCGAAATTGAAGCGCCATATCACGCACTCTGTCCAGCCGGCCATATTTCTTATGTCGAACTTGACGGCGACCCATCACAAAACATCGAAGCCTTCGAAGCTGTTATTCGCAAGATGCACGATTCCGGTATTGGCTACGGCTCAGTTAACCATCCAGTCGATCGCGACCCAGTCTGTGGTTTTTCTGGAATTATTCCAGGCGAACGCTGCCCATCTTGTGGTCGTCTTGAAGGAGAGATTCCTTTTGAACGTCTCCGTCGCATTACTGGCTACCTTGTAGGCTCGCTTGATCGTTGGAATGATGCGAAACGCGCTGAAGAACATGACCGTGTCAAACACAATGTTTCTGGCACCTACACCAAAGCCGAAAAGGCCGCCCGCGAACACGCCAAGCATACCGCTAAGTCATCTCTGGGAAAGGCCTAAATGTCGTCCCGCGTCCCTGGTTCTGATAAAACCCATATCCGCCTTTCTGGCCCGATTGAACATGATAGTATTGTCAATGGCTACGGATTACGTGCCGTAATTTGGACTCAAGGTTGCTTTATTCACTGTGAGGGTTGCCAAAATCAAGAAACCTGGGACGAAGAGGGTGGGGTTCTCGTTGATATTGAAGATATCAAACAAGAACTCCGCTCCCTTAAGGGGCAAACTGGCCTCACCTTTTGCGGTGGTGAACCGTCACTTCAAGCCGAAGCCTGTATCGAAATCGCCAATTTCGTCAAGGAAGAACTCGGTTGGAATGTTTGGTCATTTTCTGGCTACACTTATGAAGAAATTAAGGCAAAGCAAAACGATCAATGGGAATTTTTCAAAACCCTCGATGCCTTGATTGATGGACCATTCGTCCTCGCCCAGCGTGATCTAACCCTAAAATTCCGTGGCTCCAAAAATCAACGTCTAATTCATCTGAAGAATGGCGAAATTACAAGTATCGAATAATGCCATCGAATAGTCTTCCAGCTTTAATACTTTAGCTTCTACTCTTAAATTACAGTTTTTCATCACTATAAATTTGCGTCCCCACCTTAAGCCAGGTTCACATAAAACTTTGGGGCATTTTTCGTCAAATATACTAAATTTCTTGCATGCTTCACAATAAAATTCTTGTGATATTTTTCGCGACGCCAACGATATAATTCCGCCACTAAATCCGCCAGAAAATGGTCATAGATTGCCTCCATCAATTCCGGATCATAGCGATTCCAAAAGCGATAAATTAACATCTTAAATTCCACTCGAAACAGCGCCAAATTCATCATTTTATGAAAGTCCATCTGCATCAACTCCAAACGATTTTCTTTATATAAAAAAATGAACAATTTTTCATAAAATTGTTCCATACTCATTTCTAATTGAAAATTTGTTTTTACTTCATCCTCCAAGTGCTTCAAGAAGATGGTGCGATTCTTATTCATTAAATCTGCCAAATTACGATAATGGTCATAAAATGTTGACTCCGCAATCTTAGCTACTCTAGTAAGCTCACGTATTTGAACTTCTGCTAAACTTTTATCTCTTGATATACTTGCCAAAGCATTAAAAATTTTTCGTTCGGTTCTTTGATATACCCGATTTTTAATATGCTTTCTGCCCATCTTTTTCTCTCCGGATTTTATTTTTATTTTAGCATAAGCATTTCAAAATAAAACCTCCTAAAAAGAAAAATAGCACTCCACTAGGAGTACTATTTAAGAGCTTCATCTATGATAAAAGACATAATCATGGATTGAAAATAACAAAGAAAGGCCGCCAAAAATATCGTTAGAGTTATCGCTAGTACATTATTAAAGTTAGCTCCAAACACCATAATAATTGGCATTCCCACCAGAGTAACAAATCTTGCATTAGCTATAGTAAATCTTACATTAGCTATTTTTTTCGCAAACCCAGGCAATCTAGGGTAATACCTTTGGGCTGTTACGATACTCCTAGTATTGTCTTGAACCGTAGTCATAATTGTGCCAATAATTATAACTAACAGTATCCAAAAGTCCACCATTGAAACTAGCACCATCCAGATAAACGCGTTAAATACCATATCGGAAGCAACTACCATTATCGCACCCAACTTATTATCACCGAGAAAAACTAAAAGATCATACTCGTAGATTATCGATCCCCAGACGATAAAATTTACATTCCACATAACACCAACTAGTAAAATTGCTGCCCAAAATGGCAACACTCCTAGCAGTAACCCCGCTATCACTACACACGATAAAAGCCTTGCTATTATCAGTGTGCGAATTTCGGCATTTAATATCTGTTTTTTTCTCTTTCCAATCTTTTTCCATACGGAAACCTCCTCTTAAAGAACTACTTAAAAAGTCACACTAATTAATATTAATCAGTTCTTATATTCTACAACTTTTTTCTAATCTTGTCAATTTTTTTAACATTGACATATTTATGTTTTTATGGTAGAATTAAACCGTCTAATCTAACTAGGATTTAGGTTGACGTACGTGAAAAATTGTTCGACGATAGGGGAGGTATCGCATATGGATGTTACTATTACCGACGACAGATGTACAACAGAATACAGGTCATATAGGATTGGGGACGTTGAGAGATTTGCCCTGGATTACAAACAAAACCCAGAAAATTTCCGATGGACACCAGATTCCGTAAAGGAGGTGATGTTAGATTCAGCAAGAACATTAGGTTTTTATAATGATTAACATTTTGTAAAAATCTAATCTAAAACGTAACTATTGAAAAATTGATTATTAAAATTCACTTTTTTGCTGAATTCTGGGTATTAATCCCTGAAAACTACTAACTCTTAATACCCTTCTCCAGAATCAGCAAAATGTAGCCAGTCAACTTTTAATTTTTGGATACCAAAAAGAAAAACCAATAAAAATTGGACCAAAATTTAAACACACAAAAACCAACAATTTTTCACGCTTTTCGGGAGGCTTCCGCCTCCCATTTTTATGTCTAAATTTTGAGCAAATTTTCATCTACACAAAATCTTATCTTTTGCATTAAAACATACTTTTTGTGCTAAAATTAAAATATCTTGCTATACTTCGGTCACTGGCAATGAAAAAATGTTTTAGCTTTAAGTATCGTCATTTATACTTTTAGCCAGGAGCCAATAAATCAGGCTCACATAAATGACTCTTATATTTAAATTTAGGAGTTACTTATGCAAAACCAAACTAATCTTAACAATCTAGAACGTGTCGAAGTGATGGCCCTTTTCGGCTATCAAATGACTCCATGCCAGCCGCTGACGTTCAAGCGACGTGGCTACGAAGAGTCTGAGGTGACGGAATTACTCCGCACTCACATTCGTTTCGTCGGCAATACCGCGATTCACGTCTTCGACGTCTTAGTCGGAAAGGAGCAATGTCGTCTGATGTTTAACGCTACAGATTTGACTTGGCACATTGCGGCTAATTAATCTAGAGAGAGGGAATTATATCCCTCTTTTTTGTTACAATTTTGCAGAAAACTCGTCCAGTACCGCCCGAATTTCCGTCATATTTTTGCAATCCATCAATTTTATGCGCAAGTCCGAAGCTCCATCAAAAGAGTTCACGTAGACTTTAAACATACGCTTCAGTGGCTCAAATGGATACCTCGAGCCACGTTCTTCTAACTCTCGACATCTTGCATCAAAAACATCTAGATGAAAACGGAATAATTCCATAACCTCCGGAATTTCAACTTCACCACCCAGCCCCACTGGCTTACGGTCAGTAAAACAATATGGATTAAAAAATACGCCACGACCAATCATAAAACCATCCACCTCTGGATAAGTCTCACTTAGCTTAGCTACATCCGACATATCCGCAATATCACCATTAATCGTAATTAAAGTTTGCGGCGCTATTCTTTCACGAATTGCTAAAATCTCTGGAATTAACTCATAGTGTGCTGGCACTTTCGACATTTCCTTGCGTGTGCGTAAATGAATCGTCAAATTCGCCACATCTTCGGCTAAGATTTTTGGTAACCATTCACGAAGCTCATCGACGTAGGTAAAGCCAAGACGCGTCTTCACCGAAACTGGTAAATTAGTGTTTGCTTTTGCCGAACGAATACATTCAAGCGCTAATTCTGGCGTACGAATCATTGCTGCGCCACCGCCCGCTTTATTAACATGACGATCCGGACAGCCCATATTAATATCGAGTCCATCAAAACCAAGTTCTTCCAATTTGCTTGCCAGCAAACCAAATTGCTCCGGATTTTTTCCCCAAATTTGCGCAATAATCGGCGAATCAGTCTCTACTACATCGAGACGTTCAAGTGCATTATCGCGACCTTTTTCCGAAGCAAAAGAAGAAACATTAGTAAATTCCGTAAAAAACACATCTGGTCGCCCCGCTCGGTTAATTACTTGACGAAAAACCACATCCGTCACCCCCTCCATCGGGGCTAAAATCGTAAAATGTTTAGGTAAATCCTGCCAAGACCATTTTTTCTGCATTATTTTCTCCAATCTCATTATTCCGCTTCTGCACGTTTTAAGCGAATCGCTTCCTCATAAATTTCTTCAAAGCGCTTCAAGGTATGTCTCAAATCATGTTTCTTAGAAATCTCCAAAGAATTCTTGCTATATTCCTCTCGCAACTTTTTATCCAAAAGAATCTTTTTCATAGCTTCTTTAAAAGCCTCAATATTACCGGCTTCCACAAGTTCACCATTAAAGCCATTCACACAAATTTCCCCCACCGCTCCAGCATTCACGGCTACAAGAGGTAAACCAGTTGCCGCCGCCTCGATTAAGACAATTCCTTGAGTCTCAGTCTCAGAGCCCGTAGCAAACATTGTACCCATGCGATAAACTTTTGCGAGTTCCGGCATCATAATTTTACCGAGGAATTTTACCTCATTACTAATACCTAACTCTTCAGCCAATTCTTTTAACCTCACTACATCGATGCCATCACCCACAATCACCAGTTCAGTATTCGAAATTCCGTCCGCTAGAAGCAAAGCAAAAGCTTTCACCACTACATCAATACTTTTTTCCGGATCCACCCGCCCGATGTACATAATTTTATCTTTACCGTCATCAAGCTGATATTTTTTCAAAATCTCCTGACTAGCTGGTGCCGGCTTAAACTGTGCTAAATCTACCCCATTCGAGAGCGCCTCTACCGGTACTTTAAAATATTTACGATTTTTTGGCACCAAATCACCAATTGCAATCTCGGTTGGCATCGTCGCATATTCAGAATTTTTCAAAAAACTCATCATGTGCGCCTTCAAGATCGCATTCGATAATTTTTTAAGCGGCTTTGGTTGTAAGAAAAATAGTTGATCAGTAATATTATCCGGATACGCGTGACCAGTTGAAACTAGTGGAATATCCCGCTTTTTTACATAGCTCATTACCGCAAGCGCAATAAATTCCGCCGTCTGGAGATGTATCACATCTGGCTGAAATTCATCCAACACCTTCTTCACTTCCACCCAAGGGTTAACCGTCCACCAAATACCATTTTTATAAGTTAATCGCGGCAAAGGCATACCTAAAAATTCCGGATTCTCTGGCACTGGATTGATTTGGTCAGGATAAAAAGGAAAACGAATTGAAGATAGATGCACGGTCTTCACACCCGTTTTTTCATCGATTTCTTCATGATATTCCCCCGTAAAACTTGGCGCGATCACCAAAACTTCATGACCCGCCTGCGCTAACCCATTGGCTAAATTATGCGCAAATACCGCCACCCCATTCGTCATCGGATAATAAATATCAGAAGCAATTGCAATTTTCATAATCTCTATTATATAACACTTTTAGTATCTGTTATAATTAAGCTATGGGTAAAAAATCAAAACCAAAGCAAACCTCTTCTGTCGCCGTCAACCGACGTGCGAGTTTTGATTATCATCTCGGCGATAAAATTATCTGCGGTATGAGCTTGACCGGACCGGAAGTTCGCCTAATTCGTGATCACCACGTCCAGCTCAAAGGCTCATTTGTCACTATCAAGGATGGCGAACTCTGGCTAAACAACCTCACAATTGGTGCCGAAACCGCCCGCAATATTCGTCTGCTTATTACTAAAAAACAGCTTCATTCACTCGAAAAATCTAAGCAACTCGGCAACACCATCGTGCCTACCAAATTATTTGGCGGCGGCCGTTATATTAAAATCGAGGTCTCCCTCGCTACTGGTAAAAAACGTTATGACAAGCGTGTTTCGATTAAAAATCGTGACCTCGATCGCGAAGCAAGGAAGCGCTTACATGCCTAAAATTCGTCTTTTTTCCTGGAACGTGAATGGCCTGCGTGCTGTCTTAAAAAAACAGGCCATCCAAAATTTTCTTAGCATCGAAGATCCAGATTTTTGTTGTTTCCAAGAAGTTAAAGCCAAACCGGAACAAGTTGAAAAAGAAATTCTAGATACCCCACTAGAAAATTATCAATTAAACTGGAACTCTGCGGAACGTGCGGGCTATTCCGGTACTATAACCATTACTAAAACCGATCAAAAAATTCTTTCCATCGAAACTAATCTCTCTGAATATTTTAAGAGCCCAGATTTTAATCAAGAAAAATTGAATCTTCTTCAAAACGATAGCTTCGGCTCACCGTTTTCTGAAGGCCGTGTCCTCACACTTGAAACAGAAAATTTCTATCTAGTGAACGTTTATACACCAAACTCTAAAACCGACTTATCGCGTCTCAAACTACGTCACGAACTTTGGGACCCTCTCTTTTTAGCTTACTTGAAGCATTTGGAAAAAACTAAACCGGTGGTAGTTTGTGGTGATTTTAATGCCGCACACCAAGAAATTGATCTCGCACGTCCGAAACAAAATACCAAAAACGCTGGTTTCACTATCGAAGAGCGTCAAGGTATTTCCGAAATTCTAAAACAAAATTTCATTGATACTTTTCGCTCGCTTAATCCTGACTCAAACCGCTATACTTGGTGGTCACACTGGGGCAAAGCGCGCGAAAATAATATCGGTTGGCGCATTGATTATTTCTTTATTTCCAAATCTCTAGAAAAAAATCTCGAAGCCGCTGAAATTTATGAATCCATTCTCGGATCTGATCATTGTCCAATTTCTATCACCCTAAATTTTTAATATTTTGAACCCCAATATTATGAATCCTAATAATTTCACCTACTGGCATAAACTTATCGGTAACGAAGACCACAATATTTTATGGAATATTCCCACCCAAAAATCTGGTCGTCTTTCAGTTTTTGGTGGCAATAGCGAAAACTTTTTAAGCGAGATTCGTACCACCGAATTCCTCGAAAAACTACCGATTAAAACCCTTAAATTATATCTACCAGACACCCTACAAAACAAACTTCCGGTGATTAATTATATCGATTTTCTCAAATCCACCCCTTCTGGATCATTTGATCGTCACGAAAAACTTACCGAAAGTTTTCTCTCTGCCGATACGATTTTTCTTTCCGGTAATTTTTCAAAAAATTCTACCACCTCGATCGCTATCAACGAGGCCCTAAAATCACTGCACGAAAATCAAGTAGTAGTAGCTTGCCGTGACGCTATTGAAATCATTACAAACAGTGCCGAAGAAAATCTCCAACACGAAAATCTCGTTTTGCTCGCCACGATGCCGCAACTCCAAAAACTTTTTCAAGCCATTTATTTTCCTAAAATGTTACTGCTTTCCATGCCACTCACATCTGTGATTGAGACCTTACATAAATTTACCATTAGCTACCCACTGACTCTTATTACGCTACATAGTGACCAAATCATTATGGCCAAAGCTGGCGAAGTCTACACCATTCGCCTTGATCACACTAATTTCACTCCACTTTCTCTCTGGACCGGAATGCTTCCCGCCAAAATCGCCGCGCTTGCCACCTGGAATCCGCAAAACCTTCTCGACGTCGCTACCGCTAGTATTAACTGGGACGTTCGTCAAATTTAAACCTTGTCATTATTAGTATCAACTAGGATACTCGTCGAATCTAATTGCAAAATATGTTAAAATAAGCATAAGCATTTCTATAATATTTTTAATTTCAGGGTGGAAAAACTATGTCGAATAAAGTAATGATTATCGGAACAGGGAACGTTGGTGCCAGTATTGGTTTTTCTTTAGTTTCTTCCCATAACGCCATCAATGAATTAGTTCTCATCGATCAAGATCAAGCTGATGCCGAGGGTGAAGCGATGGATCTACGCGACACTCTAGCTGTTTCACCGAACTTCATGAAAATTCACGCCGGGACTTATGAAAAAGATAGTAAAGACACCGATCTCGTAATTATCACCGCCGGCGCCGCCCAGAAAAAAGGTGGTGAAACCCGCACTGAACTCCTTACCCGTAATGCTAAAATCGTCAAAGAAATTGTCGAAAATCTTGTAAACAATGGCTTCCAGGGAATTTTTCTCATGGTCACCAATCCAGTCGATGTTTTATCCTACCTCGTCATGGAATATTCTGGTTTTCCAAGTCACAAAGTTATCGGCTCCGGCACCGTACTCGATTCCGCCCGTCTTAAATATAATATTGCGAACCGCCTCGGTATTTCACCAAAATCTGTCCACGCTTATCAAGTTGGCGAGCATGGGGATAGCGAATTCGCTCTCTGGTCAAATGCTAATATCGGTGGTCAACCAATCACTGATTTAATCTCAGCTTCTGAACTCAAAAATATTGAAACTGATACCAAGAATCAGGCCTACGAAATTATTAACAAAAAAGGTGCCACCTATTATGGCATCGGTGCCTGTGTCACTCGTATCGTGAATTGCATTTTTAATGACGAAAACCGCGTTTTACCAGTTTCTACTTATGATAATTTTTCTGATTGCTTCTTTGGCTTTCCAACCATTGTTGGTCGTAAGGGAATCGTGCGCCGTCTCGATACCGAACTTACCGAAATGGAAGCCATCCGCATGCAGTCTTCCATTAATGTAATCAAACGTTCTCTGCGCGAAGTTCTCTAGTAATCAAACGTCTCTACACGAAGTCCTCTAGCTTTATGGTAAAATTAAACCATGAGGAAATTCTTTTTAAGGTTTATTTTATTACTATCAATTTTTACTATCATTCTTATTCCTGCCGAACCGACTTTTGCGCGCAAAAAGCGCAGTAGCTCAAGCAGCGAAAATTCCGCCGTTAATGATTTTACTTTCAAAAGTTTTCATGCCGACTATGAGCTAACCAAAGACACCGAAGGATACTCCAAGCTCGATGTGACCGAAACTTTAGTTGCCAATTTCACTCACGAAAATACCAATCATGGCATCATGCGCGTCATTCCGATTTTCAATCAAGCCGGCAGAAATCAAATTATTGACGATCCGTACGCTTTTAAGGCCACTGTCACTCGCAATGGTCAATCGGAAAAATTTGAATCCAGCGTTTCCGATTCTAACATTAAACTCAAAATCGGTGATGCTGACGCTTATGTCTCTGGCGAACAAACCTACGTGATTAAATATAGCTTCGACAATGTAGTCGCCGCCTTCAAGGATGTTGCAAATTCCTCAATTTCGGGCGCTTATCAAGAGCTTTACTGGAATATTAATGGTGTCGACTGGAAACAGCCTTTTGAGCAAGTTTCTGGTACTCTTCATTTCTCTGATGAAATTGCTAGCACCATTTTCGGCGATCCAATCTGTTATTCTGGTGCTTATCGTTCCAATAATACTGACAAATGTCAAATCGAAAAAGCCAAAAATTCCATCACTTTTTCCGCCAGCAATCTTAAAGCCGGTGAAGGTGCAACTTTTGTCATTGCCATCAAAGCCGACACCTTCAAAATTCGTCCACCAAAATATAATTACATTGCCGTAGCAGTCTGTATTATTATCGGAATTTTCTCTTTCTTTACAATTTTCAGTATCGTTCGTAACTATCAAAAACATGTTCGCGAAAAACATCAACACTACAAGAGCTTAATCCGCGTTCCGGAATACCAACCTCGAAAAGATCTCACCGTTGGTCAAGCTGGTTTCTTTAGCTTCACTCCGCTTAATCAGAAGACTGCCACCGTGCTTAGCTTAGCCGTCCATAAGAAAATTGACATCATTAAAAATCCAATTGAAAAAAATTTCCTCGGCCTCAATAAGAAGCAATCTTGGTCGGTCAAAATCCTAAATACCGACAATCTCAGCTCCGAAGAAAAATCCATGCTTCGTGTCTTGGCTCAATCTTCCACCCTACCCGAAGTCGGTGAAACTTTCAAGCTCAAACAAAATGACTCCTACTCGGTCAACCAACTCATTATGAGCTATGATACGAATATCAAACTTGATATCGCCGAAAAAGGTTTAACCGAAGACAACAAAAGAGCTGGCATAATGGGCGTTCTCGATAGTATCATTGGGGTTCATTTTATTATCATTTTCGGTGGTATGCTCTTCGGTGTCGCTTCATTCTTTCCATTCTTCCCGAAGCTCCTTTCCTGGCTTCTACGCATCGCCGATCAAACCATCCATATCACTTCTTTCTATATTTATAAGCCAGAGCTCTTCATCTTAGCTGCCGCTATTTTCATCGGTACATCTATTGCCGCCTCTACTTATAATCATTTTGCTAGAAAATATCGTGATTTCACTAACGCCGGACTCGATATTGTGGTTTATATGCAGGGCCTCAAAGATTACATTAATCTTGCCGAGAGTGAACGTATTAATTTTCTTCAAAATGTCAAAGATGTTGATACTTCTCCAGAGGGAATCGTTCATCTTTATGAAGAGCTTTTGCCCTATGCTGCGCTCTTTGGACTTGAAAAAACCTGGATTAAGAATCTCGACAAATACTACGAAGAACTCGGCACCGATTACACCATTCCAACCTGGTATGCGCTATCATATGCCGATTTTGGTAGCTTCACATCTAGTATTTCCAGCTCGTCCTCAACTTATTCCACCAGTAGCAGCAGTGGCGGTTCTGGCTACTCCAGTGGCGGTGGTTTTTCCGGCGGCGGTGGCGGCGGTGGCGGCGGTGGCGGCTGGTAAAAGCTAAAGCCCCAAAGCTTCAATTAAAAAATATCAGCTTCATAGCTGATATTTTTATCTATTCGATTTCTGGTAACTTATCAATAATTTTATTCTTTAGAATTTTAATCATCACATTACGATAGAGCCATCGTGACATATTTTCAATTGTCATCATCAGTGGCACTGTAATAATTAAAATCGCACCGAAGATTACCCACTCAATCATCGATAAATTAATATGCACACTAAATAAACTTTGTAAGAAAATCATACAGAAGAGCATACCGAAAGTACATCCACTCACAATTAATTTCTTCCAAATATTATCATACGGCATACAAATTCGCGCGAGATAAGTGATTCCTACCACTTCCCAACCTAAGACACAAAGCATGCCGAGTTGTTCGCGCGTGAGCCCCAGCCATAACCTTAAATTAATCAGTGCAAGTACAATTATTACATTAGTCAGCGCCGCCGGAATCGCCTTCTTCAAAATATTAATCATGAAATTTCCCCGAATCAAATCCTTATTTGGAATTTGCGCCAAGAAGAAACTCGGCACACCAATCGTAAACATCGTGACTAACGAAACCTGAGTCGGTAAAAGTGGATACATAAAACCAAAACCAATCGAGAGTAGCGCCACAATAAACGAAAAGACATTCTTCACCAAGAACAGCGAACCTGAACGCTCTAAATTATTTACCACTCGACGCCCCTCGTCTACAATCTGCGGCATGCGTGAAAAATCCGAATCCAGTAGCACCAATTGCGCCACCTGCGAGGCCGCCTGCGAACCCGAAGCCATCGCCACCGAACAATCCGCATCTTTTAAGGCTAAAATGTCATTCACGCCATCCCCAGTCATCGCTACGGTATGTCCGGCTTTCTGCAAAATTTTCACCATTTTACGCTTTTCTTCTGGTCTCACCCGTCCGAAAACTGTATTTTCTAAGACAATCTTCTCAAAATCACACCCCTCTGGCAAATTCGAAGGATCAACAAATTTCTTGGCGTTTTTAATCCCCGCTTTTTCTGCCACAATCGAAACTGTCTCAGCATTGTCACCCGAAATCACTTTTACTTTCACGCCTTGTTTTGCAAAATATTCAAAAGTACGCTTCGCTGATTCACGAATTTCATTCATCAAAAGCACAATATTAATCGGCTCAATCGGTGAAATATCTCGTTCACCAGAAGCTAATAATTCAATGTCTTTTTGCTTCGTCACTTCACCAAAAATTAAAACTCGATAACCTTGCTTGGTGAATTTTTGGATGGTTTTTTCGTACTTTTTTAAATTTTCTTTTAGGACAAATTCTGGCGCACCAATCAAAAAAGTTTTATCCTTAAATTGCACACCACTATATTTATGCTTCGAGGAAAAACCAATGATTTGTTGTACCGAATCTTTATCAAATTTCGATTCTCTAGCGGCTCGCTCTTCGGCAAATTTTTTCAGCGCCTTCATTGTATCATTATCGGCTTCCTCTGCCATCATTGTTCGCCAAAAATCTACATCAAGATCATTTTTTACCTCGGATCCCGTTATCTCATAGACGCCGCTCACACTCATTTTATCGTTCGTAATTGTACCAGTTTTATCCACACACAAAACGTCCACGCGTGCCAAAGTTTCGATACAATGCATATCATGTACCAAAACTTTTTTCTGTGCCAAACGTACCGCAGACAAAACCAATGTCACGGAAGAAAGCAAGAACAGCCCCTCAGGAATCATCCCCACTATCGCCGCAATCATCGCCTGAATACTCATCTTTATCGGCGTAGCATGAATAAGATATTGTTGACCAAACATTAGCAGACCAATCGGAATAATCAAAATTCCGGCTAGTCTCACGAAATTATTTAGTGATTTCAAAATTTCCGACTGTTCAGTGGTTTTAATAGCCTTCGCTTTTAGGGTTAGTTGTGAAATATACGATTCTGCACCCACGCGAGTTAATTTTGCATAACATTTACCTGAAACCACAAAACTACCCGACATCAATTCGTCCCCAGTAGTCTTTTTAATCTCATCCGACTCCCCCGTAAGTAATGCCTCATTTACCAAAATCTCACCCGATACCACCACCGCGTCTGCGGGAATTTGCGCCCCCGCCTCCAAAATAATAATGTCATCTAAAACTAATTTATGCGTCCAAATTTCTTGCTCCTTAGCCTCTCGTACTACTTTGATTTTTGGCGTATTCAGCACACTTAATTTATCCAAAATTTGCTTGGCGCGTAATTCCTGCAAAATACCAATCAAGGAATTAATAAAAATCAGCGGCAAAAAACTCATGTCTTTATAAGCATGCACCAAAAATAACAGTGTTGCTAAAAACAAAAAGACAAAGTTAAAGTAAGTTAGGGAATTACTGCGTATGATTTCACCAACTGTTTTCGTCGGCGCCTGAACCGCCGTATTTACCTGGCATTTTTTAACACGCTCTTTTACTTCTTCCTGACTAAGTCCCTGAATCCCACCTGCATCCTGCTTATTTTCTATCACTTTTATCTTTTCTTTCCGGAATTTCCATTTTTAATTTTGGTGTTTTCTGTATTTTTACTTCTGTTTTTTCGTGTCTATTTTTCTGCTTGGTTTTTAACCAAATCGCCACTATCAACATAAGCACTAAACAAATACCTTTAAGCACCAAATTAATTCTTGCATCCGTACCACTCTGGAGATTTTTATAAAAATTACTTTCAACTTTATATTTTTCTTCCTCCAGGTCCAAAATTTCCGCCTCCAGTGCATGAATTTTTTCTTCCGTCTCACGCACCGGATTTTGTTCGAGTTCCGATTTTAGCTTCTTTACCGCTTCCGTTTTTTCATTTAGCTGGCTCTGAATAATTTCTTTCGACTGCCCCACATAATTTCGTACAGGGTCATTTTGATTATCAATTTTAATCTGTTTACCAAACAAAAAAAGGCCCAAACAGCCAGCCATCAGGATCACCATCGAAATGATATTTTTTATTTGTTTATTCACCTAAAAATCTTTCTGTTGTTTTTACAATTTAAAATATCTATCTCTTATTTTAGCACAAAAAGAATAATAATTAAAAATCGACCCACCCCTTGATTCTTTTAGGATTTTGATATGTAATAACACTAAATAACGGAGCATACCTCATGGAAGGACTTACCTATAAATATTATAGAAAGAATAAAAGTAAAAATATTTACCTAATCATCCATGGCGGTGGGCCAGTTGGCGTAGAAACAGATTTTATTTCCGCCATTTTTGATACAATCGCTAAAACCAATAACAGCGTGCTGTGTTTTAATTTTCCATATTGCGAGCGTGGGGAAGAAAACTCTAGCGGACCCGATTTATTAGAAGAAGTGTCAACCCTCAAACAAGTCATTGATTTTATTCACGCAGAAGGTTATGACCATATCACGATTATCGCCAAATCACTAGGCGGAATCATCTCTAGTTATTATTTTGCAAAATACCCAGACAAATCCATCGATCTCATTATCTTAGGCTATATTCCAAACGAAGTAAAGCAAAACGCAATTTCAGACAATTTAAAACTGGTTATACAGGGTGAAAATGATCGCTTTGCGGCGCCATCCGAAGTACACAAAATCGTCGGCAATAAAGTAGCCGTAATTGAAATAAAAAATGCCGACCATAGTTATCAAAATCATAACAAAGAACCGATTTATCAAAAAGAAGTACTCGACCATCTAGTTAATTGGATTTAATTTCTTTTAAAATTAACAATCAAAAAAGGTCAATCTCAGACAGAGAAGACCCCATAAATATCATTTTACAACCAATGTAATTCCGAAAAATACACTTGGTGGGCGAAGTGGGAATCGAACCCACACTCCATTGCTGGAACTAGATTTTGAGTCTGGCGCGTCTACCAATTCCGCCATTCGCCCATAGAGAAATTTTATCATATTTATAGAGTATTTCCAATAACTCTGTTATAATATTTTTATGAATTCTGTAACTGGTGGGCAATCTACAGAGGATAAGCAACGTCAAACCGTCGCCGATCTCGCTCGAAAAAAAGTCATGGAAGCCTTTCATCAAGGTGAAAATTCTGTTGCCAACCAAAATCTAGCTAACGTCGCGCCCACTCGCGTGATTTCTTCTACCGCATATAATCAAAACCTCGCAAGCACTCCACCAACCACTTCTGCCAACTCAGCTACCACTAAACCATCGAAAAACTCTTTATTTAATTTAATCTCCAAGGCACAGAAAAAACTAAAAGATCTCACCCAGACTACCGAAACTTACGCCAAAAATTCTTTCAAACATCCATCTACTGAAGTTTCAAAGCTCCAAACCTCCACTAACGCGACTACCAATCAGCCGTCCCTCACCGATCGCCCAGTTTATCAAAATTTTGCCACACAAAAAACCGCTACCACGGGCAATCCATTCCACCGCACTTATCAAATCCAAACCGGCATCAACCGTTATAATCCATATCAAAATCAAAGCTCAGTTAATCAGACTTTCAATGGCCAAACTCCCGCAAGTTCAAATAACATCGCAGGGAATTACACCATAAATCAGTCCTACGCCACCCAGCCGAACACCCAAAATAATCCCCAATATAACTACCAAACTCAACCTTCTGGCGGCGAAATTGGTTCACTCAAGCAAGCTCCCATCAATATGAACCAAAAAATGGATTGGCAAAACTACCACAGTGCCTGGCAAAACTACTATCAAAAATATTACAGCGAATATTATGCCAAAGCCGCCAAATCCTATGTGGAAACCGAAAAAACTGAATTAAATAATCAGTACGAAAAACGTAATCAAATTGGTCAACTAGCTCTCGATAGTCAAAAAAGACTGCTCGAAAATCTCAAAAATCCAAAGCCTAAAAATCTCGAGACCACAGAGCAAAATTCGGAAACTTCCGAAACCAAATCTACCGACACCCCACCGTCTCTCGAATCAATTCACGTTAAAACTATCGAAGCTACTTTAAAAGAACGCATCCAGAAAAAAGCCAGTAGTAGCTTCCAGCTCTCTAAAAAACACCGTAAATTCATCCCGATTTTCGCCGGAGTTTTTACCGTACTTTTCATCCTGTTCTTGCAATATAACCGCCTAATCTTCGCTCCGATTATGGCCTATATCGCTCCCGGAAATTCTAATGATACCGAAATCACCGCCATTGATCCGACCATCACAGCCGCCCCGACCGCCGAGCCAAAACTTATCATTCCGAAGCTCAATGTCGATGTACCAGCGCACTTTAACATTGCTAATGACACGGCCACTATTGATAACGCAATGAATCATGGTGTAGCCCAGTTTAAGATTCCGGGCGCCGATGCACTCCCAGGCCAAGTCGGAAATCTCGTCATTTCTGGCCACTCCGCCGGTGATATTTACAGTAACAACCAATACAAATTTATCTTCTCCGGCCTCGAACGCCTGCAAGATAATGACCTCATCTATGTCAATTACAATTCGGTTCGTTACACTTATAAAGTGACGAAGAAACAAACCGTTGAACCAACTGATGTGGCCGCATTAGTTTACCCGACTAGTAAACCAATTCTCACCCTCATCACCTGTACGCCACTCGGCTCCGACCGTTACCGTTTACTAGTGACCGCCGAACAAGTCAGTCCGGCCTATGAAGAAAAAGCCGTTTCTACTCCGACCAACACTGATTCTACCGCCGCCCTACCAGGGAATAATACTTCTTCCGAAATGCCAGCCAACGAGAAGCCATTCTTTCAAAAAATCTGGGGCTTCCTCACCAATAATCGCTAAGGTCCAATCATAAAAAATAGACCCCCACGGGTCTATTTTTTATAACATAGCATTCTGTAAAAATTCTTAGCCCAAAGTTTCACAAGTATCTCATGCCAAAAAAAATAGACCTGACTCCAGGTCTATTTTTACTAAACTTTAGAATAATTTATCACGCTTAATTTGCAAGCCATTATCATTTGTGCCTACATAGTAGAGGTAACGATTATTATGATTAATCACCGCGTCGAATCCGTCAGCCACCTTTTCCAAAATCGTACGTTGATTGTCGTGGTCAAAATCATAAACTTGCATCTTGCCATCCACCACATCAAACATCAAATAATAATCTAATTGTCTGATCGTATTATTCTGGTGCTCGAATTGCAAAAACTCCATTAGCTCCAAATTTACCAACATCACTTTATTGCCGCTCACCCCCATGAAGAATTCACCATTTGCGGAAGTATAAAATTCTGACGGCGACGCCTCCAAAGTTTTTTCCAAAGCCAAATTCAAGTTGGTATTTTCACTATCATGATTTGGATAATCATCTGTATTGTAAACCCGTAGATTTTGCCCGATTACCGTATTGAGATATTTTTCGCCATAAAATTCGGTTAGGTTCACGAAAATCTGATTTAACCCCACCGATTCATCGACTTCATCAATCTTAATTTCGCCCGTATCCCTCAATTTAAAAATACTGATCACAAACTTTTTATCCGCATTTAACTTCTTCACAAAGGCTAATTCCGAACCATACATTGAAAACTTTGCCACATCCGATACTATAGTTTCATAGATAATTTTTTCGTTCAAATTCACTTCACGAATCTTCCCATCAATCAGCATCATCAAGCGCGTGGCTTGCCCATCGGAAATTTGCACTTCCGAAATCACGTAACCATTCTTCGCCTTTTCAGCTTTAGTAAAAGCTTCAGCTTCTTTAGCTTCAAGCTTCTTTTCTTGCGCAATTTTCTCAATGTCTTTATCGACAAAACTACTGATTATTTTAGTCAAATTCACGCTCTTAGTAGCTTCTTTAAAATTCAACAACAACCACTCTGAGGCCTCGCCCGAAACTAAGTTCACTACCGCTTTTTCACTATTTTCATTCCAAATAATTTTCTTCAAGCTACCAGTAAATTTCCCGTTCGACACAAAACTCGTATAGTTTGTCACATCAAATTCTGAAGTAGTAGTATCGCCTTCCAAATTCGTCACATACTTAAATTTCGGCGATTCTTTCAGACCGTAGAGAATCGCCCGGTGATTCGTCGCCGTCTCAAAAAAGCTCAAATCTTTTTCCGTCGCCAAGACTTCCGTCTCTCGAGACTGTTTAAATAATCTTGGGTATTTTAAGCGTAAGAGCTTACCAGCCGTAATCGAAATTTTCTTACTCCAAGTATCATATCCGTCTTTCCTTAAAACAATTTCATGTTCACCAGCCGAGAGTAATTTCGAAATATTAGTCTCCGCAATTTCGCGGCCATCCGCCACCACTTTGGCGCCTGTAGGTAAAGATTCCGCCTGCACCATGCCGTATTGTTCGAATTCTAATTTTCGATTTAATCGCCACCCCTTCACTACCGCCACTAAAATAAATACCATGAAAATCACGGCAAAAAATGAAATTACATCTACTATAACTACGCGAATTAACTGATTTCGCTTTTCTTTATCAAAGTCCATATTGTCAACATTATAACACACCAACCTCTATAAAAAATCAAACATAATCACTATTGATTTGCATAAGTATTATTATTATAATTAAACAAAATAAGCGAGGAAAAATGGAAAGAAATTTAACGAACCAGCGCGTTCAGAGTCGTGCCACCCATATTACTGTCAGAAACTCTGGCACTCTTAATCGTCACTTCGTTAAAGCCCCTCGCAAAATTGTCTTTTCTGATGAATTTTCTGCTGTCTCAGATATTCGTACTCCAGCCCCAGCCTCATACGCCACGCCAGCCCCTACTGCCACCACAAAAAAAGTGACCATTTCTTTTGATTCACTTCGCGAATCGCTCAAAAATAATGCCACCATGCGCCCCGTTTCAAGTACTCAAGCCATTTCCACTCCAAAATCTCGTCCTACCACTTCTCGCATCCAAATTTCTGCTCCGTTAGATATTTCTGCACCCGCCCCAGTTACTACACCACTTAATTTCTCTGCGCCAGCGCCAGCTCCAGTTGCCAAGCCTACCCCTATTTCCATTCCACGTCCGCTAAATATCTCAGAACCAACATCCAACACGATAGGCTTTACGGCGCCAGTTACTCCAGCTCCATTCGCTGCACCGGTTACGCCATCCATTCCGGCAGCTCAACCAACCCCAGCTCGCCCAGTGCGCGCCACCACCAAAACTCGTTCCACGGTTGCACCGCTGCAATCTCTTGCCGAACGTCGTCGCGAAGCTGACACGATTTCACATTTCTCCGCCAAAAAACTTACTAATAAATCCCGCCAAAACTCTAAGGCCCTAATATCTGCCATGAAAGAAGAGACTAAGCCAAAATCTGCTCCAATCATGGTTAAAAAACCAAAAGTTTCCAAAAAACATCTCATCTTTGCTGTCGCCAGCTCGATTTGCTGCATGGGCGTACTCTATGCCACTCTCAAATTCAGCATGCCAGATATTAGCGCCAAAGTTGCCGCCGCTCAAAATGGCGCATCCTACCCATCTTTTGTACCACGCGACTTTACTGCCCGCAGTGCCTCTTTCCAGAAAAATACTTTTTCTCTTGAATTTGTCGGACCAGACAAAACTCGTTTTACTCTTGACCAAGAAAAACTCCCTTGGGATAGTAATGCTTTATTAAATAATTACGTCAAGCCAACCTGGGGCGAACAATACGACACCATTCGTGAACAGGGTCTCACCATCTACATGTACCAATCCAACGCTGCCTGGGTGAATGGCGGAACTGTATATAAGCTCAATACCACCTCTGGTAGTCTCAGTAAAAAACAACTTAAGAACATTATCACTTCACTATAAATCACATCAATATCCCAGAACTTCAAAAAACTCAATCCCTCAAAATCTCAGCTAACCATGCTGAGTTTTTCTTCTCTTATTAGTAGTGGTATAATTAAGCCATTATGAATAAGGAAATTAGAACTCGTTTTGCACCCAGCCCTACCGGCTACATTCACATCGGCAATGTTCGCAGTGCCATTTATCCATACCTGATCGCCAGACAAAATCACGGTCAGTTTATTTTGCGCATCGAAGATACCGACCAAAGTCGCTTCGTGGAAGGTGCCGCCGAACTAGTTTTTGATACCCTTAAATGGCTCGGACTAAACTGGGATGAAGGTCCAATAGTAGGTGGTCCAGATGAACCTTATTATCAAACCGAACGCAAGGATATTTATCTTGCCTGGGCTAAAAAACTACTTGAAAAAGGCCTAGCCTATGCCGACGATACTCCTTCCGAAAAAATTGAAGAATACAAAAAACTCGACAACGAGCAAAAAATTCCTTATCTTTACCGCAATCATCGCCCAGCCAATCCACCAGAATGGCGTGAAGGCCTACCAATTCGTTTCAAAACCACACCAAAACACTACGAGTGGCACGACGAAGTGATGGGTGATATGCAAACTGGCCCAGAAGTTCTCGATGATATTATTTTAATCAAAAAAGACGGTCTTCCTACTTATAATTTTGCTCACATTGTTGATGATACATTAATGAAGATTACCTACATTACTCGTGGTGTCGAGTATCTCTCTAGCACACCGAATTATCTGGCCCTCTACGACGCTTTAGAATTACCTCGTCATCTTTTTGTTTCCATGCCACACATTCTCGCTCCTACTGGCAATAAAAAACTTGGTAAACGCGATGGCGCCAAATCCGTCACCGAATATCGTGACGATGGTTTTCTGCCAGAAGCTATGTTAAATTATCTCGCCTGTCTTGGTTGGAATGACGGCACTGAACAAGAAATTTATTCAATCGATGAAATGATTGAAAAATTCGAAATTTCCCGCATCCAAAACTCCGGCGCTCGTTTCGACGAGACTAAGATTCTCTGGATGAATGGTCAATGGATTCGCAAAATTGCCGACGAACAGGGAATTGATGCACTTTACGCCAAGACCTGCCTTACTTCTGGTTCCGAAGATTTCTCTCGCTATCAAGTTTTTAAGCCACTTAATTTTTGGCCAGAATCCGCCGACCAAGAAACTGACGAATACAAAAAATCCGTCCTCAGTATTATCTATGATCGTCTAAAAACCCTTTCCGATTTACGTACTATGACTACTTATTTCTTCGAAGAGCCAGACATTGATCTTGATTTAATTTATAATAATAAATTCCTCAAGAAACTTTCTGAAACTGAATATCGCGAATTATTGCACCTCACTATCGAGAAATTAACAGAGGTCGAAGAAAACAATTGGACCGATGACAATCTTCAAGCCAAGCTTAATGAGCTTCTCGCGGCTACCGGCAAAAAACCTGCTGAATATTTCAGCCTCATCCGCATTGCCGTCAGCTTTGCACCATTTAGTCCAGCTTTGCATCAAACTTTGCGTGTCCTCGGTAAAAACCGCACCCTCGCTCGCCTAAACCGTCTCCACACCGCAATTTCCCACGACTAAAACTAATTGCAAAATAAAGCTCACGCCCCAAGAATCTCAGTTCAAAAACAGCCCGTTCACCCTCAAAGCTTCCGTGAACGGGTTTTTATTTAGTGCATCTTTACAAGCCCAGGCGCCTCTGACATAATAGTAGAAAAGGAGTCGATTATGGCAAAATTTTATCAAAACGCGGGGGAACCAAACAGTAAAATGAATTGGGTTTCCGAAAAAGATAATCCAGACACCACGAACGACTCCTGGGACTCTGGCGCCTTCCAAAAAGATATGCCAGACCACTATAAGAATTACGAAGAAAACGACCCGTCTGACGACGATCAGCTTGAAGATGAAGGTGACGAAAATGATCTCGGCGACATGTCCGACGAGGAATTCCGCCTCCGCAACCGCACTACCGACTCCGACACCGACCCACATCTTTTTGACCCAATCGACGACTGCGAATGGAACGACGCCAGTTTCGACTGCGACTAGATCATAAAGCAATTCAGCATTAAATCGTAGTACTCATCTTTGCGACTCATCGGCCCATAAGCCTATTCTAGACTCTTGCGATTACATTTAAAAAATGTTATTATTATTTCACGGTTCCGTCGTCTAGTGGTCCAGGACGTCTGGTTCTCATCCAGAAAATCGCGGGTTCGAACCCCGCCGGAATCACCATTTCAAGAAAAGGCATTTATGTCTTTTTTTGTTTTATAATGAAATTATGCAAACACCGATATTACATGGCGAGTTCATCTATAAAAACATAAAATATCACACCGATTTTTATAGTTTAATCGGACAAGAAGTACCTAATTTACCCTGGTCACAGATTTATATTATCGGTAATTTTCAAAATCTAGTACCTATCGTAAAATATGCGCACGCCTCAGACAACCTTCCGGGTGGAGGAGTAAAATCTCATGAAACTATCACCCAAACTATTTCTCGTGAAGCTAAAGAAGAATTAAATATGACCATCAAATCCTGGTTTCCACTCGGTTATCAAAAAGTCTATGACAATCAGGGAAATACAGGCTACCAATTACGCGTCTATGCCGAGCTTGAAAAACTCGGTAAATTCACAAATGACCCAGACGGCTCTGTGATTGGCTATGAGTTAATCAATATCGAAGAATTAAATAATCATATTCATTACGGTGAAATTGGTGATTTTCTCGTAAATCAAACTAAGCATCTGTATAAATAATTTGTTCAGCCACTAAGGCTTGCGCGTGAAGTAACCCTGTACGCCCGGTCGATCTACACGAAGCCAAGTTTTGTCCGCAGTGGATGGATTTGCCAAAAATGATCCATTACCGCCCCGCAACTTCTTGCGGTTTTTAAACATCTCCGAAGAATATACAAGTTTAGTAGTATTAAAATCGTTATTTACATAAATTTTTTCCAATTTATCATTAACACTATTATTAAGACTAAATATACTCCACATATTCGTCACCTGAGAAGTATCAAAATTAGAAAGATCAAGTGATGTAAGATTAGTCATATTTGAAAACATACTATCCATATTTGCCACTTTAGACGTATCAAAATTAGATAAATCAAGAGAAGTAATACTGGACATACCTGCAAACATATTACTCATATTTTTAACCTGAGCTGTATCAAAATTAGAAAGGTTAAGCGAAGTAATATTAGACACACCTGCAAACATACCCCTCATGTCAGTTACCTTAGAAGTATTAAAGTTAGAAATATCGAGCGATACAATACTAGATAATCCACCAAACATACTACCCATATCTACCACTTTAGACGTATCAAAATTAGATAAGTTAATAGATGCGAGATTATTCATACGTGAAAACATATTATCCATCCTCATCACATTGGAGGTATTAAAGCTAGAAATATCGAGCGACCTGAGATTAGACATCCCAGAAAACATACCACGCATATCCGTCACATTAACAGTATTAAAGCCGGAAATATTAAGCGAAGTGATGTTAGAAGTATTAGCAAACATATTATTCATTTTTACCACTTTAGACGTATCAAAATTAGAAAGATCAAGTGAAGTAACACTAGACATATTTGTAAACATTTCCGCCATATTCGTCACCATAGAGGTATCAAAACTAGAAAGATCGAGCGATCTTAGGTTCGACATCCCCGAAAACATAGAGGATGAATCCTTATTTAAATATACCTTCTCTGTCTTTATGTAATAATAAACCGTGTTATTAGATGAGTCCCACCATAATTCAATTTCATTATCGGAGTCTTCATCCTCAATATTTATCACACCATTGCTATATGCTGGGGGTACTAAACTTTTCTTGAAGTACTCTATCCTACTAAAATCAGATATTAAAGTTCTAAGCTTGTAATGAACATCCGCACTGTTAGACATAATTGATAATTTTTCATAATTATTGGTTACAATTGAAAACACCAGTTTGTTTGTATAGAATCCACTATCTAAGGTGCTAGCTAGTTTCATACCAATTTTTATACTATTCGTTTCACTACCGTTAGTCTTTCCGGCTGTTTGTATAGCATTCATTGGGGAAGTGAGTTTTGGAATTGGTAAAAAATTAGTACTAGCACCAACCTTCACACCCCAAGTATTATCAGAAAAGTCGCCCAGTAATTCAGCGGAAGAAATCGAATTAATCTTTGCACCATTCGTAGAATCATTGTTCACTAGTGCTGTTTCATTAGTCTCTGAATTCAAAATTGCCGTATAGCCAGTCTTATTATTTGTATTTACCGTAAGATTTAAGGGAATTTCTGTGGTTTTATCTGTAGAATTAATCACTTGATTTCCATTAATTTGAGCGTTAGCTTGATTTATCGAGGCTGAAAGAGTTGGCACATACAGAGCAAAAACTGAAGCAGAATTAAAATTAAAAATAAAAATTGACAAACAAAGTCCTAATAAAAAAGTAAAATTCGTTCGAAAATTTACCCACAAAAAATTATGAGAGAAAGTGATTTTTGGCATGTTTCTATTTTACCATAAGCAAAATCAAAAATCAGCAAAATTTAGCAAAACTTAGCATTAAAATTATTTTTAAAACCCTACTTCACCAAACAGCGCACCAAAGCACCATCCACTTGCCAGCTACTGCCCTGATCAGAATTATTTCCCCATATACTCATACGGTGTGCCCAATTTTCAGGCCATGCCGTCGAACTCCAATATAAACCATTTGAATTAATGCCAATCAGATTTCGCTCATGCACATAGCCTGGCGTTATAAAATTCAATGGCGCACTACGTAAATTTGCCACATTACCATCATAACTATTTAATAGAGTCAAATATTCGCTTCTATTGCCACCTTGCGACAATCGCCAACCGCTTGGACAAACCGAACTTGGCGCATCCGACCCTTCCGGAATATTTCTACCACCCGTACCTGCCGTTGCCGTAAACCAGTTATAATAAGCTCCATCTTGTAGTTTACTTGGGTCAAAATAGACCATCGGCAATACCGTAGGCGAATCATAAGTATTAGCCACATTCAGATTTGATGCCGGCACTGTAAAATTTACGGAAACGTCTGAATCTACCTGTGTCAAAGTTTTATTCACTAGTCGTAAATTCTGCGTCATCCAACATTTATTATCTTTTAGTTTAGCAACCGTATAGGTATTCCCATCACGCACATCCACTAATGTCGCGACTTCATGTAAATTTGAATTAGCACAAACTGCCGCATCTACATTTTGCATTATCGAAAGGCTAGAAATCGTCCTTCTATTTACATCGGTAAAATATCCCTTCACACCAGGCCTATCAATTTTCAGCCATTCAATTCCAGCCAGCGATGGATTAGCCTCAAACGAACCCTCGCCACCCCTGAGTTTAGTTCTACCAGCGAACATATTGAAGGATTCCGTTACCTTCGAAGTATCAAAATCCGCCGAAACATAAACCCGTTCCAGCTTATCTCCACCAGGGCAAGTAAAGCTATCACCTTTAAAATCCACCAAGCCAAAAAGTTCAATAATTTTTGTCACCTTAGAGGTATTAAAGTTCGACAAATCTAGCTCTTTTAGACTACAGGTCGAGGCGAACATACTCCCCATATTGATTACATTATTTGTCTTAAATTTCTCACCAAATTTTATTGCCTTCAATGCATACATATTTCTAAACATATGATTCATATCCGTCACGTTTTGCGTATTAAATTTCGCTAAATCTAGATATTCCAGATTGTTTGCGTCCAGAAATATATGACTCATGCTCACTACATTACTTGTATCAAAATTATTGCCAAAATTAAGTGTTTTTAGTCCAATCGCAGCATAAAACATCCCCGTCATATCTTTTAACTTTGGCGTACTAAAACTTGAAAGATCAAGGCTTTTCATCGAATGGAGACTTCTGAACATGTATGTCATATTTTCCACCCGACTTGTATCAAATCCCGAAAGTTCCAATTCCGTAAGTTTAGTAAAGTGCATAAACATGCGAGAAGCATTCTGATTTAAATAGATTTTCTCAATCGGCGCCCAATAATACATCACGCCTTCTGCCGCATCAAACCAAACTTTAATTTCATAGTCGGACGACGCATTATCTTCAACATTCACCGCATTGGCCGGAACCGCCGCCGGAGCTACATGACTTCTTCTGAAAGCCCGTACATTTTCTTTCTTGCCCATATTTTCGTTCCACACATCATAAGTTTGATTGGTGTCAAGCGCGGTCACCTTTTGGATAAAATTCGGACCAGCCGTTAATACCGCTTCCTTTTCATATGGATTTGTCACCACCGAAAACACTAACTTATTTACGTAACGGCCACTTTCCAAATTCTGACTCAAGTTCATCCCCACGTTAATTACTCGCGAATCTAAACCATCAGTTTTTCCACTAGTATTAATTAAATTAGCCGGATTACCCACTCCCGGAATCGGACTATAGGTAGTTTCTGTACTTAATTTATATCCCCAAGAATTTGTCGGAAAATTCGCTAAACCTAATGGGCTCGTAATCGAATTAATTTTAGCGTTATTAGTCGAACTCGCATTAACCAAAGCAGTTTCACTGGTTTCAGCACTCATCGTCGCCGTATATCCAGTTCGGTGATTCGTCTGTACGGTTAGATTTACCGGAATTTCCGTAGTTTTATTTACTGAATTTACAACCGCATTACCATTCACCGAATTTAAAGCATTAGTGGATACGGAAATACTCGGAACATAAAGCGCAGAGGCATTATCAACTAAAAATAGGCACCCCCCCCGAGACCTAAAATACAAAGAAAAATTGCAGTCAAAAAACTAGTAAATCCATAATCATTGAAAGCGATTTTCCTTTTCATACTTCAACCATTTTACCATAAAGGGAATCAAAAACCGTTTCAAAAATTTCTTTTAATCGCCATATGCTCGAATATTTAATTCGACTTCCTACCCTAACCGCTCAAGTGCAATACCTTGAGATGCTAACTCAGGTTTTTTCTTTACTTATCCCGTTTTCGATGTTATAATATAACACATGAAAAAGCTTCCAATTGTCGCCCTCATCGGCCAAACCAATGCTGGTAAATCCAGTCTATTAAATCGCATGGCACACAAAAATATTGCCATTGTTGCGCGTGAGGCCGGCACTACCCGTGACAGCGTAGTAGCGACTATTGATCGAGCTTTTACTCTTATTGATACTGCTGGTTTGAAAAATCCTGAAGATGATTTCGAAGCTTCCATCCAGGATCAAATCGAGGATGCCATTGACTCGGCAGATTTAATTTTACTTACCGTCGATTCTACCAAATACCCAGATTTTCGCGACAAAGATATTGCCCGCATGGCCCTTAAATCTCGCAAGCCAGTCCTTTTGGTGCTCAATAAATCAGATCTCAAAGAATCCCTACCTTTTGCCGAATATATCAAATTTGGTATAAAAGCAGATGAAACCTATCAAACTTCTGCCACTACCGGACAGGGAATTAAAGACCTCAAATCCCGTATTTATCGCGAATTAAATTCTTACCCAAATACCAATGAGGCTGATTCGGATGAAAAAACCGAAACCGCCATTAAGGTCGCTCTCATCGGCCGCCCAAATGTTGGTAAATCCAGCCTCTTTAATCGCCTCGGCCAAAAACAACAAGCCATCACCAGCTCCAAGCAAGGAACCACGCGTGATATTAATCGACTCGAACTTAAATTCAAAGGCCAAACCATTGAATTTCTCGACACCGCCGGCCTTCGTAAACCAGGCAAACGCGAAGTTGGTATTGAAAAATTTTCTGCCATTCGCACTCTTTCCGCCATTGAAGAATCCGATATCTGTTTACTACTCGTTGATTCCACTGAGCCACATTCTAAGCTCGATCAATCTCTCGCTGGTCAAATTATCGAAGCTGGAAAAAGCGTCATTTTGGTCATCACCAAATCTGATCTTCTTGATAATTCTACCCCTGTAGTTTCTACAATTTCTGACAAATCTAAACCAACTGAACTTTCACAAATCGATAATATTCTCGATAATCTTGAGCGAGATTTTAATTTCTTATCTTTCGCTCCAGTGATTATTACCAGCTCCGAAACTGGCAAAAATGTCACTAAATTATTTGAACTCATTACCGAAGTTGACCTGGCTCGCCACACCGAACTTAAGACTTCTGAATTAAACAAAGTTCTAAACGAAGCCGTAATTTCTCATCCGCCAGCAGGTTTGAAAAATACCCATCCGAAACTCCAATACATCACTCAGACCGACACCTGCCCACCATGGTTTGTCATTCATGGTCGCGAAATGGAACTCCTTCACTGGTCTTACAAACGTTATCTCGAACGTTGCATTCGTGAAAAATTCCCATTCCTCGGTACTCCACTGAAGTTCTCCTTTCACAATGACCGCAAGAATGGACCACGCAAATCCATCAATCGTACCAAAGATTTACTTTAAATAAATATCTCATATATGAGATAATCTCAAAAATGTCAAATCCTCACTCCAAGAACTCTGAAAGTCTTAAGCATCAAAATCTTAAGGATCAAAACCTCAAAAATCCTGCGCCTACGAAAGCGCTTCGCATTGCTATTTTTACCGATGTTTTTCTCGGTATTCCTGGCGGAATTCCATCCTCAATTCGCGCTCAAAAAACCAGTTTGGAAGCACTTGGCCACCAAGTCACGATTTTTTGTCCTGGCACCCAAAAAGATTACCTAAATCCGCTCACTAAATTTGGCGCCAACCAAGATCCCAACATCATTCTCGTCCCGACTGCCAAATTTCTAGTCAACGGCGCCCCTTTTTCCAAATGGACAAAATACGTCACGCGTTTTATTGAACAGAAATACCCGAATCTCGCTAAAACTTTTGACCTTTTTCACATCCATTATGAAGCTACCACTAGCATGGCTGGTCTTTTACTCGCCAAAAAATACGGTATTAAAGTCGTCCAAACTATGCACGGTCGGGAAGATATGGCTATTGCAATCAATGTACCATATTCCTTCAAGACCCTTGCCGCCACCGGAATTAATTTGATTCATCGCACTACTCTAAAACCTATCGCGAAGAAATCTCCTAAGCCCGATTATCAAAACATCGAGATCAAAAATCTCGCGCCTACTATTGCACGTCGTGAGATGTGGCAAATGATGGTCCGCCAAGCCAATCTGGCCGACCAGGTAATTACCCCCTCCGCCCATTTTGCCAAAAAGCTTCAACTTTTTGGCGTCACACGCCCAATTTCCGTCATCTCGAATGGCATCAGCGATCAAGAAATTGCAAATTTCACACCCAGAATCCGTACCTACCAAGACCACGAACCACTTCGTATTCTCTGGTTTTCTCGCCTCTCCAAAGAAAAACGCATTCTACCATTTTTAGAATCGCTCCGAATCGCCCAGGAACTTGAACCAAATTTTCGTTTTATTTTTACTATTATCGGTGATGGTAATCAGATGTCAAAAGTGCAAAAATTCTGCAAAAAACATTTCGACGAAGCATCTATTAAAATTCTCGGCACCATCCCGCACCAAGAAATCCTCCAAAAATATACCAAAGACCAACATCTTTCCATCATCAATTCCTACCAGTTTGACACCCAAGGTCTCACCATTCTAGAGGCCGCCGCCTGTAATCTTCCAGTAATCTACGCCGACCCCGACATGTCCGAAATCGTACCAAATCACGGTGGCCTCTGTGCCAAATCACCAGCACCTCGCGCCATGGCAGAACTTTTACTCGAAATTTATCACCAACCAGAACTTATTCAAAAACTCAGCCAAAATCTGGCCGCCAGCGAAAAGACTTATCTTCAGTCTCATCAAATCGAAAAGCTCCTTAAACTTTACCGTCAATTATCTTAATATCCCATTTTAATCTATCCTCAAAAATACACATCCAGATTCACCACTACCCCCATTTTCTCTTGAATTTTTAGAAAAATATGTAATAATTAGCCTAATAGAGGACGCACCTCTATTCTTGGACCTCAAAAATCCAAGCCCTACCCCACGGAAATACTTAAAACGTATTTCTTGTACCTTAAAAAGGAGATAGTTATGAGTGAAATTAAAAGTATACTCAGTGCTCAAACAAGTCTTAAGGAGAAGACCTCTGGAAGCATCTCAAGTGCAGAACCTGTGGCTTACATTTCCACTGAACCCAAGGAAAAATATTATGTTATCGATACTAATATCATTATTGATAACCCCGATATTATTCCCACCAAACGCGGATTTAAGAAATTAGCTATTAAAAATATCGACCTGAAAAACTCATGTATCGTTATACCTGACACTGTACTTCATGAATTAAAAAGCTTCAGACGCGAATCTTCTGAACGCAGCTTTATCGCCGGTAAGGTTTTAAGCCGTATCGACGAGCTCGTTCAATCGGTTCTAGCCGATGAATCTTCCAAACTTGGTCGCGATCCTAATCTTGAAATTGGTAATCAAATTGCCTTCGAAAATTGCAGCCGTGCTTTCATGATTATTAAAAGCACCGAATCTGCCGTGGTTTCTTGGGATTTTGAACCAGTCAATATGGATGAGCAAATCTTTTTGCAAACTCTCGATTTAGCTCGCTGCCTCAAAGAAGGTAAACAAGCTAAAAATGAACCAGAAGCTCTGAATAAAAAGATTCGTTTAGTAACCAACGATAAGGAAATGCGTGTTTGCGCTTTGGCACATAACATTAAATCCTTACCACTAGAAACCGATCCCAAGTTCAAGTTCACCGGCCGACGCAAATGTGTCATTCCACCCGACCTCTATAATAACTTCATGCAAAAAGGTGGTTTTATCACCTTAGAGGAATGGGAAGCACACATGCCAAATGAACCGCTCTTGACCCCTAATGAATTCATCGAATTCAGCTGTGAAGACGGTTCCGATTACGAAGATGTTAATGACAGCAAAGGAAAGTTCTGGAATATTGGACGCTTGGATGTTAGTGGAGATGAAGATAAAATCGTCCACCTCAATAACCTCTTAAACGGAAAACTCAAACCCTTCCTTGAGCCATTATCACCAGGACAAGCTATGTATTTGGATGCCATTTATAATAAAGACATCAAATTCATCCTAGCTTCTGGTGCGACTGGTAGCGGTAAAACCTATATACCTACCGTTGAAGGAATGTATCAAGTTCAAAAAGGACTATACGATGTAATTCCCGTGATTGCATCCATGTCCATCGGTAATGATGGTGTAGGTACGTTGCCTGGCGGAGTTAAGGAAAAGTTGTCCATCAAATCTGGAAATATCCTCAGCGCCCTAATCAGTTACCATAAGGCCTACCCAGACGACCCATGTAACTCTAAAGTCATAGATGATGACACCGAACAGTCCCTCATGCATCAGGCTTTTATTCATAAGAAAAATTGGTCTCTACAGGAAGAATATGATGATGGTTACTCTATCTATAATGAGGAGAAAACTTTTACTTACAGTAGCGGCAAAAAGCATAAACAACAGAGTAAAAAGGATAACAAGGATAAGCACTTCAGTAAACCCGTAACCAGCTCTCAGCGAACCGCTCAGGATATCATCGAAGAAAAGGCTGAATTATCTTTTAATAGATCATTTAGATCTGAACCTCTTTTCTATATTAGAGGTAAAAACTACATGGACAAATTCATTATTGTAGACGAAGCTCAGAGTATGTGTAATGAAGAAATTAAAAGTATCATCACTCGGTTAGCCCAAGGTTCTAAGATGATTTTTACCGGAGATGAATCTCAGCCTCACCCTAGCGCAAAAAATATCAACCAACATCATAATGGTATTTTATTTATCCGTCGCGCACTTCGAGGTGTTTCCGGCGCTGCTCAAATCCCCATGGATGAAGATGATATTGTAAGAAGCAGCATAGTTAGAGAAATCCTAGAAAATATCAAATCAGGCGAGTCGGATCTGTTTAATAACGAAGACGACGATAATTATGTTACAGATTAATCCTAAAGTTTCCTATCTTTATCACTTCATTTCATCAAAACTATTTCTTAATCTTTTCGAAGCCGTCACCACCCGTGGCGGCTTTTTCATGATCCAAATACCTACATAATGGATTCTTTTATCTCTAAAACTTAGTAGTAGTTTTCTTGCCATAAAAATCCAACCAAAAGATTTGCTATAATATCTTCATGAAGCTTATTGTCGGACTTGGAAACCCTGGAAATGAATATAACCTTACTCGCCATAACTTTGGCTTTTTGGCCTTAGATTTTTATTTTAAAACTCACGGTCTCGAATTCGAAAAATCCGAAAAATTCCGTGCCAAATGGTTAAAATCTGGCCAAGTAATTTTTATCGAACCACAAACTTATTACAACGATGTGGGCTCTAGTATTCAGGAATTTATGAACTATTATAAAATTTCACTTAGTGACCTCCTCATTCTTTGTGATGATTTTAATCTAGATTTCGGTACCCTGCGTTATCGCGAAAAGGGAACCGATGGCGGCAATAATGGCCTTAAATCCACTATTCGTTCGCTTAACACTACCGACTTCAAACGTCTTCGTCTTGGCACCGCCAATAATGCCATGCGCAAAAAGATGGGCGATGTGGACTTCGTGCTAGGACGATTCACTCCAGAAGAACGCGAAAAACTCCCAGAAATCCTCACGGATATCGCAAAACGCATTGATGATTTTATCCAAGAATAATTTTTATCACTTATTTTTCGTCGCCAAACTTTTCTGAATTCTACGCTGAATATTAAAGTTTATTTTCCAAAGCATCCGCCCGAACATTATGCGTTCCTCTCTGGTAAACCCCTCAAAAATCTCACTGATAAACTTTTTCTGCTCCATTTCAATATAGCTCGCCACAAATCTCCCCTCCCCGAAAAAATCTAGCTGCAAATATCGCCGATTTTGCGGGTTTAGCGCCTTTTTAATAAATTCACGCTCTTCCAAATGATTTATTGCCCGACACAAGCTAGTTTCACCGATTAAACTACATTCTAAAATCTCGTTCAAATTCCGCTCAATCTGATTATTCTTGAGATAGCTCATAATTTTTACTTCGGTTAAATTCAATTCAAAGCGCTTCGCCACCGCCATCGTATGCAAACGCCGCATCTTCTCCATCCGCGCAAAAATATTCATCGTATCTATCCAAGTAATTGTCTTCGGTAACTGAAATTTTTCTACACACATAACATCCATTCGTTATTACCTAACGGTTTTACCAATCCTTTCATCTGAAGATTAAAAACTGTCACACTAAAATCCGAGACCGAAAAATCCTTCTTCCGCCGTATCTGCGCCAGAATTTCTTCGCCCATTTTTATGCCTCTAAGCATCACCGAAACCATCAAAGCTTCGTTCTCCGTACTACACATTTCCTTAATCTGTTTCAAACTCTCCCTTGGTTTACGAATTTTTAGCCCTAACTCATCTAACAATTCGTCCACCTCAGTAAAAGCTACCGCACCCCGTCCCAACAACCGATTACAGCCCAGGGAATTACTACGACTCACATCCCCTGGTACCGCGTAAACAATCACACCCTGCTCCATGGCATGATGTGCCGTATTCAGTGAACCAGATTTCACCCCACCTTCGACTACCACCACCAGATCGGCTAACCCTGCGATTAATCGATTGCGTTTCAGAAAAGCCGATCGCATCCCTAACTGACTATTTAACATTCGCGACAACTTCTCATCTTTCGCCAAAATCTCTTGTGGTGGGTACTCCGATAGCACCATGCCTCCCTGCCCCACAATCTCTCGCGCTAAACCAGTATGTCGAGCCGGATATATCTTGTCGATTGGTGTCCCTAACACCGCCACCGTCAAACCACCGGCATCTAACGCCGCCCGATGCGCAATCGAATCAATTCCGTAAGCCAACCCGCTCACGATCACCACCCCACGCCTCGCTAGTTCATAAGCAATCTTATATGCCCATTCCTCACCATATTTAGTATATTTTCTAGACCCCACGACGGCCACGGTTTTCGGTCGCACATAAGCTTGGCTTGACGCTTTTTCTTGATTATTTTTCACCGCTTCTGGTTCAATATCCGCCGTCTCGCCAGGTGATTTTCCATAATAATACAATATTTTAGGCTTAAGCGCAATGAATTCTAATTTACGCAAAAACCCGTCTTCTAGAGGGGAAATAGATTTGACTTGCACAAAAACCTCCAATTTTGTACTTGATTTTAATATTTTTTACATTTTATGTATTGACTATTTTTATTTATAATGCTATAATACGAATCAGTTAGGGGTTGGAGCCAGAAAAAGGCACGATCTCTAAACCGCACCTAAATAAATCATAATTTCTGTTACTAATATAACAGAAGTTGCGTGTTCTTAAAAGACTTTCGGCTTACAATTTTTCTTTTATCGGTTGTAAGTATAAGTATTACCTCCACTTGAAAGTCAATTTTTAAGAACATAGCAACCCCTATAACCGGCGGGCCCCAATAGAGTGAGGTGGGTCACGCTCCGGGGCTCTCCCGGAATCAATAGAGATGCGTTGTAGGGTCTAATAACCCCAAGTGATGCCCACCCTTACTTGGGGTTTTTTGATGCTTAAATTTTTAAAATTCAGCCAGAAAAAGACCGCCCGAAGGCGGTCCCTAAAGCATCTCCACGCAGTTTTAAAACAAGATCCTTTTATTAGTTCTTTCGATCCCTGCGGCCCGTCGACCACAGGGAATCGAAAAGAAAAGTGTTATTGGTTCGCAACTGCTGTAAAGAGCAATGTATTCGAATAAGCACCTACTGGAATAGAGGTAGTGGCACTTGCACCGACCGTAATCGTCTTAGCACTACCAGAGGTAGCTGCCGAAGTAGTTTTGGCAAAAATCGTCGAAGCATCCACGGTGCCAGTTTGTTTCACTGGGTTAAAAGTGGTACCATCAGCAGACCAGCCCCAGCCCGTACCAGAAATCGTCGAATTTGTCTGACTGATTGAAGGGATTTTATCCGCTACACCAGAGGCAGCTGGTTGAGACAAATCCGTATCCGTCGTCTTGGAAGTGACATAGGTGGTGTAACCCTTACCATTATTGGTAGAGACATTCACCGTGCCAGTCCCAGTATTAAACGCACCGGTAGGAGTAGGCGTAATATTAATATCAATTGAGTTTGGCGTAGTAATTGAAATTACAGGATCAATCACAACGCTAATTGTTGTTGAAGCAGATTGTTGCACTGCCGATACTGGTGTTGGCAAATCAAACAGCATTGGTGATAACGCCGCACCAGATAAAACCATTAATGTTGTCGCAATTTTAATTTTTTTATGGTTTTTATTTTTTATTCTCACAGTATATTTCCTTTCTATACTGCCAGAAAACCTTCACACACCTAAACTTTAACATAAACATTTTGACTTAACAAGTCCTTTTTCCAAGATTTTTTGGCTTTTTGCAAATTTTTCTAAAATTCATCTCTAATTTATCCCTATAAAAATTCGCCCAATTAAAAATCCGAAAAATTTTTTCTAGTTGACAAGCGTGATAATATATAAGTATATGTCTAAAAATCTCCTCATCGTCGAGTCTCCTGCCAAAGCCAAGACTATTGAAAAATATCTCGGTAATGATTTTAAGGTTCTTGCCTCGGTCGGCCATATTCGTAAAGATACCAAAGTTGATGTGCACGATAATTTCGCCGTGACTTACGAAATCGATCCAGACCATAAAAAAGTCATTGCTGAATTAAAAAAGGCCAGCAAGGACGCTGACACAATTTGGCTCGCAACCGACGAAGACCGCGAAGGAGAATCGATTTCTTGGCATCTTCTTGAGGTACTAAAATTACCGAAAACCACTCATCGTATTACTTTTCATGAAATTACCAAACCAGCTCTTCAAGAAGCTATCAAAAATCCCCGCACTGTCGATATGAATATGGTTTCCAGCCAGCAAGCCCGTCAGACTCTCGATATGTTGGTGGGTTACGACCTCTCAGGTGTGGTGCGCACGAAGGTACCTGGCGCTAAATCTGCTGGCCGCGTCCAGTCCCCAGCCCTCCGCCTCATCGTCGAGCGCGAACAGGAAATTGAGCGTTTTAACGCTAAATCCAGCTTCAAAGTCACCGGTAAATTCAGTGACCAAGCCGCTAATATTTCTGATCTCGATTCTTCAGAGATTTTTGAAGCCAATCTCGATAAAACTACTTTTGCCACCGAAGAAGAAGCAAAATTCTTCCTCGAGCAGTTCAAGAATGCCAATTTTAAAGTACAAAATCTAGAAAAAACTGAAGCTAAAAAAGCCAACCCCGTACCACTCACTACTGCTGCGCTCCAAATTGAAGCGAATAGCCGTCTCGGTTTTAGCTCCAAGACTACCATGTCCGCCGCTCAAGGCCTCTATCAGTCTGGCCACATCACTTATCACCGTACCGACTCGCTCAATCTCTCGAATCAGGCTTTGGCCGAGATTGCCAATCTCATTAAAGCCGAATTTGGGGAAAATTATCTCGAAGTTCGCCGTTTTCATACCAAAAATGCCAGTGCCCAAGAGGCTCACGAATCTATTCGTCCAACCCATATCGACGTGGCGGTGGCCGGTAAAAACGAATATGAAAAGAAATTATATCAATTAATCCGAAGTCGTACCCTTGCTACTCAGATGAAGAATGCCGTGGTAGCGAAAACTAGCCTCTATCTCGAGGCCGACACTGTGCCAAACGAGCTATTTAAAGCTACTGGGGAAATGGTGATTTTCGACGGCTTCTTAAAAGTCTACGGTAAAAGTAAAGATACCACTTTGCCAAATCTCCAGATTGGTGACCCCGTCAAACGTCATATTTTACTCGCTAAGCAAACCTTTTCCAAACCACCTGCCCGCTACACTGAAGGCTCACTAGTTAAAAAACTTGAAGAGCTCGGTATTGGCCGCCCAAGTACCTATGCCTCCATTATCAACGCTATTCAGGTAAGAAATTATGTGGTTAAGGGCGAATCCGAAGGCGAGCCACGCGATATTTTACAGCTCACCCTCGATGAGTCGAATCAAATTTCCGAACAAACCATTTCGGAAAAAACCGGCTCCACCAAGGGTAAATTGATGCCAACCCCAGTGGGTGAATTAGTTTCCAATTTTCTCTGTGAAAATTTTAAAGACATCGTCGACTACGATTTTACCGCCGGTATCGAAGAAAAACTCGACCTTATCGCTGAGAAAAAACTCACTCGCCTGAAGATGCTTCGTGATTTTTATGGCCCATTTTCTGACGCCATTGGGGCTTCCGCCATGGCCAACCGCTATAATTCCGCCACCGAACTCGGCACCGACCCGAAGACTGGTAAAAAAATTTACGCCAAAATTGGCAAAAATGGAGGCTTCCTCCAGCTCGGTGAAAACGAAAAAGAAAGTGGCGAAAAACCAATCTTTATCCCTCTGCCAAAGGGGAAAACCGTCAAAACCGTCACCTTGGAGCAGGCTCTTAAGCAGTTGGAACTGCCAGTTCTACCACGCTCTCTTGGCTACGCTAAGGACGGCACTGAACTAATCGCCGCTAATGGCCCCTTCGGCCCATTTATTAAGGCCGGCGCCCATAATATCGCGCTTAGCAAGATTAACGAAGCGGAAAATCCTTACCACATCACCCTCGAAACCGCCGAAGCGCTCTATCAGAAGAAAATCGACTCTATTCTAGCCGACTGGGGTGACATCAAGATCATTAACGGCCCATTTGGTCCTTATATTAAGGGCCCAGCTATTAAGCCAGCTAGTGGTAAAGGTCGTGCCAGGCCAAATAATGCCAAAATTCCAAAAGATCGTGATCCAAAATCTATCACCAGGGAAGAAGCTGAGGAAATTCTCTTGAGTTCCAAAGCACCAGCCGCCAAGAAAGCATCAACCAAGAAGACTGCCGCCAAAAAAACTTCGGCAAAAAAGTCCACCACCAAGAAGGCCACGGCAAAGAAAACCACTACCAAAAAGACCACAAAAAGCTAGAAATTACCAAATCTAGCCAAATCGCAAAAAACTACCATAAAATCAAAATCGCTTCCTGTCTATTAGGCTAATAGGAAGCGACTTTTTTACTATTGCCATAACATTAAACATAAGCATTATCTATAACCATACCATGAAACCGCCAATGTTTAAATTTAGATATAATTTTCTGTCCTAAATGTACAATTTATGATAAAATATTTAAAGAAGTTAGACGGAAAGCGACCACACAAGATTCCTATTTGACTTTTTATAATTTTATATTATAATTATAGTAATTTTTATATATTATCGGGTGGATAAGGAAAAAATATAAGATGGATCAACATGCGGAAACTATTCAGAAAGCCTTGACAGGAAGTCTTAATATTATAGAACAAGACCGTGAAAAGGAGATTATTTCTCGTCGTTTTGGTCTAAACGGCCAGAAGGAAACCCTCGAACAAATCGGGGAAGTGCTTTCTATCACTAGGGAACGCGTCCGCCAGTTGGAAAAAGCCATCATCATCCGTCTTCGCGTAATGGCTGAAGAAAACCAAATTCCTGAACTTGGTGCCGCCGAAAAAATTATCATTCGCTTCCTCGTCGAAGAGGGAAGAATCGCTCGCATTTCCACTCTTGCCCAAAAAATCTACGGCCACAATCCTAACGAAAAGGAATTAGCTGCCATTAATTTTATTAGCGAAATTTCCGCCCGCCTCGTCCACATCGACGAATCTGAGCGCTATTACAATGCCACCGGGATTGCTGAATATGGCAACGAACGCGAAATCAAGCGCAAAGCTGATGAAATTGTCACCCTTATTCGCAACAATAAGCTTCCAATGAGCCTGGATGAGCTTGACGCTAAATTAAATTACGAGCACCCAAATCACATCCGTGCCATCGCTTCTATCTCTAAGCAACTTTCTTCACTAGATGATCAATGGGGTCTCGCCAAATGGCCAACTGTTAACCCAAAAAACATCCGTGACAAAATCTATGTCATCTTGAAAAATCAAAACGAACCAATGCATTTTAGCGACATTGCTGACGCAATTTCCAATTCCAAATTCCGTCGCAAAAACGTCACTACTCAAGCCATTCATAACGAACTGATTAAAGACCCTCGCTTCGTCTTAATCGGTCGTGGTATTTACGCTCTCGATATCTGGGGCTACAAGCGTGGTACGGTCGCACAAATCATTACCGACATCCTCAAAGAA
>CAUTFL010000005.1:0-61258 GCA_963538065.1 uncultured Candidatus Saccharibacteria bacterium | reverse complement strand
CCGCAAGTAACCAAATTGCCTTAAGCCCACTCACAGTTTCGAACGATAATAAATCTGGCGAATCCGGCATCTCCCGCATCGGCTCCGCCGTTCTCGCCCGTCTCAAAGCTCGTTTCCGCGATACTATCATTCGAAATTCCTCTAATACCATCACTAGTCTCACTTCTAATGAAACTTCCGCGAAAAACTATCTCGGCCTCTCCCAGCTATACCACCAGGGAGACATCAGCCTCAGCGCCATGAATAGCACCGCCAATTTCTATCAATTCGATCGCGGCGGCAACCTCATCGCGAGAAGCAATACCACCGGCCAAAAACTCATGAACACCCTCGCCATGTTCGTCGACGGTACCCTCACCATCGATCGCAATATCAATATCGCCCACGAAACCTACAACGCCGTAGACGATTTCCCACAGGTTCTCATCTTCGCCAAAAAAATCAATATCACCAGTAACGTCACCAACATCGATGCCTGGCTGATTCTCGATGAAGACTATGGCGATAATCAAATCGATACCTGTTCCGATAACCACTATCCGAACGCCCTCTCATGTAATGAGACGCTCACTATCACCGGCCCAGTCTTCGCTAGAAAGCTCATCCTAAACCGCACCGCTGGATCCCACACTGGTGGCGGCCGCGCTGGCACTCATCCACTTCAAACCGGACCAACCGGCACCTACTACGCCGAAGGCTCCATCCACCCTGCCGAAGTCTTCACCCTCCGCGCCGATGCCTACTTCTGGGCCTACCGCCAATCCCTCAGTGGCGGCCAAGCCTACATGGTCTACTCCCGCGAGATCGCCCCAAGATACTAGAACATCTAATATATCCACACCGCACTCGAAAATATTCGCCCACCCTACATACACCAGGTTACCCCAAGATATTAAAATCCGGATTTTTCTCTATACAAAATCCATAAATTATGTCATAATATATAGAATGTTAAGAACTGGAAAAAAATTTAGCAAACCTTCACTTTCACGCGTCATTAACGGCGACGTCACCCTGAAGGAAATCGATACCAAAAAGCCACGCCATCGCTTGGATCACTTTTTGGTCGAAAAATATCCAGACTACAATCGCAATACCTTACAAACTTTCATTAAATCTGGTTATGTCACGGTTAATCAAACACCAGTCACCAAACCAAACACCGCGATTAACGAAGAAGATATTATCGAACTAAATCTTCCAGATTTTCTCAAAAACCCTAACGCCAAAGCTTCTGCTATCGAAAATCTTAAACCAAAAACCCTCTACGAAGACGAAAATGTCATCGTGCTCGAAAAACCAGCCGGCTTACTCAGTATGACCAAAGGCGCCGTCACCCTCGAGCCAACCCTCGAAGATTACGGTCTCCTCATTCACCGTCTCGACCGCGACACTTCCGGCGTAGTGATTTTAGCTAAAAATCCAGAGACCCAAACCCTACTTCGTAAACAATTCCAAGATCGCAAAACTCATAAAACCTACTACGCTATTATCGAAGGCGCTCCGAAATTATCTGCTGCTCGCATCAATCTACCAATCCAGCGTAACCTCAAGCATCCTACTACTTTTGTCGTGGAAGCTGGTGGTAAAGAATCCGAAACTTTCTACGAAGTAAAAGCCACCAAGAAGTTTAATCTCGCCGACGTTCAAGAAATCCAAAAACTAATTCAAGCTCACTCAGAATATTCTGGTAAAGAATTCAAGGCAGGGAAGACTTACTCTCTCGTCATGCTTCGCCCAACCACTGGTCGCACTCACCAACTTCGCGTCCACATGAATTACCTCGGCACCCCAATCGTCGGCGACCGTGTCTACGGTTCAGCCAAGCCAAACACTACCGATCGTCTCTATCTACATGCCGCCTCTCTCGAAATCACCATTCCAGAAAGTCGCCGCGTTACTTTCACTACCGATCTTCCACCAGAATTCCAAATCTTTAATCAATAGGATATATAAAATCCTCTTCGTAAAACCCGCACCTTTAGCGAGTTTTACTTTTTCCTAAACTAAGTTAACACTTCTAGCGGGTTTTGCTTTTTCTAAGCTAAGTTAATACCTTTAGCGGGTTTTGCTTTTTTCTAAACTAGACTACAATAGAAGTATGTATTTCGAAAATCTTTCAGAAATTCCTGCTTTAGCCTCCGCTTACTCTTCCACGATTTTTAATCTTGAAAAAAATCCTAATATTCGCGCCACCTATCTCATCGAGCCGGACGAAAAAGATAATAATAAGATCCCAGTTGAAGCCATTCGTGAAATTTTATCACATCTAAACAGCATTCAGACTTCAGACATTTTCGTCGTCATCAATCATGCCGAAACTCTCACTCCCAGTGCCACCTCCGCTCTCCTTAAAACTCTCGAAGAACCGAAAAATCATTATCATCTCGCCCTTTTTACTAAAACCCCCAACCGCTTACTCGACACCATCCATTCGCGTTCCGCGATTTTCTATCTCAAAGAGAAGGATTACCTAAAAACCACACCCGAAGCCGACCCCAAAATTTTCGATCTTGCCAAAAAATTACTTGTTGTAAGCGCTAAGGACCTCCCGCCCCTCGCAGACGAGATTATCAAATCCACCCCGAAAACCAACCCCAATTTTTTCTATCAAATCCTCGATACCACTATTGAACTAGCCGAAAAATCTTACTACAAAACCAAAAATCCTATCTTCCTCCAGAAAATCTCCGGCCTCATCGAGACCAAACGTCTCGCCTCAGATTTTTCCGCCAATAAAAAACTCCAGCTCGTGGCTAACCTCTTATAAGTTCTTATATTTGCTTCCACCATAAGACTAATTCTGCGCACGATAAACTCCTTCATCCACCACTATCGCTTCTCAAAATTTTGGTATTTCAAGCATTTTCATGTATAATATAAGATATGCTAGGAATTTTCCTCATCTTACTTTTCGTAATTTTTCTGATTTTTTTCGAACCAAAAATCGAAGCCAGGCTCAAAAAACCGGCTCCAGAAAACAAGAATTTTGATGCTCAAATGAAAAAACTTTGGGATATTGCCAAGGTCAGTATGAAAGAGCGCAAAACTCTTCGTGCCGAAAAAGCCTTGCTCACTATCTTGAAATTTGACGAAACCAATGCCGCCGCCTACAACCGTCTCGGTATTCTTTATGCTAAGTCGCAAAATTACGACGAAGCCATCGAATGTTTTGAAATTGCCCAGTCCCTCGATAGCAACCCATCTTCTCTACATAACGTTGGCCTCATTTACCTCGAAACCGGTGCTTATGAAAAAGCCAGTATGGCTTTCCAGCAAGCTTTAAAACTTGAAGGTGATGTGCCGGCTCGTTTTATCGCACTCGCTAAATCCGAAGAAAAACTTGGCCACCGCAAGGCCGCCGTCGAAGCACTTGAGTCCGCCTATGCTCTCGATCATTCAATTTCCACCCTCCGCCACATCCTTAGTATTTATGAAGATATGGGTGACGCTGAGAATATCCAAATCGTCACCGCCAGAATCGAGCAACAAGTCGCCGAAGATGAATTAAAGAAAAAACAGGAACTCGCTAAGAAGCAAAAACGCACGGTAGCTAAAAAACCCGTACGCGCCGCGAGACCAGCTAAGATTTTTTATCCGAAAGCTAAAAAACCCACCGCTAAATCCAGTGGATCCACCAGCCAAACCAGCACTGAACGTACTATTCAAGATGCCAAACTTAGTGCCACTGCCGTTTCTCGTCCTGCAGCCGCCCGCACCTCTACTCGTCGCCGCAAGATGATTCAATAGGCATATTCAAAGAATCCACTTGGATAGCTATCTCTTTTTTAAATAATCAATTCGATCTAGTATTTTCACCCATCTCGCGGTTGTGAAGAACTTAAACTCATGCTAAAATAAGAAGGTACATATGAGTACAAATCGCCGCGTTAGCTCAGCTAGTAGAGCAGCCGCCTTGTAAGCGGCAGGTCGTCGGGGCAGAGCCGACACGCGGCTCCACGGATGAAAATTCGTGAAAAGTTTACTTTTCAAAGAATTTGAAGAAGTGGTGCAAGTGTGCTTTTGCACACGCGGCTCCACGAGGAGAAAGAACAAAAAGAACATTTTATGTTCTTTTTTTAGATTTTTAGCATCGAGAAGTAAAAGAGAATATAATTATCTTTTACTTTGAGTGGTAAAAATATAAATAAAGAAGCTATTTTTAGCTTCTTTATGTTATTTCGACGAGTGGCCACGTGTATTTCAATACACGCGCTCTGACGCCACCCCCCTCCCGCTCTATGCCGCCCCGTCCGCATCTTTCACCATTCTCTCACAATGACCATAACCCTCATCCACCACTAATTTCACATCTAGATACATTTTCGGAATTTTTCTCCTCGCTAATCTCAAATCCGAATCTTTTTTACCATAAGAAAATACGCAAGACTTTTGTATTTCAGCATCCATTTTCGGTAGTCTCACATTTGAACAGTCTCGCACAATATTTTTTATGCTCAGAGGGTCTATCTTTAAAAACCTCTCCGCCATCACCTCACCAGCTTGACCTCCAAACATCTTGGACATTTTCCTTACCGCAAATTTGGGATTTTTCAGCCCCTTTTTCTGCTTTGCCAGCATTATTTTTGTCATTAAAAATCCACCAAATTTCGCATTCTCATAAAAGCTCACCCCCTCAATAAATAGTCGCCTAAATCTAATTTCACCGCGATTCAACATCTCAAATAACACCACCCCACCCAGCGATGCCGCAAAACCCAAATCTATCTTAGTCACTCCGTGTTCTAATAAATATTGCGTTAAAATCCGTGCCTCTTCCGCCGCGCTAACGTACACCTCATTCATTGCCTCACCATGCCCCGACAAATCCGGTATAATAAATCGATACTCATTAGTCTCTTTCAGAATATTCTCCACCAAATAAGTCCTCATCGACTTACTCGAAGCCAACATCGGGTGAATCAAAAGTATCACCTTCGATTTTTCCGGATATAAATCATGAATCACTATAAAATCTCCTTTCTAATAGAGAAAAAAGCTCCGACCTTGACGATCGGAGCTACGCTTGCTTCACAAAAGGGTGCCATTTTTGTTAGTCAAGCCACATGATAAAGACCCTCTCGGATCGCCAAAAATCACACTTATCATAAATCTCTCTCCCAAAATTTATTCAATAATGGCATCCTTGAATCTATATTAGCACAAACAAAATAAAATGTAACAAAAATCTGAAAAATTCCTGAAAAATCTTCTAAAAAAGAGTTATTAAAAAAACACACAAACTCTATCTTACCATAAACATTATCAAAATCAATAAACTTTTTACATTTTCCCCACCAAAAGTTATAATAAATCTATGGAAAATTCTACACCTCAAAATACTCAGTCTACTAACAAAAAACGCGCCCAGCTCGCCTCCCTAATCGTTCTCGCTATTCTCGCCATTCTTTCTACCATTGCTGTAGTTGTGATGCCGCTTATGAATAAAAACTCCTCAGACAAGTCAGCCGAATCAAGCCTAAATGAATCCACCGAATCCACTCAGACCGAGAATACCAATCAATCAACTTCAAAACAATCCCAAGGAACCGAATTCGCCTTTAATCACGAATCTGACATCGATCTCACTAGTAACAAACCGAATATTTATATTTTCTGGGGTGACGGTTGCCCACACTGTAAAGCTCTCGCCAAATTCATTTCCAAACTACCAGCTGAAACCAAAAATAAAGTTAATATCTATTCCTTCGAAGTTTGGGGCGACAAAGATAATAAAACTTTCATGAGGAATTTCGGTAAATTCCTGAATCAAGACGTGCGGGGTGTACCATTTATGGTGATTGGCGACAAAATCTTCGACGGCTATAGCTCCGGTGATACCAAAACCGACCAGCAAATTCTCGATGCCATTAATACTATCATCAAAAACCAGGGAAGCACTGACCAATACAAGCTCTACAAAAAGGCCTAATTTCACGAAGAGCCTAAAAATAGAATATTTTACATAGAAAACTATTTCACGCTAACAGATTGTGATTTAGTACGTATTCCAAAATTTTACAATCTCTTTGAGTAAAATAACACTGAATCAACGAGTTTTCATCTGAATAACCTTTATGTTCAATGATAAACTTTTTCATATTTTTTAAGACATCTACTGGGTTCATCTTTAAACATTTGGCATCGAATTTAATTTCATCCTCATCTGGGTGAATTTCTTGCGCCTCTCCATATGGCTCCGCTATAAATATATGCGAAATCTGTGTCTGATCTTTTACGACTCCAATCTTGCGTATATTCTTTATCATATAACCAGTTTCTTCATAAGCCTCACGTATAAAAGTCTGCTCCGGAGTCTCATTGTTTTCCTTACCACCTCCCGGTAACTTGTATTGACCGATCCGCTCTTTAAAGAAAACCAAGATATCGCCGTCAGGGAATTGTATAATCCCACGAGAAGCCTCTCTCGGCCAACTACCTACAAAATCATCAAGAAAGATATTTCCATAATCCTCATAAATAATATTATCGTTAATAACTTCATCTGTCACAGTATTAGTCTCATCTTTCTTATTCATATTATAAAGTGGTTTTATAATCCCATGTCCACCCCTAATTTAAACTTATTGAAGCTCCCATCAAGTCACGTTACACTCATCATATACTATTTATCTTATTTTAGGTAGTTTCATTATTGGAGTTATTACTTTTATGTTTATGCTTTTTCAAGTATAAACTTATAATTAAAAACACTTCTCATAGTAAGTATTTTTCTTAACCAAAAAGCCCCGCATTCCTGCGAGGCTCTTTTTTTGGAGATTAATTGCGACTTACGATAACATTGGCATCGATATCCTTAAACAAAATCATCGCGGTTAAAGTTAAACTCGTGCCCAACCAGAGCATCGGTACCATCCTTGATGTAAGTCGGGATGTACCATAAAATCCGAGATGTAACTACCAGGCTGTGACTCGAGCCGGTCTCTCAGGTCTTCCACTCCTCTGATATTAATAATACCTCAGGTGTAGCATCCTTACTCGGTCCGATTACTTTCGTGGTAGAATCTTCTTTTGATATCTTCGTAATCACGTTTTCTTTTTTGTGACTCACTTTCGTGTGACTCACTTCCGCCTTCCTCGGTAGTCTCCAGTCCAGAAAACCGCAGAGATGGAAAATCATCCTCACCATAGAGATCACCTGGGATAATACCGAGTAACATATCCTGTAGTAAATTATTCATCGAATTATTCATTATATACCTCCATCTTAATGTGCGCAGATTAAAAGTAACCTATCTAACTATATTCTATATTTTTTTAAAAATTTATCAATATTAGTATAATAACAATATCTACCTATTTTTATTGGCAATACTTATTGTCTTTTTGTTGCAAAGGTACTGAACTTTAACGAACAGATTGACATAACCACTAAAATGTGGTAATATATCTCTGATACATTTTGATTTTTGTTGCATGTTTACAAGAAAAGGGGGTCAAAAATGAGTACATTTTTTTATCAAACAATTGCAATTTTAGGTTTCACGGAACTACCGAGAATATGGCAGTGGATTATCGTTTTTATGGTAATCAATTCGGTCAGCGCAGCTATTCTGCGTAAGGCTTTGATTTCTGCCACCACCCGTGTTCACACGGTACGTCATGGCAAGGCCAATGGCAAAGCAGATTTTTTCCAAATCTGCGGGGTGCAAAACTCCTCTATTAGTGCATTTAACTATATTTTAGATCATTTGCACGATGGTGACGGAGTTTACGCGTTAAGCTATAGTAATTTTGGCTTTAATGTACCAACCTACATTACCGCCATGCGTAAGGCTATAGTTCGACGCAACAAGGAATTTAAACGCCTCAGCCGCACCACAATTGGTCACTCTATTAGCGTGGGCGACATCGTCATTCACAAAATGGAAAACAATTTCGATGCAACCTTCAGTCTGAACCCCTGCACCTATGGGTTTTTCCTTAAAGAGCCACTTCATACGTTGCTAAAATATGGCGGACCACTCCTATTGGCATCAAGATTTCTTTTAGGCTGGCTGGGATTTATTCCGATCATTCCCAATTTCGATCTGGAAAAAAGCAGTAGCTCTCTAGCGTTATTGATTGACCAATACCTGGCTCTCCGTAACAACACCAGAGACCTTGGCGATGATAATTTGCCAAGAAATTTAATCCTCTCTGAAAAAGATTATTTGCTAGATAACGAAGTAGTCCGCAAGACTTTCACCGGAGCGCACTATGCAATGACTAGCAATCCCCATGGAGACACTCGAAACACTTCTGATCTTCTGAAGGCTTATTATGATTTGTGTGGCTTCCGCCGTACGTTTCGGCCGATCACATTCGAGGTAGAAATTCCGGAGGATGAGAAAATTATTTCTTTCTATCACCACCACGGCGGTCCCAAAATAGCTAAGCTCGATTGAAATTAGGTAAAAACAACTCAAATTAAAACTTAAACTCATACCTAATTTCAAACAAAGAGCCAAACCTGAATACCTAACTTAAACCTAAAAAATTGCAAAACGCGCAATCTTGCGCAAAAATGGGGCGTGATGAACGCTCCTTTTTTATTTCTAAAAAATTGTGGTACTTAGAAGCGCTCCTTTTTATTTCTAAAAAATAAAACCTTATTTCACAAATACACTTCTAGGCTCTATGAAATTTTTCCATATCTTTTCTTTCCAGAAACCTGTTGAAAAATCCGCCCCAACTTGCTATAATATTCCTATCTGTCTGGGCTCGGCTCACGCCAGCAGGTAGATGAATTTTAAAAGCTGGAGTAGTCTAGCGGCAATGACAAGAGACTGTAAATCTCTCGGGTTACACCTTCGTAGGTTCGAGTCCTACCTCCAGCACCAATCATGTTTATACATGACCCGCCGCCTTAGCTCAGTGGTAGAGCACTTCCATGGTAAGGAAGGGGTCTCGAGTTCAAATCTCGAAGGCGGCTCCATGAAAAGAAATAAAAAAAAGGAGAGTTCGAAGAACTCTATTTTTATTTTTAAGGCTTAAAATTTAGAATTTATTCTAGAATTTTAAGTTTTAAAAATTAAAATACGGAGCGTAGCGACCCTTTTTTATTTCGACGAATCAGACGACTGTATGCAAAGCATACTAGGCGACTCCATAAGGAAAATATGACCGCAAATTATGTAAAAAATATGATTGAAAAATATGGTATTTTTTGCTAATGTACGCTATAAACTAAGTAATGGGCTGGTCGGAAGACCTTGGTCCACCTGGACGGCGGGGCAAGCCCCCGCTTTTTTGGAGGAAAGATAAAATGAAAGAACTCAGTGTATTTATTGATGAATCCGGCGACTTCGGTGAATTTGATCCAAAATCTCCTTATTACATCATCGGAATGGTTCTTCACAATCAGAAAAATGACATTTCCTCTCAAATCCAGTATCTAAATAAAGTCCTCTCCGAGACCGAACTAAAACGTAATTTTGTTCATATGGGGCCACTTATTCGCCACGAAAGAGAATACCGCAATCTTACGCCGTCAGAACGCGTACGTATTATTCGCAAGATGATCAATTTTACGTCTAAGGTTGAGTTTCTTCAGAAAGCCTTTGTGGTAAAAAAGAAACAAACTAAGGATGATACAGAGTTAATCGAACGCTTAGTGCGTCAGATGTCGGATTTTATCAAGGTACATTATGCCTATTTCTTATCATTTGATAAAATCAAGATCTATTACGATAATGGTCAGTCTGGTGTAATGAAGATTATTATCACTGTATTTACAACACTATTCAATAATGCCAAATTCAAGAAAGCCATGCAGGCAGACTATAAAATGCTTCAAGTCGCCGATCTAGTCTGTACTGCCAAGCTAACTGAACTCAAGATGAAAAATCGCGTCCTGTCTACTTCCGAACGCCGCATTCTTGGCTCCGATCGGGATATCAATAAGAATCTATTAAAACCGCTTGCCAGAAAAGAAGCAAAAGACTAGTTTACATAGAATCTTTCAACTTCCTAATTCTAATAACCATAACCATCACGACTATCCACACTCGAATTAATCTCATCGTAATCTTTCTGTGTATAATATCCCGAAACTGGCTCACCGTTATTATCACCATCATTACCATCATTGCTGTAATCTGGGCCACTATCATACTCATCTATAGCTCGGGCTATTGCTGGATCGGATGAATGGTATTCTTGCATAGCTTTTGGCACAAAAAATCCGCTCATGTCGCGACCTTCTTCTGGTTCTAGAAATCTTTCATCTGTAGATGGTCTAAATTTGAAATTGTATGCATTAGTAAGTAAATCTTTCGCAAGCGCCATAGGCCTACCAGCAAATTCTGGGTATACTACACCCCATTCAGCAAGATTCTCTGTAAATTTTACCGCTGTTTCTACCCCGCGACTCATCGCCTTATTAAGAAATACTGCCGTATCAAAATCGCCAATATATTGAAAATTCACATGAACATCCTCAAGTAACGGTATGGATTCAGAAATTTGCGATATCACGGTCTGCATCAGTATCGCTTTCAAGAAAAGCCGTCCCGACAGTTTATCTCCGTCATATGGGGCTTCATAATAAGTTGGTCTGATAATATTTTCCTTAAAATCATTTTCCGCTAACTCACTCACGAGAAGCTTACCGTCCTTAATAAGGCATTCATTAATAGTGAAGTCGCGTGTAGAGAAATAATCTTCTAAGGTGTCTAGTCCGATTCCATGGCCAAATGCATAATCATCTGGCATATAAGTTTGTGCTAATTCATCGAGAAGCTCTGGGTCGACTGTGCTTTCGTCTTCATTATCAGTAATTTCCACAAGATCAATATCCCTGATTGGCTCTTTTTCACCAGTCAAAATCTCGCGCGCTACACTCCGCGCCACACCACCCATTATAGCGATACCACTAGGCAACTTCTCGATAAAATCATATCTCTTTAAGATATTTTCCGGTAGTGGTATTTCTCGAATTTTTAATTCGTCTTCTTTTACCTCTAGGCGCTCGTTGTCGCCATTATAGTAGCTATTGTAATCATCATCATCGTCATAGTCATCATAATCGTCGTCATAATCACCATACGCATCCTCGCCATGATCATAATCATCGTCTTCGCCATCATAGTTATCATAGCCGTCGTAGTCGTCTTCGTTATCATAGTCATCAGATTCCTCATATTCATCGGAATCTTCTGGATTCTCCCTAGATGATGCTTCACTAAGATTTGGATTGTTAGCTAACGCCGCTACTTTACCCCAACCAGCACCCCAATCGGCATCATAATCAGAGTCTTTTTCGGATTCATTTTTTACCACATTGGGGTCTTTCATATTACATATTATAGCATATGCTTTAAGATAAAAATGGAAACCCCGGTCATAAAGACCGGGGTTCTAAATAACGTAGGTAGGGGGGGATGGTCCCTTATACGCGGGCGAAGCGCCTGCAGCCGACGATACGGCCATCCTTGTCACGGACAGTATCCGCTGTAAGCACTAGGTCATCAGTAGAACGACCTTCCGCCTTAGCGGCACTTGCGGTGATCGCAGATACAATAAGTACGGTACCTGCCTCAGGGTCAGGAAGATCAACGGTAGGGCCGAAACGCATTTCGACCAACTCGATTCCATTGACGTCACCGAAAGGTACTGCCACCTGGCTTGCGCGAGCGACACCTTCAGATTTGAACGAGCACTCGATATCTCCATCCTCAGTGCAGATGTTCACAGTGTGGGGCGTCAAATTAATTATATTCATATGGACTCCTCTCCGGGCTTTTGCCCTAGCAAAATCAAATTTTGTTCGGGACCATCCCGGAACAACCCCAACCAAAGCTCTCTTTTCGCAAAGTGGGGTAGCTACGCACGAAAGCTTCCTGCATAAGTATCCCACTTTGATCAAAGTTGGTGTTAATTCCTACGTTTTGAAGGTACTAGAATATTTCATTTCTGAATGGTTCTTTTCTATAAGCTTTCTGATTGGCTAAGCCTTTCTCGAGCGTATAACTCATATTATAGAACATATGCTTAAAATTGTCAATATAATACATGCTTATTTTGTAAAAAACAACTATAATACAATATACCGCCAGTGTTGTTTCCATTAAAAAGTTCAAATTATACCATATTTAGGAACTGAGGTTAAAAATCTAATTTAAATGTATTACTATCTCTAATATAAGACTCGCCAATTTTCCCGTCTAAAATATCTAGAATATTCGGATCGTAATTACAGATAGTGCTTATTTCAAATACGTCAAAATTGTTAGGATTATTCAGATATTCCTCGCTTTCATCCCCAGCAAGAAATCTCCATCCACTATCATTTGAAAAATTCTTATCTGGATCTTCTCGATAAGCGTAGCCAACTTTTTGCCCATCCACAGTAATTCTATCTGATGCAATACAGCCACCCTTCATATCCGTTAAAATTTTGATTTCATTTGAAGATAATCGAAATGTTTTCATATTCTACATCTCCATTTCCATTTCATTATCTTGCTCTTCATTAAGTTCATTTTCAGTATTTCGATGATATGCATTTTGAACTTTTTCTCTTTGTTCTTGCAGAATCCTTTGATGCTCGGCTTCAGCCATCGCCTTTTCTTTTCGAACTCGTTCTTGTTCTTCACGTTGTTTTTGTTCATTTGCTCGTTTATCAGCCCAGTACACCTTCATTCTAGCCTGCATTTCGTCATTAATTTTAACACGACCAACTCTTTCACTCTCAATTTGCTCTTCTGATTTTCCAGCTGGCATTTCTTCCATCCTCATGCTATCATTTCCATCACGATCAACGACGGTATTGATGGTTTCTTTTCTGATATATGGTCGGTTCACGATTGAGGTTTTATTAGCAGTTCGATCTGGGCTATTGGGTTGTGTAGCCATATTCATCGTTTTTTCACCATTAACTCGTGGAGCGTTTTCCATAAAAGTTATTCCTTTTCTAGTATTCTATTTATGATTATACCACTCACACGCTTTCGGCTATCTCGCGAATGAATTGTTGAAAATATACAGAAACGGTTAACCGAAACTATCTAGAGAACTGACTTTGTGTTTTTATATGTATCACGATCATTATTTTATGCAAAAAAAGAAGCTCCTGCGGTAGGTACCTTCGGCGCCGTGCAAGAACTTCGATATTTTCACTATATCACATAAAATTATCTTAAATCAAAAAACCTTGGCGGGAACGAATCCAGACCAAGGCGCTGTAATTCAATAATACACTACCGATATCTAAAAATCAATATCAAAGATTATTGGCGACCTTATAAGCATATTCATCAATGCATCTTCCCCCATACTGACTGCAACTCCAACATCAACGCTTTATTCTGTCTTCCATTTTAATTTATAAAGGCGAATTGGATTATAACTATTATCTGTTACAACAATTTTCAGCTTATCGTCACTTACATATGCGAAGTTTAACTTATCTGATTCCTTATGGAATCTCTCAAATGATTCGTATGGCGTTAGACCTTGATTTTTTAGATTCTCATGATGCTCTTCGAAGGCGTCGTTATTTTCAACAAAATACTCCTCCCATTTTGAATATAACGTTTTATCTGGCAAATTTTCCGTTTCATCAACTACATAACCATAGCATTTTTCTATTCCATATTCATTATCAGAAAAGAAAATCACTAGACTTAGACATTTCGTGCATCGCCATATATCCGGTTCTTTTTCTGGGCAAGAATCATAAATATCAACCAATAGGGAATAGTCGTTATCTTTATCGCCAAATTTCTTATCAGGGTTTTCTTCTGATATTTTTTTAATAAGTTCAACAGAATAAGCATCGACGCAAACTTTTCCATCGCCGTTCCACATACTATGTTTATTAGCACACAAAGTATGAGCCATATTTTTATTATATCATGAGCTTCTATCGCATTTTCATCAAGTTCTACATCTTGAGATATTAATTCAGATATCTAAATTAACATCTCAAGTGCAACACTAGGCCACAAAAAGAAATAAGTATTATGACAGATTGGAAGAATTATGCCGTAGATGAAGATTTTCATCAAATTCATCGTCTCAAACATACAGTAATCCGCGCTTCTTAACTTTAAATAATACGAAATCGCAACTTTAAATAATTACCCCTGTTATGATAGTCTCTAAACTTTAAATAACACGAAATCGTAACTTTAAATAATTTACCTTTTATAGTAGAATAATTATAGGAAAATTTTATGATTAATACACCTACCCCTAAGTTTGATTCCGACCTCACGAAGACCATTCTGGAGTTGGAACATCTTAAAAATAGGTCACTCAAGAATACCACGAGCGAGAGTATCTTTTTGCAGCTTAAGAATCTGCTTCATGCAGTAGAAGCTGTTACCTCTGCACGTATCGAGGGGAATCATACCACAATCGCTTCCTACATCGAAAAGCGTGATGACGACAGCCATAAAAACGACGAACAGATTATCGAAATCTCCAACTTGATTGATGGTTTGGATTTCATCGATAAATACGTCATGGAAGAGCCTATCTCGGCTGATTTCATCAAAGAGCTTCATCGTATTGTTGTAGGTGATTTAACTCATGAGGGCGACAAGCGTGCCGGTGCTTGGCGCGACGAGCCTCGCTATATCGCCAATGCAGAGCATCAACCACCTGAACCATATGACGTTCCGGATCTTATGCGCGAGCTTATTGATTACATTAATAACGATGATAGTGAGCAGTATGATCTGCTTAAAATCGCTATTACTAACCACCGTTTCGTCTGGATCCACCCATTCGGCAATGGGAACGGTCGCACTGATCGTCTTTTGACCTATGCGCTTCTTTGTAAGAAGGGCTATATTGCACCAAATAGAATGCGCCTGTTTAACCCTACGGCCGTTTTTGCCGGTGATCGCAATAAGTATTACGATATGCTAGCTCTTGCCGACGATTATAAAGACGAGCATATCTTAGAATGGTGTGAGTATTTTTTGTCTGGTGTCCGCGACGAAATTAAGAAATCCGAATCTCTTGCTGATGCCGATTTTGTCAATAAGAAGATCCTGCTTCCGTCTGTCGATCGCATGGAGAAAGCTTGTATTATCTCTCGGCTCGAAAGTAATATTCTTGGTCGTGCTATCCGACTCAATACTATTAAGGCTGGCGACATTAAGGATCTGTGGGATCGCGATGTCACATCTGTCGCTATCGCTCAGCAAATTAAGAAGCTTCGTGATCGCAATCTCATAAAGCCTACCAAAGAAGGCGGTCGTGAGTATGAGATTAGCTTTGATAATAGCGAGCTTACACGCGTTACTTTGGAACAGATGGATCTCGCCGGACTTCTTCCGATCCGAGTGGATCACTAAAAATAGTGCGAATTTTACCAACTTGGTCGGATTCGCACTTTTTTATTTTCGACGAATGGAGTAGCCGCGAAGCCAGGCGTGCTCCATGAAAAAAGCAATTATTTAGCAATATTCTATTTTTAAATAATATCTCAAAAAGCAGTACAATAACTATATGAGCAAAATAAACTTATTACTCACCGAAGCCAACGGAAATCTTTCTGACAAGAAAAAGACGATTATGGAAGCCACAAAAACAGCCGAAGAATACGTTTTTCCGAAGCTAAAAATCAACTGGGATATCGATATTCTAGTCACTAATCGAATCACAATGACTATTCCAGAGAACGGCGCAGGCGGGTATACTTTTTCCGCCGATTTTATTCAGATTAGTATCGATGACAAAAAAGCTACCGAAAATCTTATCTCAGAAAATATCGTACATGAACTTTGCCATGCATCCCGATGGGGGAAGAATCCCGAATGGATGAAATCGCTTTTTGATAATCTTATTTTCGAAGGACTGGCGTGCATTCTTGAAGCTGAGTTTATAGAAAATAAGGCTGAAAAAAGTTTATTTATTAAAACCATTCTTGAACGTTCCGATGAACAAAATAAAGAAATATTAGCTCTTATTCATAATGAATTAGATTCTGATAATTACAACTACAATGAAATCTTTTTCAATGACAATGATAAACTTCCACGCTGGTCTGGCTATTCTTTAGGTTATTATCTCGTTAAGAAATATCTTAAGAAAACAAATAAAACAATCGAGGAGACCTTTGCTGATAAATACGATGATTTTAAAATTATTTTATAATTAACCTTAACCGTTAACGCCCAGATTGAGTTTTCTTCAATATATGATAATATAAAAGCATCGGAGTGAGAAACTCCAACGTCGGAGATACCACTTCGGTGCTATCTTCATGAGAACCCGTCAGAAATGGCGGGTTGCTCGATTCTAAAATATTATTATTCTCATCAAGTACGGCATCTCAAGATATTAACTTAGGCCAAAAATTGACACACCACACTCTTCATTGTATAATATATATATTGGGTATTTTCCCATACAGCATGAAGAGGAGGGGAATCATGAGCACATTTAACAAGATCAAAGTAGCAAATTTTTTCGCAAGACAATCTTGCGCCGCCTGGCAGCCTATTCTGATTATTCGCGTAATCTGTCGCCACATCTATCGTTACATCATGGAGCATGGCGCCAAAGAATATCCCTATGCTAATCCAAAATTCGCTGATTGGCAGGAATCCGACGGTAATTTTTACACCCTAGTTACCGATTCTAGTGGCTTCGTCATTCGGCGTAGTACTAGTTATGTAGCATGGTTAATGAAAAAACACTGCTGGAGTTCACCAAAATTGCCTAAACCAGGGCCGCGCAAGCCTGGGGAACATCGCTTCGATGCTAAACACTGGGGTGAAATCCTCGAATACAACGGCTGGCAAAAAGTTTCAAAAGCCGACTGGCCGTCATACTACGATATACGTATCGATAGGCACTTTATCGGTATAATTGCCGATGCAGATGAGTTTGGTCTTTTAGTATGGTTTAAAAACGCTGGGTTTGATATCACTGGTAGATATGAAACATGGATAGTTTCAACCTATAAGGATTTTAAAGAGCAAAGTTTAGAAATCTCTTCTGAAAAATCTAGCATCATCTGGTATCGCGAACCCGAAGTAAAAGATAATTATATTTAAATCTACGAAAAAAATTGCCACACAACTTTCACCTCTCTTCGGAGAGGTGAATTTATTGCACCTTAAAATTTGAGAAATTTTAACCAAGCAGTCACCCGCACACACATTACGAAAGGTTAGGTGAATCTATGTTTACTGACAAAATTAATCTCGCACTTAAAATTGCCGCCAAGGCTCATCAAGGTCAAAATCGCAAGGGAACTGACATTCCATATATTTCCCACCCCATCGCCGTCGGCATGATTATTAGTCAATATACTAACGATGAGGCAACGATTGTCGCTGGAATCTTACACGATATTCTTGAGGATGTCAATCCAGCCGTCTATTCTGAGACCGACATGCGTCGCGATTTTGGTGATGAAATTACCGACATCGTCAAAGATGTTTCGGAACCTAAAACGGCCGGTCAGCCCAAACTTCCCTGGAAAGAACGTAAAGAAAGTTACCTGAAGCGCCTCGGCAATTCCTATTATATTGAAGCCTACATTGTCGCTACCGCCGACAAAATACATAACCTTACCGATATTCTGAAAGATTACGATCAGTTTGGTGATAAAATTTGGCACCGCTTCAATACTTCTAAGCAAGATATTTTCTGGTACTATCGCGCGGTTTTTAGTCTAATCAGAAACGAGCCGGTGCCGATAGAGCTTAAGCGTCACCTTGCAAACCTTATAGAGGAGCTAAAAAGCATCGTCACAACAAATCCCTAAAATTAAATTCCTCACATCAAAAATCCCCGGAGTCAATCTTCGGGGATTTTTTCAGTTTCTATATCTAAAAGTATCATTACTATGATAATTAATCGCTTGACGAACTACATCTCTGTCAGCATATTTCATAGCAGCCATTTCAACCGAATTAGATTGAGCTTTCTCAGTTGCTAATTGGATGGCTCTATCGAAATAGGAACTCATCGCCACAATCTGTTTCTTAGCCTTTTCTAGTTCGTCTTTCTGCATCCATTTGACCTCTTCAGGACCCATATTTTCTAGCATATAGCGAATCCCTGAAGCTTGTTCAGAGCATTCAAATAGCGTACACCATTTTGCACACATTTCAGCGTATATATATGTTGACTCTTTTTTCCGATATGAAACTTCACCATATTTCTTCTTATATTCTTCAGTTGGCATACCACAAGCAAGTACATCGGCAATATCCGTTGAATAGCCCACGACAAATCTGGGCATCATATCAATTCGTCCTTTTTTACACATAGGGTCCCAAGGGCTATTTTTATCTTCAAAATATTTAGCAGAAGCAAATCCAGGAATCTTCAAGCCATACCGAAACTTCAATGGCAGAACTTTAGTCATAATTATGTCATTACCAAAATAATCTTTACTAACGAAACTTTCCCCAAATTCCGATGCTTCATCTGGTGCCGTATTTTTCTTTCCGTAGACATGTTTCCATTTGAATTTCTGGCTCATTTTATCATTGTCAGTATTGTAGGTTAAATCAATTGCAAATGGAAGCGTTTCATGGTTGGTGGTTTCATTGCTAATCATACCAATTACATCGATATGATTAAAAACATCATCTACTTCGGTGGTAGGAAATGTAACTAATGCCAAATGATCTGGGTCATCACCAAAAGAATCATACTCACCAAACCAGTCACCACGCTCTACCATATCTGTAAAAGTTTTTTCTAACAGTTTTGCATCAGAACGTTCTCCAGTTCTTTTGTATTCCGGCGTATGCTTAAAGTCATCAAGCAGTTTTAGATCTTTTCTGACATCATCAGACGGATAAGTCAACCCTTCAAAATGGCGTGGGTTCGGCATCATATCAGCCAAGGTGTTTTCTACACGCCCATATTCTGTTTTTGTTTTCGACACATTCGGACTAAACATACAATACCTCCAAACAAACACTTATTGCCCTTAATTATATTATAAAAAAAGAAAAATGGCTCGCCTTTAACAGCGAGCCCTTAGGCATCTTTATTCACTCTTGTCCTGTTTAGAGAAAAACTCTTCTCCAATCCATCTAAGGACACCAATGACATGCCGTTCCTGATAATTATGGTTTGACGACGCGACTTTAATATCGATGATTCCTCTCTTGTAGAGGTATTCGTCGGTCACTACATACATCGTGCCGTGAGATCTTGCATCAACGATATCTCTCAATCTATTCCATTCATCGACAGAATAGAAATCCCGATACTTAACCGCCGTATAACGAACCCCTACTTCAGCAGGGCGACCCGTTCCAGGGATTTCCTGAAACCAAAAGGAAAAGCGATTGTGTGACTTATTCCAGTCGAGAATAAAATCTTTGAGTGTCAGCTTCATAAAACCACCCCCTTTCTAAAATGTGCATTCTTATAGAATGGAAATTATTCTAACACAAACTATATTATTTGTCAATACACAGATTTTCATAGTTTAGGGAATTATACTATAATATACTTATGAATAATCCTGAAATTGAATCTCGACTAAAAACTATCGCGAAATTTTACGATTTAGACGCCCTGCTTCAGCATGACACCGCAAATCAAGATGTTGCCAAGTACTACCAAAAATCAGATTTCTTCTACAATCTCGTTCATTCTGGTGGCGGTAAAAATATTCACATGGCACTCTCAGATGACGGAGTTTTTCATCGAGAAGATTTCAGAAAGCAGGCCGAATACGTCGCCAGTTTCATTAAACCAGGTAGTAAAGTTTTAGAAGTTGGTGCTGGCATGCTTAGTAATTCACGCTATCTCGCTGAACGTTTTTCTGATGTAGAATTCGTCGCACTCGATATTCCGAATCGCAATTTCCTCAAAAATAAAGTTCCTAAAAATATTCAACTCGTCGAAGGCGACTATCACGACCTAAGTCAATTTGAAGACGAAAGTTTCGATATTATCTTCGGTGTAGAAACGATTTGTTATAGTTCAAACAAGCAAATTGTGGTAGACCAAGCATTTAAAAACTCAAGCCGGGTGGCGTATTTATTGATTTTGATGTATTCGAACCTCTTAGAAAGAATCTTATGACTGATTTTGAAAAACGAGTTTCCGATATTACTCTGGCTGGCATGCGAGTAACGGGCGAAGATCAATCTATTCAAGATTTTAATGATTATCTAAAAAAATCTGGATTTCAAAAAATTGAGATTGAAAATCTCACTCAAAAAATCATGCCAAATCTAAAACGCCTCGCCAAAATCTCCAAACTCTATTTTACCCACCCACTGCTACTAAAAATCTTAAATTTTACCATTGCCGAAGACGCTAGAATTAATGGTATTTCAGGTTATCTTATGGATCTAACTTTTGACGGTGAACGTATTCATGGCTATTACCGTATCACCGCCAAAAAACCAAATAACTAGTCTCAAATTTAATAAAAAAAGGAAGCCCCTGCGGTAGGAGCATTACACCCCGTGCAGAGACTTCGATATTAAAATTATACACCAAAAAATATTAAAACGACTATTCATTCAAAAATATACAAATTGAAACTCTTCGCTAAAATCTCTGAAGCTTATCTTCGGGGATTTTTCCTTCATTGACAAAACACTCTAAAATTGTTATAATATACGAATCTCGATGCAGAAAAATCGTGAAAAATCTGACCCAAAATTGGTCCCATTTCACAAAGAATCCCGCATCATCACCCAGAAGATAGGAGGAGATACTATGGCACATTTAGAGAAAAAGGATATGAAACAAGCAATTCGCTCCGGCCTTATCGGCTTTGCAGTAGGCGATGCATTAGGGGTACCCATTGAGTTTTTGAATCGAAATTTTCTAGAACTCATGCCAGTCAGCGAAATGCTGTCAGTCGGCACTCATCATCAACCTGCTGGCACTTGGTCTGACGATACGTCTATGACTATCTGTCTGATGCAGTCATTAATTGACCAAAAACGCTTCCATTATCACGACATTATGGAGAATTTTGTCAAGTGGTATCTACATGATGAATTCACTGCCACAAATCTCACTTTCGACATTGGTGGTACCTGCAAGCGCGCGATTGAGAGTTACCTCACTGGCGGACATCCCGTCAAATGTGGCCTAAAACATCACGCCAATAATGGTAACGGTTCACTCATGCGCATTTTACCGGTGGCCTTCGTTTGTCACAACAACCAAATCACTGGTGAAAAACGCTTCGAATTAGTGAAAAATATTTCATCCCTCACCCACGCTCATCCAATTAGCGTGCTGGGTTGCCTGATTTACACTAATTTCGTTTGTCACCTGCTCGACGGCGATAACCCCAAAGAAGCTTATAGCAAAACCCAGCTGGACGATTACAGTATGTTTGAGTCGGAAGAGCGTAGTCTTTATAGTCGCATTCTGAAAAATCAGATTCATCACTATCCTAAGGGCTACATCCCTTCGCGTGCTTACGTGGTTGACACTCTGGAAGCCGTACTTTGGTCATTTCTCACCACCGACAACTTCCAAGATGCCGTCCTCACCGCGATTAATCTCGGCGACGATACTGATACCATTGGCGCGCTCACTGGCTCACTCGCTGGCATTCAATACGGGCTCAAAAGTATTCCGGAAAAATGGGCCACCACTCTGAAGCGTGGCCGATATCTGGTTAAACTCTGCGATCAATTCGCTGAAACCGAGATTGACACCACAGATATTTCACCAGAATCTACTTCCATTCCACGCGTTGAAACCACCAACCTCAATCGGCTTGGCGCCTAGCTTTATTATTTTCTCACTAAACTCTCGAATTTTTCGAGAGTTTATTTTTTTAAGAACGCCTCAATCATTTCCGCTTCACTTGTAAAATCCTCCCCCAAAACCAACGAATCTTTCACTTCGCTATAATATTTTTCCAGCGTTAACGGTGTAAAATAATACTTACCACCCCCATCAGTCTCTAGCCTTTCAAAAGCCAAGCATTCACCCACGCGCCAAACCAATTTCGCGCGCATCACTCGCTCCCGCACCGTATCAAACCATTTCACCAAAATAAATTCTTCTCCCTCGAAAAATCGCCTCACCACCTCTAGTCGAATTGCCACCAGCACAGTATCGTCATTTTCGCATTCCACCAGATAGACCGCCCCCGGCAATTTTTCCATGCGTTCACGCCCACTTTTCATTATCTCTCTAAAAGTCCTCATACCGTCCGACCCTTCGCTTCTTCATACATTTTTGCAAAATCCACCCCTAGTTGATTTTTCGCGAATAAAAACACTCCTAAATCATTCGGTGCAAAATCTTTTGGCAATTTCCCTGAAGCCAAATTTGCCAAATCTTCCACCCCTAGCACCTGGCCTAAATGCCTCTCAAGATCCGTCTTTAATTTCGCACCTCCGCCCTGTTCTATAATCGCCTCCGCCAGGAAAACAAAGGTATCGTTAAAATCTTCTGAAGACTCCGCGAGCGCCGTCAATTCACCTAAGCCCACTTCTTTCACTTCGCCATTATAAATCGACTCAATACGCTCCTGCTTTCTTAAATTCTGCGCCAGAAAATCTTCCACCGACTCACCCGCTCCTTCGAAATTAGGGCTAAAGTCTCCCCAGTCATCCCAATCGTCATCATCATCTTCATCAAACTCTCGCGCCACAATCACTTCCTCAATCGGCCGACCGTTCACTTCGAAAAGCCCATTTTCACGAAGCCCCTCAAGTAACTCATCCCGGTCCAGTTCATCCACCTCTATCGCCTCAATGTATTCCACCCCGATACCCGTGCGAAACATCTGCTCATTATCCGCCGAATAATGATCGAGATCGCCCATGGTTCGTCGGAAAATCTCCTCTGGTGCTAATCTCCCGGCAAAATGCGCCTCATTCGTTGAACCATAAGAATCCACATTATAGGCATACCAATCTGTGCGATCAAAAATTTCCGGCTTTAAGACCACCGCATGATTCTGAATTTTACTGCGTTGCTCTGCATTCATGATTCGCGTAAATACGTTATCCGCACCCCCTGAATCAATATCGAGAACCGAAGAAATCCCATTTCTTACCACTCCCCGGCTAAAACGCTCGGTCGTGCTCATTAATCCCGTAGTTAATACTCGATATACCGAATCCGCACTCATCGAATTTAGCATATGCACCGCGCGTACATCCTCGCCATACTTGGTCAGATATTCTTCATGTTTCCCATTTTCTACATAAGTCGAGTAACCTGGAAAAACTTCTTGGCGCGTCAATTTTTCCGCACGCCCGAGCTGCTCCGCATCGAGGTCCTCTAACTTATACTGCCACTTCAATCTCGCTATCTTATAATCGCGTTCCGCCCTCTCCGAAACTTCACCTAAAGCATCCTCCACTCCGAGGTCCTGCCTAAAAATTTCATCCAGCGTCTGTTGCGCCGCCATATCATCCATCGCTTTTGGCACTTCCATTTGCACCAAACCAATCGCCGCTCGTACTAGATTACTGGTATTACGCTTCCTAGAAACTACTCCGTCACCTAGTTCTCGCGCCGTAGCATCAGCTAGAGAAACTTTTATACCATTTTTCTCAAATACCAGAGCATCACACATACGAAATTCACGCTTCGATTCTAAATCATGATAGGTAATTTCTCCGAGCCTCACCGAAGTACCACTTTTAAGTTCCGCCACACCGTCTTTTTCGCGTGATTCGGTACGTAATTTCTGCCCCAATTCTGAAATTTCCGCCAAAGGTTCACGCAACTTAAAGCGGTATTCCAAAGTCTGATTTTCCAGATTTTCCACCACATCCACTCGCTGATTTTCAATATGGTCACGGTCACAAATAATCTCATGTCTCTCTCGGATTAAATATTCCAGGCTATGTTCCTTCTCTGTAGCTGATGTCAATTTTTCCTTGCGATCTAAAATCCCTTCGAGGTCAAAATTCACCTCGTCTTTCGTCTTTTTCTCCCCCAAGAATTCCACCCCCTTTAGCGCCTGCATCAACTTCAGGTAATTATCGTTTACCTTCTGCTCTCCCATTTTTTCCAAACCATTTGGCGCCAAATTATGATTCATTCTTCCATTATACTATAAGCTTATGCTTCATAGATCACACCATTACATAGATTATGTTCACGCTTCACCCGTCCCAGCATATCAAAGTCCCATTTTTGACAAAATAAGCATCTCATGTGATAATAAATGGAAACTTTGTATCTATTACACGTTCTTTTACAAAATGAAAGGGGAAAATATGAATCAAAAATTCCAAATTATGTTTCAAATCGCGGAATCTAGTTTCCAGGAACTGCCCAGAGTCTGTCGTACTCCCGCCTATGTCAAGCGCTATCTTGACCTACATGATGCGCTCTACACCGCCATGACACTTGCTCGCACTAAAACGGAGCGCGGCAAAGTTTATCGAATTTCACAAACCATCTGGTCTGAACTTCTAGCGGCCGGCGCCAACCCCAGTGAGGTTAGGGAACTGCTTAGCCCCAGCTACATCTGGCGTCACTACGACAAAGTCAAAGCCTCTAAGGTCCATGTCGATTCTTATGAATTAATGTACCAGTTAATTCAAATCAAAGGTCGTGGATTTGTCCTGAGAAACCTCAAAAAATTTCAGCAACGCGGCATCGATATCGACACTATTGCCATGAACTGCTACCGGATAGAAACTAAGCATGATCTCGAAGTTCAATGCGCCGAAATGCGCGTCCTCGGGGTCAACCTCACGACGATTTTCGTGATGGCCAACCAGCTCCTCGTCAAGGAATCTCCAAAACCTGCTAATGTTTACTGCCTACTCTATTTTTTCTATCAGCAGAATCTTTCACTCGGTCTCATTGCTGCCTGGATTAAAGACCACTGCAATCCAAAAATACACGAGAGTATCATGGCCGCTGACCCACTCGATTGGACCATCTTCGGTATCAATCTTGACGATTATCGACCAATTTGGGTTAATATGAACTATATAGATATCATATCAATAGAGCCTAATCTCAAAAAGTTACCGCCCACGATCACTATCAATCAGTTTCTTGAGCTTCTTAATATTCAGCAAATTTACATCGCCACTAGATATGGTTGCGATTTTGAGAAATTCCTTACCAAGAATTACCTCGTATCTGGTGGCCAGATTGATCTACTGGCTGAAAAATTTGAACATGATAACCTGTTTTGTCCACCAGATGATAAACTTCGAATTGGCGTTGCCCTGCTTGAGCATGGTGCCACCAATATTAATCGGGAAAACCTCATGGAACTTTTTAAGCAATGCGATTTATCGAAAAATAAACGCATCAAATACGATAAAGTTCTCAATCAGAAAGAAGCCTAAATTTCAGATTCTCTAAAATCGATTTTTCTAATCTTCGATTTCTTATCCTCTTTCATCACTCAAAAATCCTCGGTTCGCCGGGGATTTTTTTCAAAAAGGCTCGGAATAAATCCGAGCCCGAAGATGAATGTCTTATAAGTCACGTGCAGAAGCTAGCCCCCTAAAACCAATCAGCATCCCCTCGTCATCCGTAACTGGAAACACTGGTAGATATAAATCGTCAATCGTTCGACCTAAATCCTTGGCCGCCCGCACCACAGTTGGTTTCACGATATAGAACACCCCCTCTTCATAACTTGGCAGACCCACCATCTGCGAGAACGCAATTTGGAAAATTGGCACCACGCCGATATGTTCACGCAGTACACTTTTTGCTTCAATTTCAATCGCCCCTTCCTCTGGCTGATATGTCGTTAGTATTTCATCATTGTCATCCAAAATTCGGCAGACATGCGATAAGTAATTTTTAATCATCTCCCCACCTTTCTAAGTTAAAAACTCTTAAAATCAAAAAACTACTGACATCGAGAATAGTTAGTACATCCAAGCATCACCTAAAACCTCATTGGCTTTAATCTCAGTGACCCTGTTCTAAGCTTCGCATTGTAATCCATCGAAAAACGAAAATTTCGATAAGTATTACATTTGTTCATCGGTGATTTCACATCCGCATCACAGGTCCCCTGAATATTAAAATCATACCCAGTACGATCGGTGTGAACCACTCCCATGATTTGCAAATTCTTCAATGCCATAAAATCTCGGGTCGTTCCACCAGCCGGATTTTCTCGTTTCGAAAAAACCACTTTGAATTCCAGATCAATCGACATATTTTGATCAAAAGCATACATGTTTGCAATATGAATGCGATCCCTACTTGGTCCATTCATTACTTCAAAAGCCAATGAATCACCGTTTCTTACTTCACTGTGCATACAACACCTCCTGTAAAAGAACCACCTCGGCATACGTTACGAGGTCAACCACTTAGCGATAAAGCTAATCAACATATTTTAACATACTTATGCTAATGTGTCAATGTAAACTACATCGCCTGCCAAATCTCGCAAGTGCAAAACCTTGACAAACCACAGATACTCTGCCATAATATAGCCGTTAAACTCATGTTTAGCTCGCGCAAATTTTTGCGAGCTCTTTTACAGAAAGGGGAATTGTTATGGAAGAAAAAGAATTTGTCCATAATCCAAGGTACAAAACGCGTGGTATTTATCATCATTTCGAGGGGGAATCCTATCTCCTCATCGATACCGCCATCAATAATGACACCGGGGAAAGAGAAGTAGTTTATTTGGCACTTTATGACGATCTTCAACTCCATGTTCGTTCGTACGAGAAGTTCTTTGAGGAATTGGATCCGGTCAAGTATCCTGATGCTAAGCAGAAATATCGTTTTGAGCTGCTGGATGTTAGTGATTTTGACTACAATGTCTTCAAGAAGCAGCCGTCTCATAAGTATCAATACGTCGGCTTGCTGTTTAATGATTAATTCAAAAAGGAGGGGAAAATATGAAAATCATTAACAAATTATATGCTTTAAAGTACTCTGCATTAATCGCTCGCGAAAAATTCAGAGAATTTCTCTGGCGCAATACGTTTCAGGCCATTGAAAATCGCATGATGAATACCGATGACCCAAAAAAGATTAATGCAGCTCACGAGCTTCTCAGCAAGTACTGGCAAGAATTTCAAAATTCCGGAATTGAGCTACAGCGGATCCTGAAAATTATGAATCCGTTGGATATTCTGTATCAATTTGAAGAACTTCAAGCTGCCGGCGCAGCACTTGACATCAATCAAGTTGCCCGCTCACTTCCCGGAGGACCTGATGAGATTGACCTACATCATCTCCACGCATTGGATGCTGATATGGATAAACTCGTTCGTCGTGATCAACTTGAAATTCAGTCACTCGACCAAATTAACGATCTAATCATCAACGGCGTTTCCGTCCAGACCATGTTTGAATTATCTAGAGACTATATATTTAGTTGCGTAGATGATCCAGATGGTCTATACGAGATTCTTCATTTCTTCCATTCACATGGAATCACGGAGGAGCAAATTTCCGAATTCATGCATGAGGTTATCCCGGTTAAATTCATTGAAGAATCCAAGCTTCCAATTGTAGCTAACCTCCTCGATGACATCGTAAGTGATAATGGCTTGAATGTCTGGCTTGATATTGGTATTGATTGTCTCGATTACATTAAACCTTGGATTGTCCTGAATTGCGATGATTATCTGGGAATTGATGATGACGATACCTTATCTAATCTACCAGAAGCCGTATCCGTGAAAGATTTCATTCACTGCATCGACATTCAATACATCATGTACGAATTCGACCGCCGTGGTATGAATTTTCATCAGTTTATCAGATACAATTTCTTGCCAGCTAAAGGTGATATTGAAGACCTTGCTAAGAGCGCTCTGCACTCGAAGCTGCAGTATGATAATCCAGTTGATTGGTTTACCTTAGCTGCCATTAGTAGTTTTGGTAGTAGACTTATCGATCGAAAAAAGCTTATCGAGTTCGGCGACATATCGAAATATACTAGTGAAGAATATTATCTCGCCAAGAGCTTCATCGAACAGTTCTCAGCAAAGCAAGAAGATTAACTCTTGCAACAATTCTCTAATCACAAAGCTCCGGCAACTGCCGGGGCTTTTTTATGTTAATTTATTTTTTCATATAACGCTCACTACTTTTGCAAAAGCCATGAGACATTACGACACATTGACAAAATATAATCTTAATGCCATAATATATTCGTTAAACTTAGGTTTAGCTCGCGCAAATTTTTGTGAGCTCTTTAAAAGAAAGGGGAATTATTATGAAACAACAGGAATTCGTACACGATCCGCGCTTCAGAAATATCGTTTTAAACTACTAAGCGTCAGTGATTTTGACCAAATTTTCTTCAAGTATCAACCTTACAAGTACCAATGCGTCGGTTTACTATTCAATGATTAATTCAAGGAGGGGAAATATGAATATCATTAACAAATTACACATTTTAAAAGATGCCGCTGTAATTGCTCGCGAAAAATTTAATCCGATTTTCTGCAAAAAATTTAATCAGAATTTTTGGGGTAACATTTTCCAAGCTTTACAAAAATGCATTAAGGAATCGGAAGACGAGGAAAAGTTAAGTTCAGCCTACAGTTTTTTGGCCAAGCATTGGCCTAAAATGTATGAAGCTGGCGTCGACTTAGAGAAAATCGTTCAAGTTTTACACCCGTTAGATATTATTGAGCAGTTTGAAGTACTCCAAGATGCTGGCGCACACTTAAATATTAATCAAATTGCCCTATTGATACCTTATGGACACGATAAGATAGATCTACATCGCCTTCATTCCTTAAATGCCGATATGGACCAAATTGCTCACCATTATAATCTCAAGCCTTGTTCGTTCGACGAGATTAACGATCTGATCAATAATGGCGTTTCTGCACTGACTGCCTTTGTGTTGTCCGAAGATTACTTCCTAAGCCGTGTGGATCATCCATATCGCTTATTTAATGATCTCCGTTTCTTTTACAAACAAAATATTGGTGCGGAACAAATTCGTAGAATGATTAATAAAATCATCCCAGTGCAGTTCATCTATGAACCAAATCTACCACACATTGCTAACCTCATCAACGAAATTGTTAGATCGTCGAGAGCCAAATGGTGCATATCGTCGCGAGACGAATGGTGTAGCATTGGGGTCAATCCTAACGAATATGTCAAACCTTGGATTTGTCTTTACCGCGATAACTATCTCGGCATAGAGCCTGGGGAGACACTAAAAAACTTACCGTTTGCCGTATCCGTACGGGATTTCATCAAGAATACCGGACTTTCGTATATTCTGCGCGAAGTTAATTATCGTGGACTGACATTTAAGCAGTTTATTGATTGTAATTATCTGCCAGCTGGGGGTGACATTGAAGAATTAGCCAAAGAAGCTAACTACGCAGGATTGCAATATGATGACCCGACTGGTTGGCTTGTCCTAGCTTATCTCAGTGACTCGGGTAGTAAATTGGTTAGCCGGGAAAAACTTCTTAAGTATGGCGATCCGTCAAATTATACTGAATCAGAAGACTATGATTTTGCCAAAAGATTCATGGAGAATGAATCCGCTCACTAGTTTCCCTTGAAAAATAAGCCTCGGACTTAACCGGGGCTTTTTTATGTTAATTTTACCCCCGGAAGATACAGATATCCCTCCATTTTATAGGCCAAATTTTTTTCAATATAACCCTTTGCAATCTTACAAGCTTTCGACATCCGTTCACCTTGCCATAACGGATCAATATAGCGCACCTTCGCCTGGCAGTTCACTACGTACACTCCGTCCGGGCATTGCTCAAGACTTTTTGTCTTCTTTACTTTCTTTGCCTTCTGCCAAGCTAAAAAAGCATCACTGTAATCTGAAGTTAAAATCATTTCAATCACTTCCGATTCTTTCATTTGATACAAATCCGCTACCGAAATCCTTCCAGCTTCACTCATTTTCTTCAAAATATCGGCAAGAAACTGCATTGAGTAGCGCGTTCGATCCTCACGATAAAATACAGATAATTGCGAAGTTAGTTTAACAAATTTTCGTGCAATTTTTTTCGTCTGATATCCCAATTCTTTCACCCCATTTTCGCCTGATTGCACTACAATATCCGCATATATTTCACGAATTTCCGTAAGATCCGCCACCCCATACGCGAACAACATATTCGCCAGTGAATATTCCAAACGATCTGCCGATAATTTCGGCGTATCATTATCTGCAATCGGATAAAGGTGATAATTATCCACCTCAGAAATTAAAATACCGTCTCGTTTTAATAGCCGCCCAATTTCCGGCGACCCTGCAATCATTTTTGTCGTCAAATCCTCCGTCGATTCCTGTACTAAGTGATCACCATTCATAAAATCCACACAATGCTTAAAAACTGGGGTCGCAATATCATGAAAAAGCCCCGCCAAAGTCTGCTTTTTGTCGTGAGTAAAATGCCAAACTATCAACGCTACACCTATTGCGTGGTCTAAGCTTGAATAAAATCTCTGACTCTCAAACAAATCCGAATAAATCGTCCCGCAAGTGATGCTGATGTGCTTCTGCTTCTGTAAAACTGGTGTTTCAATATACTCCTGCAGCCATTCTGGAAAATCTGGCTCTAAAATGGCATGGAATTTTTGAATCAATTCTTCCACCTCACACTCTGTCATATTCTATATTATTAAACTCAATTGCGCGCTTTAGAAGTTCTTTTCTCAATATGAAATCATTGAGCACCACAAGATTTTCGTGGTTGCTTTTTATGTCAAACAGTTTTTCTAGTCCAGATTGTGTTTCTTTGCTGTCACAGTAAAGATAACTTCGCCCGTCCTCAAGAGAGATGATATTTATCATCCACTTATCGAAGTTGGCAAAAACTTCATTTAGTAACTCTTCTGTAATTCTATCTCGATTAAATAAAATTATCTGGCCAATTGCCTCGGGAAGTAATGGACTAACCCATTCTGTTTTCATATCGTCTATGATTGCAGTTTTTAGGTCTTTCATCTGTTCGCCTTCGCAAGCCCTGAAATATTCTCGGCCAAAATCATCTGTTAGTCCACCGAGTTTCTTTAGCTCCGTGTAAGCTTTTTTATCGCGTTCTGTAGTGATTTTGGATCTCAAATTGATGGTATTATCTAAAATTCCAGCTATGAGTAATTTACATAAATCTTGATCTAGTAAATCCGCTTTGTCGGCTTCAATAAAGCGTTCGTAGACCTGTGTGCAAACTGCGCCAATTACTTCTATTTGACTCTTTACAGCTTTATTCTGGCGCCAATATTCTTCGTAGCCTGGATGATGGTCAACGACCTCAATGATGCGATTTGGATCAACGAAGATATCAAAGAAATCTGGATTTGAGACGTCCAGTAGCACGAATTTTGCTTTTTCTGTGTCTACTGGTTTATCTAGCGTATATTTCAAGCTACGCAACATCGGCGGCACGGTTTTATTCATTTTTGAAGTAGAGATTGCTAATGCTTTCTTATTGGTCGTCGCCCTAAGCAATTCTCTATAAGCAATCATGCTCGCATAAGCGTCGATATCGATATATTTTCGTCCAGCAGTAACGACTATCATGCTTCATATTATAGCATTCTTGGTAAATCCGTATGAGGTTCAGCACCTTAACTATATTGACAAAATATAATCTTAATGCCATAATATAGTCGTTAAACTTAAGTTTAGCTCGCGCAAATTTTTGCGAGCTCTTTAAAAAGGGGGTATCATGAATATTTTTAGAAAATTACGTATTTTTAAGAACACTGCAGTAACCGCTCATGGAAAAATCGACCAGAACTTCTGGCGCAATACTTTTCAGGACATCGAGAAACGCGTAGCAAAAAACGATGATCAAGAAAAGATCAAATCAGATCGTGATTTTCTCAAAAAACACTGGCGTGAAATACACGATTCTAGAATTGATTTGGAACGGATTCTTAAGATTATGGATCCCTTAGAAATTCTATATCAGTTTAAAGAACTTCAAGCTGCTGGTGTGCAATTAGATATCAATCAAATTGTCTACTCTATACATGAATGGCCTAACAACAAGGTAGATTTACATTACCTTCATTCGCTTGATGCCGATATGGACCAGATTGCTTATCGTGGTAATCTTGAACCTAATTCGCTCGACGAGATTAACAACTTAATCATTAATGGTGTTTCTGTACAGACTACTTTTGAATTATCTGAAGATTATATCTTGAGTAATGCAGATTATCCAGATAACCTATTTAAGATACTCAGCTTCTTTTATACTCTTAGTATTACCTCAGAACAAATTCGCAGTATAATCAGTAGGATTATTCCCACCATATTTGTCGACGAAGTAAAACTTTTTCCAATCAAAAGCATCATTGACGATATCGTCAACTCTTCACCCGACAAATGGCCAAGTATTGGCATCAAGCCTAGTGAGTACGCTAAACCATGGATATGTCTTAACTACTATCGTTACCTTGGCGTAGATTCTGGTAAAACTCTGTCTGACATACCAAGTGTAGATTATGGCAAAACTCTAGCTGATCTACCAAAAGCTGTATCGGTGCATGATTTCATCCACCACGTCTATCTCGGCGAAATTGAACGTGAAATCAGTTATCAAGGATACACCTTCGATCAGTTTATTCGGAGAAGCTTTTTACCAGCTGGCGGTGATATTGAGCAATTAGCTCAAAAATCCTTTTCAGAGAACATAGACTACGAAGACCCCGTAGGGTGGCTAATTCTTGCTGCTATCTATGTTAATGGTGGAAAATTAATCAACAGATACAAGTTATCTAAATGTGCCAATCCAGCCAATTACTTCGGCGATGATCTAGAGTTTTTAACAAAGTATTTCCCCAACAATCTCACGGATAAAGAAGAAGACCTCACCTAACCTAAGGTTGGGCAATTGTCTCTATCTATGAAGCCTCGACTCCTGTCGGGGCTTTTTCTTTGACATAAATTATAAAATATATTATAATATAATTATTGTATTATTTCATACACATTGCACATTTCACACATAGGAGGGGACTATGACCGAACACATTACGAAACGCGACAACAAACGATTCATTCATCAGGATAAGGACGATTTGATGAAATTTCGTGACCTCGTCGAGGCACATCAAGCAATTTCCGCTTCCGCCGCCTGTCGTCAAGAAGCTGCGCTTAAGCTAGCCCTGAAAAAGCTTCAGCAGACAGATGAGATTAAGACGCGTGATAAAATCCTAATCGAGCTTCGAAAACTTAGTCAAGGCACCAGCGAGCCAGCCACTATGGCTTCTAAGTACCTGATTAAGAACGATCCCGGCCACGCCAGTATCGATATCTTGAATCTCAAGCCTAGGCCTTATCACTGCCTAAGAAATCGTAATATCAATACCATTCAAGATGTTTTATCGCTTGACTCAATCGATTGGGGTAGGATTCGTAATCTCGGCAAAGTTTCCATTCAGGAAATCATCCAGGCCATGCATGACCTCGGTTATGCCGATTTCTATATCCCACATTAATTCTGAAAGCTCCCAAAGTCGGGGGCTTTTCTCTTTAAAAAAACACTGATTAGAGCCCAAAATATTTTTCTTTTGACATAACCATTTTCTAAGATGTTATCTTCATTGACTTTTTAAACCTTTTATGTTAAAATACATAGATTAAGTCATTCCGACTTAATTGGCGATTCTTCGTATGAAGGACGTTTCAACACACTGAAAAGTGAGCACCTTAAAAGAAGATTTAAAGTTTAAGGTCTTTCATTTTTCTATTTTTAGGAGGGTAAAGATATGAAACATGAAACTAACATCGTAGAAAAGACAACAGTTAAATCTGCTAGCCTGCTTGACCACATCTGTCACCTAGGCCTCAGTAAACACAGTGAGAATTATTTGAGTAATAAATTTGGCACTACCAGTGAATTACTCTGGAAGGTTCGTCACGAAGCCTACCTCAGGGAACATCAACCCAAAAACGCTAGTTATCTCGAAAAACCGCTTTGGGACGCCTTGGTCGCTTTTGACCGTGCCGGCTATATTCGACATGATATTAAACCCGAGGATTTTATCCTCAATCGGCTTCGCAGACTGGCCAAACCCGAGCAATATCAAGCCTGGAATTGCGCCGCTGATCTCGAAGATTTTTGCGAGATTAATCCAGAACAGGGAAGTTCCGATCAATCTGACTACGCCTATGGCAATCAAAGGTATGAAAATTTCACTCCGCTCACCGAAAAACAGCGTGAGGAAATCCGGCAGATTCTAAGAGACATTTTGCCCGACGAGTTGACTTACCAGATTATTTGTTTTCGATATTCGCTCGAGGATGGTAAATGTCATCCTACCGCTGAGACCGCGTTGAGGCTTAATCGCAAGATTAGTAAAGTCCGTGGACTAATGAAGAAAGCCTATTTCTATATCAAAGATTGCGACCTCTTCGATGTCATCTAAATCTTCAGAAACCCCGCCTCATCGCGGGGTTTTCTCTTGTTTAAAAAACCTACTTTCGTTGCGGGGTTTTCTGTTATTAAAATTTCCCACCATAGAGCATATTACTTATTTTTATAAAAACCATCCATGTAAGAAATCTTTATTTTTCACATAAAAAAGACTGCTTAATCTCTAAGCAGTCAAAAGATTGAAAAGGTAATAAAACAAAGTTATTCATTTCCAGCATTACTAATTAAATTACGGTTTCGTATTAAGCCATATTTCGTAAAGCTAATACTACCCGTGCGTCTTTTGACATCATAGTTCGCATCGAATTTATACTTAGTATAAACCGCTTTTTCCTCGCAAACACTAGATAAGTCAGCCAAACATCTTCCAATTACTTTTACGTAATCATAAGAAAGGTCAGAATATTTCAGTTCTAGGATTTGAAAATCCTTCACCAGAAGAAGCTCTTCTCCCTGCGCATAACACTTATTCGCTTGAAATTTTCCAGTTTCCACCTGGAATTCGATGCGCATTAGCTCATTATCATGAGCTAACTTAAACCCCTCTAAAAGCTCCGACAGATATGGTCCATCTTTAATCCGATAGACCCTCGCGTCGCAATTTTCGTCGATCGACAAGCCTTTGTTTTCATTGCCATTTTCATTGATACCCATACCGATATCTCCTTTCAAAGAACTATCCCCCTCGGGACAACCAGCATGATTCACTATTGAATCAATATTCATATTCTAACATAAGGATAAAAGAAAGTCAAGGAAAGAAAACCGAACAGAAAACTTAGTTGGTTTCACCCAATTTCAACACTTCCACCCCTGTTATTCATTGACATAAAAGCTACCACATTGTATAATATAAAGGTAGTTTTTACTCGCACCTTAAAATTTTGGAACCCTGCCTACCATGTTTTAAGGTGCATTTCTTGTGAGGAGGATATTATGAAACTACCCCTGATTCATCACGATACGCATGCCAAAAATATCGCTATTTTGAAAGATTGGCAACTCTTTTTCGAAGAAAAGGACGGTTATACCAACCGCCAAGAAGTCATGCTGGATTTTAGTCGATTCTGCCATCATCTGAAGAATTATGAGATAACTATTTCCGGCAAATGTCTCCTGGGTGGTCTAATTTATGGTAACCCTAGATTCAAGGATGGTGAAGAGATTTTCACTAGTCCCATCACACATTTTGCGCGCGTAGCCAAAGATTATTGCCTTGGTGCCGAACACGAATTAATTTGTGCCACCACGACAAACCAGCATAAATATTATTTTTATGCCGATCACTACAGTGATGATATGTCCAATATGCTACTGGATATGGCTAAATTTAATAAACTCAGTCTCATCCGAGGTTATTATTTGCTCACTAGACTTCAGTATCCGAACATCGATCGTCACTTTATCTAATCTCATCCGAGATTCATTCATGGAGGTAATGCCTATGAAGAAACCTAAATGTAAACCTGCATCTACACTGAAATCCGTTTCCGGACTCGGACTTAGTAAGCGCGCCGAACGTTACGTGGAGAAAAATTATTTCTCCATGGATCAATTGGTTTGGCACGTACGTTTTCTGTACTATATGATGCAATATCATCCGGAAACCCTCAAAGCCTATCGCCCGAAAGTTTTCACGGAAATCATCAGTGCTTTAAATACTGCCGGTTATATTCGAACTGATTTTGTCGCCGATTCCTTTGGCTTCAAATATCTTGTCCGCGTATTACTCGGCAATAAGTGTGAGCCAGTTATCCTGGAATGTTTCTTGCCGGAGTTTTGTAAGAAATCCAATCGTTTTCGTTTAACGAACCGGCCAGACGATCAAAGTTGTTTGGAATGGAATAAAATTTACGAAAATGACAAGCTTCTTTATAAAAAAACTCTCAAAACTTTCCGTTCCAATTTACGTGCCTATCTGTCCGCAGCCGAAATGAAATATTTCGACTATCGCTTCGGCTTCAATAAGCACCGGACCCACACTTTATCCCAGACTGCTGCAGAATTTAAACTCACCATTCCAGAGGCTAAAAAACAGGAGAAGGAAATCCTGAAGAAAATTGAACTTAGTAAAATTATTTACACGATTTAATCTAAAAACCTGGTTCCAAAAAAATAAACCCCTCATTACGAGGGGTTTTTCTTTTTCTATGCGTTACTTCAATTCTTCCCAGTCGATATCAACCGTGTCGTCCACAGCCTCCGCAAATTCAGGATGCATCATCCCGTCAAACAACAGCATCATCCTACTATTCTTCGTTAAACCTAGATAAACCTGACCCTGCATATACCGATCTCGCATCTCTCTATCGAAAAATCGATTCAAGATATATTTCTTGGCATTTTCTGAAATATCAATCCGCATTAAAAATTCGAGTTCCACCATTACATTAGAGTTTTCCACGGAATTATCCTGTTTTTCTTCCAAATTCTTTAAGGGGAATCCCTCTAACATCACTCCTGGCAGAAAAATGGCCGTTTCCGTTTTTTGAAACTTTAATCCCGCCATCTTATCAATGGCTTTTTCCAGCAGTTGCGATGTTCCGTCGCCATTCGGCACCACCAAACGCCAAACATCATAGACAATCGCCTCATCGCGAATCACCTTGTCCACTAGTCTCCGATTTGTAAACGGCATTACACTACTTAACCCCTCATTTCGCATCTTTCCACCTCCATAAAACAGAAAAAATCGTAACGTCTTAGAAAATTAAAGAACCTATTCAGTTACGACTGACTACTCTGTTATTCTATAATATTTAACCTATTTTGTCAATCTAAAACATTGACAAACTCATTATTTAGTTTATAATTATATTATCGGTTTTGCCGTATCGTACCTTTAGTTCACATCACATTTTTTTAGGAGGGGACAATGAAAAATGAAGTTAGTAAAGCTTGGAAAGTCGACAGTTTAAGTCAGCTCGGTTATTCTCATCTCGTCGATGGTAATGTTAAAAATTATGTCGACCGTAATTATGAAACCGTAGAACATTTGATCTGGGATTGCCGCTATCTCTATTATATGGAGCAGTATCATCCAGGAGTTATTCGCAGCATTCCGCATTCGCTCAAGGTTTGTATGGAAATTTTTGAATACAATCATTTGATTTGCCGAAACATCGATTCCAGAATCATCGGCATGTATTATCTCTATCGCACGGTTTACGGCGACGACTATGAACCTTTGATTTTGGAATATCGTGACCCCAAAATCACCAAAAAGGCTCATAATTATCAGCTCACTGATCGCGCCAAAATTCTCACCGTCCACGACTGGAATCAGCTCTATGAGGAAGATATTTGTATCGATCTCGAAAGAAGCCAGAAAGAACTCAAGCACCTCGAAAACATTCAGCGGGTTTTACAGCGTGAGTTGACCAAACGTGAATATCGCGTCGTCAATTTTAGCTTCGGCTTGCAAGGTGATAACATTCATAATCTGCGTGAAACTGCAGTCAATGAAGGTTTGCTTCTCACTCAGACCGATCGCCACCTCAAGTCTGCGCTCAAAAAAATCCAACCTTATCTAACTAAAATCTAGCCCCTATCTAGGGGCTTTTTAGTGCCAAATTTAAAATAAAAAAGAGCCCCTCATCCTTTAGGAACTCTTCGTAGAAAAACTTAGACGATGACTCGCTGACACTAGATACGGGTCACCCCGGTCGCTCTATCTAGCGCCAGACGGGTCACCTACCCAAGCTGCTCTACACCCACAACGTTTACGCCAGTATATATTTTACTCGTCCAATGTGGCGAGTGTGGCGCCATGATGTATTTGCTCCAGCCGATCTTTAAAAATCGGCTTAGCATCGGATGAAATTAGATAATATTTTTTATCTAATTTCGATGTAACCAGGTAAATCTCACTATCACCGATAGTTTCTTGCATCTCCTTCCAGTTTTCTGGTCGGAAAATATTAAGCAGCTCTTCTTTGCTCATTAGCGGCAAATCGAGCTTCTCAATCGACTGAATATTTAAGATTTCACTCGGCCTCCTTGCATCATCGGAATCTATTCCACGCAAGCGAATTCTTACATCATCGGATTTTATTCCGCGCAAGCGAATTTCTTCCTCAAAATCGAATTTCGGCAGATGTCCGTAGTAAAATGCATTGAACATCTTAAGCAGGGCAAACTGATCTATCGCCGTATGAGGTTCCATAAATTCGAAACTCCATCGACTCACCAGGGAATAATCCCGGCGAATTCGCAAATTTGCTGCAGCACGAAGTTCTTGAGCCTTCTCACGTTCGCGTCTTTTCGACATACTATCCCCACCTTTCTGTCGTGTGTCATCGACTAAAAATAAATGTACTTTAAAACTTAACCTTTATATTATACCACATTTAACAAAAAATCCTAGCCTAAGCTAGGATTCTCACTAATGCTTAGACTACGGTTTCTTTTTTCGCTTTTTACCTTTACCATCCTTAGGCCCACCTTTTGGTTTACCTTTTGGCTTATCATTTTTCTTAGAGCCATCTGAACTAATATCTTTCTTTTTCGAGTCATCCATCTCCAATGTCGTCGGCTTCTGACCGCCAATATTGGGTCTGCCCAAATTACCTGGTTTATCTTTCACTTCACCATCTGGCCTCTCGAGATCCTCGTCGTCCTCAAAAAGTTCATCTTCACCCACCTCATAATACCCCCGCATATCACCATAGTCGTCCATGAAATTCAGCGCCGAGAAAATCTCCCGATCTAGTATCATACGATTTAAATTAGGGTTATCTAAGACTGAATTGACTTTCATGTTTTGCTCAGTTTTATTATTTAATAACAGAGCAAATGATGAATTTACGGTACTCAAACTTACATAAAATTCACCGCTAGCTGCCGCGATTTTATAGACCAGCTCCGATTTTTTTACTTTATAGATAGGATGCTGTTTCCGCATTTTACCAACAAAAGCTTTATTTTCTTCCTCAGTGAGTCTCTCGATTCGTGCCACATTATTAATTACCCCATAGAAGCCCGGCTGTCCAAACTCTAAGATGTTGTCAAAACAGGGGTAACGCGATGCGCCAAATAGAGAAATTCCTAAATCCTGAATTTCTAAAGCAAGAGTCTTTCTATTTAAAAATAAGGCAACGCTCCTTAAAAATTCGTCATACGCATACTCCACCCCATCCGCTGGCACTGTCGGGAACAAATACCAGTTCTGGATAAATTTCGATCCCAGCACCATATCTTCATGAAACTTCTGTTTCGCCGCTAATTCTTTTCTCTTATTTTTATCATTATCTTTCATTTTTTCACCCCCCAATGAGATAAATCTAAGCACTAATTTTCAATGTACTTTAACCAAAGCTAACTTTCTAGCCTCATTCTATCACACCCCTGTTATTTTTACATCCTCAAGCGTTATTTCTCGCCAATAAAAAACTCCCGACAATGCCGGGAGCCTTGACCATAGAAGTGATCAAGAAGGTAAGTTACGTTCCGCTACTAAGCGAGCGGTGGGCTCCGTACTACCTGTACGGTAAGGTGTAGAGCAAACAGGGAATGGGAACGGGTTACTTTTTAGGCAAAAACTATTATACGGTTATTTTTTGCGCTACGTAGCTCAAAACACTCGACCAACGACGTGCCATCTAGAGCAGATCTACTTAATCTCTCAACGAAAATCTGTGAGTTCACACAGGCTTCCGCCTACTAGCGTTTCGATCTGTCTTTCAGGTCGAAGTGTATGTACTTCTTCTCCAAAGTGTGTGACTTGACGCTAAAATAAGTATTTGGGTTAATTCAGCTTGCGAGGCGTCCTTAACCTTGGTTAAGTTCCCATTCCTGTTTATAAAAGAGCTCGTCTAGCGCTGGCATTATAATAACATAACTCATATTATTTGTCCATACCTTTTTTGACATTTTATACTTTTTATGGTAGAATTATATAGATTTAGTTCATTTTTTGATTTCTCTGAATTAAATCGTTTTTTGACAATTTGTGGGTAACTGAAAACTTAAAAAAGAGGGGGATTTTTTATGCTAATTAGTGAACAAGTTTGTAAGCAAGTAAATCAGAGTAATCTAGCCGAGCTTTTACCAGAGCTTGGCCGCTACACCATTCACTGGGCTGACGAATGTCAGTCTCGTGATCAACCCGGCTGCGAATATGGCATCACCACCGTGAGTTACGAAAATTGTCTTTTAAGCCACGTAATTCGTGCACACGAAGAAGCCAAAATACCTGGTGAAGTCTTAGTTTTACAGGCTAGAGAGGTTTTTTATAATGAACTTTCTCCTAGCAAAAAACATGCTAAATGGCGTCGCAGTTTCTGGCAGGTCTTGCTAGATGAGGGATACATTCGTAAAGGCCTCACTCCAGCCAATACTCAAGACACCTTTGCGGTGCATAAGCTCTATCAGATGGTTTATCATGATTTATCAGAAGCCAGCCAGCTAATCTGTAGCAAAGACGCCCTGTTTAGTAGCAATCAAGCTTACGAAAACTTTGTCATACTTTCTGACCGTGAAGTCAATCGCGTCATGGAAGTTTTAAAACGCTTCCCAGAAGATTTTTTCAATTGTCTTGATCTATTTTTTGGTATCGACATTCATGAACCCTGGAAAATTAATCAAATTGCCCGGGCACTCGAAATTCGATCAAGTGAAGTACACGAGATGATTAATAAAGCTTTGCGCGCTATGCGAGAAGATGAGCATTATCAACTGCCACCACTTGATTCTATTGTACAGGTACTACCAAAAGAAGTATTTCGAACACCTGATTTTAACGAGCAACTCTACATGATTACCAATTTTATAGAGTTAACGCCCGCCTTTGAATCAGTATCTAAGACTTACGAATTCAAAAACCTGTCTGATTTTGTTCACCAGTATTACAAAAGTCCGATGAAGGAGGTGATGTAATTAATGTTTATCCATCGTATTAAGAAGATGCAGTTTGACGTTCCTTATGCGGAATATCAGCGTTGTCTCATTGCTTCATCTGTTGCTGATACTTACGATGAGGCCATCCAGGAATGGGAGGTCATCAAGATGGAGTATCACCCAGACAAGGATTTGATTAGTTTTAGTAAACGCTTCCGCAGTCATACTGGCTGCACGATTCGGAATCGTAATACCAAAATCCTGCTCGGGCCCTTTAGCCTGACTGGATTAACTAAGCTCGGCAATAAGGATTTCAAACACCAAGCCGCTTTGCTTAGTCGCCTCATACATTTTAGACGCGACTATAATTTTGACCAAAAAGTATCTATCAGTAGGGAATATTTTAGTTCATATGGTTTTAAATTAGCCTTAGAGCAGAAATTTCTTACTCAGGAGGAATATGAAGATGCTGACCGGCTATTTCGGATGAACTTTACGCAATATACGGAAGCTGATCACAAATTACACTTCAAGCTTATGAAGGATCATCTGATTCCATTTGTAAAACATTACTTCAAAGAGAGAAATACTAAACTCAAAGATTCGGTGCCATTCTCGGAAACCGTAATCGAAACTTCAACTTAACTTAAATTTTACACGCACCTTAACCCCACAAATGTCAAAATTTGGGTCCCGTTATGGGGCCCTTTTTTCTGACCTTTTTATATAATAAATAATATGACGCAAATTCATTCTGAGCGAACCTACCTGGCCATCGACCTCAAATCTTTTTACGCCTCCGTGGAATGTGTGAAGCGTGGGCTCGACCCCTTGACCGCTCGTCTCGTGGTCGCCGATGAATCACGCACCGAAAAAACTATCTGTCTTGCCGTCTCACCCGCCCTCAAAGCCCTCGGCATCTCTGGTCGAGCCCGTCTTTTTGAAGTTTACGAAAAAGTCCCTCGCGGCAGTTTTATTATTGCCAAACCTGCCATGGCCGATTATCTTCAAGTGAGTTCCGAAATTTTTGCTATTTACGCTGCCTATATTGCCACCGAAGATATTCACGTCTACTCGGTCGATGAGGCTTTTCTTGACATTACTAGTTATCTTCACGCCTATGAGATGGATGCTGAGCAACTCGCGCGCACTATCATCAAAGATGTTCTAGGTCATACCGGCATTACCGCCACCGCCGGCCTCGGTAGTAATCTTTATCTCGCCAAAATTGCCATGGATATTCTCGCCAAACACCAAACGGCCGACCTTGATGGCGTACGCATCGCTTCACTCGATGAGACTTCTTATCGCAAATTACTCTGGCGACACCAGCCGCTCACCGATTTTTGGCGGATTGGCCCTGGTATTAGTAAATCTCTGCAAAATTTTGGTATTTATACTATGGGCGATCTCGCCCGATTTAGCCTCACCGCTTCTGAAAAACTTTATCGTAAATTCGGCGTCAACGCTGAATTAATCATTGACCATGCCTGGGGTATTGAACCCACCACCATCGCCGATATTAAATCTTATCGCCGCAAGGATCACAGTATTAGTTCCGGCCAAGTCCTTGCCACTGGACTTTATTCCGAAAAACTCCGCAACATCCTCGTCGAAATGGCCGACAAACTCTGCCATGAATTACACGAAAAGCAGCTCCTCACGAACAACCTCACTCTGCATCTTTCTTATGATAAAAAAGCCGATTCTACCTCTATTAGACCCTTCGCTCACGGTTCCAAGTCTTTTTCCTACACCGATGAGAGTAATCTGATTATTGAATATTTTTTACAAATCTTCACCCAAATTCTCGACTCGACCCGTCCAGTCAAAAAACTCAACCTCACCCTCGGTCACCTCAAGTCTGCCGATAGAATAACCACACAATTAGACCTCTTTGAAAGTCAAAAAACCACCGAGCGGACTAAACGTAATCAAAATCTCGAACAAGCCACCCTGTTAATCAAACAAAAATACGGCAAAAATGCCATCTTGCGTGGCACCAGCTACCTCGAAGGTTCTACCATGCGCGAACGCAACCAACAGATTGGAGGTCACCGTGCCTAATTTACCAGAAACCCAGAGTCAGGGAATCACGCCACCCGACCCATACCAAGACCTCTATAATCTTCAGCCGCCACGTTTGACTCATCATCCACCAATGTCGCGCACTGCCCGGGCCGCCCAGTTTATGCCTTTCAAGGCGCTCGAACCCCACGAAGCCAATATTCAGGCCGTCGAAGAAATTGTCGAACAAAAAAACGATACTTATATTGAATTTGACGAAATCTATCCCGATTTTTAGTGCATTTATTTACAGATTTCATATCTTATGGTAAAATAGTCCCAATTATGTCAAAGAAGAGTAATACCAAACGCAAGCTCGTCGGTCTCGTTTCAGAGGAATCTGGTATCCGTGCATACTATACCAAGAAGAACACCATGAACACCCCAGACAAGCTTAGCTTGAAGAAATACGATCCAATTCTTCGCAAGCACGTCGTTTTCACTGAAACCAAGAAAAACCTTGGCCGTAACGAAGTGAAAGAGAAGAAGCGTTAAAATCTCCCTCTCCTTATGGGAGATTTTTTCTGTGCCAAAAATTTGCCATAAAAAATAGCCCTCACGAGCTAATCTGGCAGGGGCGCACGGAATCGAACCATGATCTACGGTTTTGGAGACCGCTATACTAACCGTTGTACTACGCCCCTAGGCTTTTTTATTATAACATATTTCTCAAACACTCAATCATACTTAAATTTCTATCTCAAATCGGTTATACTTAACTTATCTAATCATGAAAACTCAAATTCAAAATTTCTGGTTCAGACTTCTTACTAACCTTAATTTTTGGCTGACACTTTGGTCTATAATGTTCGCCTATTTCTTCCTCGTCGGAATTTTGAATTTATTTTTTGGCAGTCGCCTCATCCCAGATTTTCTCCTCACTATTGCCACCTTTACTAAAGTTTCTACCATCCTCACCTGTCTAATCTACACCAGTTTTTTCGCACCAAAAGACTATCTCTTGAGAACGGCACTTCTTTTTACCTTCGCCGCCGATGTCGTACTAGCTATCGATAATATCTCGCCATTTGGCATTATTTTATTCTGTTTTGCCCAATACTTTCACACCTCACGCTACGCCGATGTTAGCCCCAAATTCTTTATCGCTTGGAGCTTTTTTATTATCTTATTATTTATCTTTACCCATTTTTATCAAATTCCAACAATTTATGCCGCCGGCTTCGCCTATGGTAGCTCACTCATTCTTAACCTCGGTCTAGCCGTCCAGTGGTTAAAGCGCAAAACTCCTCGTTTCCGTCGTGCCGCCATCTGTAATTTTATTGGTTTTATGCTTTTTATCGCCTGCGACCTCACCGTCCTAATCTCTTTTTTCTCACGCATGCAATTTCTCCCGATTTTTCTTTATCAACCCGCTAATTTTATTTGTTGGTTATTTTATTTTCCGTCGCAAATTCTCCTCGCCAACTCCTCAGTGCTCACTAAACCCTACTACCACCCCTTCGATTCCGAGTTAAAACGCCTTGCCAAAAATTCAAAACTTCTAGAACAGCTTTAAATTTTAAATTATTTGTTCACCTAATTACTTCCATGATATAATATCTCCAATATGGAAGGTAAAAAGAAAACAAGACCTCGAGCTATCCTGGTATTCGGTGCACCATGTAGTGGAAAAACTACATTTTGTGAAAAATTCTCACAACGTTTCAAAGCTCCTTACTACGATCTTCGAGCCTTGCGTGAAGAAGCGGACTTCACAGAGAAACAAATTCACGTCGTCCTCGAGGCGATTGCTAAAACTGGTCAAAACATTGTGATTGAAGGTGGCCTCGATACCGAAGACGAACGCAACTCCGTGCGTAAACTATTGAAATTATCTGGTTATGCGCCAACCCTCGTTTGGATTCAAACCGATATTAATACCATCAAGATGCGTTTGAAGCTCAAGCTTCGCTCGATTGCTCGCGCTAAGGAAGAATATGATCGCCGTATCCGTCTCATGGAAGCTCCAGCCGAGATTGAAAAACCGATTATCCTCTCTGGTAAACACACTTTTGAGACCCAGCTTTCTCACGTCTTAGCTCAACTCCAAAATGATTCTCGCCGATTCTGAATTTGGTGAAATTATTGTTCGCCGCAACGCCTTAGCTAAAAACATTTCTTTTTCACGTTCCACTTCTGGCCGACTTCAAATGTCGGTTCCGTCCTTCATCTCCGACCGCCAAATTCAAAAAAGTCTCGATTCCATGCGTGATCGCTTGCGTGGTCTAAATTTAGCTGACCCCGCCACACAACGCGCTCGAGATACTCAGAAAAAGCTCCTTATGAAACAAGCCAAAGAATATTTACCCTACCGTCTCGAATATCTCGCAAAACGTTATGGCTATCATTATGACAAAGTAACCTTGAAGCATCAGTCTACACGCTGGGGTTCTTGCACCCGTCGCAAAAAATCCCTATTCGGTGGCTATGAATTCACCATTTCTATGAATATTGGCCTCATGCAAGTACCCGAAGTTTTACGCGACTATCTAATCATTCACGAACTCGCCCACATCAATCATCCCGACCACTCCAAAGCTTTTTGGCAGGAAGTCGAAAGTCATGACCCAAATTACCGCGCACACCGTGAAATGCTTAAAAAACATAATCCAGGTCTATGATATAATATGTTTATGCAAGGGCAATCTATCTCTAAATTTCTTGATGCCACCAAGGTTCACACCAGTGTTTTTGATCGCAAATTCATGTATCTTTCGGACATCATCGACCCAATTTATCGTGAATATCTCATTAAGCTTGAAAAAATTGGCGTAAATCTTGATCTTGACGTAATTCGTCGTCGCCACCAAGTTGAAAATTATACTGATATTATCAAATTCATCGTCGGCTACCTTAATTCACGCCTCAAAAATCCAACTAAGGGGAATATTCTAATCTCTATGAACGCGACTTCCGCCCAGAGTATCGATATCACCCCAGCCAAATATCATCTCGTAATTACCGACGATAGTGTCGTGATGACTGTCGACAGTAGTGAACAATATTCCGCACTCGGCGCCAAAATTAAATCCCGTCTCGGTTTCGGCACTTCCATTTCTTTCCCAATCCGCGAACCCTACGATTCTATTTAATTTTTTACAAAAACAGGAAAATCTACCCCTGTTTTTTTCTTAAATAAAGCACACTTTGGTTCATCGTTTTAAATATTTTTCTTAGCATAAAACCACCCCCAATCTCTTGTTTTAAGCATAAGCTTTTGCTAAAATAAACTTATAAACGGGAGCATTATGAAAATCAAGAAATCATCAATTTTTGGTGTTTTTGGCGCATTATATTTATGCTTCTTTCTGATTTTTACTTTTCTAGCATTCCAACCCCAAACCGTAGAGGCCAACACTAATTTGATTCTCGAAATTCCCAAAATCAGCCTCACCTCACCGATTCGTGCCCTCGAAATTACCGACGAGAACACCCTTATTTCACCAGAACGCATTGCCGGCGTCTATCACGCCAATCAAAATCACGATTTTATTATTGGCCACTCCTCTACAATTTTTCAGAATTTAGATAAATTAAAGGTCGGCGATACTTTTCGTTTTGGTGACCAAACTTACCAAATCAAAACTCGTAAAATTCAGCAAAAATCCGACATCAATATGTCAAAACTCTTGACCAAAAAATCCACCCCGACTATCACCTTGATGACCTGCCATGGCAAAAAAATCTCTGGGCACGATTATACCGAACGTCTAATTCTTACCGCTGAATTAATCTAATTTCGTAGAGTTCATCTCTACACGGCTTTTGTCTTACCTAAAAAACTCGTAGAGTTCATCTCTACGTCATATCTGTTATTTTTTATCAAAAAACCTGGAGTCTATCTCCAGGTTATCTCTGTTTTAAACCTTCATTAATCGTACCGCGAAACCACCCATGCTCACCACCGGAATTTCCAATTCATCTTCTGCATCCACCACCAGGCGCTCAATTTTAAGATCCGTTGGGTTCATGCGAAAATCCGCTATGTCACCATCACGGAATATAAAAGCATTATATTTCACGTCTTTTTCCAAGAAACTTAACTTAATTTTCATCGTACGCGCCATATCATCGACAATACCACCAATATACCAGTCCGTCTCCCCTCGCCCGCGCCTGGCCACCGCATAATATTCACCGATTTTACCGAGCAAAGGCACTTCAATTTCAAAATTCACTGGTACTTTTTGAATAAATGACAACGCATCCCGATTTTTTTCATAAGATTCTGGACGGTCGGCCAACATCTGCATTCCAGAATGAAACACAACATAGTAGGCTAACTGCCTGGCCAGAGTGGAATAAACTTTTTTCGCTGGATTATTTAAATCAAAAATTCCCGGTGTAAAATCAAAGCCACCGGCGAGCATTCTCGTAAAAGGTAGAATCACCGCGTGTTTAGAATTCAAACCACCGCCTTCATATTCTTGCCCCTTTGCCCCCTCCGTACAGAGTAAATTCGGGTAGGTCCTTTCTAACCCCGTGCCCTTAATCGATTCGTGGACATTCAGCATTATTTTTTTCTGTGCCGCTAACTTCAAAACGTTACTAAAATGCAACACCCCCGCCTGTGACTGATGAAATTCTTCACGCCCCTTAATCAACATCTTCGGACCTGAGTAATCCAATTTCAAATAGCGCACCCCTTGTGCTTCCAACTCGTCAAATTGCTTAGCTAGATTTCTTTCGTATTTGTCAATCTGGCTCGCGGTCTCGCATTGCGCCACAATCTCAATATTTTTTTGTTTAGCACGCTCCAAAATCTTCTGTTTATCGAGTTTTTTCGCAAGATTTCTGTCCGACCACCCCTCAATCAAGAGTCCCGAAATACCTAATTTTTCACACCAATCAAGATATTCCAGCGCATGCTCCGTAGTCGCGCCCTGTCGTTCAGAAGCCGTAAAACTCCAAACCCCAATCAACATCGCCCACCAAATTCCCATGAATTTAATCGGTGCAACCCAATCAAAATTCATTTTCGGACTCTGATTTAGGCTTAAAATCATTTTATTTTTAGTTAGCTGCACCGCAGAATCCGCCACCATGGTTACGCGCCAAGGCGTTTCAAAAGGTAGCGTCAAATAAGCCTTCATGCCGTCTGAGAGTGGTGTAATATTCGCCTCCAGTCGACCGATTTTATTCAGCCCCAAAGTCATCGAACCATAATTAATCAGCGCTGCTTCGTGAATTGACAGAATCTTGCCGCTCGGAAGCTCTGCGGTAAATGGTGTCTGCCTCGAACCAGTTAAATTAAAAATCGTCCGCTCCTCATAATCCGTTTCCGATCTCGCCAAAGTAAATGCCGGCATCGACCAACTTTTTGCATGAATATCTAGATTAAATTCCGTCAGTTCATTTGTAATAATCATCCGCTGAAAGCCTGGCTGCGGCGGGAACTCATAACGAAAAGCCACCCCCTCATCAAAAACTCGTACTCTCAGAGTAAAAATCCGCCCTTCCTTTTCGCGCTCTGCTAAATAAAATGTCGTTTCATTATATTTGTTCACGATATTCAAAGTTTCCCCCACCACACTCTGCCAAGTTTCATCCTTAAATTTTGGCAAAATCCTTACCACCCCCAAATTTTCTGCAATTGGCTTTTCGTTGTAAATTTCAAAACCGAGCCTAGAATTACTCAGTAAGACTTCTTGATTTTTTAATACTCGATAGCCAAGAATACCATTCTTTAAGTTAAATTCAAAAACCAAACTCCCACTCGGTGATTTCACATTTACCAAAGAATTAGCTTTCGCTTCTTCTTTTTTAAAAAGTCCTTTCAAAAAGCCCATATGCTTAATATTATACCGCATATGCTAAATATGATAAAATATTTTTAAGATGCAAGACGATATTAATCTCGAAGAACTCACCAAAAATAGCAAACCAAGTTTCCTCAAAATTTTCTTTATCGTACTTAGTACTATTATTGGCGTATTTGCCATCGCTTTTGGCGTAGTTTCATTATTAAAATTACTCGCAAACACTGCTGAAAAAGTTGAAAATAAAAAACCAGAAATTGCTAAAGTTGCTGAAAAACGCGCGCCGCATCGCATCGACATGCAGTATCTCGTCGATGATTGGCATCGCGAACAGGGGATTACCGAAGAATCATCAGTACTGATTTATGATCTCAATAACTCTGACATCGTCGGTCGTTTTAACGACACTAAAACTTTTACTGATTCAAATCTCGTTAACCTCCTAGTGGCTTACGAAAATTACCGCCGCCTTAGTGATGACAGTTTTCATCTTGACGACCAAATTAATCTTAAAAATCAAACTACACTCTCTAGGAAAGATTGCCTCAACGAACTTTTCACTTCCGAAAATCCAAATTGCAAGGATGCTCTGCGCGCTGAACTTTCCGATGCGGTCATCAAAAATCTTCTCACCAAAATGGACTTAGAAAATCTTAAGGTCTCCGCAGATACCCTTACTCTCACCGCAGGCGAATATTTAAAAATAATTAAGTTCCTTTATAATTCCGAAAATCTTCAGTCCGAAAATTGGGATCAATTTTTCGCACATCTCCTCGTCACCGGCGACCATTTTGCCCTAATCTCCGGTATTAACAAAGCTACCATCTTCGACTACGCTTCCAACAAATTAAAAACCGAAACCGCCGCGAACACTCTCCCATATTTCAGTGAAGCTTCCATCCTCGAATTTAAAGACCTGCCAAAATATCAAGACCGTAAATATATCGTCATTTCACTTAATCAAAATTTTAATCCGACTAAACTCACTCCTCTTGGTCGAAATCTCGAAGAGCGCATCATTAACGAACGTTAAGCCTAGCCTAATAATTACCCTAAAATTTCCTAAGTAACTGAGTTGTTGTTTTTATAAACTTATTTAAAATAGAACGCAATAAAAATAAATCCCCGCAGGGATTTATTTTTATTTCTTAGATTAATTAAGCCTGAGCGTTCCAGCGAGCAATTGCTTCTTTTACAACTTCTTTTGCTTCTTCAGCCCCGAAGAAACCTTTCACCTCAGTAGTGCCAGGCTTCTTCAAATCTTTATAGTGATTGAAGTGAAATTCGATTTGGCGGATCAATTGCTTTGGCAAATCTTCCAAAGTTTGGTACTTATCACCGTTATTGCGGTCGTCTTCTGGTACACAAATAATTTTGTCATCAACTTCATCAGAGTCAACGAACTTCATTACACCAAGAATACGGGCCTTCATATAAATGCCAGTCGTCAAAGGCTGATCGGTAATCATCAAAACATCAAGTTCATCACCATCCTCATCGAGAGTTTGAGGGATAAAACCATAATTACAAGGCTTTGCAAATGCCATTGGTTCGACACGGTCAAGCATAAAGCAAGCATTTTTGCGGTCCCATTCAATTTTGTGATTTGAGCCAGTAGGAATCTCGATGACGACATTAAGTTCACCATTTTCGTAGTCACCTGGGGTCAAGATTTTGTTAAAATCAGCCATATTTCTCCTTTATTTTTTCTTATTATACCATTTTTTCTCTCTGTGTTAAACTAGAACTATGGAATTTACCGATTTAAGAAAGCCTCTCGCCGAACGTATGCGACCTCAAAGTCTCGACGAGGTTTTTGGGCAAAAAACTATTATCGGCAAAGGCAAAATTCTTACGGAATTAATCAAATCTAAGGAACCGACCAATCTTATTTTTTGGGGCCCTCCTGGTACCGGCAAAACCACCCTGGCTCGCATTATTGCCAAAGAACTGGATGCTGATTTCGTCGAACTTTCCGCCATCACCGCTCATAAATCCGATGTCGAGCAAGTGGTCGAACGCGCGCGTCAAAACTGGAACCTTAAAGTCCGCACCCTGCTTTTTATTGACGAGATTCATCGTTTTAATAAAGCTCAACAAGACGCTTTTTTACCTCATGTGGAATCTGGCCTCATCACCCTCATCGGCGCCACTACGGAAAATCCGAGCTTCGAAGTCATCCCCGCACTCATTTCTAGAAGTCGCGTAGTAATTTTATCTACCTTAAAAGATTCTGATATCAAAGACATTCTACTTCGCGCCATCGAAAAAGAATATCCTAAAGCTAAAATCGACCCCGAGGTCATCGATTTTCTCGCCCACCTCAGTCACGGCGACGCTCGTTCGGCGCTTGGAGATCTCGAACTCTGTCTTTCACTTAAGAACAAACTTACTCTCGATTTTGTCACCAAAACTCTCAATAATAAGGTCAACTATTTCGACAAATCCGGTGATCGCCATTACGATACAATCTCCGCTTTTATTAAATCTATGCGTGGCAGTGATGTCGACGCTACACTTTATTATTTAGCCCGCATGCTCGAAGGTGGAGAGGACCCGAAATTCATTGCTCGTCGCATGGTAATTTTTGCTTCCGAGGATATCGGCCTCGCTGGCAATGGTGCCCTCACGCTCGCCGAGTCGGCTTTTTCTGCCATTGAAAAAGTTGGCATGCCAGAAGGGGGCATTATTTTGTCTCATGTGGCCATCGCTCTCGCCAAATCTAAAAAAGATCGCTCTAGTTATGACGCTTGGGGCCGCGCTAAGGCTCTCGCCAAAAACACCAGTCACTTGCCTATCCCGCTTGAGATTCGCAATCCAGAAACTAAACTGATGAAAAATCTGGGCTACGGCAAGGATTATAAATGGGAAGCTAATTTCCATCATCAAAAAAGCTACCTACCCGAAGAAATCAAAGACCAAAAACTTTATTTTCCACCCAAGAACTAATTAAAAACACCATAAAAACTTTTAAAAATCGATATTTTAAATTTATTTTGAATTTAGTAAAATAAACATATGCCAAATAATCACACAACATCGGCTAAAAAAGCCGTTAAGTCTTTTATTTTGGGGGTTAAATTATTTTCCATACGCCAACTTTTCTTTTCTTTATTGATATTATCTAGCTTACTTACACTTAATTTTATTCGGTATTCCTTTTTTGAGACACCAAAAACCATAGCAGAAAGTAGCACTCCAACAAGCGCCGACAATCCAACTCTTTCTCTCACTATCGATGGATCTAGTCAGATTAATTACAGCGACAGTTCGATTACTGAAAAATCAGCCACGACCAATATTAAAGTTAAAACCGACAATGAAACTGGTTACGTAGTAAATTTTTCTAATCAAGCCGCCGATACCACGCTCTATAATTCAGACACCTCCAGTAATTCCAAGATCACTTCTATCATAAGTGATACTACTGTTCTTCCATCAAACACTTACGGTTGGTCACTAGATAATACTACTTTTCAGCCAATTCCAGCAATTACACAGCCGAAAGATATTATTAAGACCGAAGAACCCACTGATACAACTGGCGAAACCCACGAACTTCATATAAAAACTAAAATTAATAATACCCTCGATGCCGGCACCTACAGTACCAATCTTACTTTTTCTGTTATCACGAATAACGCTCCAACCCGTGCTGAATTTATGGCTTATTTCAATACAACTTTTCGTAATTATCTAGATACTAACGGAATCAACATTACACCAACTAGATTCACTAGGTCACAATCAGCCCCAACATCCACTACTCCAACCTTCACCGCATCAAGTCCAACTTCAAGATACGAAATTAAGGCATGGCTTGACCAGTCTAATCGAACCTTTTATTGGTATTCCCCAGCAGAAATCGCCAACTTCAATGAAAACTCTATCGGTTTTTTTGGTTCACAAAATAATTTCAATGAATTAACTGACATAGACCTTACCGGCACAGACGCTAAAAATATAATCTATGCCTCAGACATGTTTGCCTTTATTAAAGCGCCAACCATAGATCTATCAAATTTCAAACCTAAAAAAATCCAATATATGAATAATATGTTCGGCGAAAACACGGAACTCACTTCTTTAGATCTCTCCACATTTGATACTAAAAGCGTAAAAGAGATGACGCATCTTTTTGGTGGTGACACAAGTCTTACAAATCTCAATATTTTAAAACTCAATACACAAAACGTAATCACAATGAAATATATGTTTAAGGGTGTTCCAGTCGAAACCCTAGACCTATCACATTTCAATACGAAAAAAGTTGAAGATATGTCCTATATGTTCTATCAATCTGGTGCCAGAGAATTAATACTTCATAGCTTTAATACCTCCAATGCAAAAACAACTTCCCATATGTTCGATGGTATGCCGCTAATAACCGAAATTAGCACCGCCTGTTTTGATACCGGAAGTGTAACCGATATGTCATATATGTATGCCAATTTACCAAATCTTCATCACATTTATTTTGGCCATTCTGAAGCCAGTAGCGATGGTTTAGAATACAGGAATAAGACGGAAAACGCTGAAAATCTCAGTCATCTTTTTTACAATCTACCGCTTCTTCGTGATATTCATCTAGAATTAGATATGGATACCCTAAACCGTTGGCAGGACCCAGCTGCCGCATCATGTATTGAACAAGTCGGTAGATATGCCGACGACAAAATGAGCTTAAATACAGCGCGAACTACAGATATGTCATATATGTTTAGTGATTTACCGGAACTAACAAATTTAAAACTCAATTTTGACTCTTTTGACACACAAAATGTCACAAACATGAGCCACATGTTTAGTGGATTAAAGAATCTCCAATGTTTTAGTAGAGATAGCAACTATCAGTGTTTAGACTATAATTATATTCCCAACGATCCTTATCAATCAGAGCAAAAAACCTTTGCCAATCTCAATACTAGCAATGTGACAAATATGGAATCCATGTTTGATGGACTAGAATCTTATAATTTCTACAATTCAAATGCCACAGATATCGATTATTATAATTTCCCATACACGCCATTTTTCACATATGTGCCCAGAAAATTAGATAATATAATTCAATTCAAATACGATATGACAAATGCCACTAATGCCAAAAGGATGTTTGCCAACACATACAAAAACCAAGCCATAGATATTAGTGGAATACGTGGACTTGATAAACCACAGAATCTTGACGCATCCGAAATGTTTTATATGGATGATATTGGGCGTAGTGATTTAAGATTTATCATTGGAGTTAATCGCCACTGTTCAGAATATGGGAATGAATCACCTACCTTTATTAATCTCGATGAGTCTATGAATCCAACTCAATATGTCTTTAAAAATACCGATAAATTAATCTCGGCCTATCCATTACCTAAAGATATTTTGAGTAATATTTCAAATACTGCCCTCTATTCAGACGCTGATGTACGTCACTTCGATAGTAATTATAGAGATAAAACCACCGCTACGGTTCGTGATACTTCTGGCTGGAATGGAAATTACCTAGGATATTTCTCTGGTACGGATACCTGCCAATAATTAACTTGCCAAACAACCTCTTTTATGCTTTAATATAAACACTTTAGTACCTTAACAGGAAAATCGTGTTGTAAAAAGGAGGGTTACCATGGAAGGTTTCTTAGACAAACGCAAATTAGAAAATGAAGCTAGTTTCAAAGAAGTTTTACACGTTTTAGACGAAGCCTACAATCTTTTCAGCCTACGATTTTGTTGGTCCGATATGATCGAAACTACCAACACTGAGACCAGAAGAAAAGATTACGACGAACTACAAAACACCACCGATTTCGATCGTAGATTACGTCTCTGGTATCAGGACAAAAATTCTGCACCGCTCGAAGTCCCCAAAGAAATTCATGCCACTATCTCTGTCGACCGCATCACCAGCGTGATGCCGAGATGCGCCAAGCAACATGCCAGGCACTATCGTAATGATCACATTAAATTTCGTACTTTTCAGTTTAGTGTCAAATCACTTCGGCGTCTATCTAAGGAGGAAACTCGCAAAATCTATAATGAGTATAGTCTTCCTACTGACCTCTGGGATGCTATTAGTAAAGGCGATGTCTATGTTATTACTACCACCAGTGGCGAAGAACTAAATCTGGTTCATCGCACTACCGACCAAAAGGCCTAATGCCGCCGAAAAACGCAACACAATTTTTCACCCCCGAAGTCGGGGGTCTTTTTATTCTAAAACATTTACAAAAACCTCTTTACATGCTACAATCTACTTGACAGTCTGGTTATCAGACTATTTTTTATGGAAGGAGTATATGGCGCACATCACCCGCATCAAAGCAGGTCAATCTGGGTCAAAAAATTCAGATCAAACCACCAAAGCTTCTGGCAAAAATCCAGAACCTAAAAAACCGATTCAAGACAACGCCGAAATCCGCGCGGATATCGTAGAATCAGAAACCTATGACAAAAAGTCCCTTAAAAATGCAAAGAAACTTGCCAAATTAGAGAAAAAAGCCGAAAAACTGGCCGCCAAAAAGGCCAAAAAAGCTTCCGGTGAAAAATCCAAGAACCCACTTATTCGTTTCTTGCTTTTTATCACTACCCCAATTCGTGCTTTCTTCCGTTACCTTGCCGAATCTTGGCAGGAACTCAAGCAAGTGCGTTGGCCAAATCGTAAAATGACCTGGAAGCTCGTCTTCGCTGTTATTTTATACACCGTCATCTTCGCCGCTATCATTATGGTACTTGACGCATTATTCACATTATTGTTTAATAACTTATTGAAATAGGAAAGAGAAAAAGGAAATCACATGGCAGTAAACCGTTATGACGACACCCTCCAATGGTACACCGTAAGCACTTACAGTGGCTACGAAGACAAGGTCGCCGAATCCATCAAACAACGTCTCGATAGTGCTGAATTCGAAGGTAAAATCCTCGATGCTATCGTACCAAAAGAAAAACAAATCGAAATTAAGAACGGCAAACGCAAAATCGTCGATCGCAAAATCTTCCAGGGTTACGTTCTTGTCCAGATGCGCCTCTCTGATGAAACTTGGTATATCATCCGCAATACCCCAGGCGTCACTGGTTTCGTCGGCACCGGCACCCAGCCAACCCCAGTTTCCGAAAAGGAAATTAATAAAATCAAGAAACGTATGGGTGTAGAGGATCCAAAATATTCCGTCAACTACGCGCTTAACGAAGTTATCGCCATTACCGATGGACCATTCAAGGGCTTCGAAGGCACCATCGCCGAAATCGACTCCAGCAAGGGTAAGCTCCGTGTCATGGTTTCCATGTTTGGTCGTGAAACGCCAGTCGAACTTGACGCTCTTCAAGTTAAAAAAATTGACTAATTCCATAAAAATCTTCTTAAAATCAGACTCATTTCGGGGTCTGATTTTTTAATCCATTAATCCCAATCTATTATCGAGGCCGTTTTGTTATCAAGACTGATTTATTTTAATTGCTTATGCTATAATCAGCTTATAGAAATTTTAAACGGAGAATCTAATGGAACCACAAATCCAAGTTAATTCGGAAATTGGTCGCCTCAAAACCGTGCTTCTTCACCGTCCAGGCGAAGAACTCGAGGCTCTCACTCCCGAATATATGAGCCGTATGCTTTTCGACGACGTGCCATACCTAAAGGTCGCACAAGAAGAACATGACGCCTTCGCTAATGTCTTACGCGAAAACGGGGTGGAAGTACTTTATCTTGATCAACTCGCCGCCGAAGCTCTCGCCAATGAAGAAGTGCGTGATCGCTTTATTGTCGAAATGGTTCGCGCTTCAAAACAGGAAGAAACTTTTTCAACCTTTGCCATCGTCAACTACCTCCAGTCGCTTGAGCCACTCGCTATGGTGCGCAAAGTCATGGCTGGTGTTAAAAAGAGCGAAGTTGAAGATATGGAACCTACCAACAAGCAGCTTCATCATTTCATGGTCAATGATTATCCATTCTATCTTGATCCAATGCCAAACCTTTATTTCACCCGCGACCCAGCCGCTTCTATCGGTAATGGTCTCACCATTAATAAGATGCACTGGCCAGCCCGTCGTCGTGAATCACTCTTCATGCAATATATCTTGAAGTATCATCCACGTTTTGCGAACCAAAATATTCCAGTTTGGTACAATCGCAATAATCGCTTCTCCGTCGAAGGTGGTGACGAATTAGTCTTAAATAAGCACACTGTCGCCATTGGTATCTCTGAGCGTACTGAGGCTGAAGCTATTGAACGTATCGCTTCACGCCTCTTCCATGACTCCGAATTTACTCGCGTTCTCGCCATTAAGATTCCAGCCAAGCGTGCCTTCATGCACCTCGACACCGTCTTTACCATGATTGATTACGACAAATTCTCCGTCCATCCAGAAATCATGACTGAAGGTGGCGAACTCGATATCTATGTACTTGATAAGTCTAATACCCATGTTGGCTACGAAGTTACCCATCGTCGTGACCTCACTAATGTCTTAGCTGAATCCCTTGGCGTATCCAAAGTTCAACTCATTCAATGTGGCAATGGCGACCCAATCGCAGCCGCTCGCGAACAATGGAATGACGGCTCCAATACCCTCGCCATCGCTCCAGGTGTCGTCATTACCTACGATCGTAACTACGTTACCAATGAAGCCTTACGTAAAGCCGGTCTCAAAGTTATCGAGGTCGCTGGTAGCGAACTCGGCCGTGGTCGTGGTGGCCCGCGTTGTATGTCAATGCCACTTTTCAGGGAGGAAATCTAATGTTAAATCTTAAAGGTCGCTCATTCTTAACTCTTAAAGACTTCACCCCGCGCGAAATTCAAACCATGCTGGAAACCGCTAAGCAACTCAAGAACAACAAGTTGACTGGCGTGTCAAATCGTAACCACGAAGGGAAGACTATCGCCTTACTTTTCGAAAAAGCTTCCACCAGGACTCGTTGTGCCTTCGTGTGTGGTGCTCGCGATCTCGGCATGCACGCTGAATATCTCGGCAAAGACGACATCCAGCTCGGTAAAAAAGAATCTGTCCGTGACACTGCCTTGGTGCTTGGTCGTATGTTTGACGGTATTGAATTTCGTGGTTTTGCCCACGAAACCGTCGAGGAACTCGCTAAATACGCTGGCGTCCCAGTTTGGAATGGTCTAACCGACAAATTCCACCCGACTCAAGGCCTCGCTGACATGTTGACTATCATGGAACACGTGGGCCATCTACGTGGCACCCACCTCGCTTACGTGGGCGACGGACGTAATAACGTTGCAAACACTTTAATGATTGCCTCGGCTCTTTTAGGTCTTCATTTTTCCATCGGTACCCCTAGAGAACTTTTTCCAGAACAATCGCTTATCGATGAATGCAATGCCATAACTAAAAAATATCAAACCGGCGCCACCATCAAAATCGTGGAAAATCCTTACGAAGCTGTCGCTGATGCCGACGCCATTTATACCGACGTCTGGGTTTCCATGGGCGAAGAAGACAAATTCGAAGAACGCATTAATCTGCTTAAATCCTACCAAGTTAATCGTGAGCTTATGCAGGCTACTCGCAAGAAAAATACTATTTTCTTGCATTGTTTGCCAGCCTTCCACGATAAGAAAACTAAGATCGGTAAAGAAGTTCTCGAACAATACGGCCTTGATGCCATGGAAGTCTCCGACGAAGTCTTCTATAGTCCGAATAGCGTCGTCTTTGATCAAGCGGAAAACCGGGTTTATACCATTGAAGCAGTCATGGATTTAACCCTCTAAACAGTTTTCAGTTTTCCACAATGAAAAAAGAAGCAGACCCCCTGCTTCTTTTTTAGCATAAGTGTTATACTTGAGTCATATAAACCAAACTTATATGAAAGGACATATATGGTTGCAAAACCTCAAAAGGTGAAGAAACAACCAAAACAAAAAACCCCTCATACCAAGAAGGTATCGGCTTTTGCTGTTTTGTTTGCGATCATCGGCCTGATGGCAGCCCTCACCTGGGTTATTCCATCCGGTAAATATAACATGATTAAAGACCCGAATGATCCGTCTCAGGAAATTCGCGAAGCCGGCACCTACCAGCGCATCGACAAAGTCGAACGTATCGTAGATGAAGAGACCGGAGAAGTCACCACTGTCGACCATCGCCAAGGGCTTTGGGATGTCTTTATGGCACCAATCAAAGGTATGGCTGATCGTCTTGATGTCATCATCTTTGTCTTGATTCTCGGTGGTTTCCTCGGCATTACCATGAAAACTGGCGCCCTCGATGCCGCTCTCGGTGGTCTTCTCAAGAAGATGAACGGTAAAGAAATTTTCCTTATCCCAATCTTGATGACCTTATTCGCTATTGGTGGTACCACTTATGGTATGCAAGAAGAAGCTGTCGCCTTTTATGCCCTTATCATTCCAGTCATGATGGCTGCTGGGTATAATTCCATGACCGCCATGATGATGATTGTCTTAGGTGGCGGAGTCGGTGTTTTGGCTTCCACGGTTAACCCATTTTCTACGGGTATTGCCGCTAGAACCGCTGACGTTCAACTCGGCAACATCCTTTGGATTCAAATGCTCGTACTTGTTGCCATGCTCGTACTCGCTATCCTTTTCGTTATGAATTACGCCAAAAAGGTCAAAGCTGGCAAATACGCCGACGATTCTTCCGTCGCTTCTACTTTTAAGCCAATTAATCTTAACAGTGTGCCAGAATATAATTTCAAGCGCCAACTCATCATGGGTGTTTTCGCCGTCACTTTCGTGATTATGATTATCTCCCTCATCCCTTGGAGTGGTTTTAAAATTGACTTCTTCGACGTTCTACATGAGTTCTTTGCTGGGGTTCCAGTACTTTCCACTATGCTTGGCGTAAACCACAACGGCGCCCTTGGTACCTGGTACTTTAACGAAATTTCTACCCTTTTCCTCATTTCAACTGTGGTAATTGCCTTCATCTACCGCAAAGAATTTAGCAAGAAAAATGTCTCCATCACCGACACTTTCATTAAGGGATCGGAAGACCTCTTGAGTGTCGCCGTAATCATCGCCGTGGCAGCTGGCGTTGCCATCGTCATGCGCGCCGGTGGTATAGAAGACACCATTATCCACTGGGGTGAAAAAGGTCTCACCAATTTCAACGGCGGTCTTGTCGGAGTATTGGCTTACATTTTCTACCTTCCACTTTCCTTCATTATCCCATCATCCTCTGGCCTCGCTGCGGCTTCCATGCCAATCATTGCGCCAGTCTCTGAGCTCGTAGGTAGCAACAAAGAAACCATGGTGGTAGCTTTTGCTAATGCTAATGGTTTACTTAACATGTTTGCCCCTACCATTGCCTCATTGATGGCCGGACTCACCCTATCCGGTGTATCTTACAAAACCTGGATTAAGCGTGTGACTCCACTTATGGTAATCTTCGCTATTATTAGCTTAGTCGCCGTCTTCGTTATGGGGATGATTTAATTATGGCCAAAATCGTCGTCGCTCTCGGAGGTAATGCTTTAAGTCGTGATGGCAAAGCAACCGCTAAAGATCAACTCGAAGTCGCCAACCAGACCGCCAAGGAGCTTGCCAAGCTCGTGGCGGCTGGCCACCAATTAGTCATCGTCCATGGCAACGGCCCACAAATCGGCAATATTATTCTTCACGAAGAAGCTATCAATACCGAAAAAACCCCGACCATGCCAATCGATGTGGCTGGAGCGATGTCTCAAGGTCAAATTGGCTATTGGTTACAAAATGCCATGCGCAATCAGCTCGAATCCGAGGGCATCAAAAAGCCCATTGCCGCTATTGTAACCCAAGTCCTTGTTTCTAAGGACGATCCGGCTTTCAAAAATCCGAGCAAACCAATCGGTCCATTCTACACCGAAGAGGAAGCTAAAAAGCTGAGTAAAGAACGCCACTTCACCGTCAAAGAAGACGCTGGTCGTGGCTGGCGCAAAGTCGTTCCTTCACCAATGCCCCTTTCGATTATCGAATCGGAACTCGTCGAAATCGCCCTTGGTAATGGCGCCATTATCGTGGCCGGTGGTGGTGGTGGTATCCCAGTTTATTACGACGAATACGGTCGCCTAGTTGGCCTTGAAGCTGTCATCGATAAGGATTTCGCCGCCGAAAAACTCGCCGAAACCATTGATGCGGACATACTTTTGATTCTCACTGCGGTAGAGAATGTCAAAATCAACTTCAAAAAGGACAATGAGGAAAATCTCAAGACCCTCACCGCTGATGAAGCCTTTAAGTATATCGCGAAGGGTGAATTTGCCGCTGGTAGTATGCTACCAAAGATTGAAGCCGGTATTAGCTTCGTTTCAAGTGGCAAAAATCGTACCTGTATTATCACCAATCCAGAGAATGCTATCAACGCCAT
>CAUTFL010000004.1:0-61514 GCA_963538065.1 uncultured Candidatus Saccharibacteria bacterium | reverse complement strand
GCTCCGCCCAAATCGTCTGATTCATTTCATCTACATCGAAAAAGACTTCCCCCTCTGCACCCTGATAAATTTCCAGCTTCATCGTCATAGTTCTCCGAGGTTCTGCCCCGCCGTCACTTCCACCTTGAGCTTAATCTTCAATTCTGGCGCCACCCCTTCCATTTCCTTTTGCAAAATCACCTTGACCGCCTCTTCGTCGGCCTGATCACATTCTACCACCAAGGAATCGTGAATTTGTAACACCAATTTCGCCCCCTCCGGCAACTTCTTATCCACGAAAATCATCGCTCGCTTCATCAAATCCGCCTCGGTCCCCTGAATCGGCATATTTTGCGCCGCTCGTTCTGCCGCATTACGAATAATAAAGTTAGAAGATTTTACATCTGGTGTCGGGCGTTTGCGGCCATAAAAAGTCCTCACTTCACCCGTTTCTCGCGCCTCTTCCAAGGTATGATTCAAATATGCATAAATCTTCTGGCGCACCTTAAAGTATTCATCAATAAATCGCTTCGCCTCGAAGAAATTCATCTCCGTCGCGTCACTCAGCCCCTTCGGACTCATCCCATACATAATACCGAAATTAATCACCTTCGCCACGCGGCGCTGTAACTTCGTGACCTCTTCCATCGGTATCTGATAAACTTCCGCCGCCGTCTTTGTATGAATGTCTATATCTTGATTAAAATCTGACACCAAAGCTTCATCTCCAGATAGTACCGCCGCCAGTCTCAATTCGAACTGTGAATAATCCGCTGAAACCAAAACCTTCCCCTCAGGCGCCACAAATCCCCGGCGAATACGCTTCCCCTCTTCACTACGCACCGGAATATTCTGCAAATTCGGATTCAAACTTGAAAGACGCCCCGTCGCCGTCACATTCTGTGTAAACGTCGAATGAATGCGTCCATCTGCCGCCACCTGTTCAATCAGCGGTGCGATATAGGTCGATAATAGCTTCATCGTTTCCCGGTAACGAATAATTTCTGCGACTACCGGATGCTCATCTTTGAGCTTTTCTAGCTCTTTCGCCCCTGTCGAATAACCTCGCGAAGTCTTTTTAATGCCTTTTACCGGCAAACCCAGTTTTTCGAACAAAATTTGTGACATTTGAAGTGGCGAATTTACATTAAATTGTTCACCCGAAAGCTCATAAATTTTTTGTTCAATTTCACATACTTTCCCCTCAAATTCCGTCTTCAATCCCTCGAAATATTCTCGGTCCAACAAAATTCCCGCCGCTTCCATCTTATACAAAATCGGCACCACCGGCATATCAAAATCCATAAAAATTGTGTTCAATTTTTCATCCTTCGAAAAAGCCAAATATTGTTCACTAAATTTATTCAATGTCGCTTCCGAATACACGCCAGTCAGCACCTCTTCCATCGTGCCAACCCCCTCTACCCCTGTACGTCTTAATGGATTTAGTAGAAAATCCGCCTGATCCAAATCCCATAGCTGCTCCGCCTGAAAAACTCGCTCACGGAATTCTGCATTCTCATGCATCAAATCCTTAATATTGCTCGCGACCAGCATCCCTTCCGGAATTTCTACTCGCGACACCACTTCTTCTGCGGGCTCAGTCTCTATCTCCGAAAGCCCATTTTCAATTTTCAGTTTTTTCAGCAAATTATTGAACTCTAAACGCTTAAATACCTCTGATATACGCGAAAAATCTAGTTTCAAAGCCGGAACATCCGAAAGTTTCACCGGTGCGTCCGTCATAATTTTCGCAAGCTTTAGGGACATCTCAGCCGACTCGCGTCCATCAATCAATTTCTTCTGTGTCGCCCCCGAAATTTCCTCAATATGGGCATAAATCCCCTCCAAGCTACCATACTCATTTAAGAGTTTCACTGCGGTTTTTTCACCAATCCCCGGTACGCCTGGAATATTGTCCGAATTATCCCCTTTCAGCGCCTTCAAATCCAAAAATTGCGATTTCAAAATCCCATATTTTTCTTCCACCGCTGGAATATCCATCTCTTCGAGATCCGAAAATCCCCGCAGAATTCGGTACATCTTGGTGTTTTCATCTACGATTTGCAGCATATCAAGGTCCGAAGACACAATATAAGTCATATAATCCCCCGCCTCATCCGCTTGACTCGCCAAGGTACCAATAATATCATCCGCCTCATATTCATCCGCCTCCATAAAGCCCCATGAAAGGGCCGAAATTAATTCCCGAAGCAACGGAATCTGTGCGTAAAAATCTTCTGGCGGCCTTACTCGCCCCGCCTTGTAATCCTTAAAAATCGCGAGTCTTTTTGCCGTCGAAGTACGTGCCTTATCCCACGCTACCACCACCTGATCCGGCTGAATATTGCGCACGATTTCCATCGCGATTACCGCAAAGCCATACACTCCCGAAGTCGGCTCCCCTTTCGAGGTCGCCAAATTTCCCATCGCGTAGTAACCACGATAAAAAACACTTTTTCCATCAATGATTACTAATTTTTTCATTAAAATTCCATCCTAGTTAAAATTTCTGCCATTTTTTCATTCATTTCCGCCACACTGCCATCATTCAAAATATAATAATCCGCCATCGCGATCGGACCACCTTTTTCGATATTTTCCACTTCCGTATAATCTCGTTCCTGGATTTCCTTCAAAGTAAACGGTCGCTCCTCACGCTTCCCCACTCGAAAATGCCTCAAGGCCTTCGGCACCACAATTGCCACCACCGTCAAAAGTCCCGGATATTTACTCTTGAGCTCCTTGTATTCCGTCCAGGAATATAGCCCGTCCAGCACGATCCGTTTTTGTCCCGAAGCAATCAAATTATCAATCTCCCCCATCACCTGTCGCACCACCCAATCTTTCCCCTCGGTTTCACGAATCATTTCTCGAAATTGTCGTTCACTCGATCCGTCCGCCGTGCGTTGAATTCCTCGGCGCTCCATTTCCTTATAAATCATTCCCCCGAAGTAGACTTTTGGCACGCCTTTTTTGGTCAAAAAATCCACCACTACCGATTTACCCGAACCACTCATCCCCACTACCGCTAAAATTTTCACATCACTTTTTTCGCTCATTTTTGCTCCCAGTTATTAAAAAATTCTACAAATCGTTCACGCATTTTCGCCTGACTAATATAAATCAGCACCGGATTTCCCTCCACATCCGTCAAAGTCCCCAAACTTTCACTCGGCACATAAAAAGTCGTGCGATGCTTCGCCGAAAGTCGCATCAAAATCCGCTCATACCATTTCTCTGTCTGATCATAAATCTCGAAACGCTCGATAAATCTGCGATATTTTTTTTTCGCAAAATCTTTTGGATAAAACACGAATACTTCACCAAATCGCGTCAGGTCCGCATCTACTTTCATCAGCACCAAACACTGAATCTCCGGACTAAACCCCACTAGCAAATTTGTGTAAATCGCCTCCGTCACCGTACGGGTCGCGAGTTCGTCATTAGCATCATAAAATTCCCGCGTCTTGGTATCCTCATCGATGTGATAACCTGCCACCAATTGAAATTGCTCCGGCAAGAGCACCCGCTCCGCTGTTTCACTAACCGGGCGCCCAGCCTCATCACGTACCGGATGTGCCACCCTGTCATAAGGTATCCCGTTCCCCGTTTCATCGAATTCACCCTTAGTCCCCGCACCACTCTCAAGATTGTATTTCTCCAGTCCCGCCATAAAAATTCGCGCCATTTTCAGCTGATTTTCCGCCACCCATTCCCTATCCACTTCCGGCTGACTTTTGGCAAAGAAAAATTCAAAAACCCCCCGTCCTTTGTTTGTTTTTACACCTAATTGCACCATTACTTTTATCTTATCACAGGTTAGAGCGGAATAAAACTCACACCTCTATAATTTTACAAACGGAGTCTCACTGCACCTCCCCATGATTTTACAGGAAAATCACTTCCAAACCACGACTATGACTTACGTGTGAAGTACCCCTGCACGCCCGGGCGATCTACTTTTAACCATTCTTTACCTGCAGTATAATTGTTGGCTGCAAAAGAACCATTGCCGCCTCTAAGCTTATCTTGACGATAAAATAGCATATTATCGTCAGTAATGTTATCTATATTAAAATCTTCATTTACATAAATGGCCTCTAAAGAGCCTGTACCATATTCACAAGCGAACATTCTATATACAGACGTGAGCTTTGGTGTTTTAAAATTAGAAATATCCAGTCTCTTCAACTTATACATTTCTTTAAACATTGAACTCATAGTAGTAACGTTATCGGTGCTAAAATTTGGTAAACTCAAATTTTCTATATTCTCCATATACTCAAATACACTGCTCATATACTTAACATTTCTTGTATCAAAATTACTTAAATCTAAATATGTTAAAGTTTTAAGTTTTTCAAACATCGAACTCATATCAACGACATTGGATGTATCAAAATTAGACACATCCAATGTTTCCAATTTCTCCATACCAGAAAACATTGCGTTCATCGTAGTCATCTTGCGCGTATCAAAATTAGAAACATCTATCTGTCTTATATTTTTTAAATCCTGAAACATACCTCTTGCGTCTACAACATTTTCCGTATTAAAATTTGCTACATTTAATCCTTCAAGGGATTTAGATCCATTAAACATTAGCGTCATTTCTTTAACGCTACTGGTATCGAAGTTAAATAAATTTAAATTTTTCATTTTTTCCATATATGAAAACATACAAGACATATCAATCACTTTACTAGTATTAAAGCTTGACACGTCTAAATTCTCAATGTTTTTCATATCATGAAACATATGTTGCATCTTTAATACTTTCTTAGTATCAAACATCGATAGATCTAGGTTTACTAGTTTTTCGACGCCATAAAACATATTATTCATATAAAGTACATTGCTAGTTTTGAAGGTTTTTAAATCTAACTCTAATAAATTTCCTGATCCAGAAAACAGCCCATCCATACTAGTCACTTTTTCCGTATTAAATTTTAATAAATTAATCCTCTCAATCTTACTTAAATTACTAAACATCCTTGTCATATCGGTAGTCCTACTTGTGTCAAAATGCTCAAGATCTATATTTAATAAATTTTTAAACCCCGAAAACATACTATTACTATTACTATTTAAAAAAATATTGTCTTTTTCACAATAATAGTAGATTGTTTTTAAGCCTTCATCGTACCATGTCTTAATTTCATAATCAGAGTAATCACTTTCTATATTTTTTACATTAGCTAGTACGGACGGCGGAATATTCGACCTTTTAATATAATCGATATTCTCTCCTTTTTTTGCATAATACCCTTCACCAATCGTATCGAAAGATTTTATTATATCATTAAATTTATACCCACTCGTAGTTTCTGCAATACGCTCATAGGGATTAGAAATCATTGAAAAAATTAACTTATTTGAATATCTGCCACTTTCAAGATTATCACCAACCCTTATTCCAATAGATATCTCATACTGCCAATTGTTTTCCGTAAATATTCTCGCCGAAGACGCACTTGGAATGGGATCATATTTTGAACCGTTAGGCATTCGTATTCCCCAGCTATTTTGTTCAAGTTCATAGAGAGACTTAGTATTATCTATGCTTTTAATTTTTGTAGTGCTACCAACTTCATCATTAATAAGTGCAGTTTCATCACTTTCAGTGCTCAGTGATGCAGTATAGCCATTTTTTAGATTGCTATTTGTTGTATATCTAATATTAAATGTCCTAATATTTGCACTATAATGCAAAAAATCACGACCATTCAATGACGTATCGGTTTTATCTACAGATACAGAAAGTGTCGGCACAAATGCAGCCGACACTCTTTCTCCACCCCAAACTATAAAACCCAAATTCGCCAAGAAAAGGAACGCAAGAAAACCAGCAAAATTTCTCATATTCTTTTTATAAATATCGAAAAACGCACTTTTTCCCATTCCCATATAAATTTATCTTAGCATAAACGGGATGAAATAGGAAGTTATGGAACCACCACCCAAGTCGAACCAATACAGAATGGATTCCCCGTTCCAGAAACATAAGTACAACCCGCACCCACCGTCAAACTCGGCCTGCGGTGAAAAATCCCTCCACTGCCACCCGTTTCCATTGCCGAAATCACAAACTTTTTCGAGGCATAAATATGTTCCAAATGGTCCACCTGATCATAGCCATAATTCTGCACATCTCCTAACCCGAACATATATCGAAAATCCCGTACGTTACTCGTATCAAAACTCGAAATATTCAGATTTTTCAGACCTTCCATCGTTGCAAACATGCTTCTCATAGTTGTTACCCTGCGCGTATCAAAACTTGGCAAACTCAAATTTTCTATCGCAAGCATCGAGTTAAACATATTCGACATATCTGTCACATTCGAAGTATTAAAGTTATTCAAATTCAGAGTCGTTATCTTCGTCACCCCATTAAACATATCCTTCATATTCGTCACATTACTCGTATCAAAACTCGAAACATCCAAATTCTCCAGCGCCCACATATTATTAAACATTTTCTCCATCGTCGTCACTCGACTAGTATTTAGATGTCCGAGGTTTAATGTTTTTAGCTTATGTGTCTCAGCAAACATCATCGCCATATCTTCCACCTTTGAAGTATCAAAATTTGATATGTCTAACGACTCAAGTTCAAGCATATTTGCAAACATATTTCGCGTCTTCTTTACATTTCGCGTATCAAAATTCGACACATTAAGATTTTTAATTTTTCGTACGTCATAAAACATATTAACCATAATCTCGACTTTACTAGTATTGAAACTCGACAAGTTTAAATTCACAAGCTCTCGCGTCCCAGAAAACATATCGTTCATATAGACTACATTCGAGGTATCAAAGCTCGACAAATCTAAATTTTTTAATGCAAAATTTGCGTAAAACATACTTGTCATATTATTTACTTTTGAAGTATTAAATCCAGCAAAATTTACCGATGTTAAACTCGAACAATTAGAAAACAAATCTCGCAAATTTTCTATATTTTTGCCATCAAAATTTCGCATGTCTATTTCTTGTAAGCCACTAAAATTATGGAACATAAAACTGCTATCTTTGCTTAATTCAATTTTTTCCACATCAGAATAATAATATACAGTCCCAGAAGCCATATCGAACCAAACCAAAATTTCATAATCTGAATCCGAATCTTCTATATTTATAATGACCTGTGATACACTCGGTCTTATCGTCGACTTTTTTACATACCGAATATTAGTCATCATCGCCACACTACTATCCCACGAGGCAAATCCTGTATTTGTATCTAGAGCCCCTACCCTTGTATTAAAATCCGGACCATTTGTCATTATGGCGCGCATTGTGTATGGATTCGAAACAAAAGATAAAATCAGCTTGTTCGTATAATTCCCTGATTCTAGATTATCCGCTAGCTTCATGCCGATACTCAGCTGATTCGATTCATTGCCGTTAGTCTTCCCTGCCGTTTGGAGAATTTGCGCTGGCGTAGAAAGTGCGGGAATCGGCGCGTAATTCGTGGATACCCCGAACTTATAACCCCAAGTATTATTTGGCAAATTATTTAAGGATAAGTTCGTGTTAACCGAATTAATTTTCGCACCAACAGTAGAAGTTGTATTAGTCAGTGCAGTGTTATCCGTTTCAGCACTCAATGTAGCAGTGTAGCCGGTGCGGTTATTGGTATTCACGGTGAAATTAAACGGAATCTCTATGGTTTTATCTGTAGAATTAATCACTTGATTCCCATTCACCTGCAGATTGGCCTGATCCACCGAAGCCGATAAGGTTGGAACGAAGAGAGCTGAAGTGTCATTAATGAAGATGAAATTAAAAGAAAAAATTAAACCAAAAAATACAAAAAGTGGCTTTAATACCTTATTAAACCACCCCCCCCCCGTGGGGTTTTTGCGTATGCGATTTTTGGCCTTGCATATAATTTATTTTATCATAAACGTAATAAATATTTACGGTTTTCTAGTGAAAAGACCTGGGACACCTGGGCGATCAATCTTCAAAAGATTACGAAACTCAACTGCCGTGTTTGCAATGGTCGTGCCATTACCGCCAACTAGTTGATTCCGCATATGAAAAATATCAATATTGGCAAGAGTGTCAGTATTTTGATAAGCGAATGCGGCGCTCGTATCAAAATCTGAGCTTACATAAATCTTTTTCAATCTGTTTAGATTCAAGGTGAAAAACATAGCTCTAAAAGTTTTTACCTTAGGAGTGCGAAAACTACTCAAATCCAATTCCTCCACACTATCTGTAAAGGCAAACATACCGTTCATATTTTCAACATTTTCCGTATTAAAATTTGAGACATTAATGCTAGTAAGAACGACGCAGCCATTAAACATACCGTCCATTAAAGTGACTTTTTTCGTATCAAAATTAGAGAGATCGATAGACGATAAGGCATACATACCAAAGAACATTTGTTGCATATTGATAACATTTTGCGTATTAAAATGTGAAAGATTCAAAGCATGAAGGCGATGATCATTCGCAAACATAAAGCTCATATCGGTCACGTTCGAGGTATCAAAAGTAGCAGGCAGCTGCAGTTGTTTCAATTTATGCATACCAGAAAACATGTAGCTCATATTCGTGATATTACGTGTATTAAAATTCGAGATATCAATATTTTCAATATTAGCCATACCGTAAAATAATGCATTCATATTTGTCACATTCGAAGTATCAAAAGAACTAATATTCAAATTCGTTAAATTCGACATCCCATAAAACATCTTGTCCATATTCGTTAAACTCTGTGTATTAAAATTCGATAAATCTAGCGAGATCAGTTTTTCATCACCAAAAAACATATTTCCCATTCCCTTCACTTTAGACGTATCAAAGCTCGATACATCAAGCGAAGCTAAATTCACCAGATTATAAAACATCGCGTTACTATCATCATTCAAAAAAATCTTCTCGGCTTCCGTATAGTAATATGCTGTCTTCGTGACAGAATCATACCAAGCTTTAATTTCATAATCTGAATTAGCTTCATCTTCAAGACTTACAGTGTTTACCCCAAAGCTAGACGCCGTAGCGCTTCGCATGATATGTTCAATTTTATTACCACCCGTCTCAAAAGTTTTTAACTTGGTATTAAAATTAATACCAGTGGTCATTAAAGCTCTTTTTTCATACTGATTAGAAATTATCGAAACCACCAATTTATTAGTATAACTTCCACTCTCTAGATTGCTAGATAACTTCATACCAATCTTAAAATCAAAATTTTCATTACCAGAAGTTTTCGCAGCAGTACTATAAAGATTAATCGAATTCGAAAGACTCGGGATCGGCTGATAGTTTCCACTCGTAGAGCTCAAAAATCCCCAAGTATTTTCCGAGAAATCTGTAAGTGTTTTATTTATGTCGATAGAATTTATTTTTGCTCCGCTCGTCGATGTAGTATTTACCAAGGCCGTTTCATCCGTTTCGGTATTTAAGGTTGCGGTGTAACCAGTTCTATTATTCGTATTTACTGTGACCTGAATTGGCAATTCGGAAGTTTGAGAGACTGAATTTATAACTTGGTTGCCATTTATTTGTAGGTTAGCTTGATTCACGGAAGCCGAAAGCGTCGGAGTATATAAAGCAAAAGTATTTTTGCTAAAAATCAAATTCAAAAAAGAAATAAAAGCCAAAAATAATCCGAGAAACTTTAGTTCCCAGCTAAACCACCCCCCCCCGCGAGGTTCGGTAGTTGTGATTTTTGGCCTTGCATATGCATTTATTTTAACATAAACGTTATGGTTTTATGCTATTTAAAGGTGTCTCATAGTTTTTGGATTTACAAAAAAGCGCTATTTATCATTCTATCGATCTATAAAGAATGTCGTCTTGCCTTTTTGAGGACATAGGCTTGGGCAAGCGCCCTTGAGCGGTCCGAAAAAAGGCATGCGACATTCTTTCATATGCGACATTCTTCACCGCTTACGCTATAATATATTTATGAACGAAAACTCCACCTCACCTTATGACGTCGCCATCATTGGCGCTGGTATCGCTGGCATGACCGCCGCCCTTTATCTTTTACGCAACCATCAAAAAGTCCTTTTACTCGAAAATGCCGGCTACGGTGGGCAAATCTTAGAAGCCCCCATTGTCGAAAATTATCCCGGTTTTACCAAAGTCAGTGGCCCTGAACTTTCTGAGCAAATTTATCTACAACTGAAATCTCTCGGTCTTTCCCTCACTTACGATAAAATTACTCATCTCGAAAAAACCGCTACCCATTTCACTTTGACCGGCGACCAAACTTATACTGCCAAATCCGTGATTCTCGCCACCGGCACCACCCCACGTCGCCTCAATCTCATCAATGAATCTGAGCTCATCGGCCATGGCATTTCCTATTGTGCCACTTGTGACGGCGCCTTTTATCAGAATCAAACTGTCGCCGTCGTCGGTGGTGGTAATTCCGCCCTTCTCGCCGCTTCCTATCTCTCTAATATTGCGCAAAAAGTTTTCCTCATTCATCGTCGCTCCCATTTCACCGCCGAAAAAACCCTAGTTTCACAAATTAAAAATTCCGCCAATATCGAAATTCTCTATGATCAAGAAATTCTCGCCTGCCATGCCAATGAAGACAATCATCTCGATTCCCTCATCTTAAAAAATCAACAAGTCCTCCCCGTTTCCAGCCTCTTCATCGAAATTGGTCGTCTCTCTTCCCTCACTGAAATTTTTCAGAACAGCAATCTGCGCAGTCTCCTGCTTTTCGATCAATCTGGTTTCATTATTACCGACGACTCATGTTCTACCAATCTCGCTGGCCTCTTCGCCGCCGGCGACTGTCGTTCCAAAAATTTCCGCCAACTCGTCACCGCCTCCTCCGACGGCGCCATTGCCGCCAATTCTGCCATTGAATTTCTCTCGCAGGTTTAATTAAATCGACGGCGTCTTCGTATTTTTATCAACAAAAAACTGGCTCACACCAGATTTATAAAAAAATGGAGCCATTGGCAGGGATCGAACCTGTGACCTGCTCGTTACGAATGAGCTGCTCTACCAACTGAGCTACAATGGCATAGAGACATTATACATTATTTTTTCTTTAATGTATAATGAGGTTATGAAGAGCCTCATCTCGGATCTCATCGCTCATCGCGGCATGCACGGGACTTATCAAGGCGCCAAGAATTTTCCTGAAAATTCTCTTTCCGCATTCAAGCGCGCCCTGCTCGCGAATTATGCCATCGAACTGGATATTCATCTCACCAAAGATCACCAGCTCGCGGTTTTTCATGATCACGATACTCTGCGGATGACTAAAAAATCTTACAATCTTGAAGATACCGGCCTTTATACTCTTAAAAAACTTCCACTTATTAATTCCGATGGTGTTTCCACTAATCAAACTATCCCCGAACTTTCCGAAGTGTTAGATTTAATTCACGCCAAAGTTCCCATCTTAATCGAGCTAAAAACCACCGAGCATTCTGACATTCCCCTCTTCGGTAAAACCGTGCTCACTGCGCTCGAAAAATATCTTAAAAGTTATCATGATCCGAAAATTTATCTCCAAAGTTTCGACCCGCGCATCGTCCACTGGATCAAGAAGCATCATCCTAAAATTCCTGTCGGGCTGCTCCTTTCTGATGATTCTGACCTTGCCAAAAAATATGATTTCTTCGTCAATAACCCTCTAATTTGGCGCTTCGTCAAACCAGATTTTCTCAGCGTTAATCAAACTATGTTGAACCGACCTGCCATCCAAAAATTCAAAATCCACCATCCAGTTCTCTGCTACACTATCGATGACGAAAAAACCCTCTGCGAACTAAAGCCCCTCGCCACTCAATTTATTGTTGAAAAAATTCTCTAAGTTAAATTAATTAAAAAAACCAAAACCGTATCTAAAAAACTCACCACCACCTAAATTCCATTAAGCCCTATTTTTCAAACCACAAAAAATAGCCCGAAGGGCTTTATTCTGGCGGATCCGACGAGACTCGAACTCGCGACCTCTGCCGTGACAGGGCAGCGCTCTAACCAACTGAGCTACGAATCCACTACTTCATATTATAACTTGATTCCCCTGTTTGTGCAAGGGTTTTTTCTTTTTAAAGTTCCAAAATCGATTTTAAAACTAAAACTCTTTTTCGTGTCACAAATTTCATACTGTAAACCATATCGCTTCAATAAATTTTTTACAATATAAAGCCCCAAACCACTTCCACTCTGCTCATTAATGCTCGCCTTATAAGAATTTTTAATTTCTAGCACCCCATCTCGCATCTGCACCAAAATTCTCCCACCTTCTTCCGCATACTTCACTGCATTCCCAATTAAATTTGCTAATACCATCGATAAAGCCATCCGATTCAACCAATTTTTTTGTTCTCCAACCTCAATTCGCATTTGCAGATTCTTCTCCGCAATCATAATTTGATTTCGCCTCAAGGCTTCCTCAACTACCTCTGAAATTTCTATCCATTCAGACTTTTCGAAACTATCCATTTTCGACATCAAGAGTAATTCTCGAATTCCCGTGTCAAGTTCATCCACCATTTCTCCACATTTTTCCAAATAAAAATCCCGGTCCTTATATTTTCCTACTTTGAATTGCATATTTTCTAAAACAATCTTCAAGCTCGTCAGTGGTGTTTTCAATTCATGCGAAGCCCCACGCAAAAATTCAAAATTCACTTGCTTCATTCTCAGAGTTTCTTGTCTCGCGTAAAATCCCGCCACCACCAATGATAATACCACTGACCCCAGTAGTGTAACCGGTAAAAACTTCAAGCTCAAATCAATTGCATCTTTTTCTAAATTTGCCGTCGAAACAAACTGCACCAAAGCCTCTTCTTCGTTTAAGAGCTTCACGCTTTTTTCTTCAATAATCACCGAATTATTTTCACTCGTCCGATCCACCGACAAAAGCTCCGAAACTTTCATCTCATTTTCCGCGTTCTGCGTTTTTAGGTAAGCCTTAATCTCACCACTTCTGGAATAAAAATCCAAAGCCTGTTCCACATAGTCACGATTTTTTCCAGCCAAATTTTTCGTTACTTCCGAAGCTGTCTGCTTAATCTCCTTTGTTTTTTCCTCCAAATAAGATTTCGAAAGTGTATAAAATATCCCACCGTGAATGATCGTCACTACTCCGAGCAGTAATATTAAGACCCTGAAAAATCCCTTCCAGAAAATTCTTCTCATTCTCGCTCCAATTTATATCCCACCCCACGCACCGTATAAATACAATCCAGTTTTAATTTTTTTCTTAGTTCTTTAATGTAAACATCGATCACCCGATCAAATGGAATTTCTTCGCTCTCTTTCCAGACATTTTCAATAATTTGTTCTCTGGTCAAAACTCGCCCTTCATTCAAAAACAAATATTTTAAAATCTCCAGTTCCTTCGGTTTCACTTCTACTGATTGCCCTGCTATCTCGGCTCGAAAACTCACAAAATCAATTTTAGTTTCTTGGTAACTAAATTCTCTTAGATCCTCACCTAAAGTCTTCTTCAGCAATGCTTCCACCCGCGCTTTTAAAACCGGTAACGAAAACGGTTTTTCCATAAAACCATCCGCCAAATTCGAAAAGGCCATGATCTGCGATTCTTCGTCCGAAAATGCCGTCATCATCAAAACCGGTACTCGACTTTTTTCGCGAATTTTTCTTAAAACTTCTAATCCACTCATCGATGGCAATTTAATGTCTAAAATCACCAAATTAATTTCATGATTAAACTTCTTCAACGCTTCTAGCCCATCCCCCGCTTCGACCATCTCGTATTTAAATTCCCGCAAAAATTCTACCACCCCTTCCCGAATCATTCGGTCATCCTCTATGATCAGTATTTTCATTAATCTAAATATACCAAATTTAAAGCTCTGTCAAAAGTTCCTTTGGATTCTTTTTTAAATTTCGATAACTTATTATCCCAAGCGAAACCAGTATGACCGCCAACATGAAAACCACCGTTATCACCACCGCGCTAGTCGTCATCTGTACGTCAATTGCCGAAAGAGTTTTGGTAAAACCTTCCATTTCTGCGCCCCCACCTAACTGAGTCGCCCCAGCCTGTTTCGCCATTTGTTTTGTCACCCCAGTTGTGACATTTTTTAAAATATCATTTCCCATTATTTTCGCAAATTTTCCTGCCAAGAAATAAGCCCCTACGAATGCCGGCAGGCTCACCATCAAAAGCTCCATCACGAACTGTCCGAAAATCTGTCCTTTTTCCAAACCTATCGCCAGTAAAATTGCGATTTCCTTTTTTCTCGCATTCATCCAAAGTAGTAAAACTAAAGACACTACAATTCCCGCAAAAATTAGTGAACCGAAAAACATTTGATTAGCCGCTCCATACATTCCCGAAATTGACTGTTCTAAAGCTGGATAATTTGAGGCACTTTTTATCAAATTATACTCGCGCCAATTCACATCTAATTTCTTCACCGCAGCCATCACTTGGTCAAGATTTTTCTCTCCCTTCACGAAAAATGTTGCATCTTGATAGACCGTCGTATCTTCGTCATTACCATAAACTTTTGCCGCCGTAGAAACGTCTGTCACTAAAGTGTTTTCATAAAGCTCCTGAGCCGCCGTCACTCCCCCCGTATTTTTCCCGGTAAATAACCCCTTAATTTTCACTTCTACGGTTTCGTTTGCCGCTTTTTCATTATCCGCGTCAAATAAATTTGATTTAATTTTTACCTTATCCCCCACTTTCAAATTATTTTTCTTCGCCAAATCTTCGTGCATCAAAATTTGATTTTTATCATCATTTTTTAAATGCTCACCCGAAACCAATTTATAGGCCCCCGAAACAAATTTAGTTTCCCTAGCTGAATCATTCACTCCGGTTAGCATCACCGTGCGCTTAAAATTCTTTGCTCGTTCCGCCGACATGCCGCGCAACGTTTCTGGTGTCTCGATAATATCTTTACCCACCAAATCCGCCACACTATTAATTCTTTTCACCGTATATTCAATTTCCGGTGACTCAGAAATTTTTTTAATATCCGTTCCCTTCACATTACCCCCACCCCGCGGTGTACCTTGATTTACTTGGCGATTAATTTCCATTGAGAAACTATTAGTTACTCCCGAAAAAGCCTCCTTAGCCGCCTTACTTGTCGCATCCTGAATCGCCAGGCTAATCATTCCTAGTGCCGCCATTATTAGCACCACAGAAAAAATCACCAAACTTTTTAACTTTTTGCGTGTCACATATAAAAATGCATTTTTCAACATTATCTTAATTTCCTTCCCTTTAATTCCAAAACCACATCCGCCGAATCCGCCACATTCTTACTATGCGTCACTACAATCACACATTTATTGCGTTCCTTTGCCAACTTTTTCAAAACTTCAATAATTTCCTCCGCCGTGTTTTCGTCCAAATTCCCCGTTGGCTCATCCGCCAAAATAATCGGCGCCTCCGAACTTAGCGCCCGCGCGATCGCCACTCGTTGTTGCTGCCCACCCGAAAGCTTCATTACATTTCGATTTATTTGATCTTTATCTAATCCCAACTTCACCAAAATCTCATCCGTCGCCTCCTGGTTCACCAGTCTAATATTTTCTAGTGGCGTTAAATAGTCGATCAAATTATAATTCTGAAACACCAGAGTGATATGGTTCTTGCGATGATAACTGTAACCGTATTTACCAATCTTTTCATCTTCAAACAAGATTTCGCCACTCTTCGGTTCATCTAATCCCGCGAGCAGTGAAAGCAATGTAGATTTTCCCGCTCCAGATTTTCCGATAATCGCATAAAATTTCCCTCGCTCAAATTTCTGGTCCACCCCCTCCAAAACATTTTCCCGATTCCCCGCGTAAGCATATGAAACATTTTTAATTTTTAGCACACTCATCTTTCCTCCTAACTTATTTTCGCTAAAATATCTTTTGGTTTTTTCGTTAAAATCATCCACGACGCCGCTATCACTGCTAGAACCATAATTAAAATCAAAAGCCCATAGCTCATCGCAAAAATATCCATTCCCCCATCACCTGTCGTAAATCTATTTAAATCTAAATTATCTAAGCCCTCTTTCTGTAAAACCGCGTTCAAGATCCATCCTACAAAAACTCTTCCGAGTATCGCCGCCAAAATCATTGCCGGCAACGAAATCAATATCAGTTCCAAGATGAATTGCCCCACAATTTTAATTTTACTGCGCCCAATCGCCAGCAATATCCCAATTTCATACATTCTTTCTCTCACCCAAAGAATTAACACCAAGGACAATACGATTATTCCCGCGCCGATTACTGCCATAATCATCGTAAAAATCATCTGCTTCACCATGTCTAGCGACTCTACCATCCCCGAAAATTGATTTTCCTCTTCAATCACCTCATAATCTTCCGGCTGAACACTTTTTTTACTCATTTCCGCCTTTAACGTCGTAAGTTTTTCGGAATCAGATACCAATATTTTTAGACTCGTCACCAGTTTTTTCTTGCCAAAAATTTGCGCCATCATTGCATAGTCTATGAACATCATGTTCTCGCTAAAATCCGAAGACATCCCGGTATATTTTTCTTGCTTTTTCCCGCTAAAAATTCCTTGAATCAAAAGTTCTAATTCCTTCTCTTCCCCTAAAATTTTTAGACTCACCTTGTCACCGATCTTCCACTGATTTTTCTTCGCCAAGGCTTCATGCACTAAAACTTTTCCAGTTTCCTCGCGCGCGATATTTTTCCCTTCAATCAACTTAAATACTTCACTACGAAATAACGGGTCTTTTTTCACGTCACTTATAGCCTGAAGCATAACCGCGTTTTTCAAGTAACCCGGCAAATCTTCTCGCATCACCATTTGTTCGCCTGTCACCACCTCACTGTTTTTTAGTTCAGCCACCCCCTCATATTGAAAAATCTTCTCTACCCCAAGCTCCTTACCGACCAATTCGAAACTTTCCGCGTTAAAAGTCTCAGATTTTAATGATCTAATTTTCACACCGAAATCATTTGCGCTATTTATCGCGCTCGTCATTTTCTCGCTAGTTTTCATTATCGAAAACCCCGCATAAATCACCGCCAGAATTAAAGTTAAAATCAAAAATACCAACATCGTACGCGTGCGTTTTCGAAAAACATAGGCTACCGCATTTTTAATCATTTTTCCTCCATGTTTTTATTTTAAATCTCAATTATGAAGCCACCGTGAAATTTCCAAAATCCTTCTCAAATTATGATAAAATAAAATTACGCGAGTGTCGTATAACGGCTATTATATTTCCTTCCCAAGGAAGAGACGAGGGTCCGACTCCCTCCACTCGCACCAAAGAAAATAAAAAATGAGAGCTTGCTCTCTATTTTTTATTTTATTTGGGGTGAGGCCGAGGGAGATTTTCTCCCGTACTCGCACCAGACCATAATAAGAAAGAGTATTTATACTCTTTATTTTTATGGTCGCCCGTCCGAGAAAGACCGCGAAGCGGGATTACTCGCACCAGGATGTGAAAATAAGAGCATTTATGCTCTTTATTTTTATGGTCGCCTGTACGAGAAAGACTACGTAGTAGTCTTACTCGTACTATTTTTTTGTCCCACTTATTTGCAGAATTTGATGATAATGCTGGTGCCCTATTTCATCATCCCAAACTCGTATAACCTCACAGGATTCCGGTTGCAAATCAGTATTCTTAAACAACTCCTGAATTGATTCTTTTGTATACTTTTTTTTCGCAAATTCATCAGACTCATCGAAGGTATGAAGAAAAAATTTTCCGCCCTTTTTTATATTAATTTCAATCGTTTTAATTAAAGACTCTGGTGCCTTGAGTTTTTGAATTACATAATTGGAATAAATAAGATCATATGGTGCATTTTGCGATAAATAAACTTCGTTAAGATCCGTACCGGTTATAATATCCACCCCGTCACACTTCCAGCCCATTTCTTCCAACCCCTTAAGGTCAGTTCCGTCACCGCATCCTAAATCTAAAGCCTTGCCGACTCTAGTAAAATACTTAGTTACAAAATCTTTTAATTCTGGGTTCATATTATTATTATACGATAAAAAAGGGAGCCTCCTGCTCCCTTCCGGCTTTACGCCTCACATTCCACTACAGAAAATCCGTAACCTAGCGCCATCTGGATGCAATTTTCATCATTGAAATGCATACAATAAATCCGCTTTCTTAAATCTTCCGGCACTACCATCGCCAAGTTTCCCACAAATAAATGTGCCCCGTTCGAATTCCTCACCGAAGTCACATCGATATAAGCCCGCGCGATCTGCACCCCTTCACTCAGAAGATAATGTAAATTCTTAATTTCCTTCGTGTCGCCCGAATAATATACCACCCCATCCTTTGTGGTGAAAATCAGACCGAAACTCATCAGCTCCGCACAATGCCAAGTTTTCACATAACGTACCCCTGAAAAACTTTTAAATTTTTCATCATACTGCGTATCGTGCACCAAATCATACATCTCTTCTGTGCAACCAAAACCTTGCAAAATCTGCTCAATCGTTTTTACGTATTCATCATTATCCGGCAAAATAATTTTCAGCGGTCGATGCAATACAAGATACAAGTAAGTCACCAAACTTCCCAGACTGCCGATGTGGTCCGAATGCGTATGGGTAATCATCAGATTTACTGCCCTCACTCTGCCAAGCAAACTCTTTTGCTTCAGCTTCGCGAACACATCCTCACCACAGTCAATCAAGAATAACTGATCATCATCAACGAAATACGCTGCTGTATTGCCTTCTTTCACATTAAACGCCGAGCCTCTGCCCAAAAATTTTAATTCCATATCCCCCTCCTTCGAATTTTCTAAAGTTTAAAAAATACTCGTAATCTTAGACTACGCTTATAGATTATTGTAATCAAATTTACTAAAAAGTCCACCCCTGTTTCCAGAGGTGAATCTATTTACGGACAATTTTTGTTCCCGAGGTGGACCTATTTACGAATAATTTTTATGATTCTTGTCGATCAATTTTAATTAATTCTTTAACTTTACCAGAATCTCGGATTTCCTTCATTTGCTTATCAAATTCCGTAAATGAAATTTTGATTGAAGTATAATTCACTGTCGAATCAGTTTTCGCCACCAATTTCACGAAGTAATAACCATCACCAGAACTTGAAACGAATTTATCCGAAATTTCCCCCGCATTGAGACTCATCGCTTTTAGTGATCTACCACCATCCACGTTCATCTTATCGACCAGTCCCCCCGTTTCTTCATAAAGCACCTTATCGCCCAGCTCTTCCGAAATCGCCTTCAAATCTTTTCCGGATTTAATCAAAGATTCTACCTGCGCCGCAAGCTGCACCGCATTCGTATCGATTGCCTGCGAAACTTTTTCCTTCACCAGTGAAAGATAAATCATTCGGCGATATTCCTTCATCGTCAAGCCAAAATTATCTTCCAAAATCTTCTTGAAACCTTCTTCACTACGTTCTACTCCACCAATCTTTCGGTGCTCCAAAATCATTTCATCCACTTCCTTATCCGTCACCGTCAAATCATTTTCTTTTGCCAATTTCAGAGCCCAAGCATAATTCTCTGCTTCATCCAGCGCCAAACGCTTATAATGCTGCTCCATAAAATCATTGTCTTTCGCATTATCTAATTTACCCTGTTGTTTTTCGATCGGCGTAATCGTACTATGATAAATCAAAAGATAATCCGAATAACGCACATCCGCGCCGTTTACATTAGCCACCGATACTGGCAAAAGTTGGGTCAAACGATAAAGAATCGGATTCGTACTCTGCCATTTATAAAGCATAAAATAACCTGCCCCCGAAGCCAAAACCACCGCCATCACTGACAAAATAATCGTCACTGTCACCACGCGATATTTCGCATATTGCATTGGATATTTGAACTTACGTCCCTTCGATAGCACCTCTTCACGACGCTCCTCCACTTTTTCTAACTCCGTCTTGTTCTTGAATTCTTCAATCTTTTTCTGTTCACGCTTTTGCTTCATTTTCGCCACGATTGAAAGTCTCTTCTCTTTTACGGCATCGGTTTCGTTTGTCATAGTCTTATCCACTTCGTTTTCTAATTTAGCTTTGCTCATTTCCTATTTCTCGTTAATTAGATTTTGTAAATCGTTATAAATTTTTTCTGAATTTTTCACCATCGATATTACCAAATCCCCCACCGCTGTTTGAATTACAATCGTACCATATCCCATTAATCCCGCCCGAATGCCGCTCACACCATAAGAAATACTCTGAATCTTATCTAATCCCAAGTCTACCACTGATTTCTTAAACAAACCTCGTTGTGAAATCTGACGAATGCGCTGATTGGTCACAATATAAATCGAAAAATACCACAACATATAGGAATATAGAAACCCTAAAATCCCCACCAAAATCAGTGCCAAGAAGCTCTCAAAAATCATCATATTATTTGGCCAAAGTAAAGTTAATCCCACCCCGATCATAATCATCAAAATTAAAAATATCACACCGGACTTTGCCGTTAAAAAATGGCGTCGGAACACAAACTGTACCTCTTCGCCTTCTCTCTGACCATCAAAAATCATTTTTCTCATACGTATTTGGTGACCCGGGCGGGAGTCGAACTCGCAACCTTCTCCTTAGGACGGAGCCGCTCTATCCATTGAGCTACCAGGCCATACCTAAATTATACCATATCGGCTCCGCCGTTTTTCTTAACAGGTATAAGAACTATTTAGCTTTTCCTAGTAAAGTATCCTGGTCTACCATTATCTGGATCATCAATTCTTAGCCAAGTTTTATCAGCATCTCTCGGATCAACCAAGAAAGAACCTTTGCCTCCCCTTAATTTTTTCCGCTCATCAAATGGATGATTTGCGCTAATCAAATTAGATATATCAAAATCATTATTAACGTATATTTTTTCTAACATATCTTCGGTACCCATATATTTCGCAAACATTCTATTCATATTTTTTACGTTTTTAGTATTAAAGTTCGAAATATCCAATTCAATCAGATCGTGCATATTATCAAACATTTCATTCATATTTGTTACTTTTTCTGTATTAAAGTTCGATAAATTTAAATATTTTATTTTCCGACTAAACCTGAACATCTGTTCCATATCAGTCACCTTACTCGTATCAAAACTAGATAAATTAACCTCTTCAAGTTCATAACATTGAGTAAACATATGCGATAGATTAGTTACATAACTAGAATCAAAACTTGACAGATCAAGACTTTTTAATTTGGAAAAATTAAAAAACATTCCCCAAATATTATCTGGCATATAGATCTTTTTTTGTTCGGTGTAATAAAATATAGTATCTTCATTAGCATCATACCAGGCCTTTATTTCATAATCCGATGAGCCTGTTTCTATATTAGTAATATCCACCACATTACTAGGAATACTTTCTACTCTTTTTATATACTTAGTATCATATTGACCACGACTTGGAGATAATGATTTAAAACCGTCTCTAGATATTTCCGTCTTTTTATCATAAGGATTTGAAATTACCGAATAGACTAATTTATTCGAATATTTCCCAGCTTCTAGGTTATTATTTATTTTTACGGCAATTCTTGTTATATAATTATCTCCAGTTTCCCAGTATTTAAAGTCATCGTTTCTTCCACCAATAACATTCGGAGCAGACAATTTTGGTATTGGATTATAATTATATGTTTTACTAAATTTTACAGAATAAGCCCATGTATTATCTGGAAGTGCGTATAGGCTAGTCAATGAATCTATTGAGCTAATTTTACTTGAACTATTTTGGTCTTCATTTACTAATGCCGTTTCCTCTGAATCCGTACTAAGCAGTACTTTATAGCCAGCCTTCACCTTTCCACTAACCGTAAGCTTAATATTCTCTGTCCCAGTCTTATTATAACTATTCATAATATGGTTACTTGTCATTTCTACCTCAGATTTTTCTACCGCAGCAGAAAGTGTCGGCACATATGCAGCCGACACTCTTTCTCCACCAAACCCCATAAATCCCAAATTCACTAAGAAAAGAAATGCAAGAAAACCAGCAAAATTTCTCATATTCTTTTTATAAATATCAAAAACCGCACTTTTTCCCATTCCCATATAGCTTATATCTTAGCATAAACGAATTAAAATACCAAAATAAATAACTATCCCCTCAAAACCTCCACCACCTTCGCTATCAAAAACGCCATCACATTAAAAATTACGATCGTCGCACCGGTCGGCGTCGCCACAAAATACGAAAAGATAATTCCCATTACCATGCAGAACACTGAAACTAACACTGAGGTAAAAACCACCGCCTTAAAACTTTTCACTACCTGCATCGCCGTCACCGTCGGGAAAATAATCAAACTCGAAATCAGAAGCGCGCCCACCAGTCGCATTCCCAGCACTACCACCACCGCACATAAAATCGCAAAAATTGTATTTAGCCTCTCGGTCTTCAGTCCAATCGATTTGGCAAAATTCTCATCAAACGTCATCGCGAAAATCTCATGATACTTCACAATAAAGAATAAAATCACCACGAGCGAAAAAATCACTCCCACTACCACATCAAAATCATCTAGTGCCAGGATACTGCCGAATAAATAATTATTAATATCCGTATTCACCCCCTTTACCACCGAGATCACCAAAGTTCCCACTGCCAGCGCCCCCGCCGAAAGCATCGCGATTAAAGCATCTGCATCCACCTTACTTTTTTGGTTCACCTGCAAAATCAGAATCGCCGCCAAAATCACTATCGGTAAGGCAAACTGTAGTGGCATCACGCCAATCACCGTCGCGATGGCAAACGCACCGAATCCCACATGTGAAAGCCCATCGCCGATCATTGCCTTTCGTCTCAACACCAAGGACACTCCAATCAGTCCCGCCGTCACCGCCAGCACCACCCCCACCGCCAAGGCCTTTACCATAAATTGGTACTGCCACATTTCCAGAAACTTTTCCAAAATTCCGTTCATCGCCACTTCCTATCTCCCCTCGCCTTCGCTAGAGTCATGGCGATGAATTCTTTTTACGTATTCTTCCGTCGTCTCCATCGTCGCCACCCCGTCCGCCAGTGCTAAAATTTTATTTCCGATTAAATTCTGATGGTCAAGATCATGCGTAATCATCACAATCGTGATTCCCTGCGCATTTAATTTCAAAAGTTCCGTATATAATTCCTTCTTCGATTTCGAATCCAAATTATTCCCTGGCTCATCCAAAATCAATAATTTCTTCGTCGCTACTACCGCCCGCGCCAACCAAATTTTCTGTTTTTGCCCACCCGAAAGTTCGGCGAAATGTTTCTTCAATAATTTCTTCATGCCAAATTTCGCGAGCGCCTCCCCACATTTTTCCTTATCACTCTTCGTATAGAAAATTCCCCGCTTTTGATTCAAAAGCCCACTTAATACAATCTCTTCCACTGTCGCCGGAAAATTTGCCATCGTCATTGCTTCCTGCGAAATGTAGCCAATCTCCTTACGACTCATCCCGAGAAATTCCACACTTCCCGCACTTGGCTCGATTAAGCCTAAAATCGTCTTAATTAAAGTGGTTTTTCCTGCCCCATTACAGCCAACCAAGCAGATAAAATCTCCCGCCAAAATCTCAAAATTAATCTTCCGAAATACTGGTGTTTTCGCGTAATTTACGCTTAAATTCTTCACTGCAATGATTGGCTGTTTTTCCATAAAAATCCTATTTACTTAGAGCTGCAAGATTTCGCTTCATCAAATCTACGTAAGTCACACCCTTCGAAAAATCATCCGCCGTCACATTATGTGCCGAGTGTAGCTCCAAAACTTCTGCACCCGTATCTTTACTTACGGTTTCTGCAATCTTACCATTCGAAAGCTCAATCTTGTAAATTTTCTTAATCTTGTCTTGCTTCACTTTATTAATCAAAAAACTAATTGTCTTCGCACTTGCCTCAGTTTGTTCTGAACAACCCGAAAAAGCCGCCGCATACTTCAAACCAAATTCATCAGCAAAATAACGGAACGGAAAACGATCTGCCACCACGATTTCTGAGATTTTACCATCAATCGCTTGATGCAAATCCTTATCTACTTGCGCAATTTCTGCCACGTATTTTTCCGCATTGTCGTTAATTTTCGTCTCTTCAGCCGCATCAATTTCTGAAGCTACTTTTGCGATTTTTTTCACGATTTCCATTGCCTTTTTCGGACTCGTCCAAACGTGTTCTTCAATCTCCACCTCATCTTCATCATGGTCGTGCTTATGATCATGATCGTGGTCGTGGTCATGATCGTGGTCGTGGTCATGATCGTGGTCATGCTCATGCTCATGCTCATCCTCATCTTCCATCCCTTCCACGATTTCTTCATTCACTGTCGATACCAAATCTATCAACTTCATCACGTGAGTCTTTTTCGTATCTACATCCTTCAAAATCTTTTCCACCCAAGTGTCAGAATCTCCCCCCACATAGACAAACATATCCGCATTTTTAATATCGATAATATCCTGCGGTGTTGGCTCATAGGTATGGGTTTCCGCCCCCGGCTTCACCAACATTTTTGTACTGATATTCGTATTTTTTGTCACTGCTCTGGCAAAATCATAACCCGGAAAACTCGTCGACACTACTGAATACTTTTTTTGTTCAAACTTTTCTCGGTTTAGTACCAAGAAAGCCAATAATCCCACCACCAAAACTAGGCCGAAAATCGCCCATAGCTTTTTCAAATTTTTCATTTTTACTCCTTATTCTACTATTAAAATTCTGAGTAAAAAATTTAATTAATTAAGCAATTCCCCCGAGAAATTTCATTCCTATCACGCTTATCTAAAAGTCTCAGATGAAAAATCCGAAACAAACATCGTGCACAAATCGAAAATCTCAGTAAAGCACCAAAAATGCGGGAAGTATCTTTCCGACTCCCACATTCCACCTCATGTCCACAGAGTCGACAATGGTGCATTTTAGCCTCTTGGTGGTTCGCCTTCCGGCTCGTTTAATAATTTCTTCGACTTGATCTCATAGCGTTTGCCATTAATTGGTGAAACATAATAATCTTCATTTAAGAGATTCACAAACATCGTCAAATCTTTATCATCCATCATGATAATCGCACCATCATCGTCAGTCATCAGTTCCAACTTCATTTCATCGGCATAATCCACCAATTGTTCTTGCGACATTTGCTCTTCGATATCCATATCTTGTAGCTTCTTCACCAAAGGCTTCTTATCCATCAAAAGCGCATTCAAGGTCAAACCTTCTGCAAAAGAAAGCTTGTATTTTTCTTCAATCTCTTTTGCCTTCGCTTCCGCCAACATCTGTGACTTAAAGTCATATTGAAAAAGATTTTCAAACTTCGTCTGATTAAAAATCACTACCGACCCGTCGACAAATGCCACCTGATTATCGTCTGGCATCTTCAAAGCTACTTCTGCGGAAAATGGCTCAAAACTTTCACCATTCAATTCCCAAGAAGTTTTCGCACTCAAAGCTGAGGCTGCGGAAATTCCCTTCGCAATATAAAAAACTTTCGTCCCATCATCACCACCTGGATAAGAAAACTTCGCGATAATTCCCTTCATTTTCTTGAATTGATGCTCATTATCCGTGAAATAATCGATATCCTTGTATTCTTTTTCGATCAAATTCAGTAGGCTCTCCGCGCGAATCACTTTCGAAAGATCCGTACGATAAATCACCTTATCTTCGCCGTCTGATTTTTCATATTCACGGCATTCCAGACCTTTTTCCGCGCCCGAAATCACATAAGCAATCGCCTCCCCCATAAACATCTGTTTCACCGAATTAGTTAATTTTTCAGAATAGCGAATCTTAAACGGCGTGTAGTTTTTATTGAACAAAAACAGTTCACACGACACATTATTTTTTACTTCATCAAGTTCATTCGCCCACAAAAATACATCAAAATCATTCAATTTTCGAATTTCAGAGTTCGTAATTTCAGTCTTTTCGGAATCCATATCACCTCACTATTTTTCTATTAGTTTAGCACACTTTTACTTCGCTGTTTCGCCGTAAGTGTCTTTTACTACTAAATCTGGCAAAATATTTAAGTCCATCATCAAGACTTCAATGCGATTTCGTATCTCTTCGGCCTCTGATTCATTTTCCAAAACCGCCTCGAACTTAACATAAGATTTTCGGCCATGCTCGATTTGGTCAAGATAAATCATAATCCCGTTTTCCAGTACCACTTCTTGACGCGTTCTCGAAACTTCCGACTGAATAATTAGCCCCATCTGCAATAAAATATTTGCCGCTTCTGCGTAACTTGAAACCAAAGTTTCATGCACCAAATCAATCTTCGATTTTTCCAGATGCCTCTTACAAATCAGGCTGTAACGCGCCGGTCGATCCACTGCCTTTACGTCCATTCTTAAAATCATTCTGGCAAAATTATTGTGTTCTTCGTAATTTCTTGGCACAAAAATTCGTGAGTGCTGCCAATACATTGGGTCAAAATCATAGCCCAAATTCATCAAGCGATTCTCTAATTTATCGACGTCTCTAACTTCTGCTTTGACAATAATTTTTTTCATTCTTCACTCGTTTCCACCGTTAAAATTTCTAGACCTGGGTAGTTTGTATTTTCGCGTGCCTTGTTCGCCCACTCATCAGCTAGTTCATTCTCTGTCGTACCATTATGGCCACGCACCCAGACCAATTTCGCGTTTGCTTCTCTGTAAGCTTTGAACACTTTTTTTACTAAACCTAAATTTTTAATTGGACCGCTCTTCTTTTTCCAACCGTTCTTTTCCCAAGACGGCGCCCATTTGGTTAGCACATTAATCCAAAATTCCGAGTCCGTCCAAATTTCCGCTTCCTCACCCGCTAACACCTTAAGAGCTTCCAGGATTGCCGAACCTTCCATTCGAATATTTGTCGTCAAATCTTCTCGCCCCGTCGCTACCGGTTTTTTATCTTCAATTACAGAAAATCCCCCCGGCCCCGGATTTGGTGACGCACTTCCATCTGTCCATAATTTTCTCATTTTGCCTCTATTTCTGAATTTGCGACACCAATTGGTAAATCGGCATAAGCACGCCAGCGATAATTACCGCCACCATCAAAGCCATAATCACCAACATAATTGGTTCAATCAATGTCGAAATTGTATTAATTTGCTGATCTAATTCGTCTTCGTAGACGTTCGCTGCCTTACCCAGCATTTCATCAATTTTACCAGATTCTTCACCAATTGCCGCCATTTGCGGAAGTAATGGCAAAATATAATCTAGTTCCTTCAATGATGCCGACAGTGTTTTACCCTGCTTCACTTTTTCCGAAACTTCCTTAATTTCTTCTTCCATAATCAAGTTATTAATCGCTTCGGCTGAAATCGTTAAAGTATCCTGAATCGATACACCTGTCGAAAGCAAGTTTTCCGCCGTACGCGCGAAACGTCCATTATATAGACGCCAAAACATCGATTTAAATACCGGAATATTTAATTTAATTCTCGCTAGGACGTGACGTCCACTATCTGTGCGCACAAATTGAAATACGAAATAAATAGTCAAACCAATCACAATTGTCACTAGCCACCACATATTCACCAGGAAGTTCGTTTGCTCCACCAGTAGCTTAGTAATCATCGGTAAATCCTTCCCCAGGTCATGATAAAGCTGTTGCACCTGCGGCACCACCGCGATCACCATAAATACCAAAACCGCAATAATCACCGCGAGCACAATCGCCGGATAAGTCAAAGAATTTTTAATTCTCATCACCATCGCATGGTCTTTTTCTTGCTGGTCGGCTAGTCGCCTCAATGATTTATCCAACGTACCAGAAGATTCACCGGCTTTCAAAAGCGCCAAATAAATTCGATTAAATACGTCTGGGAATTTAGCACAGGCCTGCGTCAAACTCTTACCTGCTTCCACGTCCGCCAAAATCGATTCCGTCACCCGACGCATTGGTTTACTCTCGGTTTGCTCAATCAAAACCCTTAAAGAATTCGAAAGTGGTAAACCCGCCCCAATCAGCGTAGAAAATTGTCTCGTGAAAACGATTTTATCTTTCGTCGTAACTTTGTTTTTAAATTTATCAAAAAAACTATCACCCGAAGTATCTTCCGTCACTGTATCCGGCGTATAACCGCGCTCAATCAAGAGCTTACCGGCGGCGCGTTCGTTCTCTGCCTGAATTACACCCTTAATAATTGCACCCGACTTACTATCGCGGGCCTTATAAATATATCGGTTCATTAGGCGCCTTTCACAATCCTTTCAAATTCACGCACGTCCACCGCATATTCTCTTGCGCTATCATAAGTCACCGTTCCCTGTTGGACTAATTTTGCCAAAGTGCGATCCATGGTCTGCATCCCCTCTGACGCCCCGGTCTGAATTGCCGTATCCAGTTGGTGAGTTTTACCTTCACGGATAATCGAACGAATTGCCGTATTCGCCACCATAATTTCTGCCGCACAAACACGGCCACCACCGATCGCTGGCACTAGACGTTGTGAACAAACCGCCATCAAAATCCCCGCCAGCTGTGAACGAATTTGTGGTTGTTGCTCTGCTGGGAACACGTCAATCATACGGTCCACCGACTGCGCTGCTGAGTTGGTATGTAATGTCGCGAACACTAAGTGACCAGTTTCCGCAATCGTAATCGCCGCACTAATCGTCTCAAGGTCGCGCATCTCACCGAGAAGTACTACATCCGGGTCTTCACGTAGAGCCGACTTCAAAGCTCGACTAAACGAATAGGTGTCATAATGCACTTCACGTTGTGCCACCAAACTTCGCTTCGATTTATGGGTAAACTCAATCGGGTCTTCAATTGTCAAAATATGTACCGATTTTTCGCTATTAATCTTATTAATAATTGCCGCCAGTGTCGTCGATTTACCAGAACCAGTTGGACCCGTCACCAAAACCAAACCACGTGGATAATCCGCAAAGCCCGAAATTACCTGTGGCATACCTAATTCTTCAATCGTTGGCATCTTGGTTGGAATCAAACGAAATGCTGCCGCGAGATGACCTTTTTCATTAAAAGCGTTCACACGAAAACGCGCAATCTCGCCGAAAGCAAACGAATAGTCGAATTCCTTATCCTTAGCCAAAGTTTCACGTTGCATTGAATCTAGTGTCGAGAAAATCAAAGTATCGACAATTTCCGTGGTCAAAATCGGCGTGTTTGGAATTGGTACCAGTGAGCCATCAATACGTAAGATTGGTGGCAATCCCACCTGAATATGCAAGTCCGAAGCCCCGTGCTTGATACAAGCCTCTAATAATGTTTCAATTTTCACCGAAGTTGGCACGGCAGTTGGTGATGAAGCGGCTGCGGCGGCCTGTGCTGCGGCTGCTGAACGTACGCTCGTCTGTGCTTGATTTTCTTGCATATTTACCTCTTATCTTTATTTTACCATAAACTTTTTTATCTTCACTACGCCAAATCTGATGCCACGCGGTTCACTTCACTTACGGTCGTCACCCCAGTCAGCGCCTTCAACATTCCGTCTTGTCGCATCGTCAAAGTCCCTTTTTCTTTCGCGAGCTGCATAATCTCTGAAGACGTCGCCCGTTTCACAATCATCTTCTGAATATCATCATCAATCTCAATCGTTTCATAAAGACCGGCACGCCCCTTATATCCACCTGGTGTTTCCCTTTCATCAATCCCCCGCATCATCGAATAGCCATTCGGGTTTACTACCGGCAGCCCCGGATAACCCAAATCTTCCGACACCATCGCCACCTGTTCCTGACTTTGTGGCAATAATTTCGCCACCAAATCATTAATCTGCTTGGTTTCCATTTCCGTGGAATGCACCACTTCTCGTTTCGGTGCCACCCGACGCACCAAGCGCTGACCAATCACCGTATTTAAAGTCGAAGCTAGAAGAAATGGTTCAATTCCCATATCGAGAAGCCTTGGCAAAATACCGGCCGCCGAGTTAGTGTGTAATGTCGAAAACACTAAGTGTCCAGTTAGCGATGCCTGCACGGCTAGGTTCGCCGTTTCCGCATCACGAATTTCTCCCACCATTACTACATCCGGGTCCTGACGCAAAATACTACGTAAACCCGCCGCAAAAGTCAGGCCGGCATCCACATTCACCTGAATTTGGTTCACGCCGTCCATCTTATATTCGACCGGATCTTCTAGGGTCACGATGTTAATTTTGTCCGATTTAATTCTTTTAATCAAAGCATAAAGTGTGGTCGACTTACCAGAACCGGTCGGACCAGAAGTTAAAATCATTCCATTCGGGCGCTCAATTCCCCGCTGCACCATCGCCAGCGCATGTCCCGTCATACCCATCTGTTCAATGTCAAGCGTCGTACCACTCTTATCCAAAATACGAATCACCACCTGCTCACCCCAAATCACTGGTGACACCGCGATACGTAAATCGATTTCCGTGCCTTCCACCGACACTGTAAACTGACCGTCTTGTGGTACGCGGTGTTCATCAATTTTCAAGTTCGCTAAAATCTTAATTCTTGAAACTAAAGCTGGCTCAATCGATTTCGGCAATTCCATCACCTTACGCAACACACCATCGATACGACAACGTACTACTAGTGCCGCCTCTAGTGGTTCGATGTGAATATCCGAAGCCTTTGTCTTCGTCGCATAATCTAAAATTGTAGTCAAAGCTTTCGAAATCGGCGAATCCTGTGTAATAGTTTTTACGCTCGAAGAATTCGCGTCTTCCTCGTCACTACTTTTAACCGCTTTTTCAACCGCCCGAAAATCACCCTGATACTGAGCAATCGCACTTTTAATTCCTGCTTCGCTAGCCACCATGCCGCGAATTTGCTTCTGCGTCAAAGTCGAAAGATAATCAATCTGCTGCACATTCGACACATCCAGCATCGCCACATAAAGCACCCCATTTTTCTCCCCTAGTGGCACCACCATCAATCTCGACACCACATCATAAGGCAGTAAAGTCAAAATCTCGCGATCCATTTTCACGTTATGCAGACTCACATACGGCACATTCATAATTACCGCCGTGGCATGCGAAATTGTTTCCGCGTCGCAAATTTTTTGCGCCACTAAATTGGCCAGTAGTGGCTGCTTACGTTTTTCTGCCTCTTCTACTACTCTTTTTACGTCTGACTCAAAAACTAACCCTTCTTTAATCAAGAGCTGAATTACTTTTTCTTGCGAGTCATGTGTAAACAAAATCTTTTCCTTTAATTTTCTTTCTTAGTTTCTGAAGTTTTATCTTCTTCGGCTTCTTCTTTTTTCTTTTCTGCGTCTTTCTCTTTCTTTTCTTCTTCCGCTGCCGTTTCTGGTGTTGCACGACCACAAGCCACTAATTCAGCGCGGTCCAAAATTCCGTTACGGTCCACATCTTCACAACTACCCACGTAAACTTCTACTGTTGGGTTAATCGCATCCACATTGAAGACTTCCGGATCAGGGCTCGTCAAATCTGCCGTAATTTTACCAATCGTCTTATGTTTCAAATAACGCGTATCTGGATCGCCCAGCAAGAAACTACAAGCGATAAATGTTAGTAAGACCCCCACGCTCGCTATAAAGGTTACCGTAAAGATGTCTGAGCGTCTCATTTCTCGTCCTCCTTTTCCTGCTTTTTCTTTTCTTCTTCCGCCTGCTTCTTGGCTTTTTCTTCCGCCTTCTTCTTTGCTGCCGCGTCTGCCTTGTCTTTTGATTCTTGTGTGCGAGCCTTACCCGAAGCATAAACCGTCGAATCTTTTTCACGCACCGCCGCACCCTTCGTGTAGTAAGCCGCGCCTTGAGCAGTTAATTCAAGTCTCGAAGATTTGGTGGTTAAATTCGAACTCCATTTAATCTGTGCACTCTCAATATTGAACGAACGAATGGATTTTTCCAAATTCGATAACACTTTCATCGTATCTTTTTCGTCTTTCTTTACCGAAATCGAAACTGGGATAGTTGAGACACCGACAATTCCACTATTCTTATAAGAATTTCCTGGTGACAATTGTTCCGGTTCAAATCCTGATAGTAAGAAAATTTGATTAATAGAAGCGAGTAAGGCCTCATCATTTTTCTGCGCTGGCAAGGCATCCGGAATTACCCTTAGAGCCGAACACATCTTAATCATATTGAGATTATAGGCTTTTTCGTTATCGGTTTTTGAATTCAAATACAGCTTCGAATAATCGATACGATTTTTGTTTTCATCAAAACAGCTCTTCTGGCCGTCTCTCGCAATCGATTCCAAATTCGTGTTATTTGCCATCGTCACCAAAGCGTTGTAGCGTAAAGTATTAGCCAACTTCGAAACGTCCACCTTATTTGGGTCACATTTCGCCAGTTCTTTGTCGTTATATTTACCATCCTTATCCGTATCCTCACAAATACCGACATTCTTAATCGTCTGGTAATAATTATTGATTGAAGTATCTCGCGCCGCAATTACTTTGCCATTAAAACTCATATATTTAATAAAGTAAACTGAAAGCACCAAACAAACTCCAAAACAGACCGAAGCTGCCAAAACAATCAAGGTAATTTGTTGCCTAATTTTATTAATTCGTACGCGTTTTGTTAAAATTAATTCGCTCATTTTTTACCTTCTTTAATTGTTTGTTCCTGCTGAAGTTTTCTGACCCACACATTCTGCATCGTCTCTTGCACAATCCTTGGCTGGTGCTGCGAACATGCCTTCCACTTGGAGATAAGAATCGGTTACATTTTGACCCGATGGGCCGAATGTCAAAATGTGCTTATTAGTAAACTTGAAAAGTTCTGGATCAACATTAATAATTGTCGAGAAGCGCAAAACTAGATTAGAACTTGAATCACGACCGTTCGAAGAATCCGTCACACGAATGCCGTTTGGCACCATCTTACATTTATTTTCCGCTGACCATTTCACATTATCACCGTTCTTTTCGCCCTTATAAGTAATACAGCTACTTTCAAAGTGCGGCACGCTAGAAATTTTACCGTCCAATCCCATCGAAGGTGTATAAATGTAATTTTTCACATTCTTAATTTTTTGCGTGCGGGTCTTCACGCCATTCACTTCCGACTCTGAAACTTCTGCGTTGGTATCAAGCGTATCTTGGATTCCGTCATCCGCCGTACGCATTTTTTCGTGCTTATACCAAAGATCGAATAGTGGGCTACGCCAAATCTTTTCATCTGGAATAATCGTCTGAATATCTGTCTTGACCACATCGCCATTATTCTCTACATTGCCACTCTTTTCCGTATTTTCCACATGCTCGACGTCGTCCGAAACATTTGATTTGGCTTTTACTTTACCAAAATCACTCTTTAAGTTTGTGTTCGAAACGTTCGAATTATTATTTGACTGAGTCAAAGCTGATTTCTTTTGATGATCATTTCGTGAAGGGTCACAATCTGTTAAACCGCGCTTCCAAATCGCATAAGTATTACCATTATCGGTCAAAATATTACCCGCGGCATCCGTTTCCTCAATACAACGTGATGGAATCAAATTTCCCTGTGCATCCACGTAACGTCCATAATCATATTTCATCAAATTCACTGATTTCTTAAATGATTCCAGTACGCGGTAATCAATGTATGGTTCTTCCCCCGCATTGGCTTGCGCATCAAAATTTATCGTCGAAGTCGAAAGATTCACATTCAAATCCGAAATTTTAATCGTATCTTTATTGGTTGGAAAAAGATTTTTTAACACCGGAAAAACTCGCGACAACACTGAACGATTATCGTTAATCGATTTCAATTTTGCCAATTGATCTTGGATATTTAAGAAATCTGGCAATTCCGAATATTGGTTAATTGTATTTGAAAGATTCTCGATATGCTTTCCCTGACTTGCAATTGTCAAATCCTGGGCGCCCTTAAAAATCGCCAGAAACGCCGTAAAAACCGATGAAGCAATAATCACCACCACACAACCAAACACAATCATATTGCGTAGCTTCATTAGCTTCAGCATATCCGTCTTGATATCTGGCACCAAGTTAATTTCATATTTACCGGTTTGCCCCGTCATCATTTCATTATCGGTTTCACCAGTAAAAATACTTTTAATCACATCAGGAATATCAGAAAGATGCATGGTTTTAAAATCGATTTTTTTCATTAGTCATTACTCCTTTCTGCCAGACCGATCGCCACTCCGAATTCTGAGGCTACTGGAAGTAGTAATTTTTGTTGCTGCTCATTGACGCGTACATATTGCCATGGATTACCCTGAATCGTCGAAATACCCGTCTTCGCTTCAATATATTCTGCCATAAGTGGAATAATTCCCGCGTAACCCGAAAGAATAATTCCCCCAAATTGCGCACCAGTATATTTGTTCTGAAAGAAACGCACCGACTTCACTAGTTCCATCGTAAAACCTTCCAAATTACTTGAAAGAGTTTGGTAAATTTTCCCCTCAAATTGATCTTGCAAAAGACCATATTGCAAAATAAACTGTTTTGCCTGAGCTTCCGAAATTGAGAGTCCATTCGCTACAGTCTTAATAAAGGCAGAAAGTCCACCCGGAATCGAACGCACTAATCTTGGTGCCCCAAGATACATCACTACCAGGTCCGTCGAATTTTCTCCAAAATCAATAATCATCCGCGCATCTTCCACCCCAATCTGCGCCAAAGCTCTCACCATCGCAATTGGTTCTGGTTCCTGCGCAATCACATTTAGGCCCAACATTTCGATATCTTCGAGTCTTTCTTCGGCGTAAGCACGATCCGTGGATGAAATCAAAATTTCCGCCTTCGTATTATCATTAGGCGAAACGCCCAAGACCGCAAAATCAATCTTTGCATCATCCACTGCCATCGGGATATACTGATCAGCTTCGTACTTAACGGTTTTTGCTAGTTCCTTTTCAGGTGCATTTGGGACTTCAATAATTGCTGTGTAAGTTTTGCGCGCCGGCAAGCCAATTGCGATATTTTTAGTAGTAATACCCGCCTGCTTTTTCGCACCCAAAATCGTTTCGGCCAGTTTCCTACGACCCTGTTCCGAATCATCCATCGTAATTTTTTTATCCACCGGCACATAAGCAAACTTTTCCAGTGCCCAACCCTTCTCAACATCGCCTGATAGTTGAATCATGCGAATTGAGTTGGTTCCAATATCCAATGCGAAGAAATCGCCCACACCACGTAATAGACTCATATAGCCTTATTATAACATAAGCGAAATAGAATTCTTTAATTTTTATTACAGGATTTCAATTGACTTTTTGCTCTTCAGGAAGCTAATTTCCTGCACTACCAAATCTTTGTATTCCCCCTCCGACTGAATGAAAATCCTCTGTTTTTCTTCAAAATGAATTGTCTTTTCTTTCAATTTCCTGCCCGGAATTCCACTAAACATTGCCTGCAACATAAAAAACACCATGGCAAAAAAATTATTCAAACGCTGTTCCGTATAGAGAAAAGTTTCTCCTAGATAATATTCTCCACCCTTCATTAATCTCGCCACATTTTTTCCGTTCACTACCAGAATATCCGAATATTTTTGGCCATCAATTGTAATGTAATCTTTTTTACGATTCACAAAAAACCACATCAAAAGTGTCTTCAAGGAAAAGATTAAATTAAATTTCGATTTCCTCAATTTCCTACGCACTTTTTCATCATCAAAAATTTTCGTCGATTCTGCCATCATTCCTACCGTAAAATACGCCAATGCATAACGAAAATGTTTTCCGTCTATCAAAGCTTCAATTGGAAAAACTTTTTTACCCGAATTTGACCGTAAAATCTGAATAATATCATTAAAGTTTCCGTATGGAATCACATAAAATTTTGCATCCTTGCCAGATTGCATAATCCCGTTCACTCCGATCCCCGCCGTACCGTCACCTCCGGCCACTAGCACCACGTCTCCATCCCCAATTAGATTCGCCAGTCTCTTCGCATTTTCTTCCAAAGTCGGCGATTCCACGTCAAAACGTAAAAAAGCAATTCCTTTTTGTTGCAAAACAAATTCTCGAAGTGGCGTCACCACCTCTTTTTCCACGCGTTTATAACCCGTACTTTTACGGTTACAAACTAAAATCACTCGCGTTCTCGCCCCCGCGAGCGCAGCCAAACGTTCTCTGATATGCTCCAGATCGGCTTTTTTTGACATTTTAATTCCCGTTGCCGTAGATACCACCAGGCAATAGGAAGTTCAAAATTCCCCACATCAAAGCATAAACCAAAAGTCCAATCACAATTTGCATTGCGCGATCCTTCGCTGTTTTGATTTTTCCTGGATCATTTTGTGAAGTCATATAAAGAAAACCTACATAAGTAAAACCAGCCACGGCGCCGACTCCAACCCCGTAAGTCAAAATATTCACTACGCTACCGATAATCGAAAAGAAAGCCTCTTCACTATCACTGCTCGAACAATTAATAATTGCTGTGTCCACACCACCACAGCTTGCCGCGAATACTCTAGTTACCGGTAAAAATGCTGCCGCTGCGACGCAAAAAACCGCGAGAACTGGTAGCAAATTTAATAATTTTTGACAAAATTTTTTCATTACTTTTATTATAGCGTATCTTGTGATTTTCGCACAGTTTCCTGCCCGAAAATCACCCGCTCCCCTATTTTAATGTAAATATTCGTGCAGTTTTTTCGTATCTTTGTGTTTACGAAGCTTGGACAAAGCCTTCGCCTCAATCTGACGAATGCGTTCACGCGTCACTGAAAATTCCGCACCCACTTCTTCCAAAGTATGTGGACGGCCGCCACCGATACCAAAGCGTAACTTCACTACTTTTTGCTCACGTTCCGAAAGACTGGAAAGAATTTCCGCAATTTGCTCTTTCAACATCTGTGCGGCTGCTGCATCTTCTGGCGAAACACGGCCTTCATCTTCGATAAAGTCACCGAGTACTGAATCTTCATCATCACCATCGCGGCCCACTGTCGCATCAAGCGAAGCAATATCTTGCTTAATCTTCATCACGTAGTCGACTTTTTCCGGCTCCATACCCATTTCTTTGGCAATTTCTTCCACAGTCGGCTCGCGGTTAAGTTCATTCGTCAACTTACGAGTAGCGCGAAGCACTTTATTAATTGTCTCTACCATGTGCACTGGAATACGAATCGTACGTGCCTGATCGGCAATTGCACGAGTAATCGCCTGACGAATCCACCAAGTTGCATAAGTCGAGAATTTAAAACCCTTATCCGGATCAAACTTCTCTACTGCACGCAAAAGGCCAGTGTTTCCTTCTTGAATCAAATCCAAGAAATCTAGACCTCGACCAGAATAACGCTTCGCAATCGAAACTACTAGACGCATGTTGGCTTCCACCATTTTATCCTTGGCTTTTTTCTCACCCTTCACGATGCGATAAGCCAAATCTACTTCTTCCTCATTCGAAAGTAGTGGAATCTTACCAATCTCACGCAAATATAGACGCACTGAGTCATCAGCAAACTGATCTACATTCTCTGCTGTAATTTCCAGATCTTCATCCGTCAGATCATCTTCCGAGACTAAATCATCATATTCTGGCTCTGGCGCACCGTCCAAGCTAAAGGAGTTGAGGAGCTCTTCTTCCTCATTAATCTTGTTCTTATCTTTTTCCACGACATTTTTTCCCATTGCACCAATTTATATCACAAAAAATCAAACACGTCAAAATCTCTCCCTTGATTTTCTGTTTCTACCCATTTCTTTATTTTTTAAATATTTTGCCAGCCTTAGTTAGTGCCATACGTGCGTGGGCTAGGGCTATATTATACGGATTTCTCATTTCTCCTTTAACCTTCTTAAGGAAAAGGTACCTATTCGCATTCTTCCTTTCACTCTCTGGCACCGAAGCGATTTCCTCATTGGAATATTTTTCACCCACGTGCGAGCCAATATTTTCTAAGAAACCTTCTTTTACCTGGTCGAGCATTTCCAATTCTTTCATGGCTTTTTGTTTCTCTTCTTCGCTACTTCTCTTATCGTCAATAATTTTTTGTAACTCATTCCTTGAAGCATCGATACGATAAAGTCCAATTCCAAATTCTCGCCCCACATTTCCGGTACCCACTGCACGTCCGACATCAAGTTTAATTTGGTCCAAATCAAACTTTTTCTCAAAAGCCTTCATCTTCTCAATTGATTCATTGTGCAACTTATTTCGTTCATCAAAAGATGCAAGATCTGGGCTGTCGGCTTCTGGCTTTTTTAATGGCATCAAGAAGTTTCGATTATCCATCTCTTTATAGCCATTCGCCGCCATTGCCCCACCGAGAGTTTTTAAGTTCTCCTGGAAAAATTTATCCTCTACTTGTTTCAATACCTCTTTTTGCGTCACGTTTAGAGCTTCGGTTTTAGCACCAGCTGTCTCCGCAGAACCCGCACCCTCAACTGATTTATTCACCTTTACCGTCGGTGCACTTCCTCCAGAAAAGAACATCGGTCCACCCACGCCACCAGTCCAAGAGAAAGTACTGGCCGGTTTTTTCTCTGAAGCTTTAGATTTATCAGTCGACTCTTCAGTTTTCTCTTCAGTCTGACTCTCAGTTTTATTTTCGATCTTTTCCTCAGTATTTTCCTCGGACTTATCTTCGGTTTTTCCCTCGATTTCTTTTTCAGTCTTCCCCTCAGTCTTTTCTTCAGTCTCGGTCTTCGCCGCCACTTCGCCCGACTTACCACCAAATAACTGGTAGACTCGCTCATCCATTTCCCGAGCCTTCTTAATTTCTTCTATTTTATCGGAACTCTCGACTAAGCGCTGCGAAAAATTCTCCATCAGCTTCATTTTTTCGCCTCGTGGCAGTTCTTTGTCTTGGCTAAGCTTTCTTAAAGAATCTTTACTCTCTTCGAGGTGACGATTTTGAATCTCCAGTTCTTTCTCACGCTCCGCCTCGTTCACCTCACGATTTTCATAAATATTATAAAGCTTCGTCAATTTAGTTTCGACTAAATCCAGTGCCTGTTTCTTAGTTTTATAATCATCAAAACCAAGTTTTCCATCCAACTTCATCTGCTCAATCATATCGCGACGATCCGCAATCTGATGCATCTTCAGTTCAAAAATTTCCGCCCCCGTTTTTGGCTTTTCTGAATTTTTTTCTACCTCAAAATTCTTCACCGGATTTTGCTCCGCTGTAAAGTTACCAGTTTTTTCCGCCCCACCTCCTGGAGCCGCACTACCTAATTTATTTGGATTCATTGTTATTTTAGTCCATCAAATTAGATTAAGTATAACGCTTATTTTAATCTTAATCAACCAGCCAGTCCCAAAAACTAACACTTAAATTCAAAATTGTTCCCTCAAATTTTCACTATCCTAACCGTTCAATTTCCTTCAAAATTTCCGTCATTCGCTCTTCGTCTTCACAAGATTCAAGCTCTAAAATCAATTGTTTCTTTTTCTCTTTATTACGTTCTACCTCGTAACGTTGACGCAGTTCCTGACTTAATTTCGAAAGTTCCGCCTCACTCTTTTTCGCAAATTTTTCCTCAAAAATCAGTGACAATTCTTCCAATTTCACCTCATCGGTCGGAATCTCCAAATCGATTTCCGCTCCTGCCGTTCCACCGTAAACCAAAATCGCCAGTAAATCATTTTCTAGCACCTTCAAAATACTCGGGCTTGCCGCCTCGTTCGTCTCTTTCACTGGCTTAAGCCTCACAGTTTCCACTTGCACCTTTTTCTCTTTCAGGTCCTCCACCGTCACTTCTAGTTTTCGCGCCACCATCTGCTCATAATGTTTGCGCTCCACCGGATCCTGAATCTCCACAATTAATTTCATTGCCAGGTCCGAATATTGCTTCTTCCCCATTCCGGTACGTAAGTTATATTTAATTTCATATTTGCCCAACACCCAATCAATCGCTGGCACTGATTTCATTACACATTCACGCCATTTTTCTGGCGCCGAACGAATTAATTCATCCGGATCTTTCGCCTTACCATAATCCGATACCACCGACAAAGAAATCCCTAATTTACTTGCCATCAAAATCGCGCGCTCCGTCGCTGCTACACCCGCTGCATCGCCATCATAGGCCAAACGAATATCTGAAGTTAATCGCGATAAAATCTTCAAATGATTTTCCGTCATTGCTGTACCCGAAGTCGCCACCGCCTCCTGTACCCCTGCCTGATGCGATGAAATCACATCCATATTTCCCTCCACAATCACACAAAAACCATTTTCCCTGATCGCTTTTTTCGCCAAATTTAACCCAAAAATAAATCGACCCTTATTAAACAGTAAAGTTTCCGAAGTGTTCAAATATTTTGGCTCACCCGCTTCCGTAATTCGTCCCGTAAAACCAATCACATTATCGGAACTTGCATCGATAAACGGAATCATCATCCTACCACGGAAAAAATCTCCACCAAAGCGATTCATTAGCCCCGCCTCTTTAATTTCCGCTTCCTTATAGCCACGTTTTTTCAAAAAATTTACCAAAAAATCTTTCCCGCTCGGCGCATAACCAATCCGAAAATTCAAGATTGAATTACGATCCAAGTTTCTCTGATAAAACGCGTAATCTCGAATTTTTTCATTTTTCACTAAGCACGCCTGATAGAATTTCGTGGCGAGTTCCAAAATCTCTCGCATTTTCATCTTCGTACGTGATACTTGCATATCTCCGTTCGAATATTTTTTTAGCTCCACCCCCGCTTTCGCTGCTAATTTTTCCAAAGCTTCCGGAAAACTAATCCCCTCTACCTCCATCACAAACGAGAAAATATCCCCACCTTTGTTGGCTGAAAAATCATGCCAAATCCCCTTATCCGGTGACACCATAAAGGAAGGTGTTTTATCGACACCCCACGGCGAGTGACCCTTCAAAGTCGCACCACTTCGCTTCAGCTCAATATATTCCGATACCACATCTTCGATCGGCAGCCTGGCTCGAATTTCCTCCTTCGCATCTTGCATAACTCAATTATAACAAACCTCTATGCTATAATTAAAGCATGGACAATATGGCTTATCTTCAACAAATCGCCTCTAATTCTTCCAAGCCGAATTCAGGCAAAAAGAGTTCCCCTTTTGGTTTTCTCGATAAAATCATCCCTTATCTTACCCTGCGCAATATTTCTATCACTCTCGGGGCTATTTTCATCTTGATTCTTTTTAGTGTTTTTTCTGGCACTAAAAAAATTGTCGAAAATCGTGATCGCGATAATTTAGTTTCAAGCTTCTATCTTGCCAAATATATGAATGAGGAACTTATCGACAAATATAAGGATTATATGCAATCCTCCGATGTTCGCGGTATTACCGCCTCGCTTCAAGCCGTACTTGCCGAACTTGAATTAAATGAAAAAAATCTTCTAAATTCTGAATTTGGTATTCCTGAATTAGAATCCACCTATGACGAATCTAATCTCGCTACTACTCAAAAAGAAACCGTCGCCAAAATCGCTGAACAATTCGAAAATGGTCGCATCTCCGCTCGCCTTGATCGTTTTGCTCTACGCGAATTTCCCCTTCTTCTGGCTTATTTAATTAATTATCAAACCGAAGCCGAAACTCGCACCACCAATCAAAAAGTCAAAGCAAATACTGTCGAGCGTGTAAAAAATCTCGAAAATATTAAGTCCCAATACGAAAATTTTAAATCTTCCGCCATCTAAAAAATATTCTTCTCAAAAAACCGTATCAAATACTTTAAAATCACGGCATAAAAATAAGTCGCTCCTCACGACCTATTTTTTCTAAACTTATTTCTGATGTTTGCGAATATCTTTCAAGACTTCAAGAATTTGTTCATCAGTGGTTGGTTCAGCCTTCTCTTCCTGTTCCTTCTTGAATTTACCGATAAACTTGTTCATGATTTTAATGATTAAGAACACACAGAATGCAATAATCAAGAAATCTACCATATTTTGCAGGAAGTTTCCATAACGAATGTGAGCTGCGGAATCTTGACCGAATAGATTTGGGATGGTAATTTCCAAATTGCGAAAATCTACTCCACCTGCGATTAAGCCGACCAGTGGCATAATGATATCACTTACTAATGATGAAATAATTTTTTGGAAGGCGCCACCGATGATCACACCAACTGCGAGGTCGAGCACGCTACCACGATTGATGAATTCCTTAAATTCTGTCACAAAGCTCGATTTACTCACTTTTTCGACATTTTTCTTGAGTTTTTTCAATTCTTTTTTCATAGGCTCATTATATGAGATTTTTCTTTTTCCCGCAAATAAAAATAGGCCTCTCGACCTATTTTCAAAATATTTTTCAATCTATTTTAGGACTCTAGGATTTTAGTCCGCCATCTCTTTCGTCAAATTGTAGCTTAATCGCACCAAATCTTCGATTTTATCTTCTTCCACTTGTCCACTCAGTACAATTTCTACTCCCCCCACGCCAAAATAACGCGAAGTCATTACTGATTCGAATTCTTCTTTAAGAAGCTTCGATAAATTTCGATCTGAGCGTACTTCCAAAGTATTTTTTCGTTCCACCAAAAATACTTTTTCGTTTGGCGCCAAATAAATATATTCTTCCAAATTCGGATTTTTTGCATCTGCACGTTGATCAAAAAATCTTTCTTTTTTAAATTCCCCAATTCCGCTAACTTTTTCTATTTCAAACATCTTATTTCTTTATATATTTACTGTAATATTTTAATTCTTCAATCGACCCCAAAATATCATCGAGTGCCAAATGCATTTCCCTTTTGGTGAATTTTTTCTTCATCACATTTTCGAAATACAATTTAAAAGCTGACACATCGAGCATGCGATAATGCAAGCGTTCATTTAATTTCGTCCACTCCTTCACGATAAATCTTTTATCCTGGTGAATTGAATTTCCTGCTAAATATACTTCATCGCCGAAATGATCATCGATGAATTTTAATAGCATTTCTTCCACTTCATTCACTGGCAGTCCAGACTTATTTTGTTCACTAAGTTTTTGATAAGTCTCTTCGTGTTTTTCCCAAAACTCCCCCACCATGCGTTCTTTGATCAATTTTTCCGAAACTTTCACCGTCGCGGTCATTTGCGCCATCGGATTTAATTCCCAATCCGTCGCAATTACTGCCACTTCCAAAATCTTGTCTTTTTCTGGATCCAAACCTGTCATTTCCAGGTCCATCCAGAGTAATTTTGCTTTTTTTGGCATTACATTTGCTCCGGCACTTCAATACCCAGTAAGTTCAAACCGTGAGTCAAAACCTTTAGGTAAACTAGAATAATTTTACCTCGTTCTAGCTCAAATTCTGAACCAGCCACTTGGACGTGTTCATAAAAACGACTAAATTCTTGCGCCAATTCATAAAGATAAGTACAAATCTTATTTGGCAAAAGTTCACGCACAGTTTCCTTCAAAACATCCGGATACTGCATCAACTTTTTCATCAAATTACGTTCATAAATCGAAATGTCCGCGAGATATTTTGCTTCTTTTTCCGCTGAATCATTTTCTGAAATTAAAGCCTCAGCCTCCGATTCAACCTTATTCAATTCCCCACTAATGCGGCCACTGAAGATTTTACCCAAAATTTTCTTCGCACGCACTGCCGAATATTGCAGATATGGACCGGAATTTCCCGTCATCGAGACTGACTCTTTTATATCAAATATGATATCTCCGCCAATTTTATATTTCGCCAGTGCATACTTCAGAGCCCCCATTAAAACTTTCTCATCGCTCGATTTATCCATCGCCTCGCGCACCATTTCAATCACATCAATCGCGCGTAAAAAGTTCCCTTTTCTCGAAGACATTTTTTCATTACCTGGCAGTTTCACCTGACCATGTGTAATGTGTAAAGTCCTACTCGAAAGCTCTGGCGCATATTGCGAAATTGCCGAAAGCACCACTTTCATATATTCAATGATGTCGTTACCAGTAATAATGATTGATTTATCAAAATGAAAATCTTTATATTTCTCAAAAATCAAACCCGTATCTTTGGCTTCGTAAGTTGGCAGGCCATTATTATTAATAAATACCCTGGTATGAAGTCCATGCTTATCACCACGGTAAACTACCGCCCCATCCGACATTTCATACACGCCGTTCTTTAGTTCCCTGCGCACGGTTTCCAAACCAGTCTTCGCCACCGTCGATTCAGGGTAATATTTATCAAATTTCACTTGCAAACGCTTATAAAAATTCTCAAAATATTGGTAACTATTCTTGCGACCCCAGAAGTAAAGTTCCGCTACTCTGGCGCGTTCCGGATCGTTACTATAATCTGCGTCTTCCCCTGCTTCCGCAATCTCGAAAATCATCTTATTCAGTTTCACGATTTCCGCGTGCGCCTCTGCGTCATCCTCATCCGCCCTGGTGCCAAATACATAACATTCTGCCAGCAAATCTGCTACTTTTTCCGGTGACAAATCCGTCGGAATTTGGTCAATTTTACGTAGCATGCCATACATATTTCTGGCCACATGTAATCCGATATCGCCACCAAAATTCGCACGCACTACTTTACCGCCGGCGTATTCAATCACGCGTGAAATCGCCTCCCCCACAATCGAAGTATAAAGATGGCCAACATGTAACACCTTGAATGGGTTCGGATCGGAAAATTCACAAATCACCGTCTGACCAGAATATTCGTCTGATGATATATTTTTTGTAAAATCTTTTTCGAACTTATCGATATTTTTTAGAAGATTTTTATTGCTTAATTTGAAATTCAAAAACCCAGGCCGTGCGATTTCCACTTCCAAATCCGTCTCGCCGAGTCTACGCACGATTTCTTCTGCGATTTCCATCGGATTTTTCTTTAATGTTTTCGCTAATAACATCGCCACATTTGTCGCGAAGTCGCAACCAGTATTTTCTGGCGCTGGCGTCAAAACTACATCCACTTCTACGGCGTATAGCTCGACAATCGTCTTTTTTAGGGTATTTTGAATTTCTTCCATATCTCTATTTTATCACAATTTTAATTACACAACATTTTTCGAAAAAATACAAAAATTCCATAGAATCTCAATCGTAGTTTCCCTGGTTACAGAAAAAAATAGCAGCCCTTAAACTGCTATTTTAAAACTTATTTTTTGAACTTTAAGTTTTTTATTTTAAGCTTTTTACAAACTCCATAAATAATGGGTGTACACGTAAAGGTCTCGACTTGAGCTCTGGGTGTGCTTGTGTTCCCACGAAGAATTTCTTCCCTGGCGCTTCCACAAATTCCACCAATTTTCCGTCTGGCGAGGTACCCGAAACTACCACACCACCTTTCTCGATTTCCTTAAGGAATTTTTGATTCACTTCATAACGGTGACGATGACGTTCTACGATATTAGTTTTTCCGTAAATTTTAGCTGTTTTACTCCCCTTAACTAATTTCGCCGGAAAATCTCCGAGACGCATACTACCACCCGTCGATTCCTTCCCCTCTTGTCCATCCATCAGATAGATCACATTTTCTTTAGTTTCTTTATCAAATTCCTCCGAATTAGCCTGCGTCAGTCCTGCTCTTCTCGCGCTCGCGATACAAGCCACTTGCATCCCTAAACATAATCCGAGATAAGGCACATCGTGATCCAAAGCGTAATTTGCTGCCGCGATTTTTCCCTCCACCCCACGGTTACCGAAACCACCTGGCACCACTAGACCATCAACTTCCGACAACATTTTTTCGTCAACTTTTTCCGCATTGATCCACCTAAGATCCAAGTTCACATCATTCCAAGCCGCCGCTGCTTTTAAAGCTTCCGTCACGCAAATATAAGTATCTTCATTCCCGACATATTTTGCTACCAACCCCACCTTCACGGTTCGCGCATTCTTCTGAGCCCGCTTCTTGGAAAATTCTTCCCAAGCAGACATATCCGGCTCTTTGTCATCCCCCACAAAATCATTCAAAATCTCTAGCACCCCAGATTTCAAAACATTAAATGGTACATCGTATACCGAATCAATATCTGGCAAATTCAGCACTGCCTCATCTGGAATCCCCGAAAATCTGGCAATTTTTTCACAAATTTCGCGTGGCGCTGGTTTTTCCGTACGGCAAACTACTACATCTGGAATAATCCCAAATCCACGTAAATCCTTTAGTGCGTTCTGTGCTGGCTTACTCTTCAATTCTTTCGAAGTATTAATCCATGGCACATAAACTACATTTACGTAAAGACAATTTCGACGCCCCACTTTATTCCAGAACAATCTAATCGCCTCAATGAACGACAGCCCCTCATAGTCACCCACTGTACCGCCAATTTCTACGATATGAATATCCGAATTTTTCGAAGCATTCATAATTTTCTCTTGCACTAAATCCGTAAAATGTGGCACCAACTGTACGGTTTTACCGTGAAAACCTCCCGCGCGTTCTTTTTCAATCAATTCTTTAAAAATCGAACCCGAAAGCGTAATCGAATAACGGTTTGTTTCAAAATCCAAGAAGCGTTCATAGTGGCCGAGATCAAGATCGGTTTCCACCCCATCATGGGTCAAATAACATTCACCATGTTCCACCGGATTCAAAAGTCCTGCATCCACATTCAGATACGGGTCGCACTTTTGCATCGTCACCTTGAAACCCTTGGCCTTCAAAATAGCCCCAATCGAAGCCGCCGTAATTCCCTTTCCTACTCCAGAAAGTACTCCGCCGGTCACGAAGATATATTTACATTTATGCTTCTCGTTTTGTTTTTCGTCTTTATTTTTCATGGGACACCTCTCCTTTCGCCCACTCCATTAACTTTTACATACCTTCATATTAGCATAAACGTTAAATAAAAATAGTCTATTTTCTCAGAGTTTTCTTCATTTTCTCCCTAAATTCTGTTATAATATAGAAAATTGTTGGAAGTGTGTCCGAGTGGTTTAAGGAGCACGCCTGGAACGCGTGTATGCGGGGAACCGTATCGGAGGTTCGAATCCTCTCGCTTCCGCCATTAAAATAAAATAGACCCAGAGGGTCTTATTTTATTTTAACTTGTGAGAGGATGAGAACCGTAGGTTAGACCGGACGACGAAGCGAGACAAAAGAAAATTTATTTTCATTTTGCGAGCGAGGAGGAACGGAAAGATTTCGCGAAGCGAAATTTTAATCCTCTCGCTTCCGCCAAGTTTATAAAAAGACTAGTTTACTAGTCCTTTTTTAAACTCTGCGAGAGGGTGAGAACCGTAGGTTCGACCGGACGACGAAGCGAGCAAAAGACAAAAAGCTTGCTTTTTTCTTTTTGAGCGAGGAGGAACGGAAAGATTTCGCGAAGCGAAATTTTAATCCTCTCGCTTCCGCCATTAAAATAAAATAGACCCAGAGGGTCTTATTTTATTTTAATTATTTTTAGCGATTCCCTTTGTTGTGCAAGAAATACACCAACGCCGAAACGAAAGCTCCCAGTGTTACCATGCTACCCACTACTATAGTTGCTATCATTGTTGCAGATATACTTAATTCCGTCATGTGATTCATGCGATCAAAAATAAACAATGCCGACTCACTATTCGTTACATCTTCCTTTTTCTTTTCTTCCGACCTTTCGCAGAGCCAGGCATTCTTTAATATCGGCTTCTCATGCTTTTCAGTTCCATCATGACAAATCGCTGGCACGTTATCCACCTCGACTCCTGCATGCATTGCAACCCTAATTTGACTCACACCCCAAACCGTCAAACCACCCGACACAAATCCTAAAATTAGTAATAGCACCGTATTACAAACCACAAAACGTTTCTTATTATTTTCTCTTCCCGCCATTTATTCTCCTTACGGTTACTTTTCTTCATTATACTAAATTCCTCACAAAAAAAAGATTGCGTTTTCCGCAATCTTCTAAAATTATTCTGTCTTAGTCTCCGTTTTAATTTCTTTCAGCACCACAATCTGGCTACGTAAATACTTCTGGAAATTCGTGTAATTATATAGCGAACCTTCTGAATAAGTCGAAGCACCCGCCGGAATTACCACACTCGATAATCCAATTCTTCCCGTACCAAATTGATCAATCGTTGAAATTGGCTGAATTCCCCCTTCTAGTTTTGTACCAAAATCAATCAAAGTCCTTACTTCCGACATCACAATATTAGTTCGCAGATTGTCCCCCAGCCCATCAATAATACTCATCACCTTACCCGGATTCATCAAAATTCCGATACTCGAAACCTTGTTTTTAATCGCATTCATAATTCTCTGCTGATTAATCTCGCGGTCAAAATTACTACGTGATAAACCATAATCCCCAGGTTTACAGGCCGCATTTCTCGCTCTCGCTAATTTCATCGCCAGATCCCCGTTCATGTTGTAGTACATGCCTTTTTTCAGATCAATTCCTTGACATGAATCATGAATCCCATCCTCGTCGTCCGCATAAACATCCACATCGATTCCCCCAATTTTATCCACAATCATTTTTACCGCACTCCAGTCCGCCGCCACATAATAATGCATCGAAAAACCCGTCACCTCAGAGATTTTTTTCGCAAAATATAACGAAGCTGCTTCTTTTGCGCTAGTTCCGTTCATTGTATTTCTATATTCTTCCAGCGCACAAAGATAAGTTGCATTAATTTTTCCTTGACTCCCCACTGTGCAGCTCATTGGCTCACTGCCAGGCACCGAATAATTCACCCATAAATCACGTGGCACACTAAAAACTTTCGCCGTTTTGTATTCCTGATTAATCGAAGCCACCAAAATCGAATCGGTTAATTCTTGCCCACCGTGTCCCTTCGCATCTTCCGAAGTACCAAAAATCAAAAAATTCGTCTGTCCATTTTCGTCCTTCTTTAATTCCGAGCTAATCAGAATATCCATCGGATTACCTTTAAATACCGCCGTAGAATGTGAAAGTAGCATATAAACCAAAGTGATCGCCGTAATAATCAAAACTAAAATTACCGACAAGGCAATCATTACAATTTTTGCCCAGAGCGGTACTTTATTTTTGTCTGATTTTTTCGTCTTCAATTTTTGGGATTTTACAATATTTTCCGTTTTTGGTTTTTCAGTTTCTGCTTCCGCTTTCTCCGAAACTACTTCCATTTTTTCAGAAATCGCTTCCGCTTTTTCTAATTTCGCTTCTGTTTTTTTTGAAATCGCTTCCGCTTTTTTCGATTCCGCTTTTGCTATTTTTTCAGTTTCTTTTTTCGGCATTACATTTAAGTCGACTTCATTCGAAACAGCTTCTGCTTTTTCAACATAATTTTTAGCATTAGAAAAATCCTTCACCACCATTTTTTTCTTAGTGTGATTATGATTTTTCTTCTGATTTACACCACTTTTTTTCGACTTTTTTTTCTTTGCCATAAAAACCCAATAATTTTCTACATAATCATAACATATTTTTCTTTTTAGTTTATAATAAGACTAATGGCACAAGAGGTAAACAATCAACAAACATCCCCAAACAACTTGATCGAACTACATGATATTAATCGTGTTTTTGGCATCGGCGAAGCGGAATCTTACGCATTGCAAAATTTCTATCTGCAGGTCAAACCCGGCGAATTTATCATGATTATGGGTCCATCCGGTTGTGGTAAAACCACCCTACTTAATATTCTCGGCTTCCTCGATCATCCGACCTCTGGCCAATATTTCTTAAATCAAACTCCGACCTCTCATTTTAGCAGTCGTCGTCTCGCCAAACTTCGTTCCCAAAAAATTGGCATTATCTTCCAAGAATATAACCTAATTCCTACCCTCACAGTCCTCGAAAACGTTGCTCTACCTCTTATTTACGCTGGCGTCAGCCACACTAAAGCTATCATTAAGGCTTCCGAAACTCTAAAAAATTTTGATCTTCAAACCAAAGAATATTATTATCCATACCAACTCTCCGGTGGTCAAAAACAACGCGTCGCCATCGCTCGCGCCCTAGTTGCTAATCCGGAAATTATTCTTGCCGACGAGCCGACCGGTAGTCTCGATACCAAAAGTTCTGAAGCCGTCATGCAAGAACTTCACCGTGTTCACCAAGCCGGTAATACTATTATTATGGTGACCCACAACCCAGCCCTTACTAAGTACGCCACTCGTGTCCTTCATATGATTGATGGCTCGATCGATCGCGACTTCAAATTCGTCGCCGACCATAATCTGCCAGAACGCATTGATATTCATTTCAATTCCAAAACCTCTAGACCAGAAGCTCCTCAAGTTATTAATACTGAAGCACCTCGCGTCACTAAACCAGAAACCCCTCGCGTTACTAAACCTGAGATACCTCGCGTCGCACCAGAACCAAAACTTGAAATTCCTCGTCCCAAAATTACCCGTAGCCCAGAATCCACCGTTAATCCTTTTGAACCAAAATTCATTCCGAATACTCCAGAAAAACCTTTCGATAAACCCCTCTCTTACAATCTTGGTACCGTTTCCGAACTTCCAAATTCTACTAAAAAGTCAGCCTCTGCTCCAGTCAAGGAATATTTCCCTCCAGCTAAACCTGAAACCGAAGTAATCGAACCAGAGGCCACCGAGACTTTAGAAACTGAATCAGAAAAGACTGAACGCGTTTCTCAAATTGCTACTATTACTCCAATCAAGCGTAATAAATCTAACTCAGCACTCAAATTTAATCTTAATTTCGGCAAAAAATCCGCTAAAAATAATTCCGCCCACACCAAATCTCACACTAAAAAATCTGCAAAAAAGAAAGGTCACAAATAATGTCATTGTTGCTTCGCACGAATTACGCCATCGCCCGCTCTTCCTTGAAGCGTCAAAAATTGCGTACCTTTCTCACCTCTCTTGGTATTGCTATCGGTATCGCCAGCATCGTCTATACTTTTGGTATTATTGGCAGTTTCAAAAATCTAGTTAAGGCCGAAACTAACGACGCCCTCCTGGTGCTTCAACAAAAATCTGATGAAGCCACCGATATTTCCTCCATTCTCACCGCCAAACCTCTCACCTCCTCTCCATTTAGTAAAGATACCGTCGAACTGATTCAAAAATCTATTAATACCACTGCCGCCGTTTCTCCTTTCGCCCCTATTACCTGCAATCTTTCTGGCGATAATCTCGTCGCTAATGGTAATATTCTTGGTGTTAACGAATCCGCTCTCAAAATTCTCGGCCTCAAAGTCAAAACCGGTTCTTTCCAGAGTGACGCCAGCCTCAAAACCATCGTTCTCGGTCACAACCTTTCCCTTCAACTTTTTGGCACCGCCGAAAGTATTGGCAAAACCGTCAATATCAAAGGTGAACGTTACATTGTCACTGGCGTTCTCGAAAATCAGGACAATCCTCGTAATTTTACTCGCTTTAATTTCAACCAAGTCGGCCTAGTGAATTTCGATCAACTAGCTACTTTGAATCCTATTATCGAAAAAGTGCTTATTCAATTACCGGATCATACCACCATGCTTTCCGTGAAAGATTCTCTAAATAAAAAACTTTCCGAAAATCCTAACCTCGCCGGCGCCTTTCAACTCGCATCCGAAGAACAAATTTCCCACCCAGCTTCTTCTAATATTAAACTCATTACTGTTTTACTTTCCATTATCGCAATTATCTCTATTATTGTCGGCTCGATTAGTATTACCAGTATTATGATCGCCACAGTCACCGAACGCACTCACGAAATTGGCGTCCGAAAAGCCATCGGTGCTACTCACTTTAATATTTTCCTACAGTTTATTTTCGAATCCATCCTACTCAATCTCTCTGGCGCTGTACTCGGTTTCATTATCGGTTATGCCGCACTTCTCGTCACCGCCTTTCTCACTGAATTCAAAATTTACTTCTCACCAGAAATTCCTGCCATCGCTCTCGGTGTCGCCCTTTTCACTGGTTTTATTTCTGGCACCATTCCATCTTTAAAAGCTGCAGGTAAGAACCCTATCGATTCCATCAAACAACCAAATCGCTAAAACCATTCTTCCCTGTTCGTGGTATAATTTACTCATGAAAATTTTGGGTATCGAAACTTCTTGTGATGAAACCGCCGCCGCCATTGTCGAAAATGGTGATCAAATTTTGAGTAATGTCGTAGTTTCTCAAATCGATATCTTCGCAAATTACGGTGGCGTGATTCCTGAAATTGCTGCCCGCTCCCATCTCGAAGCCATCCAGCCAGTCATCCACCAGGCTTTCACTAAAGCCGGTCTCAAACCGAATGATTGGTCACAAATTGACGCCATTGCCGTCACTCATACCCCAGGGCTTCTCGGGTCACTTCTAATCGGCACTCTTTCCGCTCGCACTATTAGCATTTTGCATCATATTCCATTTTACCCAGTGCACCATCTTAAGTCTCATATTTATGCCAACTGGCTCACCGAAAAACCTGAATTTCCCCTCCTCGCCCTCGTCATTTCCGGTGGTCATACTCAAATCATCCGCATGTCTTCCCATAATCATTTTGAAATTATCGCCTCTACTCGTGATGATGCCGTCGGTGAATGTTTTGATAAAATCGCCAAAATTTTAGGTCTTCCCTATCCGGGCGGCCCAGCTATTTCTAAGCTCGCTAAATCTGGTAATCCTCATCGTTTCACTTTCCCCCACCCACTCGCTAATTCTCTCGATTTTTCTTTCTCTGGTCTCAAAACCGCCTTTCTACGTACCGTCCAAAATCTAGTCAACGTCCCGATTTCTTACCCATCCTCCAAGCTCGCCGAATTACTCGACGATACTACTAAGACTGATCTCGCCGCCTCTTTTGATCAAGCCGTCACCGATATTCTCCTCGAAAAAATTACTGCGGCCATTAAACAAAATCCCGAAACTAAATCCCTCGTCATCGCTGGTGGCGTTTCCGCTAATCAAACCCTCCGTGAAGACGCCAAAAAACTCGAATCAAAATTCCACGGTCTCAAATGTTATTTCCCTCTGCCTAAATTCTCCGGCGATAACGCCGCCATGGTTGCCTCCGCCGCCTACTATGAAATTCTATCCGGCATCAAACCATCCGACCCCTACAAACTCAATATCCTTCCCCGTTCCGAAATTAAATAATCTCAAAATTACCACCCAAATATTCCCCATATTGGGGATATTTTTTTAAACTTCTATTTATTTTTCATTTGAAAATCCAACCAGTTTCATATATAATTAAGCATAATTAGTTTATTGGAGGTTTATTTGTGTTGAGACTTTTAGGTCTTAACCAAATTAATTTTTTGGTTAAGAGAAGTTTAATTCTGCTTGCCCTACTTGGGTCGGCTTTTGTTATTTTTAATTCCCCAAGCAATGTTTATGCCGAAGATTCATCTGCCTCTCTAACCGTTACCGGCAATTTTAACATTGACCTCACTCCTCAAGGTACCGAACAAATTATGCTCCGCGCTTCCGGCATGCAAGCTACCGCTAAGACCACTAGTGTAGCAGGTTATTCCCTCTACGTATCTGGTGGTGACGAAAATGGTAATTTCGTTAATGAAAAAGCTTCAAACTCCATCCTTAAACCAATAAACGGTTCTGCTTATTACTCTTTTGCTGCTGACCAGATTAATATTTGGGGTTTTTGTAACCAATATTATAGCAGTACCACCAAGTGTGATTCTAACTACTTCCCAATCGGCAAACCGAGTGCTCCAACTCTTTTAAAGAAATCTAACACTACCACCCCAACAGACGGTTACACTTACAAGGCTAATCTTTTTGCTCGTGCCAACCAACAAATTGTCTCCGGAAAATATATTGGCGATATTACTTATTCCCTTATCGTTAATGAGGAAATTAGTTCTACCTTAGTTACTGGTCGTGATTTTAATAAGTTACTCCGTGAAGCCGTCAACACTACGGATCCTACCATTCTTAATGATCCAAAATCTGAACTTCCAGTTTATATAAATAGTTTAACTTTTGCAAAGACCGAACCAACCAATACCCCCAAAAAGACCGTTAAAATCTCTACTGAAAACTCCGAAGAACCAGTTTATCTCACCGCAGTTCAATCTTCAACCAATAGCTACGCCTTAACCATCTGGTCCAACGCGCATCACATTTATACCAATACCGACTCGTCATATATGTTTTCTGGTCTAAATAGTGTGTCTACCGAATTATTTAATTATAATTGGCCGAACGATGGGCGAGTAAGTTTTTCGAAAACTAAAGATTTTTCTTATATGTTCTATAAATTGGGTAATGTGAATCAATCTGCATACTATGACATTAAATATTCATCCAATATGGTAAATTCAATTGCAAAAGCCAATCCAACCAATTTAGATTCCATGTTTGAATTGTCCAATCTTCAACCAAATATCAAAATTAATACTACGAGTCCAGTTTCCACTAATTCCATGTTTAAAAACAATGGTCAAAGAGCCTTTAGTAGCATAAGTCTTGAAGGTAATTTTCTTGAAAATAGCTCGGATATGACTTCCCTTTTTGAAGGTAGTCAAATTTCCCTCTCCTCTGCATATGCCGCATCTGAAAACTTTGGTAAATACACCACCTCTACTAATTCCATGTTTAAAAATTCAAGCACCACTATGATTGATTTTGGTAAGGCTAATTTTGTTAATCTCACTGATACTGAAAGTATGTTTGAAAATTATTCCAGAAACTACGTTCGTTTTTATATGCCGAAAAAAGCTAATAATTCTAAACTCAAAAAGATGCGAGCTATGTTTAAAAATATCCAAACCGACTCTGATACTACCATAGATCTTTCATCGTTTAACACTGAGGCGGTTACCGATATGAGCTATCTTATCGGTAACGATCAGACTCAGCGCTATAAATATAGTAGAGTTTCCAGTATTACTCTGGGTGATAACTTTATCACCAAAAATGTTACTAATATGGAAGGCATGTTCCGTAAAGTTTATGATGTTAGAACTTTAAATCTAGGTGCAAACTTTGATACTAGTAAAGTCACTAATATGTTTGCGATGTTTGAAGGTGGTTATAATCTTCAAAATCTTATTCTCGGTGACAAATTTAAGACCGACGAAGTCACCAATATGAGCCGTATGTTTGCCGGTTGTTGGTATGTAAAAGATATTGATTTTTCAAAATTCGATACTAAAAATGTTACCGACATGAGTTACATGTTTAACGATGCTACTGCTTTTCGTAACTTTACTAATACCGCGAAATTTGACACTGGAAAAGTTACTGATATGAGTTACATGTTCTCCAATACACGCTTTACTACTCTCGATCTTTCAGCCTTTAATACTAAAAATGTCACCAATATGGCCTACATGTTTGATCGCACCAGCAATAATGTCACAATTACCTATCCAGCAGTTTTTGACACTAGTAAAGTTACCGACATGAACCATATGTTCAATGAATCCTACATCAAGAATCTTCCAGCTGCCGGTTTTGATACTAGAAATGTGACAAATATGTCCTACATGTTTAGAAGAGTTTATTATATGAAGGATCCTCAAGTCTTCAATCTCAATACTAGAAATGTCACAAATATGGAAAACATGTTCGAACTCGCCTTTGAATCTCAACCAAATCAAAATGCTATCTTCGGTTCAGATTTTAATACTGAAAAAGTTACAACCATGGCTAATATGTTTAAAGAATCTAATATTAGCGAGATTGATGTAACTAATTTCGTAGGCGCACCAGAAGCTACCACTTTGGCATCTATGTTCGATAAAACCAAAGCAACTAAAATCACCTTCCCAGCCACCTTCAATACTTCGAAAGTTACCGACATGTCTAGGATGTTTGCTCAAATCTATACTCTTCCAACCAATCTCCATCTTAAACTACCATTTGACACCAGTAGTCTTACTACTATGAATCAGATGTTCTATAGCTTCCCAGGTGAATCTATTGACGTCTCTTCGTTTAACACTCAAAACGTCACAGATTTTAGTATGGCCTTCTATGGTGCGAAAATTACTAGCCTCGACCTTAGCCATTTCAACCTCGAAAATGTCACTACAATGTCTAGCGCCTTTAATGACTGTTATAATCTAGTTACTCTTAATTTAACCGGTGTTAAGACTAGCAACAAGTTAACTACAATGAGTTCCTTGTTCTATCGCAATTACAAATTAACTTCAGTCGATTTATCAGGTTTTGACACCTCAAACGTTAATAGCTTCTACTATATGTTCTACCAAAACCGTGAACTTACCACCATCTATGTGTCTGAAAAATTTGTCGTTAAACCATCTGCCGATAGATCCTACGTCTTCGATGATGATAGTAAACTCGTCGGTGGTGCCGGAACTGTCTATAATTACTACAATAATAACGCAAATTACCTCCATATCGATGACCCATCTAACAGCAAACCTGGCTACTTTACCTATAAAGCCGCACCATAGTTCTAGATCTAAAACCTGGCTACTTCACTTATAAAGCCGCACCATAGTTCTAGCCATATCGCCAAATATTCAATTACATAATTGCGTACACCCCCTCAGCCTCCCCGTGAGGATGAACTGATAATCCCCTCTTCCCTCTCTCACTCTCCGAGAAAATTCAGCACGTAAAAAAGACTCGTCCTCCGCGAGTCTTTTTGGTTGAACAAAATTCTACTCAATGTTAAATATTTTTTTGAAAAATCTACCTTCAAAATTATTCAGCATCATCATGAAAAATTTCAATATCTTCCACTAGTACTGGAATCGCCTGCTGAAAAACTTCATAAATTTGTCTGGCTAACTTCCGAATCTCCGGATGCGCCATCCTTGAACCACGTAATTTCAGAAAATGTCGCCATTCCCTAAAATTCGCCGTCATCATTAGTTCCGTTTTTAAGCAAAGAGGCAGTACATCGCGCGCTTTTTCCGGCTTCACTCCGCTGTCGACCATCTGTAAATAAGTCCTCTCCAGATGTTCCATCGCGTCCAGCCATTCCCTTGCCTCATTCTCCGCCAACCCACTCGATTCTATCACCGTAATTTCTCGAGAAAATTTCCCGTTTGCGTAATTACAATATCTCGTGGACTCCTGAGAATAAGACGCCAAACGGTGTCTCACGATTTCCTGCGAAATCGCCCGATCTGTCACAATCTTAAATGTGCAACTTCCGTGCTCCAGTGGAGATTCATGTTCATTCTTAATTAGCATCCGAACAAACTTCTCCGTGCTTCCCTCTGGATCCTTCGGCTCACTCAAATAGCAGATTCTTCCACATTTTTCTACATGTCTTAATAACATCTGCAGATAAAATTCATCCGAAAGATCATCCAAAAATGGATTCAATAACTTTGCACTTGCTTCCGTAATTTTCATTTCAACCTCCTAATGTGCTAAACCAACGTTTCTCTGTCGAATAATAATTCAAGCTAATTCAAATCATATCAATAAATTTAAATTTTTCAAGCATAAACAAAATTAATAAGAATTAAAAAATTAAAATTTAAATCGTATAAATACAGCCTAAAAAATCAAACCTAACACCAAATATATAGGCAGCAATCCATCAAAAATAAACCTCTTTTGCAGTGGCTAATCATAAATTTCTGACGGCAACCCATCAAAAACAAACCAAATTCAGTTATTTCTAACCACACCTATTAAATCGCTCTTCAAACAAATTTAACAATCAATCAAAAATAACCTTAATTTGCGATCATCTAATCAGAAAAGCCTGCGCTTCCCTGCATCAATAATATCTTGGGCCTTTCTTAGAAGTTTCGTCAGCCCGAGTTCCGAGTTACTTGAACCCACATGAACCAGTTTCACAACCTTGCCATGCTCTTTATAGCAAACTTGCACCCCAGTCGCACCGGAACCTGTCTTAAACTTTCTAATATATGCCACAACCACATTTTAACATAACCTTCTTCTATTTTCCAACATACCTCAATATTTTCCAACCTACATCCAAAAATTATCGACCAAACCGTGCAAATTTTGCACTAGTTCCCTACCTAAAAATACCCTACGGCCAAATCCAATCTATAAATCTCAACCTGTGCAGATTTTGCACTAGTTCCCTTTTTCCACTATTGTTCCCCCAACTTTTCCAGAAAGTGCATAAGTTTATTTCAAATCTTCCCTATATTTAGAACCCACTTGACTTAGCAACCCGCCCACGCTAATATAGACATAACAATTATCGAATTTTTTTAACGGAACACATAATTTTAAATACGATAGCGCCTCGGTATTGGGTCATATAAGAACAGATCAGTACCTTATTAGGAAATGTTTATGCTTATTTGTCAAGCATATAACATTAGCATTTTACATTATGCAACATTTTTCATGTGCTTAACAGGGAAGCATTGTATTTTCACACCAATTTTCACAATAGGCAAGGGAATCAAATAACCTTTAAACAGCGCATCGTATTTTTATGTCAAAATTTTTATTAGATAAAAAAATGCTCTTATTAGGATGCTAAGAAACATAAATTTATCTTTAAAATTATATCTGGGATACTAATTGATCTCCATAAATTAAAACTGAAAGGGAACTACGCTAATTATTTTGTATCTAAAGACACAGACGCGCACTAAGCTTAAATCTTAGCCTCCATCTCAAATATCACAAAAAACTTCGGTTTTTCACCGAAGTTTTTTTAATCTATATACAACTTCCAGTATATTTTAACGGGGAAGCACCGGACTTTTTGGGTTACATTATAACAGGGGAAACTAAACTACTCATATTACATTCAGCTGCATTTTCATTTCTTCGATCAGCTTTTCTTTTTCTGCGATCAGATTACGCGTCTCTCTCACTAATTCCGCTGGCGCCCTTTCCACATAGTTTGGATTCATCATACGTGAATTTAATCCATCAAGTTCACGACCCACTGCCAAAATCTTATCGATCAATTCATCCTTGTATTTAGCTACCACCTCAGCTGTCACGTCTAGATATAGCTCATGGTTGGCTATCGCTAATTTCAAACCTCTCGGCGTACCATTAGTCGAGGAAATATACGGTACGTGTGAGAGGAATTTCAAGAGTAAAGTATTCTCAATCGCCATTACATCTTCACCAAAGAGTAGACCGAATTTCTTATTATTATTTAAAAGTGAAAGGGAATTATTTGTCGCACGAATCTTCGTCACCACCTCAATCATCCGTTCAAAATTCATCGCCGAAATTTCGTCATACTTCATGGTCTCTGGCCAACCCGCATCAATTACCATACCAAAAGTCCAAGAAAGATTCTGCCAAATCACCTCTGTTACAAAAGGCGCAAAAGGATGCATCATCATCAAAACATTTTCCAAGGTCTTCTTCAGAAGTGGAATATTCTTAAAAATCTTCTGACTTTCCAGGAACCAGTCCGCATATTTATCCCAGACCAAGCTATAGACAATTTCCACCGCCTCAGAGAAACGATATTCACTCATCGCCTGTTCAAGCATCGAGCTAGCCCGGTTAATTTCATGACAAATCCAGTCTTCACCTGCATTTTCCGTTGTATATTCCACAACGCTTGTCTCTGTAGAATTCGTTTCAGACTCATCCACCATTCCTTGCACGAAGCGTGAAATATTCCATAATTTATTACAAAGATTACGGCTCGAAATCACTGAATTCTCTGAGAAAGCTTGGTTTAATCCCGCTGAGCGGCCACGCAAAATCCCCATACGGAAGGCATCCGAACCATATTTTTCAATCAATTCCATCGGGTTAATCACATTACCCTTAGATTTAGACATCTTCTTACCCTTAGCGTCCAAGACTAAACCATGTAGATAGACTTCCTTAAATGGCACTTCGCCCGTCACGTAAACCCCCATCATAATCATTCTAGCCACCCAAGCAAACAAAATATCTGCCCCGGTCTCCATTACATTTAACGGATAGAATTCATTTTTGAAGCCCTCTTCCCAGTTCGTACAAACAATTGGCCAGTGCGAAGAAGAGAACCATGTATCAAAAGTATCTTCATCGCGACGATATTTTACACCGCCGATTTCAATCTCAAACAGATGCGTTCTAGTATCGAACACCCATTCTTCACCCTCCGCATTTGGATCGATCTTATGGAACATCGGAATCGCAATCCCCCAAGGAATCTGACGTGAAATATTCCAGTCCTTCAACCCCTCGAGGTAATTAATCAAAACCTTCTGCTTATTCTCAGGATAAAACTTAATTTCATTATTATTCAAGCGTTCAATCGCCATCTTCGCTAGTTTCGAGGTGTCAATAAACCACTGTTCTTTCAACATCGGCTCGATCACCGTGTCACACTTATAACAATGTGCCACAGAGTGCTGGATTTTCTTCTCGCCCACCAATAATCCTGCCGCATCGAGCATTTTTACCGTCTTCTTACGTGCTTCTTCGACAGTCAATCCTGCAATTTCTTCACCACAGATCGGCAACATCTTACCATCGAATCCAATCACCTGAATTCTCGGTAGATCATGTCGCAATCCCACCTCGAAATCATCATTATCATGTGCTGGCGTAATCTTCACTACCCCTGTACCGAAGCCCATCTCTGCATGCTCATCAAGCACTACCGGAATTTCACGACCCGTCAAAGGTAAAATCAAAGTCTTGCCATGCAAAAATTTATAGCGCTCATCATTCGGGTTAATCGCCACCGCCGTATCGCCGAATAAGGTTTCTGGACGCGTAGTTGAAACCACCACGCCACCCTCTATTACTCTCTCGACTTCACCATTTTCATCTAGAGGTTCCACCTTCGCGTCACTATCTACCCCCGGCCCGAATGGATATTTGATTTCATAAAGCACCCCCTTTTCATCCTTGTATTCCACCTCAATATCTGCAAAAGCCGTCTGATGTTTCGTACAATAATTCACTAATTTCTCACCACGATAAATCAAACCGTCCTTCCACATCTGTTCAAAGGTCTTATAGGTACGGCGCACTACATTTTCATCCAGGGTAAAAGTGAGGTCCTGCCATGAACAAGAAGCCCCGAGCGCGCGCAACTGTAGTTCCATATCGCCGCGTTTACTCTGTACAAAATTCCAGACTTCACTATAAATTTCATCACGACTCATCGAAAAACGGGAACGACCCGATTTTTCAAGTTCACGTTCGTAAACCACCCAAGTTTCAAAACCAGCATGGTCCGCTCCTGGCACGTACCAAGTCCTGCGTCCGCGTAATCTGTTATAGCGGGTCAGGGAATCTTCCACTGCCACTGTTAAACCGTGACCAATGTGCAAATTTCCGTTCGCATTTGGTGGTGGCATCACAATCGAATAACGCTTCGCTTTCTTGCCATCCGTCTCAATTTCATCTTTTTTTGGTAAAAACTTACCCGCCGCTTCCCAAGCTGCGTAGATATCCGCTTCAAAATCCGCCGGATTATATGCCGGAGCAAATTTCATTATTTCTCCTCACTTTCTAAGAATAATTTTTCTCGTATTTCGGCCATTTCCGCCTCGGAAACTTCCACCACCTGGCCATATTTATAATTTGGATCAAAAGTCACTAGGTGCACATGCGCATGTGGCACATCCGTACCGATCACCTTAATCAAAGTCCTCTCCCCCAAAACTTTCTCCATATTTGAAGCCAATTTCTTCACCGTTTTCATTACCGCAAGATAGTAATCTTCCGGCAAATCATAAAGTTTATCGACTTCAAGTTTTGGCACCACCAAAGTGTGGCCCTTGGTTTCTGGGTGAATATCCAAAAAAGCCAAGGTTTTCTCATCCTCGTAAATTTTGTAACATGGAATCTCACCTGCAATAATTTTTGAAAAAATACTTGCCATTTTGCCTTCCTTCACCCCACCATCCAATTAATTTTCTCCCTTGATTATACTAAATTTCTCCCCTGATTTCCACCTGTAACGCCAAAAATCTTAAAATTAACCCAAACCAAAATATCTCATATATGATATATTTATAATATGCGTTTAAATAAGTTTTTAGCTGACCAATACTTTTTTTCTTAAAGGACCCATCTGTT
>CAUTFL010000003.1:0-72921 GCA_963538065.1 uncultured Candidatus Saccharibacteria bacterium | reverse complement strand
TCCAAAATGGATCATCGTCGTCTCGTCTACTATCACTGCCTTGATTAACTTTTTGATTAACCTCTGCGTTATTATCGTCTTTGCTTTGCTGAATGGTGTCACGCCATCCTTCACTTGGCTTCTTGCGCCACTCGTAATTCTGGAACTTTATCTACTTAGTCTTGGTATTGCTTTTTTCCTCGGTTCCATCAATGTTAAATATCGCGATATTTCTTCCATCTGGGAAGTATTGATGCAGGCTCTCTTTTATGCAGTGCCGATTATTTATCCAATCACCATGGTTTCCGCTAGTAGTGTTATAGCGGCCAAGGTCTTACTACTCAATCCAATCGCTCAGGTCATTCAAGATGCTAGGTATCTTTTAATTACTAACCAATCTATTACCGTTTGGAATTTTATTGATAATATTTTCTTGCGCTTTTTGCCAGTCTTAATCACCTTATTTATTTTAGCTATCGGTAGTATTTATTTCCGAAAACATTCTAAATATTTTGCGGAGGAAGCCTAATGTCGAAAACTCAAAAATCTATTCAAAAGTCTACTGAAAAAGCCGCCGAAAAAACACAAGAACGTAAGGCAGTCATTACTGTTTCACATCTTTCCAAAACTTTTAAACTTCCTACCGAACGTTCTTTTGGCTTAAAACAAGTTATTTTTAATCGTCTGCGCGGCATTAAAGGTTACACTGAACAACAAGTTCTAAACGATGTTAGTTTCAAGGTTTACGATGGTGAATTTCTCGGTATCGTCGGCCGTAATGGTTCTGGTAAATCTACTCTCTTGAAGTTACTTTCCCAGATTTACACCCCTACCAAGGGTAAGATTGAAATTGATGGTTCACTTGTGCCATTTATTGAGCTTGGGGTCGGTTTTAATCCTGAACTCACTGGTCGCGAAAATGTCTACCTTAATGGCGCCATGCTTGGTTTTTCTAATCAAGAAATGGATGCCATGTATGACGACATCGTGAATTTTGCCGAACTTCCAGAATTTATGGATCAGAAACTAAAAAATTATTCTTCTGGTATGCAAGTGCGTCTCGCCTTTTCCATTGCCATTCGTGCGCGTGGTGACATTCTCATTCTCGATGAAGTTCTCGCCGTCGGTGACGCTGCCTTCCAGAAAAAATGTAATGATTATTTCGCCTCACTTCATGGCAAGCAAACCGTGATTTTGGTGACACATTCTATGGAAAACGTGATGGCTTATTGTGACCGTGCAATCTTGATTGAAAAAGGTAAAATTATCGAAGAAAGTGCTCCGGCTAAGGTTACCGAAGCTTATCTCAAACTCTTCAACTTAAATTCCTAAATCTCTAAAATTAATCGGCTAACCACTAGCCGATTTTTGTTTCACCTCTATTTTGATTGTGTTATACTTAAAACATATTTAATTATTCAGAAAGGATTTCTATGGAAAAAACCGCTTCGGAAAAAGCTCCTGTAAGCACCAAAGAAACCACTTCAGTCAAAAACACTGCGAGTGCTGCCAAAGAAAAAATTAATGAAAACTTCGAGAAATTTAAAAAGATTCCAGCCGTTTCTTTTATTCTCTCGGTTTTTAAGAACCCAGTCACTGGTGTAAAGAAGGGGATTGCGGGCTATTCTGATTTCAATAATAGCTGGCTACTTCCAGTTATTGCTGCCGGTACCTACACGGTCTTTAATTTAATTTTTGCTATTTTCAGAACCGTTTCTCGTCCAGCCTCACTTTTCGGTACTAAGAAGGCCGGTCTTGATTTTAGTCTCTTAAATAAATTCGATTGGTTCCAAAATACCATCGGTAATTTCTTGATTGTTCTAGCCACTATTGCTGCCATTGCTGGTATTTACTACCTCGCTGGTCTCATCATGAAGAAAAATCAGTTGAATTACTTCCGCTTGGTTACTATTGTTTCCGTGGCTTCCTTTGCTTGGATTCTTACCGCCAGTCTAATTTCACCACTTATCTTGAATGTCTCTGCTCCAATCGCTGGTGCTATTGGTTATGCTGGTATGATTTTCTCCGGTCTCGTAGTTTACGAAGCTATGAGCGCAGAACTTGAGCTTAAGGATGATAAGAAAGTAATCGTTAATATTATCGTTGCTGCGATTATCGCCCTTGCTATCACTTTAATCAGCGCTTCTTTGATTAAAAGTAGCACTAATAGTATCGTGGATAGCTTGAATACTCTAGATTCACTTTGGCGCTAAAATCAAACTAAACAAGTAAAATCAAACTGAATAAATAAAACCAGAATTCATCTCTGGTTTTATTTTTTGCCCCGAACTGTGGTATATTTAAGATATGGACAATGCAGCAAATCTTAAATCTCGTCCGAAGAGTCTCAAGGTTAGACTTCTCGCGCACTATTACGAAAAAATTTTGAAGGACCTTAAAATCATTTGTATCACTGGTACTACTGGTAAAACCGTGACCGCTTATTATGTTTACTACATGTTAAAGCAGGCTGGTTTCCGCCCAGCAATCTTAGCTTCCGATGAAGAAATTAAAGTTGGTAATCTCTATAAGTTTATTAAGGACGCTTGGAAGGCCGATGTTGATTATTTGGTTTTGACGGCGCCAGCTCATTCTTTGCGCAAGGATGTCTTTTATAAGATGCCAATTCAGGTCGCTGCTTTGACAGATTTTGTTCCAGCCAGTCTCTCTGACCTTACAGCTGAGGAATATCTCGAAGCTGAAAATACTTTATTCTCCATGAATCCAGATTCAGTCGTGCTTAATCGTGACGACCGTCATTATCTTGATTTTGCGGTCTTCAAGGGTGTAACCAATACCTTAACCTACGGTACGGACTATAATTCAGATTTGCGTATTGAAAATAGTAAGCTTTATAAGAAGGGTTCGGAAGCTGAATTAAACTATCACGGCTATCGCTTCAATGTCGCCTCCTTCCTCACTGGGGAACCGAATATTTCCTACATGGCCTGCGCCGCTACTATTGGTCAAGCGCTCAATCTTTCGAAAGAACATATTATCAACGGTATCGCTGATTTCGAAGTTAATCAGGAAGAAACTGAATAATTAAAATAGACACCGTGAAGGTGTCTATTTTTTACTTTTTACTACTTGCTACTTTTGCATTTCTTTTAGTAGTTCACTCGTTACCTTGATATCTTCGAAAGGTACCGCCTTATCTCCCCTCAGGATAGTTTTTTCGTGACCTTTACCGAGCACTAATACAATATCGTTCTTTTTGGCCAGACTCAGGGCCTTACGGATGGCTTCCTTGCGATCCTGAATCAAGAAGAGATTTTTCTCGTGCACGAACCCCTGCTTTTCGGCGCCTCTCGCAAATTCTTCCATAATTATCTGTGGATCTTCGTCACGGGAATCATCTTCGGTTATCACGATGTAGTCACTATTTTTTGCCCCAATCTCTCCGCGCTCTTCACGTGTCGATTCGTCACGTCTTCCGGCTCCACCAAACAGGGAAATTACCTTAGTCTTATCTGTGCGCGCGGACTTGATTGCTTCGAAGACTTTTAAGAATGCATCCGGCGTGTGCGCATAGTCCACAATCGCGGTAAAATCTTGTCCTTCATCGATACGATTCATGCGCCCCTCCACTGATTCCAAACTATAAATACCATCATGAATTTGCTCTTCCGAAAGTCCGAGAATTAATCCCACTGCCGTAGCAGCCAGGGAATTATAAACCGTGAAAGTCCCCGGAATCTGAGTTTCGATTTTGAAACGTGGTAATTTCGTAGTGTTTTTCCATTGATGATTAATACCACGCGTGTTTGGATTCACGATGTATTTCACGCCACTGGCTGATTCTTCCACTTCCTCTGCCTGCAACATTCCGTGCTTTATACCATATGTGATATAATTTGAAACTTTCGTGGCAAAGTATAGCCAGGATCCGTCGTCCTCATTAATCACACCAGCCTTGGCCATTTTAAATAACTTAGCTTTGGTAGCACGATAATTTTCGAAAGTCTTATGGTAATCAAGGTGTTCATGAGTCACATTAGTCTCCACTGCAATCTCAATCGGCACGCCAAAAGTGCGATGTTGCGCTAATGCGTGTGAAGTAACTTCTAGAACCAAGAATTCTGCCCCCTGTTTTTCAATCTCATTCATGCGATAATTCAGCGTTTCCGCATCCACGGTGGTCATATGTTCAATCTGTTCTTCCAGTTTATCCACCCCCCAAGCTACTGTGGTCATTAAACCGGTTTTATAACCCGCATGATTTAACATCTTCCAAATCAAAAAACAGGTCGAAGTCTTGCCATTGGTTCCTGTCACTGCGATCACACGCATTTTCTTACCAGGAAAATGATATTTTTCTGCCGCTAGTACTGCTTTTCCCAGATGATAGGGAATCACTAGGCGATTATAATCCGGTAAATTATCCATCAAAAATGTTTTAATTTTCATAATACCTCTTTGTTAAATTATACCACACTAGATTTTTGCGATAATTAGCACTCAAAGCTTGACAGTGCTAATTTTTCGACTACAATAGATATATAACCATCAAACAGGAGGAATATGATACTACATCCATTAAGTGACCGTGTCGTTGCAAAAAAAGCAGAGCCTGCTGAAAAAACTGCATCTGGAATTCTTCTCGCTGGCCATCAAAATGAAAAACCAGCCTATGCCGTCGTTGAATCCGTTGGCCCAGATGTAAAATCTGTCAAAGCCGGTGACAAAATTATTTTCAAAGAATACTCTACTACCGATGTGAAATTTCAATCTGAAGAATATCTCATCGTTCGTGAAGAAGATATTTTAGCAATTATTAAATAAGGAGCATTATGGCAAAGAAAATTTTTTATGCACAAGAATCTCGTGAAAAAATCTTGAGCGGCGCCAAACAACTTTATGATGCCGTGAAAGTTACTTTTGGTCCTAAGGGTCAAAATGTGGTGATCGAAAAGTCTTACGGTAATCCAACCATCACTCACGATGGCGTTACTGTGGCTGAAGCTGTCGACCTTGGCAGTACGGAAGCTAATCTTGGCGAGCAGGTCGGTGCCAAGCTAATTAAATCCGCCGCTCAGAAACTAAATAAGGTTGCCGGTGATGGTACTACCACTGTTACAGTCTTAACTTACAATATTTTAAGTGAAGCTAATAAGCTAATTACTGCCGGTGTAAATCCGATGGAGCTTCGTGCTGGCATCGAAAAAGCTGGTGCAGAAATTGTCGAGAAGATTAATCAAGCAGCCGAGCAAATCACTGGTGATAGTAAGAAAATTACCGAAGTTGCCACTATTTCAGCTGGTGATGCCGCCATTGGTGAATTGATTGCTGGTGTAATTTCTAAAATCGGTAAAGACGGCGTGGTGACCGTCGAGCCAGGTCAAGGCCTCGAAATGGAGCAGGAAATCGTCGAAGGTTTCAGTTATGACAAGGGCTACAGCTCTCCATTTTTCGTCACTGACGTGAATCGTCAAGAAGCGATTTTTGATAAGCCTCTCATTCTCCTCACCGATAAGAAAATTTCTTCCAATAATGAAATCCTGCCAATTCTCGAAAAAGTCATGCAATCTGGTCGCAAGGATCTCGTGATTATTGCTGAAGAAGTTAGCGGGGAAGCTCTCTCACTCCTCGTCCTAAATAAACTTAAAGGTGTCTTTAATACTCTTGTCTTGAAAGCTCCAGCCTTCGGTGACCGCCGCAAGGAAATCTTAGAAGACATCGCTGTGCTTACTGGTGCCACCGTTATCTCCGAGGAACGTGGCATGAAACTCGAAGACGCTGATCTTGACCTCTTAGGTTCTGCTAAGAAAATTATTGCCACCAAGGATGAATCGACCATCATTAGTGGCAATGGCGATAGTAAGGAAGTCAAGGCTCGTATTGAGTTGATTAAATCTCAAGCTAACCTCGCTACCTCTGATTACGACCGCGAACAATTTAATAAGCGTGCCGCCGCTCTTCTCGGCATGGTTGCCGTGATTAAGGTTGGTGGTGCTACCGAAACCGAAATTGACGAGAAAAAATATCGTGTCGATGATGCCGTAGCTGCCACAAAGGCTGCTCTGGATGAAGGAATTGTCGCTGGTGGTGGTGTCACTTTGGTTAATCTCGCTAACACCTTAGATGATTCTGATCTTGGTGCTAAGATTGTCAAGAATGCCCTCAAGGCCCCATTTATTCACATCACCGAAAATGCTGGTTTGAATTCTCAAGCGCTGCTTTCTGAAGTCGAAAAATCTAAACCAGGTTTTGGTATCAATGTTATGCAACCAGAAAAAGGTTTGCAAGATTTAAAGAAAGCCGGTGTCATCGATCCAGCTCGTGTTACTCGCGAAGCTGTTCAGAACGCCATTAGTATTTCGGCTACTGCCATCACTATGGGCGCTCTCATTGTCGATATTCCAGAAAAATCCGAACCAGAAGCCATGGGTGGAGGTATGTATTAAATAAAAAATGGAGGCGTTAGCCTCCTTTTTTAATGCAACCCTTTGGTTAGAAAAGACCCACTTGCTATTTTTAAAACTATAAGCTTGGCCAAACGGCCTTGAGTGTGTTTTAAAAAAGTAAGTGGGTCTTTTCTTTTAGTTATCAGCTTTTTCGATGAGGTAAAGTAATGCTTCGGCGCGCTCAGTTTCATCGGTTAAACTCTTAGCGGTATCATAGGCGGCAGTAATCATTTCTTTGTCACCGGTCGACTCGATCATTTGTTTATAGACTTTGAATTTTTGATCAGGGTTGATTTTGATTTTATCCATCAAAGGATAAAGATCTTGCAACATTTGTTTCTTTACGTCTTCTAATTTACTATCTTCATTTGCAGCTTCAGGGGTTACTGGGGCAGCAGTCTCGAGATTGATTGCTGGCGCTGCGGCTTCGGTATTTACTTCAGTAGTCGCTTCTGCAGGTTTTTCAGCTGTACTCTCTACACCTAGATTGCTCAAATCCATAGCTGGGGCGGCGAAAGTATTTTCCGCATTAGTATTTTCGGTTGGCTCCAAAATTGGGGCTGGGCCTTGATTTGTTAAATCTTGCATGACTTGTGAAGCTCCATTATTTTCGAAAGTTGGGGCAGAATTTGTACTATTGCCGGTAATAGTTTCTGTTGGCACACCGAAAGTTGCGCCAGAATCAAAAGCCGGCATTGCGCTATCGGTTGGTGGCATCGGAGGGATGCCGAATTGATTTTGTATTTGATTTAGGTCGGCGTTATTGCCATTATCTGTCCCTGATGCCAGATCCATACCCACCTCTCTTTTAATATTTTACTATTTAATTAACTACCAAGATTTTACCATAAACACGATGAAAAAACAATTTCAAAATTGACTTTTTAAGGTATTTAAATAAGTTTTTAGTAAGTTAATTTCATCATTATTTAATTCAACTTCAATTATCGAAGCATTAACTATTTTAGATTTTTTAATTTTTTTCTGGCAAAGCTCTTCAATTTTTTTATTCACAATTGAAAATAAACGACCATGTGAAAGAATTATAATCTCGTCGTTTTGACGTATCTTATATGTGGTTACTAGAAAGTCTAAAAACCTCTCCAGAATTTCACGAATATTTTCTCCACCACCAAAGCGAATCTCCTGGTCGCCGGCAATCTGTTTCTTAGCGATATTTTGCATTTCAGGATTATCTCGATCATCGGTGTAAATTCCGTAGTCAATCTCTTTTAGGCGATCATCAATCATAATTTTTGGGGCATGAGTTAAGCCAGATTGTAATATTTTTGCACTGTCGACAGCTCGTTTCATTGGTGAAGAAAAAATCCGCACAATATTACAATTCTGGAAGGCCGGTATAATTGTCTGTATCTGATTTTCGCCTTTTTGGGATAAATCATTTTGATTATCCATAGAAAAATCTGCTGATACTAAACCTAGATTAGCCAAACTTTCTCCATGACGAATTAAATAAATTTTCATAAAATTGTTAAAATCATCATAACGCTTTTGTTTGGCAAATGTCCACCCCTGTCTTATAATTAAAAAGACTTGTTAGTACATTACTAGTTTTTGGAAAATATGAAAGGGGGAAACTAATGATTATTTTAGACCGTGAAGTTGTCGTTTATTTAGAAGAATCTTATTTAGCGCAAGCGGAAAAAGTTCACCGTTTACATTATAAATTACTTCAAACTATCGATAATGCTTTGCTGCAATCGCAGGGGATTGCGCTGGATTCGCATCGGTGTAATGAAGAAAAACTTTTTTCCACCGAAGAACGTCATCAGACTTTTAATCGTCTAGCTTTTTATCATGCTCGTTGTCATGAGTTCACACGTCCACTTAGCCCGGAAACTAATTTCTCGGCTATTTACGAGAATCTTGCCCAGAGTGCACGCCTACTTTCTGAACTATATGCTTTTTATGAGCAATTTTTAATCAGAAATAAAGAGAAGGAATTATCCCATACGGAGTTGCCTCAGCAAAATCGCAAGCAAATGGATGATCTTGATCAGGCTCGGCGGGAATTAGCTCGGCAACTAAGATATTTTTCGACTCAGATTATTTGTATAGAGCCAGATATTAGGTCAATGCTTTTTGCTCGTCGTATTCCCATGGAAAAGAGTTGTCATTTGACTAACAGTATTCAATATCGACCGGTCTGTCAAACTATTCGCAGGCTCTTTTCTCAGAAAAATTTTAAGCCAAAATTAGCAAAATCATCATTCAATAATCTTTCCGAAAATCTATCGGTGCGAGTTGGTCCTATGAAACCAGTGGACCCTAGTGTCATTAAAATCATTGAATCACTCGCCTATCTCTCATAAAACATCGCTCATGCGGTGTTTTTTCTGTTATAATCGAAAAAAAGGAGGTTATATGTGTGGAATTGTCGGATATGTTGGAAAAAATAACGCTCAAGAATTCTTACTTTCAGGTCTTAAGCGCCTAGAATATCGTGGTTATGATTCTGCCGGTGTGGCAACTTTAGATCAAAATCAAAAACCTACGTTATTACGTGCGGTTGGTAAGATCGTTAATCTAGAAGCTAAAATTAAAGATCATTATACGTCTGATCATATTGGTATCGGGCATACTCGTTGGGCTACTCACGGTAATCCATCTGAGACCAATGCTCACCCGCATCATGTCGGTAGCATTTTCTTGGTTCATAACGGTATTATCGAAAATTATAAAGCCTTGAAAAAAGAGCTCTCTGAAAAATATCAATTTAAGTCCGAGACTGATACAGAGGTATTGGCTGCTCTCATCGATAGTTTTTATCAAGAATCACATGATTTGCTCGACTCTGTAACTCAGGCGCTCAAACTCGTCTCTGGTACTTATGGCATCGCCGTGATGTCAGTTGATGATACTGAATATCTAGTGGTAGCTCGCTCTGGTTCACCTCTTGTCATTGGTGTAGGTGAACATGAAACTCTCATCGCCTCCGATGCTTCCGCGCTTATCGGTAATACCAAAAATGCAATTTATCTTAATGACGGTGAAGTCGCTCTCATTTCTAAAGATCATGTCGAAGTTAAAACTCTCGATCTTCAGCCAGTTTCTGTGAAAGTTGAAAAAATTCTCACCGATCTCTCTGCTATTCAAAAAGGTGGCTATGATCATTTCTTGCTTAAAGAAATTATGGAGCAACCAGACAGTTTGAAAGAAACTTTGCGTGGGCGCATCAATGCGAAGGAACATACCGTTCATCTTGGTGGCCCAAATCTTTCCGTCAAAGAATTAAAAGAAATTAAGCATATCATCTTGGTTGGTTGTGGTACTGCTTACTATGCCGCTAATACTGCCGCTTATCTCATCGAACAAGTTTTGCCTGGTGTCACCATTGAGCCGGTGATTGCTTCTGAATATCGTTACCGCCATGCGTATATCCCAGATCACTCGGTAGCGCTTATTATTTCGCAATCTGGTGAAACCGCTGATACCTTAGCCTGTCTTCGTGAAATTAAATCTCAGGGTACCAAAACTATCGGCATCGTCAATGCTATTGGCTCGACTATTGCGCGTGAAGTTGACGGCGGTACTTATGTTCATGCTGGTCCAGAAATTTCTGTCGCCAGTACCAAGGCTTACACCTCTCAGGTCATTGCTATTCTGATGTTCGGTCTGACTATCGCTGAAGCTAAGGGTCTGAACGCTCGTCAAGTTGCCGCCTTGGTTGACGAAATTAGTCTTCTGCCAGAGGAAATAAAGCGTATCTTACATGAAAAGCAGGAGGAAATTTCTAAACTCGCCAAGAATTACACGAATTACGAACACGCGATTTATCTTGGTCGCGATGTGAATTATCCTATCGCGCTCGAAGGCGCCTTGAAGCTCAAGGAAATTTCCTACATTGACGCTAACGGTTATCCGACTGGGGAATTGAAGCACGGCCCCATCGCTTTGATTGATGATCGTTTCTTTGAAGTCGTGATGTTGCAATCTGGTTTCTTGTTCGAAAAATCTATTTCCGGTATTCAGGAGGTTTTGGCGCGCGGTGGTCACGTGGTTGTCTTTTCTGATACGGAAGTTGATCTGCCAGTGGAGGGTGTGGTAAAAATTGACACTAAGCTTCAGTTACTTACCCCACTTCTTTTCAATCTCTTAAGCCAGATGTTTGCCTACTATCTAGCGGTCTATCGTGGTAATAACGTCGACCAGCCACGCAATCTCGCTAAGTCGGTTACTGTCGAATAAATAAATTTAAGACCCACCTCACTCGAAAATATAACTATGCAGTTAATCTGCATAGTTTTTTTCTCTCTCTTCAAAAAAGCTTTCTCTTGGGTTAAAATAAGACTAATGAAGAAAAATTCCGATTTTATTTTTCGTTTATTTCTCATCTTAGGCGACATTATTGCGATCATCGCTTCTTTTGCTTTTGCCTACATGATTCGCACTAAGCTCGACACTCGCCCGTATTATTTTGAGCTCACTTCTATGGAATTTATCTTGCCGCTTGTCTTCTTGGTTCCGCTTTGGATTATCATGCTCTTCATTATGGGGCTTTATCGTAAAGATGTGATTTTTGCCAAATCCAGGTGGGGTGAACTTTACCGTCTCTTTGTGGCTTCGGTGGTGGGTATCATGGGTATTATTACCTTAGATTTTTTTATTCAAGAAAATCTCTTTCCCGTCCGTTTAATTGCGGTTTATGCGGTCTTTACTTGCTTTATTTCACTTCTCTTTATGAGGGTAATTTTAAAATTCTTCCGCAAACGTTTTATGTTGCAAAAAATCGGTATCAAGCGGGCTATTATCGTCGGTAATTCAAAAAATACTACTTACCTAATTAATCAAATCTTGGCCTATCCCGAGGATGGTTACCGTCTAGTCGGCGTAGTGGCTGGAAGTAAATATATTCCAAAAGAATTCCGTCATTTTCAATATTCTTCTCTGAAGGATGCTTTGAAAGATCAGACGGTTGACGTGATTTTTCAAACCGATGAACGTCAAACTGAGTATGTTTATCGTCAATCAATTAATCATCATCTCCTCTATTATTTTATTCCATCTGAAGCCGCACTCTCTCAACATATGGGCCAGCTTGAGCTCATCGGTAGTACGCCGGCTATTTTGGTTAAGGTTACGCCACTCGTGGGTAACGCTCGCATTATTAAGCGCTTTATGGATATTATTTTTAGCTTTATCGGTATTATTTTAGCCTTTATTCCCATGCTAATTATTTGGCTTTGTATCAAAATTTCCGATCCGAAATCGAAAACCATTTACAGTGAATATCGTCTCACACAATACAATCGTAAATTCAAGATTTTTAAATTTCGCAGTATGAAAACCGCTTACTCTGGCATGACTCCAGAAGAAGCCTTTGCCAAAATGGAGAAAGAAGGGAAGATTCCTTCCGCCGCTGAGCTCTCGCATCAATATCGCAAAAATGGTGATTTCTTAGCCAGCGATCCTCGTATCACGCGTATCGGTAAATTCTTGCGCGCCACCTCGCTTGATGAATTACCTCAATTATTCAATGTTTTTCGTGGTGATATCTCTCTAGTTGGCCCACGTGCACTTGTGCCAGGGGAACTACGTAATTACGGTGACCGCTCACTCCTTCTTACGGTCAAATCTGGTCTCACTGGTCTAGCCCAAGTTTCTGGTCGTCGTGATATTAGTTTTGATGAACGTCGCTCTCTTGATCTTTATTACATCCAAAACTGGTCGGTGCTCTTCGATTTACAGATTATGCTTCAGACCATCCGTGCGGTAATTTTTCAAAAAGGTGCCAAATAAATGACTGAAGCTAAAATTGCCAAGTCGAAAATGACTGGATCGAAAACCATCAAGTCGAAAATGGCTGAATCTAAAACCACTAATACAAAAGCCGCTAAGTTGAAAACCGGCGAGCCAAAAATCGCTCTAGTCTGTGATTGGCTCACCGTGGTCGGTGGTGCTGAGCAAGTCCTGAGGGAATTACACTATATTTATCCACACGACCCTATTTATACTTCGCAGTATCGTCCCAAGCAAATTAATTGGTTTCTTGACGCCGAGGTTAAAACCGGTTGGCTGAATCTCCTGCCAGCCTGCCTTCGAAAATTTATCGCTCCCTTACGTCAGAGCTATTTTAAACATCTCGACCTCACTGCCTATGATTTGGTAATCTCGGTTTCTGGCTGTGACGCTAAATTTGTTAAAACCAAGCCCGGTGCTCACATCTGTTATTGTCATGTGCCGACCCAATATTATTGGGGAAAATACAGGGAATACCTCGAGGACCCAGGTTTCGGAAAATTAAATTTTTTGGTTCGTCCAGTTTTTCGCCTGATGGTAAAAAATCTACGCAAAAAAGACCTTGAAGCTGCCGCGCGCCCTGATTATTATCTAACCATCTCAGATTTTGCCGAGCAGGAAATCAAACAATTTTACGAAAGGGAAAGCACGATTATTTATCCACCTGTGGCTGTGGAAAACTTTCAAGCCGTCGCTCCATATCGTGAAATAATTCAATCAAATTGTCAAATATTATCACAACATAATTCAAAGAAAAAGCAAACGAAGCTAAAAGCAGAAAACAACATAAAATATAATAAAAGTCAAATTATCTCTGGAAAATCCGCTAGGGAACTCCCAGAAATTTTACAAAAACTTCCAGAAAGTTTTCTCGCTGAAGGCTTTTATTTGAATTTTTCTCGTCAGGTCAACTGGAAACGTCTTGATTTAATTATTGCCGCTTGCAAGAAGCTTAAGCTTAATTTAATTCTCATTGGTAACGGTGCAGCTCATGAATCACTGGTTAATCAAGCCGCCGGATCGAAACATGTGGTCTTCTTCGATGTTTTACCTCAATCTGATCTCAAGGAATTTGTTAAATACGCCAAGGCCTTCGTTTTTCCGTCTAATGAACCTTTCGGTATTGCTCCGGTCGAGGCTCTGGCTTCTGGCTGTCCGGTTATTGCTTTGAAGCAAGGTGGCGCCATGGATTACATTCAGGATGGCAAAAACGGCCTCTTCTTTGAAGCGCAATCTGTCGATTCCCTTGCTCAAACTTTGAAAAATTTCGAAGCAAAATCCGCAAATTCTTTTCTTTCACCTCAAGAAATTTCTGCCACCGCCACTAAGTTTAGTACTGAAAATTTCCATAGAAAAATTCGTCAATTTGTCGAAAAAGTCCAAAAAACTCAGAAGACCTAAGCTCCTAGAAACACTTAAAACTTCCAAAAACTCTAAATGTCGAAAAAGACGCAAGAATCCAAACTAAAATCATAATTTTACAGGCGAATCTTATGCTAAAAAACCTCCAAACCAAACTTGAAGATATAAATCAAAAACTCCTCCCCGTCCACCGCAGTCTTTTATGGGCACTACCTATTATTCTCTTCTTTTCCTACTATCCAGTCATCCCACTTTTTTCTACCGAATCTTCCAATTACGAATTTTCCCTACCTCTGTTGTGGTTGCTTTTGATGGGTGTTTTATCGATGCCAAATTTCCTCGTCGATCTCTGTAATCTCATTACGAAAAAAACTCCACTCACTAAAGTCCCCGTGCAGATTCCCCTGATTTTAAGTAGTATTCCACTCTATTTTTCGCTCACTCTTCTCTGGAGTCCCAATAAACTCCGCGGCCTCATGACCGCTGGTATCATCTGGTGTCTCTATCTTTCCCTCTTGACTTTTTATAAAAATATTATATTAAAAAAGATACCCCTCTCACTCGAAAAGCCCTTTCTTTTGGGTGCTACCTTGGCTTCCGGTTTTTGTTGGTTACAAGCCATTTTGAATACCCTTAATATTCCCGGCGACCAGATTTTACTCTGTCTTGGTTGCACTAATCTCTCTTTTGGCTTTCCTCACCCCAATGGTTTTGCTATTGAACCGCAGTTTATGGGTAACCTCTTACTCGCTCCGGCCATCTTCCTGGTTTTTAAGGTAATTCATCCTAAAAACCATCAAACTCGTCAAATTAAAATCCTATATCTCGTGCTAGCTGGTTTTATTATTTCAACACTTTTCTTAATTTTTTCAAGGGGTGCCACCTACTCCTTCTTCCTGGCTGTCGCAGTAATTTTTCTTTATGAAATATTTCACACCAAAAAGAAACTTCTTGTCGCCTCGAAAATCATCTCACTGATCTTATTCCCTCTAATTTTCGTTACGCTTATTCAAGGTTTAATGTCGGAATTCGGTCCTACCTCTGATACGTTTATCGGTGGAGTTAGTCGTTCACTTAGTCAGATGACGCTCGGCCGCATCAAGATTCCTCTTCCCGAAGCTAAAAATCCTTCAACCACCTCGAATGGATCGTCTAATCTCTCACCTAACGACAATACTAATACTAATGCTAGTGCTCATTCTAGTGCTAATTCCACCTCAAACGCCCCGCTCTTCGATGGTTATATTACAGAATCAACCGACATTCGTGTCAAGCTCTCACAGATGGGTTTACGCCTCGCTTTTAGCCACCCGGGACAATTCTTTTTTGGTTCTGGCCTCGGGTCCTCTGGTGTTGCTCTCTATCAAGCATTTCCGGAACTTGGCTCCACTAAAGAAATTACTCAAAACGAATATATTGCCATCCTAGTTGAGACCGGTTTTATCGGTATCTTGATTATTTTCTGTAGTGGTACTTGCGTATTTTATCTCTGTTATTCTCGCCAAAATTCCATAGAACAATCCTTTAAACGATCCTCCAAGCAATCCATGAAAAAATCTAACTTCACTAGTCTAATCTCTAGTATTACCCCGGCCAAACTCTATTTTGCCTCTCTAATTTTAGCTTATGCCGCCTCTGTTTGTTTCTTCTCTGGCCTCCCCAATGCCTTGCATATTTACTTAGTTCCAATCCTCTACCCAGCACTTTTTGCCAAAAATTTTGAATTTTTATAAAAATATGATATAATACCTGTGTTACTCTAGTGACAAATTGGCTACGGCTAGTTCTTTGACAAGGAGTTTTATATGCTTATTTGTTACTTATTGACTCGCAAGAAAGGGAGGTGGAGTCATGAAATCTCTAGCGGAAGAGAAAATCGAGCTTGATGCTCTGCTTCAGGAAGTCAAATCTGCGAAAAGATTGATGGACGAAGCCGAGAAGAAGTGTAAGGAAGCTAACACCGAGATCGAAAAACTAAGGAAAATGATGAGCGATTTTGGCGGAGATGAAGTTGCAAAGCTTTACGATGAAACCGGGCAAATTATCACTCAGATCCAACAGAATTTCGAATCTCAAAAACAGGACCCAGCTAATCAGGATCTAAAAAAGGAACATCTTGATCTTATCAAGAAAAAAAATCAGCTGATCAGCGAGAAGAATGCTTATTACAACCCCAAGCTACACCCCCAACTCTGCAGGATTAGGGATGAGTTTGAGGAGACTAAGCAAGAAAAAATTACTTGGGAAAAAATCTTTTCCCAACGAAAGGAGGAATATAGCGAGAAAGACGCTATCTATCAGAAGAAGAAAAGCTTCATCGAAAGCCTAACTTCCTCGGAAGATATTAGAATTAAGTCTTATCTCGATAAGTTGCTCCATCTGATGGGAGTACCCACGAGTAGCGACTTTAAGCTGGTATCTAGGCAGGGCCGAATTGACCTCTATTATGGTGGTCAATGGCATCCAGACGGCATTAATCATGGTCATATCACCGCTATTAAAAATGAGGATGATTATGATGTGTCCTACCGCCGCGAACCTAGCTGCAATGTCGGCTAAAAATTTCAAAATGACAAAATTTAAGCAGTAAATAACTTCTAAAAGAGGCTAAGTTTTAGCCTCTTTTTTCATTTCTTCGTTATAATTAGAACATGAAAACACGCATCGTCTTCCCCGAATTAGAAAATCCCATTATTAAATCTGCCATCGAAAAAGCTCGCGAAAAATTTCCTGATTTTGAGCTAGTCGGTGCCGATTCTCTCGAGCACGCCTGTCTTGCGGTGAAAAATCAGCTCGCCGATTCTCTAATTGCTGGCATTGATTATTCCTCACGTGATGTGATTTTGGCTTGCCGTGATCTCATCGGGGTGAAAAATCCACGAAATCTCTTAAAGCCGACTTTTTCCGCTAGTTTCATCCTGGAGCACGAAAATGAAACCTATGTACTTGCTGATGCGGCTGCCTGTAAACATCCTACCCCTGATCAACTTTATGATATTGCCGTGCAGACCGTCGAAACCGCTAGTAAAATTTTCCCTGTCTCGAAGGTTGCCTTCCTTAGTTTTTCCACCAAGGGTTCCGGTGGTCGCGACGAGACCATTGATTTGATCCAAGAAACCATCGCCAAACTGAAAATTTCTCACCCGGAACTCTTAGTCGATGGCGAATTACAACTCGATGCCGCCATTAACCCGCGCATCGGTCAGAAAAAAGCCCCAGATTCTCCAGTCGCTGGCTTCGCTAATACTTTGATTGTGCCGGATCTTAATACTGGTAATATCCTCTATAAGGCCATGGAACAATTCGGTGGTTTTACGGCTGCCGGACCGATTCTTCAGGGCTTTAATGCGCCAATTTCCGACCTCTCGCGTGGTAGCACCGAAGAAGATGTTCTAAAAGTTATCGAGTATATGATGCTTCTGTCTAAGCACTAATCTTTGCGCCGCTTACCTCCAAGATGTATAATAGAAACTAGTTGAAAATGGAGTGTTATGAAAGGTAAAATCAAATATTTCGGTACTGACGGTATTAGACAAAAGGCAGAAGCTTTTACCCCTGGCTTTATTCAAGCGGTTACTCTCGGTATTGTCCGTTATTTAGGTAATGCAAAAGAAGATGAAAGTGGACTCGAACGTCCAGCTCGGGTCTTAATTGGTGGCGATACGCGTGAATCCACTGAGTGGATGATTCGTTATTTTGAGGAAGCTCTCGAAACTGTTGGCATCGATCACGGTACGGTGGGTGTTCTACCGACCCCAGCGATTAATTACGCTTTTTATGAAATGGGTTATGATCTGGCCATTGATATTACCGCTTCGCATAACCCCTACACTGATAATGGTATTAAAATTTTCGAACGCGGTGATACGATTGGCGGGCTCGAGGCTACCATGCCAGGCGGTGTGGCTTTTTCTGGTACTGGCACTAATGATTCCGGTGAAAATCTTTCTCATTTGGTGAAAAAATATCCTTACGGTATTAAACTTTCGCAGTCCGGTGTCAATGCGATCGAAAATGCCCTGGAAAATGAATCTGGTTTCGATGTGCATAGTCCGGAATTTCGTGAAGATCTTCATGAAGACGCTCTTTCGCGCTATCTTGACCATCTCCGCACTTATCTCGCCCAATTTGGTCCAGCTACCACTTCAGTGCGCCAGAAACCAGATTTTTCTGGGTTACGCATCGGTCTTGATCTCGCTTGTGGCGCCACCTCTGTTACTGCCAAGCAAATTTTTGAAGAACTCGGTGCCGAAGTTATTGCTATCCACGAGGACGCTAGTTTCGGTGAAAAAATTAATGCTGGCTGTGGTAGTACTCATCTTGAATCGCTCATTCAATTAGTGGAGAAAAAACAACTCGATTTTGGTGCGGCCTTTGATGGTGATGGCGACCGCTGTTTGATGATTGATCACGACGGTCAGATTATCGATGGTGATGATATGATTGTGATTTTGGCAAATTATCTAGCCGTGCCAGAAGTCTGCGTTACGATTATGGCCAACAAAGGCTTGCTGCGTTGGGCGGAAAAAACTGGTATTAAAATCGCCATGACTGATGTCGGGGATCAAAATGTTTCCGCTAAAATGCGTGAAGATGGTATCCTTTTGGGTGGCGAACAGAGTGGGCATATTATTCTGCCCGGTGAACCAATGGGCGATGGTGTGCTTACTGCGCTCGTAATCACTAAGATTCTTTCCGAAGCTCGTGAAAAATTCCAGAACGAAGATACCTTACTTACGAACTATCAGACTATTCAGGATGAAAAAACTGGTAAAGCCTTCGAAAACTCCGGACGCACCCTGCCGACCCTAACTACCCTTTGTCAAAATTTCCAAAAACTCCCACAAACCATCAAGAACCAACCAGTCGATAATCAGACCAAGCAAGCTTTTCGTAATCTCACGGAAACTGCTGAGAAATTTATTGCCACTGAAACCGCCAATCTTCCTGCCGGATGGTCAATCAATATTCGCGCCTCCGGCACTGAAGATTTGGTGCGCATTACTATCTGGGGCGACGACGCAGAAGCTATCCAAAAAACTGCCGACGCTATTGCTGAGCGCCTCACTGAAACCGTATTTGAATAAAGAAAGGGAATTATGGTTAAAATTGAACGTCTTAAACAGTATCAACCAGAAATCGCCACGCGCGTGCGGGAACTTCTGATTCAACTTTCTCGTAGTGGCAAGGACAAGGGTGAGATTAGTCCGGACTGGTTCACGGAAATCACTCAGTCTCCATATCATGATCTCATTTTTGCCGTGGAAGATGGACAGATTCTCGGTATGGCTTCGGTCTCTGTGACTTTTGGTGCAGGAATTTATAAGAATGCTTATCTCGAAGATTTTGTGGTGGATAGTGCCGCTCGTGGTAAAGGTGTGGGAGATTTAATTTTCCAAGCCTATGAAGATTGGGCTAGGGAAAAAGGCTGCAAAAATCTTGAATTCACCTGTGGTCATGGTCGTGAAGTAGCTCAGAATTTTTACAAGACTCACGGTGCCGAAATTTACGATACTAACTTCTTTAGGAAAAAATTATGAACATCTTTATCTCTGGTATTTCCGGTACTGGCATGGGGCCACTCGCCCTTTTTGCTCATGATGCCGGACATCAGGTTTTTGGCTCCGACCTTCACGAAGGCCCGATTACTAAGGAACTAAAAGCTAAAAATATCACCTTTGCTATCGGTCCACAAACCGGTGATTATCTGGCGGAAATTAATCAGAATAATCCGATTGATTGGTATGTCCATACTTCAGCCATTACCGAATCACATCCTGAATATCAACGTGCCAAAGCTCTTGGTCTGAAAATTAGTAAACGCGATGAATTGATTGAAACCCTTGTTGAGAAACATCATCTGAAAATGGTGGCCGTCGCCGGCACTCATGGCAAAACCACTACTACTTCTATGTTAATTTGGCTCAGCCAAAAACTCGGCTTAAAAGCTTCTTATATGGTCGGCTCCACTCTTAATTTTGCGCCTTCTGCCAAATATGATCAGTATGACCAATTTTTACTTTATGAAGCTGATGAATATGACCGTAACTTCCTCGCTTTCCATCCTTGGCTCTCACTGATTACTTTTGTTTCTTATGATCATTCCGATATTTTTGCTACCGCAGTTGAATATCAAGAAGCCTTTTTGAAATTCGAATCTCAGAGTGAGTATCTCATTTTTGGCCCACATGCTAATCTTCACCATGCTGAACTTCTGGCTGACAAACATCCCGATGTAGTCTTAATGTCAGCCAAGGAATTAATGTTGCCAGGTGAAGCACGCCGTCTCGATGCCACCCTCGCCATTAAAGCGGTTCAGCGAATTCTTGAATCGCTCGGTCGCGAGGTTAATTATGTTGAAATTATTCAGGCGATCAATCAATTCCCAGGTGTTGGGCGTCGTTTTGAGCGCCTAGCTGACGGACTTTATTCCGATTACGCGCATCATCCTGAAGAAATTCGCGCTACCATTAATGTTGCCCTCGAGGAAGCCAGGCGTACCCAGAAAAAAGGCGTGGTGATTCTTTATCAGCCTCACCAAAATATTCGTCAGCACGAATTCTTTGATGAATATCAGGATATCTTTCATGGTATCGAAAAACTTTATTGGTTGCCAACCTATCTTTCGCGCGAAGATCCTAAACTAAAAATTCTCACTCCTAGTGACTTTCTTAGTTCGTTAGATAATCCTGAAATTGGCACCGCAGATAAGCTAGACGATGCACTTTTTGCCAAGCTTCGCCAAGATCTTACCGATAATTATCTGGTTATCTTGATGTCCGCCGGCGATGCCGACCCATGGCTCCGCCAAAAGTTCTTATGATATAATTAAATTCAGTATGGGTGGTGTTTTGAAGCAGGAGCGTCAGGAAGACAAGAGGAAGCGCTTTTTGACCTTCTTAAAACAGATCAAGACCTGGCAATTATTTTTAAGTTTATTGCCATTACTTTTTCTTTCCGCCACTTTTTTGCGCTTTGATCATCTGAAAATGATGGATTTAAAAACTAAGGTCGAAAAAGCTGACGAGGGTAAGGCTGCCGACGGTACTGATTTGCCACAAGCCGAAATTGACCAAAATATTCGCACCGCCCTGAAAAACCTACGAGATTTTAGCTCTTCTCATACCATCGTGAATTTCGTCGAAAAAAACGGTCACACCACTCTTATCTTCGGTACTGGTCCAATTTATCTGGAGCATCAATATAATCGCCAGGCCACGGTTGCCCTACGTGAAGCTGAGTCCAAGCTTAGTCAAAATCCCGACGGTAATCCTAATGGCAATATTTTCGCTAAGGCCATGGAAACCTGTAAACCGCAGGCTATTCGTAATGGTTGGGGTTGGAATAGCCCCGGCTACCTTAATTGTATGACTGGAATAATCAATAGTTATCCGGCTACTGATAAGCTCACCACTAGTCTCACAGCCGATTTACCACCGACCGCGCTTTATCGCTACGATTTTGTTTCGCCGATTTGGACCCCAAGCCTCTCTGGGATTACGGTTCTGCTTTGTGTCGTTATCATCATTACTATCGTGATTCGACTAATTATTTTTGCCTTCCTCCGTCTCGCCTTACTCTTTTTGAAATAATTCCTTAAAATAATCTTGCCAACTTTCCAGATTACCACCCCTGTTAAAAGCATAAAAGTTTTCCCACCCCTATTTCACCCCCATAAAATCTCTTGACACTTATCTTTATCTAATCTAATATAAAACTATACTTATTTAAAGGAGGACAAATGGCCTATAGTCATAAAAACAGCAAGGGAATTACCTACTACCTACACAAGTCAGAAGTAACCCTTCGCGGTGGCAAGCCACAAACTATCTATTTCTTCACCAAGACTGAGAACAACCCTAAGGGTACCCCAGTTGATCTTCCAGAAGATCGCGTTGTCAATGAAAACCCACGTAACGGTTTCTTGACTCTTTCCAAGAAGAAATAATCTTCAATCGATTACAAAATCCCCTAAATCAAATTAGGGGATTTTTTCTGCCAAATTTCAATATTTTGAACATAAATTTCCTAAATTTTCTCCCGCCATTCTGCTTATGCGGTGCTATAATCAATTTAATACAATTTTTGGGAGAGAATGTATTATGCCTAAAGCCTTCGAGCTTTTTATTTTATCAGTTTCTGGATTTTTATCTCTCTTTTTGCTTTTTGACGACCCAAGTAAGAATAGATTTATTTATTTTATTTTTAAATCTGCCCCTTAAATTACCTGTGGTCGTAAAATAAAAATATCACAAAATATTTCCCTGAAAGAACCGGTCCCTCCAAGCCGGTTTTTTCTCAATTTAAAATCATGATACTTTTTGCCTGCAAAATTCTATTCATGTTTACACTCGGAGTCAACCGCTCTTATTGCAAACTACGTATTTTAGACTATTAAATCCTAAACAAAAATTTCATCCATTGACGAAAATTCGAGTTGTCTTGTTCCTGTTTGTTTGAACTGAACTTCTGATTGGCGTGTTTTTGTTTCGCGATATCGCTATTAATCGGTAGCATTACCATAGTTTCACCGCTAGCTTTTTTATCCTGTAACTTTCGTGCCATCAGTTCCTGATATTCTTCGGAAGCATAGTATTGGTTTTCCAGTTTCATGTTTGAAACTTTGAGCTCCATTAGTTGTTTTTCTTGCAACTTCGTATTCAAAGTCTGTTGCAGGTTCCAATTTTTTGTAATTGATTGCACGGAAAAATAAAGCAAAAATACAAACATCGTCGGCAGCAACAAAAACATAATTCGCTCTTTACTAAACAAAGAGTGCTTCACCCAGTAACGCAACTGATTAAGTTTCAGATGTAGTTGAATTTTGTTATTTGTTTTCATAATTAGAATTCTCAAGAATATCTGGTGCCACCCTAATCCTTTCCCCTATTATAGCATTTTATGATAAAATAAAACTACCTTGGGGGCGTAGCTCAGGGGTTAGAGCAGGCGGCTCATAACCGCTTGGTCGTTGGTTCGAGCCCAACCGCCCCCACCATAAAGTTCCTGTGGAACTTTATGGAACGGCAAACTTGCGAGCCATGCGAGCAAGGAAGACGTACCATGTTTTTAACATGGAGGGAACGGCAAACTTGCGAATCTAGTGAGCTTTAACTTTTCGGCATCCTTAGCCGATTTTTTATGCCGAAATTTAAAATCGCGTCATAAATTTTTCACCAATTCCAAAATACGATTTTCTCGCTCGACTGTATTCTTTTCAATCGGTTCACCTTGGAAATTATTATTCGTCCGAATGGCCTCATCGATTGACACAAATTTTAAGACAAATCCCAACTCTTTTTCGCCATCGTCCAGACTTTGCGTACCAATTTCATTCTCAGTCTCGCATAAATAATAGTAATTATATTGCACCAAAATCACATCTTTGTCGTCTTTTTGCATCTTTTGTGTTCGCAAAACTTCGCCAAATTCTCGCACTGATTCTGGCTTCAAAATCATTCCGGTCTCTTCTTTGATTTCTCGTTTCAAGGTTTCAAGATGCGTCTCGTTATCCTCGATTCCGCCACCCGGAAATTTATAAAAATGATATTTCTCACTATAAATCATTGCCACCTTACCGTTTTGATCCAAAATAATCCCGCGCACCGACGGGCGATAAAACTTTTCTAAACTCAAATCATAATCTTTTAGATCAATCGTAAAAAGTCGCTGCATGATCCTATTGTATCATTACCTCCTACTACTAATCATAGAAGAATATTATCAATACCCCACAAGTGCTTTTTGACAAAGTAATACTTGGCTGTAACATACATTGACAAAATAACATAAACATGATAGAATATAATAACTAATTCAATAGTGGATTAGGTAGGCCAGCCCATTTTACGAATGTATTTGGGTCGTACTTTTAAAAAGGAGGTATTCGGATGAATACAAGTAAGAGTGTAACCAATTGTTTTAGTATCATTAACGGACCAAGCAAGAGTGTTTTGTTTGATTCGTGTCTTTACGCTTATAGTACGGATGCGAATGTCCATGTGAATTTCTCTATTTCACAGAGTTGTTCAAGCCACAGTAATGATGCCATTAAGCTGTATCTACCTATGCAAATTACCGATACTGTGATAACCGGAATTCAGCATGAAGACGCTTCTGGGGAGAGCTTTAACCTAGAAGGTTACTGTAAAGTAGATATAGATTATCACATTCGGAATGATGGTGTTTGCCGTTATCAGTATCGCCGATTTACGGCTTACTATAACAGCAAGAGCCGTAAAGGAACTTTTACTCTTGTTTCTAATTGAGAAATACTTCCTTTATAAAACCTATGTACCCGGGCGTTTAGTCCGGGTATATTTTTTTGATGTAGAAATCTAAGCAATAACCCCTTATCTACCTCTCGTAAGTTAGTCTATGGCTCTATTTTTTGCATAAATTATTAAATATGTTATAATATAAAAAGGGGGTTGCATCTTAACAGGAGGTGATAGTAGTGAAGGATATTAATATTCTAATTATACCCGCAGAGGGTGACTCTGTGGACACCGAATCATGGTATGCAAACGATGTTTCTTGTCATTATGCCACTAACCAGGTGCAAATTTTCCAGTATAACGGTAATCGGTCTGTTACTGACGGTATACGGGAGAGTGTAGCTGATTTCTTTGACCAACATGAAGGAAAATTTGAAATTCATGCTCAGGGTGGTTTTGGCGCCGCTGTCGCATATGAGATGGCTTTGTATCGGCCAAGTCAAATTGTGAGAATATTTTTCATAGGTGGGGCACCCTGTACCGCTATGCGATTTATTCAAAGGGTATTCCATACACATTTATCACGTTTATGGTATTTTAGTAAAATTCCTTTTTTTGCCGATGATCCGAACCCGCACAATGACGAAGTGATAGCCGCAATCAAGCAGTCTTCCACTGATTGTATGAGAAATGACCCATTATTATACTGTAATCAACTCGGTCTGATTGGCAGATGGGAACCTGAAAAACGCCTGGAAAATATCGAGGCATATTTTATACCAAACGGGGATTCTCTTCGACCAGATTGGTGGGATAACAGTTATGATAATAAGAAAGCGGCTCAAATATGGGCTCATTACGGTGTTAAATCCTTGCCAAAACCGAGTGGCGGCTTTAGCTTTTATAGTCTAATGCCATCCAAGGAGTTATTCAAGGTACTAGACAGTGTTAGAAATTAATTATTGTAAATAACCTCCCAAAAGGCTGCGTCACGCAGTCTTTTTTACTGGTCTTGATATGCTTGATTGACAAAATAATCATTTTAATGTATAATATATAGATATTATTATATAAATTCACTTAATAATTTATATAAAGTCGCACCTTGAAAGGAGGAAAAATACCACAAAGTATCAGGTGCATCTTGTTTCTAATTCATTTTTAGTTTTTACATAAGGGAGGGAAGTATGATAGAAATTGACGAATTCAAGAATTTAAGGAAGTTACAATACGAGGAAGAAAAAACTCAGGCCGAAAAGTTAAAAGAGCAAGTCGATATTTTCGATGCTTCTAATCTGCTTAGAATTTTTGGTACACCAATCCTCATCGCGATTGATTTATTGTATCGTAATGGCCTAGGGTTACTGGCTCTGATTTTGGGCTCAGTTTTAATGATTGCTATTTCGGTAGTCTTACTATTTAAGTTACCTGAGCAGGCGGTCTGGGAAAATACTGGCCCAGAAGTTAGGGGTAACTATGCTTACGCTAATATTGTAAGTATGACCACAATTTTAGCTATTATCGGATTTGAAATTCTCAATTCTTCGAAAACTGCTATGCAATATTTTTTCTTAATAAACGTGATTTTCTTGGTAGGATATCTACAAATGATGTTTCGCGCCTCGAGCCGTTTTATTAGAAGATGGTCCAGACTGGTAAGTATTTTTAATTATGCTTTTGTTTTAATGATGGTCGGAGCTCTTATTCTCGGTTTACCACTGTTAATCATCGGTGATAATATTCGATATTTTTCCTAACATAAAATACCCCGAATTTGGGGTATTTTTTCTGCTTAAATTCCTTTGGTTCTGGCTTCGTAAGAAATTTGTTCTTGCTGCTCGTTTTGGTAGTCAATTTTTCCCGATAAGAAAAGTTGGTCGAATAATTCGATGTCATCGATATGGTCTTCGATATGTTTCCAGACTCGATTTGCGCCATTGTAGTAGGCTAAATCTTTGTTATTTGGTAGCTCACCCGTTCCACGAAAACAGCGCTGTACCGCATTGAAAACTGGTTCAATTTTACCACCCGTTAATTCACGCAATTTACATTGAATTTCATAAACTTCACGAAAATTCTTGCCCTTAAAATTAGCTAAACCAATATTAATATAATGATCAATTCCCGAATCTTCATATTTGCCGTTAATCGCCTGCTCTACCGCCTTCGCTACGCCCTCGTCGAACTCTTCGTTATTTGGAAAACCGGTCGAAAATGCCTCCACTTCATGGTCTACGTAGGGAACCGCGCGCAGTACGTGAGTCCCCAGTTCATGTACGATTAGACCGCGAGCTCGCTTGGCGCTATAGGTTTTATCTTCTGGAAAATAAATCCGGCGTTCCTCGTGATCGGCTGAAGCATTGGTCGCCCCAGCTTTGATTTCTGCACGATACGGATTGCTGCCATCCTCATTTAGCTCTTCTTCAATAATTTCATTAACGATATTTACCATTTCTTGCGAACTAAATTTTTCTTGGTCTTCTGGAATATGTTGCAAGAAACTGCCAAAAAATTCGTTTGTCATCTCCGCGAAACGTTCAATGGTTTCCGGCTTTGGCTTAAACCTTTCGCTTCTGGTTTCTGGCATTGGCCCAATTTTATCGAGCAGCTCGGCAAAACTTTGTTTTTGCTCATCGGTCAGATCCTGTGCCTTAATTTGATCAATTTTTTCATTTAGTAGTGCGTAAAAAGTCCCCTCGTCTGGCTTGCCATAAAGTTCTTCGTTAGCCTCTTTATGATGTTCTGCTGCGAGCTTTTTGGTCTCTGGTTGCGTGACTGAATTATAAGCTAAATTAGCTACCAAAAAATCATTTTTCTTAAAACAGTCATCGGCCAAATATTCCAACAGCCTACGTTTTCCGCTGGATAATTCTGCACTTTCAAGTTCCGCTTTTGCTTTTTTAAGACTATCCAAATTATTTTCGATTTCTTGTTTATTTAAATTTCCATATTCATAGTTCGGATGAACCAAATCTGGATTATTTAAAAATTCTTCTTTCGCTTCTCTGGCGTTGGTCGGATTTAGGCGTTCATAAACCGTCAAATCTGCACTAGCTATTAATTCCGAAATTTCATCCTCTTTTAATTTTTCCGCTGTATTTTCAGAATTATTAAAAACAGATTCTCTTGTCGTCTCAATTTTATTTTCCGGGTTCGCCTGTTCAAATTTTTCGCGTGCCAATTCCGGATTAAATTGATTTTCAAGATTAGTTAATTTTTCAAAAGGGTTTTCTTCCTGACCCCTATTTTCGATTCGATTAAAATTTGGAAATTCCGCCATAAAGCTCCAGGTTAATTTGGTATTTTTCTTTTATATATTATAACCTCTTATGCTATAATTTAGTTATGAAAAAGAAAACTTGGTGGAGGTCAGGCTTTACGATTATTGAGGTAACGCTTGTTTTGGCGATTACTGGTCTGCTCGTGGTTTCCGTCATGGGTTTTCTTTCCGGCAATATTAATAATCGCCGTTACATTGATTCTTATAATGAACTTTCGGCTACGCTTAAGTCGGTCTATTCTTCGGTAATTAATGTGAAAAATCCCCGTGAAGCCGATGAAGGCAGTAGTATTTATTGCACGCTTAATACTATGTGGAATGAAAACGGTGGGCTAGTTTCTAATTCTACTTCAGATAATTTTGCAGGTCGTACTCGCTGTGCGGTCTATGGTAAATTAGTTACTTTTGGCGAGACCAATCCTGAGACTAATCAGCCTGATCATAATGTCCATATTTATGATGTAATTGGTCATATTTACACTCAAAATCTTGATATTGAAAATGCCTCTGGTGATAACGCTCTGGTTTCACTTAGGAGTATTGGCGCTAATGTCATCACCATGAAGAGCGAGGCTAATACTTGTCGAATGACTACTGCTGGTAATTACGATGTTTACGAACCACTTTGGCAGGCTCGTATTGAAAATACTGAAAATCATGATCCGTTCGTCGGGGCATTTCTCGTTACTCGCTCACCAATTTCTGGTACTGTCCATACCTATATTTATGATGAAAAAGGCAAAACTTTTAACATTAATCAATTCATGCGAAAAGTGAATAACGAATATGTCGGCAATGGTAGCTGTGAATATGGCGGCATTGGTTCCGTCACTAGTGTGGTGGCTGATGCTGGTCTTTATCCTGCCTTTGGCACCCTAAATCACTCTGAATCTAAAGGTCTTTATCTTGAAAATGTTAAACTTCAGAACAAAAAAGATCTCGATATTTGCGTTGGCTCAGAAAATCATTCCTTGAATAGTATTGGTCGTCGCGCTATTCGTATTCACGCTGATGGTAGTAATTCTACAGCTGTTGAATTGATTGATATTGATAGTGAGGAAAATCCATGTCGAAGTTAAAGCCATTCATTAGTCGTCGTGGTGACACTATCATCGAAGTAACTTTTTGTTTTGTAGTTTTTATTTTAGTTTCTGCCATTTCGGTTTCCATGATGAATCGTAGTTACGCAAAAATCCAAAATTCCTTGCAAATTACTACGGTGCGCAATGAAATTGATGCTCAAGCTGAGGCTCTGCGTTTTATTCATGAGTCCTATATTTCTGAGCGTGCTTTGGTTAAAACTAGTGTCCAGGACGACTCTGGCAAATGGCAGGAATACCGTGCGATTTGGGATCGCTTGACTAGTTTTAATAATGGTATGTCCAATAGCCCGACTGATATTTCTAAATTTGAAGCCAATAAATGCTCCGAATATTACGACAAAAACAATATCGTGGGCGACAATCATAATATCTTTACCGATAAGGCCTTTATTCTAAACACCCGTAAGCTCAAAGCTTCTGATCCAGAAAATACTATTCTTTCCGCCAAAGATCATCCAGAAATTTTTCAAGAAGCACCACTGGCTCCTCGCCTAGTTTTCTCTTCGACTTCTACGGCCGGGACTTCGAACGGGGAAGACACCGAAACTACTAATCTGAATGAAATTAATGACGGTACTAATTACAAAACCACCCCAGTTTTTAATAACCTTTATCGCGCCGAAGGCATTTGGATTGTAGCTGTGCGTGACTTTACTAACGTTCCATCTAGCGCCCATTTCGACGCTAAATATCGTGAAGATATGGATAAGAATTACCCTCCAGAATTTTACGATTTTCATATTCGCACCTGTTGGTATGGCCCAGGAGAAACCGTCCCGACCACCATTGGTACCATCATTCGTTTATATAATCCGGACTACATGAAGAGAGGTTAGATTAATTTATGCGTCAAAAAACTATACGATCAAAAACCAATAATCAAACCCCTTCTGGTTTTACTATTATCGAAGTGACTCTCTCCTTGATGTTTATTTCAATTCTACTACTTTCGGTAATTTTTGTCGCAGTACACCTCTCTACGATTTATCAAAAAGGGAATACCATGAACGCAATTAATTCCACTTCACGACTACTGGTGGATGATTTTCAACGCGGGATTGCTACGGCTCCCGCCCGCTCCCTCTCTGATATTTGCCGTGTCGAATATGCTTCAAACAATAACGAGATGAATAAATGTTTGCAGGATCAAGCTAGACTTTATGTTTATCAGCAAAACTACGGTACTATCAAGGCCAAACAAACTGGCAAACTACTCGAGAGCGTACCGCTTTCTGGCGTCTTCTGTTCTGGTCGTTACACCTATCTTTGGAATACTGGTTATGTGTTAAATCCCACGGATTACGAAATTATGAGCGGTAGTCGCGCTACTTTCAGTAATGGCGACACGGAAATTGACGATTATCGTTTAATTAAAATTGAAGATTCCGATCGCGCTATTTGTCGTTCTCATATGGAAGCCGCCGCTAATAATAATCGTGTTTATCAAGTGGCCGATATCGCCCCAACTTATAGACTCACTGGCGCTGAATATAAAGAGGTTATGAAAAAGAACAACGAAGATATTGCGCTGTATGATTTCACCATCTTCGCGCCGACAGAACATGCTCTCACCATGCAGAATTTTTATAGTGGTACTTTCATTTTAGCTACCTTGCGTGGCAATGTGGATATCACTGGCACCGGCGAATTTTGCAAGACACCACCAGAAATGGGCTTGTCTTCTAGCTTCAATTATTGCGCCATCAATAAATTTAATTTTTCCGCTAGGACATCAGGTCAAAATAGAAAAGGAGAGTAATAATGAAAAAACTATTAATCACTAAACGCGGTTCTACTTCCATTATTGTGACGATTTTTGCCATGCTTTTATTTAGTATTATTGTGGTTGGTTTTGTGCGCCTCACTCTTTCTGAAGCTGGCCAAACTAGTAATTCTGACCTTTCCAAATCCGCCTACGATTCCGCACTTGCTGGCGTAGAAGACGCCAAGGTTGCACTTCTTAAATATCATGAATGTTTGAACCGCTACCAAGAAGGTGGCTCCGATACCAACTGTAAAGAAATTATCGAAGCCATGCAAAATGGTATCAAAAATCAAGACTGCAACACTGTCGCTAATGTCCTCAGTCGCACCACTGATGAACAAAAAGGTGTCACTATTCAGGAAGTAAAGAATAAGAATCTCGACCAGGGTCGTGGTGCTGATATGATGCAGGCCTATACTTGTGTAACACTTCAGGAAGACCTGAGTGATTATCGTTCTTCACTCAGCAGTGAAAATCGTCTCCGCATTGTGCCAATTCGCAGTGACAAAATTAAAGAATTAAAATACGTCAATATTAAGTGGTTCTCTGACACTAATTACGCTAAGCTCCTAAGTAACGGCCATCAGCTATCTTGGAGTGAAAACGCCTCTCTTCCATCCGGTCAGTATTCCTTAGTACCGCCACTAATCAATGCCTCATTTTATCAAGCCGATAAAAACTTTAAGATGAGTGACCTAATTACTGCCAGCGGTGATAATTCTACCGATCAGGGAACGATGTATTTAAGACCAAGCAAGAATGGTACTAATGAAATTAGAGCTAGTGAAGTTTCTCGTACCTTTGATAAACACAAGAATGAACTTTTCTATGTTAAGTGTCAGGAAGGTAATTTCTTCTGTTCACTCACTTTTGAAGTACCGAACACATTCCACAATTCTAATGATCGTAATACCGGTGCTACTTTCTTGGTATTATCACTTCCTTATGGCGCACCTGACACTGATTTTGCCATTTCACTTTACGACGCCAAGCGCAATCCGATTGACTTTACTGGCGTGCAAGCTAAGGTCGATTCCACTGGTCGTGCCAATACCTTATATCGCCGCATCGAGGCTCGCGTCGAATTAATCGATAATTATTTCCCATACCCAGAATTTGCCGTACAGCTAAACGATGATAAAAACAATGTCACTCGTAAAACTTTCTATACCACGAAAAACTGTTGGTATATGGAAGATGGCGATAAGGATACCTGTCCTGATTATCTGGAAAATGATGACTACGCCAATCCAGAATAATAATCTTGGATATGAACGAACAGAAGATAATCAAACAAGCAGAAGATAGAATTACTGCCAACGCGTACATTCACTACGTTAGTGATTTGATTTATAAAAAAACCATTGAACTTGGATTATTCGAAGGCGTAGATTTTGAATATCATGCAGATATTTATGAAAATATCTCTGTATTCAAATTTAAACCTAAGCATGAAAAGTTGGTTTTTGATATGCAAAATTTCTTAAATGATTCGCTGGTGAGTGACGAATCTATCAATCGAGCCATCAAACGAATTTCTCTTAAATTTAAAATGAACAATGAGAAAACAGACAGTATAAAAACAAAACTTTATTCATATATGCACACCTCAGATTTTCGAAAGGGTCAAATTTCGGATGAAGTTAATTATTTTTTCGTCAAAAGACGAAAGAACTCGGATAGTTTGAAAGTTATTTTGTATTTTCATAATATTACTAAGGAATTAGCTCCCACGGCTACCTGTCTTCTGTATTACTTGTCTTTGATTCTAGATCAAATTTTATACACGGATAATTCGAACGTATTTTTGCTCGGTAATGATACCTATTCCGATTTTTCAGCTAACGAAGATTTTTATGGCCTGCAAAAAGAAGTGTTCTACGAAAAACCATTACAGAAAACCGCACTAGAGAAAAATATCCAAGAGTTTAAATCGAAAATTTTACACGCAGAAATTGTGCACAGAATTTACAAACAAATATCCGACAATGTAGAAATTTCAGATGAATTATTGTTTGATAATTGTGGCTACATCGTAGATAAAGCTTATTGGACTCAAATAAAAGAGACTCAAATCCAGAATTTACTTCAGGATATTAAGATAGAATTAGAACTAATCAGTTAATATTTGACAGAAAAATCGTTGTAGATTATAATAGCTACATACGTCGCGGGGTAGAGCAGCCTGGTAGCTCGTTTGGCTCATAACCAAAAGGTCGTTCGTTCAAATCGAACCCCCGCCACCAAGTTTTAGAACCATCAGGTTCTTTTTTGTGTAAACTCTTCATTTTTTGGCATTTTAAATATCAAAATGAAAGCCACAGCTCTTATCTCCGCCTATAGTTTATTCTATCTGTAGGTATGAGTTTTTACATCAAATTTTTAGCAGCTATTCTCACGATATCTGAGAAACTCTCATTGATATGAGGCATTGAAGCGTGTTCCAAGAGCGTTAAATCACCGTACATGCCAGCCACGATCTCCATTACTGTGAGATCTGCATTCTTCGCTACAATTGTCGCACCTAGAAGTTTCTTGTCTTTGTCGCAAATTAACTTCAAAAATCCTAGTTTCTCTCCCGCAATTAGGGAATGAGTGGTTTCAATTTCCGGTACTATTACAATCTTGCATTTAATGCCACGTGACAAGCAATCTTTTTCTGTTAAACCTACGGTTACGATTTTTGGTGTCGTATTTAATACGGTTGAGAAATGGCGATAGGTTAGGGTTAATTTATTACGTTTCAAGATATTATTTACCGCCAGTGTCCCTTCATAAGCCGCCTTTTCTGTTGAATAACCTACCGACTGCTTTAAAGGATTTGCCACTACGTCGCCGGCCGCAAAAATATGACTCACGCTAGTTTCGAGCTGATCATTTACTGCGATACCTTGTTCGCTGAATTTAATACCTGCATTTTCCAGACCGAGCTCTGTATTAGGTCGGTTACTAATCGCAAAAACAATCGCTTCCACGCGTACCGTCTTCTCGTCAGCGCCACGTTTCATTGTTACTTTTACAGTGGCCACTCGACGTCCATTAGAAACGGTTTCATTCTTATCTTTTTGGATTGCTACAACTTTTGTGTTAGTGAGAATCTTAATTTTTAGTCCCGATACTAACTTATTTGTAACCACTTCAGTTGCTTCTTTATCGTAGCCTTCTAGAATTGCGTCTTCTTTTTCTGCTACAATCACCTTGCACCCCATTTTGGCGAGATACTCTGCGGTCTCAATTCCTTTCTTTCCGGCGCCCACTACTAAGACGATTTTCGGCAGCTTCTTTACGCGCATAAAGATGTCTTCCGGCAAATAGTAATTCGTAGTTTCAATTCCTGAAATTGCACTAAGATCCATACTTCTGCCAGTGCAGACCAAAAAACGTTTCGCTGAATATCGTTTATTCGCTACGGCTACCTCGTAAGGTGAAATAAAATGAGCATCGCCATGAATCAAATCGATTTTGAAATTTGCGAAAGATTTTTTCTTGGCTAGGATATATTTTTTCACCCGCTTCTGAATGGTTTCGAAGAGGGAAGGATAGTTATAGGTCAGAGTGTCTTGATTATTGCTCAGCTGTAAAAACTTCTTCGCATCATAATATTGATTTGCGATGTCAGAAGCCGAGAGTTGTGCTACACGATAAATATCAGATTTGCTGCCGACTAATTCATTTTCAATAATTGCTACGCGAATGTTATTAGCTGCCGCCGCTCTTGCCGCCGACATTCCTGCCGCACCACTACCGATAATTATCAAATCGTAATCAAATTTTTCACTCATCATTCATCCTTCTCTAAACCAGTTTGTTTCTTTGCTCAATCATGAATCCCAAGTCGGTGTTAAATTTCCTCACCTCGTTCGCTAATTTCTTATCAAATTCACTTTGGGTAACAATAGTTTTCTTTTCTGCCCAAGTCACTACTTTTTTTACGATAAACTCGACAGTTTGCGCATCTAGTTCTGGAATATTTTCAATTTTACATTCTGTCTTTAAGATCTTCTTAATTAACTTATCTGTTACTGGTAGATTTTCGCTATTTTTCTTACGCACTAAAAACCTCCTGCTACCAATTTAAAAGCAATCAGAAAAAGTCCTAAAGTAATAAAGAGAATACTTGAAATCAGTTTCGTGAAATCTAGATTGTCTAAACGCCACTTTTGAATCTCCGCAGCTGTCTTACCATGGCGGATGCTTAACTTTAATACTACTAGCGGCATTACCGAAATCGCCGTATAGGTTAAAATCATCACAATCTGCCAAAGCGCTGGTAGCTTCAAAAAACTATCGGCTGAAACCAACATTAAAGCTAGAATGAATGGTAGTTCCGCCACCACCGACAAAACACCTAGTGAAAAGGCCTCAATATTACTAGATGAATTTGCCGCGCGTTTGCGGATATATCGGATGATTGACTTTGGCAACCAAAGTTCCGTGGATCTGTTGGTTTTATAATAGAAGAACCACACGCAAATTGCAAGACTAAAAATCAAACAAATTAAAATCGTCAGACACAGGATGGTTAAATTGCCACCAAATAACACCATTAGGGCATAACAGATAGAGGTTAGGAGTAAACTTGTTAAAAAGATATAGCCTACGATGTAATTTGAAAGAAGATTTTTCGTTTTCTTCTTCAAGTACCTTCCGGCACTTTCTCGGTACAGCAAAAGAAATACCCCCGTGCTGAGTTGCATGGAAGACTGGGCTAGGGCGCTCAAAAATATCACCCCAAAAGTCAATAGTAAAGTTTGAACCTCCATTTAGCTATATTATATCATGCTTATGGTCAATCATATCTTGCTTATGATAATTTATAACTTGCTTATGCTAAAAAAATTTTAGGCATTTTTCTATCTGTAAAATTAAAAATCTTTCCGCTTATGCTTCTTGTTTTTAATAAAACTTGCTAAATTGCAGTCAAACAAATTAAGTGAGGTAAATATGAAAAAAGTACAATTCAGAAAGCGACCAGAAAAGCCGATTATGTGGTGTTTTTCCATCGGTCTATTTTTATTATTTTTGTCCATCTTATCTTTAGATTTTTCCAGCGCCAAAAAGGATGACGCTTGGAATCCTTTAAGTCTAAAAAGAGATGGAGGTCCCCAAAATTATTATAATATCGGTAAAGTTCCACAGAGAGCTGAGCTACTTGGATCTGTCAGTTTTGGCTCTCTGGCGGGGAATTCTGAGACTGAAATTATTCTCGCCGATGCACCAACCGATGCCGAGCATCGCAGTATCTTGCCAGACTCTAAACCCTGCCCAGAAGGGAAAATTCGTAATCCTTTAACCAATCGTTGTATTAAAACCTATGACGAACGTCATAAAAAGAAACCCAAAAAACCGCAGGAATCAGGAAAAACTCCAGAGCCAAAAGCTCCTCAGGAAAAACCCAAACAACCCAAACAACCCAAACAACCCAAACAACCTAAACAACCAAAGCCTACTAAGCCTAATCAGCCTAAGCCAACTGAAAATACTGTGAATAAGCCCTGTAAGCCTGGCTATGTAAGGAATCAGGAAACTCATCGTTGTAATAAGATCGTCACGTCAAAACCAAATACACCAAAGCAATGTAAACCCGGATATTATTTAAATCAAGCTACTCATCGCTGTAATAAGGAGAATTCTCATGAAAATCAACCAAAAATCTGCAAGACAGGTTATTACCTTAACCCTCAGACGCATCGTTGTAAAAAGATTAGTCCTGCAGGAAATGCAAAGAAACCATGCGAAGTGGGTAAAACAATCAACCCAAAGAGCGGCCGTTGCGTAAAAATCCCAGTGCCAAAGACTCCTAAAACTTGTGGTGATGGCAAGGAGTTAAATCCTGCCACTAACCGTTGCAAGAAAATTGACTCAAAAGATGAAAAAACTCCTGCACCTTGTAAAGAAGGTTACGAGCGAAATCCTGAAACCCATCGCTGTCGCAAGCAAAAGGCTAATACTGGTGCCACCGATAAGCTTGAGGTGCCAAAAACTGGCGATCCTGAAAAAACACCTAAACAATTTAACGGTTCTACGGCAATTATCGGTTCTTCAGTAGCTGGTATTGGTCTTCTACTGTTCCAATTCCGAGTCGAATTAATCGAATTTGTGAAGAAAATTTTCATCAAAAAATAGGCAAAAATCTCAAAAATCTTTTTAATTTTTCTCATCCACCCCTGTTAATTTAATAATTAGCAGTCTTGACATTAGAGTGCTAATTAGCTATACTTAAGACAAATTAGCAGAATAACCGCTAAAGTGCCAAAAAATAATAAACAAGGAGTATTTATGAGTAAAATTATTGGTATTGACCTTGGTACAACTAACTCCGCTTTCGCCTACATGGTAGCCGGAAAGCCGGAAGTTATTACCAATGCTGAAGGTGATCGCACCACCCCATCTGTCGTGGCTGTGACTAAAAAAGGTGATCGCCTCGTTGGTAAAGTTGCCCAACGTCAACGTGTTACTAACCCAAAGAACACCATCTACGGTATTAAGCGTTTGATTGGTCGTAAGTTTGATGATAAAGAAGTTCAACGCGATCTCGACATTATGCCATACAAGATTGTTAAAAAAGGTAACGGTGTCGCTGTTGAAATGGATGGCAAGGAATACACCCCAGAAGAAATCTCTGCCATGATTCTTTCCAAGATCAAGGCTGATGCTGAGGCCTTCCTTGGTGAAAAAGTTACTGAAGCTATCATTACCGTTCCTGCCTACTTCGACGACTCTCAGCGCCAAGCTACCAAAGATGCTGGTAAAATCGCCGGTCTTGAAGTTAAGCGTATTATTAATGAACCTACTGCCGCCGCTCTCGCTTATGGTCTCGAAAAGAAGAGTGAAGAGAAAATCGTGGTCTTCGACCTTGGTGGTGGTACCTTCGATGTTTCCATTCTTGAATTAGGTGACGGCGTCTTCGAAGTGCTTTCTACTAACGGTGACACTCACCTTGGTGGTGAAGACTTTGATAACCTCATCGTTAACTTCCTCTGTGATAAATTCAAAGAAGAATCCGGTATCGATGTTAAGAAAGACGCTGCCGCTATGCAACGTATTAAGGATGAAGCTGAAAAAGCTAAGAAGGAACTTTCTTCCGCTAAGGAAACTGAAATTAACCTTCCATTCCTTTCTGCCGATTCTGACGGTCCAAAACACTTTGAATACACTTTGACTCGCTCAAAGATGGAAGAATTGGTCTCCCCACTGATTGATCGTCTTGCTGACCCAGTTCACAAGGCTCTTAAGGATGCCAAGCTTTCCACCAGTGATATCAATGAAGTCGTGATGGTTGGTGGTATGACTCGTATGCCAGCTGTGGTTGAAAAAGTAAAGGAACTCTTCGGTAAAGAACCCATGCAAGGTGTTAACCCAGATGAGGTCGTAGCTGTCGGTGCTGCTATTCAAGGTGGCGTACTTCAAGGTGACGTGAAGGATGTACTTCTTCTCGACGTTACTCCGCTTTCTCTCGGTATCGAGACCATGGGCGGCGTTACAACCAAGCTTATTGACCGTAATACTACCATTCCTACCTCTAAGTCTGAGACTTTCTCCACTGCTGCTGACAATCAGCCACAGGTAGAAATTCATGTCTTGCAGGGTGAGCGCGAAATGGCTTCCGATAACAAATCTCTCGGTCGTTTCGTCCTCGATGGTATCGCTCCAGCTCCACGTGGTGTCCCTCAGATTGAAGTTACCTTTAATATCGATGCTAACGGTATTTTAAATGTTACTGCTCGTGACAAGGGAACTGGTAAGGAACAGAGTATTACTATTCAAAACTCTGGCAACATGTCCAAAGAAGACATCGAAAAAGCTCAAAAAGACGCTGAGCTCCATGCTGATGAAGATAAGAAAAAGCGCGAAGCTATCGATGCTAAGAATCACCTAGAACAAGCTATCTATCAATACGAAAAAATGCCTGATGAGTTCAAGGATAAAATCTCTGATGAAGATAAAGAAACCATCAAAAAGGCAGTCGAAGAAGCTAAGGAAGTCCTAAAAGACACTAACGCTGAAGCTTCCAAATACGAAGAAGCCGCTAAAGAATTAGCTAATAAAGTCATGCCAATCGGTGCTAAACTTTACCAAGCTAACTCTGCCGACCAGGCCAATCCAGAAGCTGGCAAATCTAACCCAGATGAACCAGTCGAAGGTGAAGTTGTCGATAAATAAGACCATTAAAACTCGAATCTCTAAATACATAAGGCACTAAACAGCACCCCGCCCCGGCGGGGTGTTCTGTATTTACAACATATATGCTAAAATAAAGCAAATTAAAGAGTTCATTATGAAAAAATTTATCAAACAATTCCAAAAAACCTCTAATTTAGCTAAATTAGATCTAATCATCAAGTTTCTGATTGCCTTTTCGGGTATCGCACTCACTATCATGCACTTCGTCGATCCGGTGACCTGGCATAAGTTGCCAAGTTATCTCGTGACAATCATCTTACCTTTCATCCCGGACCTAATCGCGAAAATCAATCTTCATACTTCCACCAAGCTTCGTCTTGCTTATAGTTCTTTTTTGGTTATCGCTATGGTGCTTGGCATCGATCTCGATTGGTATAAAACTCTGATTATTTTTGGCTCTCCTAGTTATGATAAAATCGTCCACACTTTGTCTGGTGTATTTTCCGCCTTTCTCGCCAAAGAAATCCTCGATAATGTCTATGATGGTAAAGATTCTGCCATAAAATCCACTTCCACTTCAAGTACCTCAGCCGTGAAAATTAAGAAATACTCCACCGCCTTCGCCTTTCTCTTCATTGTTTCGTTCGTGTTCTTCATTGCTGCCGCTTGGGAATGTTTTGAATTTTCCTACGATCAGCTTTGTGGCGGACATATGCAAGAACTCAATGCTCCGGGTGTCGGCGATACCATGGGTGATATAATTTCTGCTGGTATCGGTGGCATAATTTTCGCCTTTTTCTTACGTAAAAAGTAATTTTTTCAAAATAAAATTCAGTCGAAAAGTCTAAAATAAATTCATCAAATGAAAGCCAAAAATTCTTCCAAAAATCAGGATTACATGCAGCAAGTCACCGCGCGTGAAACGGAAATTCTTTTGCAGGAACTCACAAAAACTCTGAAAAACAATGTACCAGGTGACGTTGTTGAATTTGGTTGTTATAAGGCTGACACCTCTGTACTTTATCAAAAACTTTTAGAATCGATGGGGTATGGTGGCGCCTTCCAACCAGAAAATCAAGCCGCTCGGGCAAGTCAAAAAATACTCTGGCTCTATGATTCTTTTGAAGGACTTCCTGCCAAAACCCGTGAAGATAATTCGGCAGCTGGTGATGCTTTTCAGGCTGGGGAACTACTCGTTACTAAACGCGAAGTTATCGAAAAATTTAAGAAAATGGGGCTCAAATTACCGAAAATTAAAAAGGCCTTTTTTGATGATCTTGATATCATATATGATATACCAGAAAAAATTTCCTATACCTTTCTGGACGGTGATTTGTACCAATCCATCAAAACTAGTCTGCACCTGGTTGCCGACAAAATGTCGCCAGGTGGCGTAATTATTGTGCATGATTATAACAATCCAGAGTTACCAGGTTCCGCCCGTGCAGTGGACGAATGGTTAAAAGTCCATCAAGCCAAAGTCGCTAGTTTCCGTGTCGCCGAAACCCTCGCGATTATTTATTGTGCCTAATGACATCTTGTGAAAGTTAATATTAAATATTGCTTTTTCTCTTAATTTGTATATCATCTAGTTAGAAGTAATCACATTAAGATTTTCTTAGTATTTTTTGAAAAAGGGGGAAAAATGAAAACTATAGTCACTATTAATAATTCAATAAGAGCAAAAATCACTGATAAATGTGGTCTTTCTTGTGGTTTCTGTCACAATGAGGGGACATTGGTACGGAGGGCTGACTCGAATAGAGTATCAATTTTTTCAAAGAGGAACCATTGCAGGCTATATCCTGGAGAAATGTCTGTGGACGATAATTTCTTAAGCCTCTTTAAGCAAGCAAAGTATAGGCTTGACGTAGAAGATGTCCATCTCACTGGCGGAGAACCGTCACTTAATATGCATGTCGAAGATATCATTGCGTCACTTAAAGGTTTAGGACTCACAGTCAAAATGACATCTAATGGTGAAACTGGTGGCGACAGAATAAAGGATATTATTGATGCTGGAATCGACGGAATAAATTTTAGCATATTAGGCTTAACGGGAGAGGATTTCCTAAAAACTCAAAATAATTGCCATCTGGACAAGTCATTTTACGAGAATAAAATACGACGCATGTATGAGGCAATAGATTTAGCTATAAAAGAGGGTATATATGTTGCAGCTAATATCGTGGTTTCCGATTTTTTGTCAATCAATAAAGCGATAGAGTTAATTAACTATTACAAAAATAGTCTACAGATTGAAATTCAACCTGACTTAAGTAATATTAAAGAATCTGAATCTGCTATAGAGGAGTTATTGGTTCGTGTTGGGGCTACACCAATTGAACGTAAAATTATTGCCGGTGTATCCGATGAGCGAATTACGTACGAAGTCAAAAATGGTGTTAAAATAGTCAACAAAAAAATAAGACGAATTATCCTTGATAATGCTTGTTCTGGTTGTCCTTATTCTGAAACCGATTGCGTAGAGGGTTTTTCTGGACCAAGAGTCTATATTGACGCAGAAAATAATTACTATATTGGATTTTGTATTATGCGCATGGAGCGTACTGCACCGTATGATTCATTCTTTTCGTCGCAACTTTGTGATGAAATCTTATCATTATACTACAACGACTATAATAATCTTATCGGTAAGTTTTGTTTAGTTTCATTTTCAAAACATTAGGCCTCAACAGGAGGCCTATTTTTTCTAATAATGTTATATTTAGTATGTAATTAGGAATATTTATGTCTATAGAAATTGAAGGTAGAATCATCAATATTAATCCAGAAGAGACCAAAAATAAACTCTTAGAATTAAATGCCAAGCCATTAGGTTTTTATAATTTTAAACGATATACTTTTGATTCGATTCCAAAATCCAACGCTCGTTGGGGGAGACTTCGAACAGATGGCAAGAAAACAACTTTAACCGTAAAAGAGATTGTCGACGACTCGCTTTTGGGGACCAATGAATGGGAAGTTACGGTAAATGATTTTAATGAAGCTTTGATGATTCTCGAAAAACTTGGTCTGTCTCATAAAACTTACCAGGAAAATACCAGGGATGAATTTCTTCTAGGTGACTCCAAAATCTCGATAGATCATTGGCCAAAACTTGGCTATCTTCTCGAAATCGAATCTGAAAAAGTTGAGGATGTAAAAAACTGCGCAGAGTTTTTAGGTTTTGATGAGGAAGACATTGTTACTACGGATATACAATCGCTATTTTTGGAACGCGGAATAAATTTGGATGAGCTAAATGAACTTAAATTCTAAAAATTTAATTTTTTCGTAAGATTTAATTTACTACTTACGCGTGATATTCTTCGCTTTTCTGCAATTACTTTTGTTGGCTATGCGACCATTTTTCGTGACCAGCCTATTTTTTATGAAAAAATCATTTCGTTCACTACTATCTATGATTTTTGAGATATTCTCTTCTAGTTTTTGCTCCAGCTCTGCGATTTCTTGTTTTAAGACTTTTCTAATAAATTCTCGTCTCAATGCATCTTCCTCGACAGCTGAATTTTTTAAAGAAACCTGTCCATAATGAATTGCGAGTTCTTCTAATACTCTAAAATCATAAATAGCTATAATACAGTTCCAATTTTTTAAAATATACTTAAAGATACTCAATCTTAACATTGCAATACCTTGAACTCCTAAAATAATCTTTGGAAAATCGATCAACCAGCCACTTTCTATCAAATACCGTGTAATAAAATTATGGAAATTCTCAAAATCATCATTTGCGCTATAGTATGGAACACGACCATTAAAGCTAACCGCTCTCAGGACTTCACTTACGGATAGCTGCTTTTTCTGCCCCATTAACTTTAACAAATTTTCACTCTTTGTTTTCGAACAATACTTTCCTAAAACGTTTAAAAATTCCCCTGCCATCTTCGTCTGACTAGGCATTTCGAGGTCATAAGTAAGGGTAAAATTTTGATGATGATAGGGTGCAACTGATACTTTTAACTCTTGTTCAAGGTTAAGAAGTTTTTCTTCCAGAGTCTGCTTAGTCCGCTTTTTCATAGGCCTCCTTTTGGATTTTCAAAATAAATATCTTCTTCAAATCTCGTTCGGATAATTGGGCAAGATTTCATTTTTAATAACTTATCCACTAACTCTATAATAGCCTCGCCTGATATTGCCATATTATTAACCCATCGTTTTGGGATCTTTCTTAGTCCATAATACGCTCCCGCGAGCTGTCCATAAATTGCGCAATCTGTATCAGTGTCTCCGCCCAGCATTAAAATCTTTAACATTCCATCTTCAAAATTTTTGGAGTGGATAAAACCCCAAATCGCAATCGTTATTGAGTCTATAATATATCCCCCTAGATCTCTTAGGCATTCACCATTGGTATTTATTCTTGAATAAAACAACGATTCAAATTCAAGAAAACACTCTTCAAGCGTCTTGGAAGTAAATGTAAGATTATCCAAGGAAACGATTTTTTTCTTATTCCTAAATCTCAATGCCCTATATAAAAAATTTGCAAATACCTCTGTCCCCATTTCTGCAACTTCTGAATAATGAGTTTCCCGACCAGAAATCCAAGCCAATTCAATTGTTTTTGCTAAGCTGTTCCTCTTTGCTGCCGCAAGAATAGTTGGTGCTAATCGCATAATTGAGCCATTACCTGCATTGAATTCGCGTTTTGAATTTTTTCCTACAATTGGATTTTTTTCGAAAACCGAAATTGCATTATCGGTTTGTGATCCTACATCGTAGCCGTAATCAAAATAGCTTCTATATCCATGCGCTTCCCAGTCGCTATACTTTTTCATTACGTCATAAGAGTCGTATCCCTGCTTCTCAATCAAGCTATCGGCTAAACATAAAGCCATGGATGTGTCGTCGGTATAAACCCCCTTTGGCAATACGTGGTTGTCATGAAAATCTTTTAATTTTCCAACATTTTCTCGGATTTCTTGACTGTTTACCCCAAACTGAACTGGTGCGCCCAAAATATCACCAACCACTAAGCCAATCATCATACCGTAGGCTTTATTTTTCATGACCGCCACCAGGTATTTTTAATATATCCAACGCTGTCTTGAATTCCCCAAAATCGAGCCCAGCAAAAAACATGCCATTTTCATTTGAATGACTCAATTCCCATAAAACCGTTTGTGCAGAATAGTCATCTTTTTTACCATTCAAATAAAGTACTACTGCTGAATAAAAATCCCCATCCTCGAGCATAGTTTTTTCAATGTAATACTGAATATTTTTAATGGTGTCCATATACTGGATTATATTACACTTTTGTTTATGAGACAGTAATTTTTAATAACCAAAATACCGCACCGGACTCATGTTACCAGGTAATCGTTCAATAGTTTTATTTAGATATAAATCTAATATTTCCTTATCATAAACTTCTTCACCATCAAACATGTATCTTTTTCCGTCTTCCGAATACCATTTAATAGGCCTGAAAACTCCACGGACCACACCTTTATATTCTGCTAAAACTAATTCTGCTTGCTCGGCCTTATTTAAATTAATTTTCCAAGACTTTCTGACGGCCTCGTAAAGATTAGGATGTCGTTCAGAATTAATTTTATAGGTCTTGCTGATATTAATTGCCATAATTTTATGCTTAAATTCTTTGATTGGCTCAGTGGAATAAAAATCATTTATCTCTGTTGTCGTCGGTATAGTTGACTTAAATTGGCTAATCAATAATTTTTCTTCCTCACTATGATGGCCTGAAACGATATTTGATAAATCGGTATTAAGATTAAATTTTTCAAAACTTAGAGTATCAATGAGTGCTGACTCTAGAAGAAGGGCTTCTTTTTCGCTTAAAGAACTTCTGATGATATATTGCAAAACCTCATTTCCGCTTTTCTTTATTTCTCTAATTAAATCTAGTTTCGCTGTTTTCTTGTCAATATTATCAATCGCTTCGTCCACATGATTAAAAACTCGATTTTTTGTTCCTTTACCTATGTAAAAAATTTTATGGTCTCGCGGGTCGACTAGTGCGTAAACATAATATTCTTTTGATTTTTTACTGAGTGCTTCTTCCGTCAGCTGAGAAAATTTATTTAACATCTTTATCCTTTCTACGAGCGATTAAAAGAAAAATATAACCATATATTAAGTAAGTAAATTATATAATGAAAAACTTTATAAAAACAGTATAAGTATATTTATGTTTTATAAACAAAAAACGACCATACAAATAGTCGCAATATAATAATGGTAAGCTTTTGTTATCGCAAAATATTTCCATTCTGCGTCGGTCAAATAAAGAAAATAAATTTTCTTTATTTTTCCTCCTGGAATGGTCGGGGCGACAAGACTCGAACTTGCGTTTACCCCTTGGGACGTTCCGCAAGTTCGATTAAGCTAAACACAAATAAAAAACGACCATATAAATAGTCGCAATATGTGATGTGGTCGGGGCGACAAGACTCGAACTTGCGACCTCAGCGTCCCAAACGCCGCGCGCTACCAACTGTGCCACGCCCCGAAACACTACTCTTTTAATCTACCACATTTCCGTTAATTATGCAATAAATATGTTAAAATTATAGATATGAATAATTCAAATACTGATTCGAATCGTCCTAAAATCAAATTTGTGAAATCAAATAATAACAAATCGAAGAAAAATGGCCCTTCGAATACCTTTCGCTCTCTCTTTTCTACCTTCTTATTAATTATTTTATCGCTTGCTTTTTGGAATTATCTTACTGGCAATGGTGAAAATGCTCATAAGGAAGTGCCGCTTTCCGAGGTGATTGCTGAGGCTAACCAAGAAAATGGCAAAATTCAGGAAATTAATGTTGCTGGCAATAACCTCACTATCACTTACAAGGATCAAAAAGCCAAAAAGTATTCCCGCAAGGATGGCGCTGGCACTCTTTATGACCAAGGTCTCACCGTTAAATGTGCTGACAAGTCCGGCAACGATGCCACTGAATGTCTGAAAAAATACCCAAATATCACCTATTCTGATGATATCGATCTTCTTGGCATTATTCTAAATATTGCCTCTCTTCTCATCCCAATTGCTATCGCAATCTTTCTCTTTAGTCGCATGCTTGGCCAAGCACAAAGCGTGAATAAGGAGAGTATGAGCTTTGGTAAATCTCGTGCCAAACTTTACGGTCCAGATAAAAAACGCGTCTTATTCGAAGATGTGGCTGGCAACGAAGCCGCCAAACAGGATCTTTCCGAAATCGTTGATTTCCTTAAGAACCCTAAAAAATACGAAAAACTTGGTGCCAAAATCCCTCGTGGTGTCTTGCTCGCTGGCGATCCAGGTACTGGTAAAACTCTCATGGCGCGTGCCGTAGCCGGTGAAGCCAATGTTCCATTCTTTAGTATTTCTGGTTCTGAATTTGCCGAAATGTTCGTCGGTGTCGGTGCTTCTCGTGTGCGTGACCTCTTCAGTAAGGCGAAGAAAAACGCCCCAAGTATTATCTTCATCGATGAAATTGATGCTGTAGCTCACAAGCGTGACTCGCGTGGTGGGGCTGGTCGTGAAGATGAGCAAACATTGAACCAAATTCTTGTTGAGATGGACGGTTTCGATAATGAATCCGGTGTTATCGTGATTGCCGCGACTAACCGTATCGATATGCTGGATAAGGCGCTGCTCCGTCCAGGTCGTTTCGACCGTCATGTCGAGGTGACTTTGCCAGAGCGCAAGGATCGTCTCGAAATTTTGAAAGTGCATTTTAAGAATAAACCAACCATCGAATCGATTGATCTTGAATCTCTTGCCAAAAAAACTGCCGGCTCCTCTGGTGCAGACCTAGCTAATATTGCTAATGAAGCCGCCATCACCGCTGCGAGAGTTGGCCACAAGGAAATCACCAATAAGGACCTTACCGAAGCTTTCGAACGTGTGGCGATTGGTCCAGAACGCAAATCCAAGGTGATGAATGACGAAGAAAAGAAGCTTACCGCCTATCACGAAGCTGGCCATGCCGTAGTTGGCCACGTCCTTCCGGACTCTGATCCAGTACATAAAATCACCATTATTCCTCGTGGTCATACCGGTGGTGTCACTTGGTTCTTGCCGCCAGAAGATCGTAGCTATAAAAATATCTATGAACTCAAGGATGTGATGGCTCGCGCGATGGGCGGTCGTATTGCGGAAAAAATTGTCTTCGGTGAAGATCGTGTCACTACTGGCGCCGCTTCAGATTTGAAACATATCGCCGAACTCAGCAAGGATATGATTCTGCGCGAAGGTCTTGGTACCAAGACTCGTAATCAAGTTTTTCCATCCGACGAATCATCTTACTACGCTCTCACCAGTGGCAAACCTTATTCCGAAAAAACTGCCGAGCTCATTGATCAAGAAATGCGCGCTTTCACTGATGAAGCCGCTAAGCGCGCGGAAGCTGTCTTGCTTGCCAACCGTGAAATTCTCGATCGCGTAGCCAATGCACTTCTCGAAAAAGAAACCCTCGAGGAAGATGATTTGAAAGATATTTTCGAAGGTAGCAAACTACCAAAAGAAGCTAAACTTTACTAATAAGAGAACGTTAAACCCATGCAAATCAAAAGTCCTCTATGAACCATCATAATATCACTATCAAGTATATTCAGGAAGGCAATTACATTAATGACGAGGTTAATATTGAGGTTTCCACTATTGAAGGTCAAAGCGATATTATCTTGCTGATTGTTCCCGGGATTGATGGCTTAGTCGATGGTTATAAAAATAAATATAAAACCATTGCTGAAAATATTAACTCCAGATTTGGCGCAACCGTAATTAGGATGAGTAATCCCTCTAATATGGCTGGGTTACATCTTAGAAATCTTTTTGAAGTCCTAGAGTTTATTGAAAATACCTATGATCTACCAACGAAAACTCTTTATATCATGGGACATTCACTTGGTGCTTATATGACTAGTATTGTGTCGCTAATATTTGATTATATTGATAAAATTTTACTTATTAATCCCGCAACTCTGATTGATAATGATGTTTTTGACGATCTTAGCCAACGCCCAAGGCGATCAAACATTTTTCTAATTAGCGAGCAGGATCCTTCATTCAAGCTTATCGATAAATTCAAAGAAGTAGGCACTGTATATATTCAGCCAAATGCGGACCATCATTTCTCTGGCCAATCATTTGAGGCCTTTTTATCTGCTCCAGAAAAATATCTCTTTGAAGAGATTTAAATTGAAGTCTTGTGATAAACTCCATATAAAAAGAAAAAACCCGCATGTTCCAGCGGGTTAATATGTACTAGGGACTCATATGAGGTTTATTAAAATTACAGGATGGAGGCTAAAAAGTGCTTTTAGTAAGATTTACGTGCGATTGTGCACTAACCTTTTAATTTCATCTGTATATAACACAGATTACTATTCCTCGAAACCATCTTTTCACTTCAGTTTACTTACTATCACCAGCTAATACTGGATTTATTAAAACTTTAGTTAGTAATTTGCCCCTTTTAAGGATTTTGAAATGACACGTGGAGATGTTTTTTAATGTACTTTTTGAGAACTTAATCGCGATTTTTCGCTACATCTTTCCTTACCACTTTTTAATCTAGTTGCTCTCATCCCCCAGTCATTTGACTAGGTGACTTCAACTTTGATAAGTGTCATTTATCATTATTTTTAATGATATTTAAATTATATCACGAATAATTTAATATGTCAATATGTCCGTTAAGGTCCAGGACCTTAACGGTATAATTTATTTTATCTAAAAATATGATATAATAATCATTAGATAGCGTAAACCTCTATAGAACTTTGAAAGGAGTTGATTAATGATGACGAAAAAACACGTCTGGAGAGTCAAAAAAGAGTACTTCCATCAGCTCAAAAGCGGTGAAAAAAGCCTTGAGATTCGCGTAGGGTACTCGCAAATCAAGAAGGTAAAGAAGGGCGATACCATTACTTTTGAGAATTACGGTCCAAATGAGTTCGATGTATTGCGTGTTGGCGTATACGACAGCTTTAAGAGGATGCTCGAAGTAGAGGGGGTCAACAAGGTTCTCCCAGGGATGACTTTCAACGGAGCTCTCAGGACACTTTGCGGTATTTATCCAAAGGATAAAGAGTCTCTAGGTGTCTATGTTTTTGAGCTTAAATTCAAGACTAAGGATTCGCAGAAGACTACTCGTGAATTTTTCAAAGCATCAGATTTACTAAAAGCTGAACGTAATAAGGATTTTTCCAAAGTAATTGCAGAAAGTTACATGATTACTGACTGGATATGTAAGGATTATCCTGCTCATTGCGATCATTTCTACAGTAAATATGTACCTGGAATTTTCGACGGAGAACGCGAAGTGATTTCGTGTTACGTAAACGAAAAAATTGCGGCCACAGCATTCTTAAAAAAAGATGCGAATGAGCGCAAGATTTGTACGTTCTATGTAAAACCGGATTATCAAAAACAAGGTATCGCGACAGCCTTAATCGAGAAATGTTTTGACTGGCTCGGCACGACCAAGCCTCTCATTACTATTGCCGATTATAAACTTGACCAGTTCGCTGGAATCATCAAGAAGTACGACTGGACCGAAGATCAGATTCTTGAAACCGGCTACTACAATAGCCACTCACGGGAACATGTTTTTAACGGCACTATGTAATTCAACAAAAAAGGACGCTTTTAACGAAGCGTCCTTTTTATTGACTTATAACAATTTAAGGCGAATACCAACTACGCCAAATTCGGCTTGTTTTTCTGACGTGTAGAACTCTCCAAGAACATCCAATAATTCTTGCTTAGTCATTGTGGCGTCAGCGAGGATTGAGATATCAAAATCCTCAAATAGGTCATTAAATGAACTATAAAGTAAAAGTCCAATTACTTCTGCTTTGAATTTTTCGTCATCTGACTTTGTGAATTCGATTATATCGCCAAGTCGGATTAATTGCCTTTTTTCATCATAGAGACGAAGCTCAATACGTTTGGTTCCATCTTTAATGAAGTCAAAGTATTTTGGTTGCAGGTTCATTTCGTGTGTCTTCATAATTATATTATATTACGAAACACCTATATTTAGGGTTTTCATTTTCATATATAGACGGCAATAGTTGGTGGCCAATTAAATGTGAACAATTGGCACCATATTTTTATTATGTCATGAGACACCAATCTATGTTGCAAAGGTCCTGGACCTTAACGTACATATTGACATTTAACCATAAATGTTATATAATGCAACCAGATTCTGATATTCAGAGAGAAGCCTATGGTTACTACTCTGGATTGGCCAGAGTAGTTCATTCAGAAAGAGGTATTAATATGAAAAAGACTGTTTTAGCAACTATGTTGGCCGTAGTAGCTTTTGCTACGAATGTTTTTGCAACCGAAGCTGAGGCTGGTGTCCTAGGCTTGAAGCCTAGCGCTAACCAAGGCGCTACTCAGTCTAGTGGCAATACTAGCACAACGAACACGGATGTTCAAAACGTGCAGTATGACACTAGTAAATACCAGTTCCCAGCCCAGCAATTGAAGGCTGAGAATAAGACCTTTGATGCTACTGACTGGCATCTCTACCAGCGCTTCGATAATGGTCAACTGATGTATTATCAGTGGGCCGAAGATACAGGAAATATCGTTGAGGAAGGTCGTTATAATTCTAGCGGCCAAGGTAGAAAATATGGCGTTGAAGGACTACGCGCATTGGAGCCCTTTTACGTTAATCCAGACAGTTGGGAAAGGGAAATTCCAGAATGTCCAGAAGTAGACGGTTATCGTGCGGTCTACCCAGACAAGATTGTGGTCTTTGAATCTAAGAGAACCGATCCATTTGGGATGCGTATTCAACTTCAAACTCCAGTCTTTTCTAACCCTGCTCTTACTTATAGTCAAGAGATGACTGTTATCCTTCCGGCAGATATTGAAGCCGGTTTTACTAAGTGGGAGCTTTTCGAGTTGAAGCAGAGATATGAATTTCAGGCTAAGGCTAGAGCAGAGGGGAAATTGCAGCATGTTTACGAAATGGTTTTCTACTCTCAGAAGCGAGACGTTACTAATGTGCGCCTCTATAGGGAAAACCAAAATGAGGTGCTCTTCATCTCCGCTGATCAGCTTGATAAGTTAAGACAGATGCTCCAGTTTACTTCCGCTAGGTCCTTTGGTGAAATACACAGGGAAATTAAAAGCTATGGATTTATTGAACCATACGAAGGACGTAGAATGCTCTACTAATACTTCTTTAAAAACCACCCAAGTTGGGTGGTTTTTATTATTCCTAATGTGTTATACTATAAGCATTATGGGAGGCAAAATAATTAAAACTGTAAGATTTACTACAGTAATAATCGGATTTATTTTGTTATCATTATCATTCATCAACTCCAGTGTGTATGGCAATGGTGGTAAACATGAGGTTACTCATGGTAATGATGCGGGTGATCTTAAAAAATGCAAAGTCGGTGGCACTTGCTATACGAAGCGAAATGGCGAATATAGTGGTTTAGCCTGGTTCTATTATGATTTTGAGGTAAATGGTGTACCAAATGAAAAGAGAGATACTTTTACTTTTCGAGATCTCTTAAACAATAGAAAACCTGGGTTTCCGGTAGATAATTCTTTAATGCCAGGAGTGAATCCAAATACTAGAATGTCTTGTAAGGATTCTCGTGGTGTATTTATTTTTGGTTATCCGCTTTATCAAAAAACTGGGAATGGGTATCGTAGCACTGGCGGTATTATGTTCCCCCAGAAGTATTCTGAATTATTCAATGGTGGAGTATATCATAGAGGTACCCCAATTGATGGATTTGTTAATGACGATACAGCTCATATGGATTACAACGGTACATCTGTTGGCATACCATCTGCCGAATACGAAGCTCAATGGCAAACCCATGATGTTTCATGGTTCTGTAGCCGCCAGACTATTATTCCTATTAAAAAAGAAGACGATTCAGATAAAACCAAACCGCCTATTACTGCTCAAACCACCTGTTCTCAACTATCTGGTAACTTCGGCGCCTACTATAAGGGAAACACCTCCGCTGATACTGGCGTAGTGAATCACTCATATTCCGGTACTCTCGGTCATAATTCTTGGCAGAAGAACTTCCAAGGCAAAAATTATGTCTTCGCCAAACCAGGGGATCGTATTCAGTTTTATGAAACTTTCTGTTTCCCAATCCAACAGGTCGGTATTCAAACTGGCAGCTCTCATGTAAGTAGCGCAGATCCGCCAGGCGAAAGTAATTTCCAAATCTTCGCCCAGAAGAATGGTTCAGAGAATAATCAATATTTATTCGGTGATTCTCCGGTTCATGATGGAAATTATCACTCCATTGGCCGCGGCAATAAGCGTCCGTTTAGCGGTAATGGACTCGAAACTAGCGACTATGGCTTTACCGCCTATTCGCCAACCCAAAACGCCTCTTCTGAATATGGCTGTCAAACCAACTACTACCGTATGTACGCGCCGAAATTAACCGTTGGTTATCAAATTCCAGGCTTTATTGATTATCAGCACGGTTGTAATTCTGCTGACAAAACCGGCTCCACTACCGAAGTCGGTACGGTAATTTCCCAAGGTATTCGCTACGACAATCTCCGTGCTTGGTATAATAACTACACAGTTTGGACTGGTAAATCTGATAAAAGCGGTAAGCCTGCCCAGAATGCTAATCATTACAATTATGGCTCTTACGAAAGTGCTAGTGATGCTAATAGTCGAAATTCCATGTGGGGCTATCAAGGGAGTGAAGAAATAGCAATTCCGATTTACAAAAAAGGCTCATCTTACTGTGTTTCATGGAGACCAGACGGTGGTTGTAAACGATATAAGCGTGATAGAATCCTTGATCACTATGACTATGAGTATAAAAGAACCTATCCAGACAGTCACGTCGGTACCACCACGCAAAACCTCGGCCAAACCGAAAAGAAATCTTCCGTCTACACCCCATATAATTTCAATACCTCTATTCATAGCTACATCGAATCCTCCGAAGGGGGAGTCGGTTTCCTCGGCGCCCGAATTAGCATTGGTGCCAATTATGGCGTCGCCCCGCGTGCAAACGAATTAGTTTCCAAAACTCCTTACGCTACCCATACCCGTGAAGATCAAACCGTCAAGGTCTATGAAATGATCGTCGACGAGAATTACCCAGAATCTAAGCTCCAAGAGCAGACCGTCGCGAATGGCAACATTTGCCGTGGCTCTGGTATCGAGCGTTGCAAATTAGTAGATACGGTCAAAGGTATTATTAACGCCGCTGGTAAGTTTACTGGAGACTTTCTTAATACCGAAAATTATGATCGCACCATCCCAGACGATCTCCCAGGTGGTGGCCTCGGCAAGAAATATTGTACCCGCTCCGTGATCTGGCCAGCCGCTTCCCATGATTCGGATAGTAATACTGTCGCGAATAATATGTCCGGCTCTGCCATGAGTGGTGGAAATAACCTTCATCACGTCTCGGCTGCCTCCTGCGTTACGCTTGCCAAGAAACCAAATTTCCAAGTCCTCGGTGGTGGCTTCTATACTAACGGCACGATCAAAACCGCGCTCTCTGAAAAAGCCGTCGGTGGTGGCCTCGGCGCCTATCCTTCCGCTGAAACCCGATCCTTCGGCTCCTGGGATGAATTCGGCGTCCTCGCTGCCGGCAAAGTTCTCGGCTTCGGTTCCGGTGCTGCTATGGGTTATGAAGAGGGCTATAACTTTAATCTTCCTCGTGGTGGCATCATGAATGCCTACTATACCTTCATTGGCCCCACCGGCCCGAATTCAGTAGTTTCTGGTATTAGTAATATCAGCCATATGACTATTGCCAACGATAAAAACGGACCGGGCAATTCTGGCATCTCCCGCATAGGTTCCGCCGTCCTCGCTCGTCTCAAAGCTCGCTTCCGTGATACCATTATTCGAAATTCTAGTAATACCATCACTAGTCTCACCTCGAATGAAACCTCCGCGAAGAATTATCTCGGCCTCTCCCAACTTTACCACCAGGGAGACACCAGTCTCAGCGCTATGAATAGCACTGCCAATTTCTATCAATTCGATCGCGGCGGCAATCTTATTGCCAGAAGCAACACCACCGGCGAAAAGCTTATGAATACTCTCGCTATGTACGTCGATGGCACCCTCACGATTGATCGCAACATCAATATCGCTCACGAAACCTACAATGCCGTGGACGATTTTCCACAAGTTCTCATCTTTGCCAAGAAAATCAACATCACCAGCAACGTAACTAATATCGATGCTTGGCTAATTCTCGACGAAGATTATGGCGACAACCAAATTGACACCTGTTCCGATAATCACTACCCGAATGCCCTCTCCTGCAATGAAACTCTCACCATTACCGGCCCAGTCTTTGCGAGAAAACTCATTCTTAACCGCACCGCTGGATCCCACACTGGTGGCGGCCGTGCTGGCGCCCACCCACTTCAAACCGGACCGACCGGCACATACTACGCCGAAGGTTCCATCCACCCAGCTGAAGTCTTCACCCTCCGGGCCGATGCTTACTTCTGGGCCTACCGCCAATCCCTCAGTGGCGGCCAAGCCTACATGGTCTACTCTCGCGAGATTGCCCCAAGATACTAGTACTACACTTGAGAAACTAATTTAGACATCAGTCGTATAAAGTTTAGTAACTTGCAATTTTATAATAGACGCACTATATATAATATATAACTTGTAAGTAGATGGAGTATTGAGATGTGGGAGATGACTGAATCAAAATTAAGTAACATTATATCAAAATATCAATTGCCGATGGATGATTACCTAGTGGAAGTAGACGGCGCATTTGGAAGAGGCGAGTTTTTCTGGGTTATCAAAAATCAGTCTACTAATAAAAAATACCTACTAGTGAACACTTATTCCCATCATGGTGTTGAGGCTGAGGTTGAATATTACCGTGAAGAAGGGTTTGATAATTTAGAAGCTATCCCAAGAAGAATTGAGACCTTAGAAAACGCAAGCGATGCGGATGACGAAATCTCTAAATACCTATTTGGAATGTATTCTATTTTTGAAATGAAACCATAAAAAAGAGGAGTATAAAATACTCCTCAATGAAGCGGTTTTCAAGAATTATGGACATATACTTTTATCCCATATGACTGGCTCGTCAGTATTTGGTTCTCTCAGCATAACGATATTTCCAGTTAAATTCTGAATGATCGCATGGCCGTGTCCAGGCCCATCTGGCACTCCGTTGGCTCCACCGAACAAGTAGTCGGTAAATTGATGTGGCTTCTTTTTATTGGGATATTTCATAGCTGGATAACCCATAAAAGTAAGTCCGACCTCAGTTTTTTCTGGCGGTATGATCTTAACACTCGAACCGATATACCCTCCATATCCACCCAAATCAATGGCGACATGCCAATGTCCATATTTCGGGATAGTGGCATAGTATGGACTATGAGTGACATACCCACCTAGGTATTGAAATGAATAGCCGCTTTCATACGACATATAGTTGGCAGTATCTAGGACGCACACATTTGCAGCTGTGTCAAGAGAAACGGCAACCCTTGTGCCTTCTTCAAGAAAACCTAAATCATAATGTACGAAATCCAATTCATACACCCCCTTTCATAATCGCAATAAATAAACCTTTTGGTAAGGAACTTTTTGTTTTAAATAACAAAACAAAAATCATGAGTATTCTAAAATACTCTGATATCTTTATTATAACATAAAAAATAAAATATACCAAAACGCTTTCAAAATCATCCAATTTATGGTAAAATAACCTAAATGAGTAAAACAAACCGTCTAGTCAATAGATATGGTCGCAAAATTCTTGAATCGGAAAATATGCAAATCGAACGCACTTTTTTTCAGCATGGATGTTTTACGACCTATGATCATTCCGTTCACGTCGCTATTATGAGCGTGAAAATTGCCCGCTTTTTCCCGATGAAATTTTCTTATAAATCTCTCGTTAAGGGTGCACTTTTGCACGATTATTTCCTTTATGATTGGCACAATATCGGTGATATGCCAAAGGGCCACGCCTATATTCATCCAATTATCGCTGCATCGAACGCTAAGCGCGACTTCGATATTAATGCTAAAGAAGAGAATATCATCGAGTCTCACATGTTCCCACTCGGCAAGGTTTTTCCAAAATCTCGTGAAGCTTGGGTAGTTACTGTCGCGGACAAAATCTGTGCCGTTACGGAATTTTTCAGCCTACGTCTTTCTAAGCGTTATCGCCGTATCAATAAAATGGCTGAACGCGAAACTACCGAATCATATCGTCATTTTTAGCATAAATACGATATAATTATTTATAGATGAAAAAAATTCAATTTCGCTCCGTCGTCGCTATGGCGAACAGTAAACTTAGCATCAAATATGCTGCTATTTTATTGAGTGTTTCCACTTTGATTTCCGCGCTGCTCGGCATTTTCCGCGACCGCTTACTCAACTCCTATTATCTTGACACTTATCCGACTGGTGTGGATGCCTATACTGCTGCTTTCACAATTCCAGATTTTATGTTTTTTATTCTTACTTCTGGCGCCCTAGCCGTCAGCTTTGTTCCAGTCTTTAATCAGCGTCTTTCTTCTGGTAATAAAAAATCTGCCTGGGAGCTTTCCACCTCCACTTTGAATCTTATGGCACTAGTGACTTTTATTGCCAGTATTTTTATTATGATTTTTGCGGATCCTCTGATTCGCTACATCGTCGGTCCGGGTCTCGATGAGTCTGGCACTATTCTCGCCATCAATATGACCCGCGTGATCGCGATTAACCCATTTCTGTTCAGTATTGCCACGGTACTGAACTCTGTTCAGCAGGCGGTCGGACGTTTCGTCTTTTACTCACTCGCACCAGCTCTCTATAATATCGGTATTCTCATCGGCATCACGGTTTTTACTAATGGGATTAATCTCTTCGGCATACAAATTTTCGAGGGTGGCATCATGGGTGTGGCGCTCGGTGTGGTCTTCGGTGCCTTATTGCAGATTTTTGTCAGTCTCATCGGTCTCTTTGGTCTTGGTTTTGATTATCAATTCAAGATCTATTGGAAAAATCACGGCTTCCGTTCTGTCTTAAAATTACTTCCAGCCCGTTCGCTCGACCAGGGAATTGATTATGTTTATTCCATTCTCGCCACCAATCTTTCTTCTCGCATGGGCACCGGCACTCTGCGCGCCTTCCAGCAGGCTAATAGTCTTCATCAAATGCCGGTTAACCTCATCGGTGTCGCGATTTCTACGGCCTTCTTCCCGAAATTAACCGAGCAAGTCAATGAAGATTCCTCCGAATTTAACGGCACTTTCCGCCGTGCGCTTCGGATGATTATCTGGATTTCGTTGCCAGTCTCCGTGATCGCCTTTTTTGCTCGTGGTTACATCGTTAGTTTTATTAAAAATAGCGGTAACCCAATAATCGCAAGCGTGCTCGGTTCGCTCGTTGTCGCGATTTTTGCTCAGTCAATTTTCCATATCGCCTCCCGCGGTTTTTATGCTAGGCAAGATACCAAGACGCCGTTTGTGGTTAGTATTTTTGCCGTTGGTTTTACTATGGCGCTTTCGGTTATTTTTGCCATTACCGGTTTTGGTCCGGACGGCCTGGGCTGGGCGCAATCTATCGGCGCTTTAGCTGAAATCATTATTCTTCTCACCATCCTTAATGCTCGTGCCAAATTCCAACTGCTCGATAAGACTTTTTGGTTAGCCATTTTCCGTATGTTGGTCGCCAGCTTTTTTACTGCGATTGCTGCTTATTTTATGACTAAACTTTTCCCATTGCGCGCCACTGATAATTCGATTATCAGTACCATTCCGAAATTTATTTTAATTTCTGTTTTTGCTGGTCTGGTTTATTTAATATCGAGTTTCCTATTTAATCTTTCGGAAGTCGTGCCGATTTTCGAAAAAGTGAGTAGTCTGATTTTTAAGAATGTTAAAATGTTGCCAAAACCTGAGAAGCCAAGCGAGCTAGAAGGTGAATCAGAAAATTCACCTCAAAATCAGAAACAAGATAAATAATAAATGGTAAAATAGGAACTATGAATAAGACATCAAACAAGACTGCAAAGACTGCAAAATCTACCAAGGATACTAATTCTATGAAAAAATCTGCTACCACCAAGGATGCTTCTGTCACTGCCAAGAATACCAAGTCTGATCACAAGGTCATCTCTGATTATAATGGCTATAATTACAAGAAAGTTTTCTGGGAAGATTCTGGGCGTGAGTATGAGGATCTTGCCGACCGTACTGCGATTCGCCGTCTATTACCGAAAAATATGGATAATTTTGTCGATATTTGTGGTGGATATGGTCGCCTTGCCAATGAATATTTGCCACGTGCTAAGCGCGCTACTCTATTTGATTATTCCAAACTTAATCTTGAGCAAGCTAATGAAGAATTTGGTGATAAGCTTCATACTGTTCAGGGTGACATCTATAAGACTCCATTTTCTGATGGTGAATTTTCCGCCCTACTCATGGTCCGTGCCACTCATCACTTCGAAAATCTCGAGCAAGTTCTTCGTGAACTTAACCGCATTCTTGAACCGGGTGGTGTAGCCGTTATTGAAGTCGCGAATAAGCGTACGCTTCCAAAGATGTTCCGCTATTGGTTCAAGCGCTCTTCTGTCAATCCATTTGATAAACAGCCATCGAACTTAAAGGAAATTGATAAGGACGGTTTTTATAATTATCACCCAGCCTATGTCGAGGATCTTTTTAAGAAAACTGGTTTTGAAATCATGGATGTGCTCTCGGTTTCGAATTTCCGCAGTCGTACCATGAAGAAAATTTTTAGCACCAAGGCCCTCATCAAGCTCGAAAAAGCCGTTCAAGGTCCACTCGCTTCCGTGCGTTTTGCGCCAAGTATTTACTACCGCTTGATTAAAACTAAATAATTCTTTCGAGTGAAAATTTTTCAAGAAACTACCTACAAACTTTATCGCAAAACACCGCTTTTTTCTGGTCAATCTAAGTCTCTGAAAATCGCGGTGATTTCTGATATTCATTTTTCTAAGCTCGTGAAAAATCTTAAACTCCGCGCTATTATTAAACAATTTGAGCAGGCTCGTCCAGATTATATTTTTATGCCTGGGGATCTCATCGATACTTTGGAATGCGTGGATTCTCTCAGTGAGCGCGAACGTTTTCTTAGTTTTTTAAAAAATCTCACGGCTATTTCTTCCGTTCGCAAAATGATTGTCAGTCTTGGTAACCATGATTTTTATCGCATTCCTGAAAATAAAAAAGGCTGGCATATCGTGCGCGATGAGGAATTCCTTAAATCTCTTCGCGAGGTGCCAAATCTAGTTTTGCTCGATGATGAAATCTACCAAGATGATGATATTTTCTGTTTTGGTTACACCCAGAAAAAATCTTATTACACCGAAGATGGGGTGAATTTTGCTGAAAATGCCGAAGCCCAGCTCGAAGATCTTACGAAAACCCTAGTGAATCTTCCAGAGCCACCTGTCGATAAATTGAAATTCGCTCTCATTCATGCTCCGACTTATCTCCAGACCCCAGATATAGAATTTCTTTTGCAGCCTTTTGATTATATTTTATCTGGACATATGCATAATGGCATTGTCCCGCCCGTACTCGACGAATTTTGGCGTAATCAAAAGGGAATTATTTCTCCCACCAAGAAACTTTTTTCGGGCGCATGTCGTCATACCTTGAAAACTTATGACGATAAACTAATCGTAGTTGGGCCGGTCACTACTTTTCATGCTCACCTTGGTTTGCTTGAAAAGCTCAATGTTTTTTATCCCACTTATCTCACCTATCTCGAAATTTCCGATAAAAAAACGTACGCTCGCAAGCCGTACGTCAAACATACTTATAAAAATTGGTAGCGCCAATAGGGTTCGAACCTATGACCTTGAGCTTAGAAGTCTCCTGCTCTATCCAGCTGAGCTATGGCGCCAAGTTATTTTTATTCTATCACTAACTCGGTAAAAAGCAAAATCGGCTAGCCTCAAGAGTTGTGTTGAGTTCTAAAATATACCCACAATCTTACAAAATTCATCTTACAAATTCCACCACTCATAATCTGAATTTAACCTGTATTTTTAAAATGTTTATGCTATACTAAGGTTAAAGAAGGAGAGAAAAAGTAGAAGACGTAGTTGTTGTAAATAAAACAATTGCATAAACTATTAAACTTATGTTATGATTACATGTGTGAAAAAATTAAGTATCACCGGGGTTCGAGTCCTTTCGTTCTTCGTTAACAGTTTTGAAAAACTTTTTCTCTCCCAAGATACTTTCTTCAAAATCACGATACTTATTTTTTCACTGGTATTATCCAATTTATTATTTGAAGTACGACTATCTTATGCCCTGAAACCGACGCCTACGCTGTCGGTTTCTTTGTTATCTGCCTCGAATATCGAGCTACATAGTAGCGATATTTTAAGTAAACCAAATCACGTGATTAGCATACCTAATTATTACAATGTGAAAACCAACAATGTTACTGGTGCGACGACATATATTGATGTCGAGAAAACCGCTTTTACGGACATTAATGACTCTTCGAATACCGCATCTATTAATATGATTTCCAATGAACGGGTAATCGAACACTTAGCCGATATTGGTGAAAATACTTTTGCTGGTAGTATTGATTGCAGAAAAGAGAGTCCAGACGAAGAACCCGAAGGTTGGGATCCGCTTGATTTAGTTAGTAGTTCAATACATAATACCCACTCTAGTTTTAGTAGTGCTACCGATTCTGAGGGTGATGATCTTTGTTTTGCTATTGGCATCAAGCTAGGGAATAATCTTCCTACTGGCACCTATCAAAACAAAGTGATTTTTTCCACGGTTACTAATGAATATCCGACCGAAGTAAATCTTATAAAAGGTGAGGACTTTAGGAATACAGTATGGAGATTAGCCCCCACTCGTGATATTAAACACTTTGAACGTAGTCTAGTGGCTCCACCCGAGGGGGTTAATACAGTACATTTGGAAGTTGACGAAACCTCCGACTATCCATTCTTAGGCTGGGTAGATGAAGCTAGTGAAACTTTTTATTATTACAGTGAGGCTGAAAAAATCTATCTTAATCCTGATTGTAAATCTATGTTTGCCTCTGTAGATTATGAAAAAATAGATTTAACGCCATTTGATTCCAGTAAAGTTACTAGCACCTACGATATGTTTAGTAACCTTTATGGAACCAAGGAAATTGATTTTTCCAAATTTAACACCAGTAATGTTACAAATATGGGTAGGATGTTTTATAAAAATTCTACTCCAAAGCTTGATCTCTCCAACTTTGATACACGTAATGTTATTTATATGAATGCAATGTTTATGGAGGCTTGGGGAATAGAGGAATTAAATCTTTCTAGTTTTGATACTAGTAATGTCTGGTTTATGGGTAATATGTTTAAGAATACACATAAGTTAAAAAATCTTGATGTTCATCATTTTAATACACAAAAAGTTAAACATATGCAATATATGTTCTATGGCTCCGGAGCTACAAGTCTTGATTTGTCTCATTTTGATACTTCTAAAGTTGAAGATATGAGTAAGATGTTTGCAGAAATGGCGAATATTACAGAACTTGATTTATCAAATTTTGATACTAGCAACGTGAAGGATATGTCACGTATGTTTGATCATACTGCAGAACTTAGAACATTAGATTTGTCTAATTTTAATACGTCTAAAGTCACCGATTTTAGTAAAATGTTTGCTAATGAATACATAAATAAACTCGAAAGAATTTACGTGAAGCAAGATTTCGATACTTCCGCTGGTACAGATTTTACCAATATATTTACTGGGCGTACCAATCTTCGTGGTGGAAATGGCTCCTTCCTCCCGGATCCATCGACCGCCGACAAAACCTGGCTCCGCATCGACGATCCAGCCAATGGTCACCCAGGTTACTTCACTCGCAAAGTCTAAAAACTTCAAACTAGTATATAATTATATTAATGACCAATCAGACAATCATTAAAATTGAAAATCTTGAGAAAAGCTTCGGCAAAACCAAGGCTGTTCGCAAGATTAATTTAGAAGTTTATGAAGGCAGTCTCTTTGCTTTTCTTGGCATTAATGGTGCAGGCAAGTCTACTACTATCTCCATGATGTATGGTGGCCTGAAGATTGACTCCGGTCGCATTGCTATTTGTGGCCAAGACGTTGCCACTCATCTCGATAAAATTAAAAATCAAATTGGCGTGGTTTTTCAGGATTCCATTCTTGATAAAACTCTCACCGTTTATGAAAATCTTAAATTCCGCGCTGGCTTCTACGGTATTTTTGGCCAAGAATTCAAAGCTCGTTACCAGGAATTGGAAAAACTTTTTGATCTCGCCGAAATTAAAAATCAGAAAATTCAAAAACTTTCTGGCGGCCAAAAACGTCGTGTTGACATCGCACGTGCTATTATTCATCAGCCGAAGATTCTCATTCTTGATGAGCCGACCACTGGCCTGGATCCAGGTACTCGCAGTAAAGTTTGGCGGATTATTTCCAAACTTCGTGAGGATTTCAAAATGACGATTTTTCTTACCACTCATTACATGGAAGAAGCTGCCGATGCGGACTATGTCACGATTTTAGACAAGGGAAGAATCATTGCTGAGGGTACGCCGCTCGAATTAAAAACTCAATACGCCACCGATGTTTTACATCTTTATGGCGTAGATGAATCAGAAGTTAAAAAGCTGAAATTACCTTATCAAAAAATCCATAAAGACTTCCAAATTAAAGTTAAAAATTCAGCAGTTGTTACTAAACTGATTACTAAATACCCGGAACTCTTTCAAGATTTTGAATTAATTAAAAGTACACTGGATGATGTCTTTCTCGCAGTTACGAAAAGTAAGCCAGGCGCCGATATTTCAAAGCCAAAAACCACTAAAACCCAAATGGAGCAAAAATCATGAAAAAATTCTTCAACCTCACTGCTCGCAATGTTAAAGTCTTCTTTAGTGATAAGTCGATGTTTTTCGCCTCACTCATCACGCCAATGATTCTACTCATTCTTTATGTGACTTTTCTTGGCCGCGTTTTTCATAATAGCCTTGATCAAGACGCCTTAGGTGTCGCACTCTCAGAGGGCGTAATTAATGCTGTAGTGAATGGGCAAATTCTCGCCTGTCTCCTCGCGGTTTGTAGTGTCACGGTGGCTTTTTCTTCAAATCTTTTGATGGTTAACGATAAGATTACTGGTAGTACAAAAGATATCGATGTTTCTCCAGTTAAAAGTCACACCAAGAGCCTGGCTTATTTTGCCGCCACTTTTATTTCCACGATTATTATTAATCTCGTCGCTCTCGTACTTTGTTTAATTTATATTCGCACTCAAAATTGTTGGTATTACGAACTAAAAGATGTCTTGCTACTGTTTGGCGATGTTATTCTACTTTCTTTCTTCGGCACCGCATTGGCTTCCGTAGTAAATTTCGGTCTCAAGACTCAAGGCCAACTCAGTGCCGTAGCCAATATCGTCAGCGCCGGTTATGGTTTTATTTGTGGGGCTTATATGCCAATTTCAAATTTCTCCGCTCTACTCCGTGATAGTATCATGTTTTTGCCAAGTACTTATTTTATGTCGCTAATTAAAAATCATGCCCTCACCGCGCCATTTCAAGAAATGGCTAAGACCGAAATTCCAGCTCAAGCTATCGATGCTGTTAAAACCGCCCTCGACTATAAAATCTCCTTTTTCTCCCACGAAATCTCACTTAATACCATGTATCTCATCGCCATAACCTCAATTATTGTATTAATCACAATCTTTGTTTTGCAGAATAAATTCAAGAAGCAGAATTAAAGTCTTAGACTTTTATTAAAGAGAATGCCGCTTACCTCTGACGGAGCATAAGCTTGGCCGAACGGCCTTGAGTGTCTCCGGAACGGGGTATGCGGCGTTCTCTCCCCTTGAGCGGTCCGATAAAAGGCATGCGACATTCTTTCCCTAGAGCGTCTCTGGAACGAGGTAAGCGGCATTCTCCTTACTTAATTTAGGATTTTTTGTTATAATTATTTATTCAGAAGGAACAAACATGCTAAAATCTATCAAATATTTAAAACCTTATTTTTGGCAATGCCTTTTAATTGTCTTGGGTGTTGCACTTCAAGTTTATACTGCTCTTGAACTTCCAGCCCTCAGTTCAGATATTATGAATAAAGGCGTAGCCGAATCTAATATGAGCTTCATTTTTCAAACCGGCCTACTCATGCTCGGTGTGACCGCACTGGGCTCACTTGGTAGTATTGTTTCATCTTATTTTTCCGCCAAAGTAAGTAGTCGCGTCGCTATGGATATGCGCAAGGACGTCTTCGCCAAGGTGATGTCGCTTTCTTTTACTGACGTCGAAAAATTTTCTACCGCTTCACTCATTACTCGTACCACCGCCGATATCTGGACCGTTCAGCGTACTCTGATTATGAGTCTCACCATGATGGTGCGCGTGCCATTTATGGCAATCGGGGCGATTATTCAGGCTTTTCGTACTGCGCCGAACATGACTTGGATTATTGCCGTTTCGGTGGCCATTCTCTTTATTCAGGCGGCGATTTTAATCAGTCTTGCCATTCCAAAATTTAAGGTCTACCAAAAAATCTTGGATAAAATCAATTCCATTACGCGTGAAAATCTTACTGGTATCAAGGTGATTCGCGCGCTTAATAAGCAGAAATACGAAGAAAATAAATTTGAGCGCAGCAATGAAAAATTAAAAAACACGGATATTTATATTTCTAAAGTTATGGCTTTTCAGCAGCCAGTAGTGAATCTAGTTTTTAATCTTTCCGCCGTTCTCATTATCTTCATTGGTGTTTCTAATCTTCATACCGATATGAGTTATCTCGGTCGCATGATTGCCTTCTCGCAATATTCTGCGCAGGTTCTCATGTCCTTCCTCTTCTTAACTTTTCTCTTTGTTATGATCCCTCGCGGTAATGTTTCAAGTAAGCGTATCTCTGAAGTTCTTGAAACTAAGAGCCAAATCACTTTCAAGGACCAAATGACTGAAACGTCTAGCGAGGTTCCTTCCGTGGAATTTAAGCATGTGACTTTTTCCTATGGTAAAAAATCTGAAGCCATCATCGAGGATATTTCTTTTGTGGCTAAATCTGGGCAAACTACCGCCTTTATTGGTTCCACTGGTTCTGGTAAATCAACTTTAATTAATCTCGTGCCACGTTTCTTCGACGCCACCGAGGGTGAGGTTTTAATTAATAATCTCAATATTAAGGAATATACCGAAAATGCCCTTATGGATAAAATCGGTTACGTTCCGCAGCGTGGTTATCTTTTTACTGGCACCGTGCGCAGCAATATTCTTTATGGTGTTGAAAATCTTAAAAAATCGGAACTTGATGCGCGTATGCGTCATGCCGCTAAAATTGCTCAAGCTGAGGAATTTGTCACTAAGCTAAAAGACCAATACGATGCGCCAATTTCTCAAGGTGGTACCAATGTTTCTGGTGGTCAAAGACAGCGTCTCGCCATCGCTCGTGCTTTAGCCAAGCAACCTGAAATTTTAATTTTCGATGATGCTTTTTCGGCTCTTGACATGAAGACTGACAAGAAGCTCCGAGAAGATTTGAAGTCGGAAATTCAGGATACTGTCGTGTTAATTGTAGCGCAACGTATTAGTACGATTAAAGAAGCTGAGCAAATTATTGTGCTCGACCAGGGCAAGATGGTAGGGAAAGGGACTCATTTGGAACTCTTGAAAAAATGTAAGGTTTACCAAGAAATCGCGAAGTCCCAATTCTCGGAAGAAGAATTTGCGGATGAAATGCGCCAGGCTAAGGAGGGAAAATAATATGTCTAAAAATTCAAAAAGCACTCAAAAGAAAACTACTCGAGCCTCTAAACAGACTATTAAGCGCTTCCTCGCTTCTGTTAAAAAATATCGTTTTGGCTTGCTCGGCTCGGCGCTGCTTGCTCTATTGTCGGCTGGGCTTGTAGTGGCTGGTCCATATCTTTTGGGCCTCATTACTACTGAAGCTTTTGATGCTTTGCGTGCTGGTCAGGAAATTAATTTCACTCGTATCAGCTCACTACTTTTAACCCTAGTCGGTCTCTACCTTATCTCTGCTATCGTGAGTTACATTGAGGGTTACGTAGCAGCTCTGATTTCGGCTAAATATGCCAAAGAAATGAAGCGCCAAATTCTAGCTAAGTTTTCGCGTTTGCCGATGTCCTATTTTGATAAAACTCAAAATGGTGACACCATGTCGATTATGACTAACGATGTGGAAACTATCGCTTCTTCACTCTCGCAAACCCTTTCTCAAGTTATTACTAACTTCACGCTTCTGGTTGGTTACCTTGGTATGATGATTTATATCTCCATTCCCATGTCGGCCGTTTCTGTAATTGTAGTACCAATCTCCATGCTTGCCGTTTCTAAAGTTGTAAAGAAGGGTTCAGAATATTACAAAAAGCAACGCAAAACTCTCGGTAAATTAAACTCTGAAATCGAAGAAAATTATGGTGGCCAGCTCATCATCAAGGCTAATAATCACGCGGAAAAATCCAAACAAGATTTTGCTACTGTCAACGAAAAACTCTATCAGGAAACTTTTAAGGGTGAATTTTATGGTTCACTCACCTACCCTATCACCCACCTTTTTCTCGATTTAGCTTTTGTTGGAATTTGTCTGCTCGGTGGCTACTATGCTCTAATTGGTGCTCTCACTGTTGGTAGTATTCTGGCATTCTTGCAGTATGTTAGTCGTTTCACTCAGCCAATTGCTGATACTGCGCAGCTTTCTTCTACTATTCAGCAAACCTTGGCTGCCGCTGACCGCGTTTTTAACTTTCTCGAAGAACTGGAAGAAGATGCTGAAGATTTTACTAGTCAATTTAGAGCTATCACCAAGGATGGTAAATTCCGTGGTGAAGTCGAATTTTCCCATGTTAACTTTAGCTACGATGGCGTCAAGCCAATCATTAAAGATTTTTCTGTCAAAATCGATCCAGGCATGCAGGTGGCTATTGTCGGGCCAACTGGTGCCGGCAAGACTACTATCGTTAGCCTTCTCATGCGCTTCTATGATATTCAAAGTGGAGAAATTAAAATCGATGGCATCTCCACCAAACAAATGAAACGTAGTGAAGTTCGTAGTCTTTTCGGTATGGTATTGCAAGATACATGGCTATTCTCAGGTACTATCTTAGAAAACCTTAAATACGGTGCCTCTAATGTTACTTTCGAGCAGGTCGAAGCCGCTGCCAAGATGACTGGTATCGACCATTTTATCAAGTCACTTCCAGATGGCTACGAGACTAAAATCTCTGAAGATTCTGATAATATTTCCGCCGGTGAAAAACAGCTTCTCACCATTACCCGCGCCATTATTACTAATCCGAAAATGATGATTCTAGATGAAGCCACTTCCAATGTCGATACGCGCACTGAGCAAATTATTCAGCGCGCTTTTGATAAGCTCACCGAAGGTCGTACTTCCTTCGTGATTGCGCACCGCCTCTCGACCATTCGCAACGCCGACATTATCCTCGTGATGAAAGAGGGAAATATTGTCGAGCATGGCAATCATGATGAATTGATGAAGCTTGATGGTTTCTATGCTGAACTTTATAATTCCCAATTTTCCGAAGAAGCAGAATAATATGACTAGAATTAATCTCACGGAACTCCTTGCCTCAACCGATTTGTCGCCAGAATTTCGTGAGTTTTTTCAGGCTGAGCTTGCATCCGGAAAATTCGACTCCTTGCTAGATTTTTTTAATTCAGACTCGTCAGGCTACCAAGAAATCTATCCCGCTCCTGCACAGATTTTTAGAGTTTTCCAGTTACCTCTCGAAAAGATTAAGGTAGTGATTCTTGGTCAAGACCCCTATCACACCCCAGGTGTGGCAGATGGTTTGGCTTTTTCGGTGCAAACCCCTAAGCTCGCTCCCAGTCTCCGAAATATTTTAAAAGAGGTAAAATCTGACCTTGGTCAAACTATTATCCAAAACGGCGACCTCACGCCATGGCTCGAACAAGGGGTCTTTCTCCTCAATAATGTGTTAACCGTCGAAAAAGGCCATGCCGGCTCACACCGTCAAATCGGCTGGGAGCAAATTACGGAAGATTGTGTAAAGATGCTTAGCACCAAACTCCCGCACGCCGTATTTATTCTCTGGGGTTCTGATGCTCAGACTAAAGCCAAGTTTATCGACCAATCGAGGCACCTAGTTCTACAATCAGCTCACCCCTCGCCGCTTTCAGACTATCGCGGATTTTTTGGCTCCAAACCATTTTCTCAGGCTAATCAATTTCTCAAATCTCATCACCTTCAAGAAATTAAATGGTAAAATCATATAAAAAATCTCCCATCGCTGGGAGATTTTCTGATTCAAGCTAAATTAGATTGAGCGGCAGATTACACCACCACCTTCACGCTTGTAAAGGACGGAAACTTTGTTACCACCAGTAGAGTGGACGGCAGTTTCACCATCACAGGAAGAGTTCACCACAATACTCACAGTGTGACCAGCATTACCCTTGGATGCGTAACGGTCGTTTGAAGTGTTATCTTCGGTACCTTCAGATTGTTGAGTGAAGGTGTAGTGAGTGCGTTGACCATTCTTACATTCCTTGGATTCTGGATCGTAGCTATCAGCTGCCTTGCAGGAGCTAATCTCCAAGCTATATGGTTGACCATCTGGGTCAGAGAATTTCTGCTTGGTATCAGTTCCGATTAGATATGCATCATAGAAATAAGCCCAGGAAGTACGTTCGGCGGCTTTGAAGACGTCATTATCGACATCTGTGTGACCACTCACGTAGGCATCTTTATCCAAGCTAGGAATTTTTTGGTTATTGTTAGATTGATATGAGTTTAATTGGGTGGTGATACGGTTTACGTCGTTAGCACGTGCAGTATCTCTTTGCATGATTTGCATTGCAGGGAGTGCAATAAAGACCATGAGGAAGATCATTGCTGCGACCGCCAAAACGAGCACCACTTCGATGATGGTAAACCCATGTTTAAAATTTTTATTTTGCTTAAACATATGTCTGTTCCTTTCTGAGACTTTGTTTATCTATAACCCAATCATAAGCTTTACGTACCAAAAATTCAAGAGGTTTATGCTAAAATAAAGCTAAACCATTATCGGGAAATTTATAAAATGTTTGAACTTCAGTGGATTTTTCTAATTTTCGGCGCAATTTTCGGTGCCATTCTCGGCTCTTTTGCTTGCTGCCAGGCTTGGCGTATTCGCCTGCACTCAGAAGGTAGGAAACTAGGGAATCGCTCCGTGTGTCTTCATTGTGGACATCGCCTGAGTCGGCTTGAACTTATCCCGATCTTTTCTTGGCTCTTTCTCGGCGGCAAATGTAAAAAATGTAAAGCCAAAATCGGCCTGATTGAAATTTTTTCCGAAATTATGATGGCTATAATCTTTGCCAGTTTTGCTTTTCACACTGGCTCGTTAATTCAACAAATCTTGCAACATGTCGGTTCACTAGCTGTCGCGCCTCTAGTTATTTTTGAAATTATTAAACTCTTACTTCTCTTCGCAATTTTTACCATTATGTGGATACTACTGGTTTATGACAAGAAATGGTTAGAACTACCAGTTAATCTACTTCGTCTCGTGATTATTTTGTCTGGAATTTATTTTCTCTTTAATTTATATACTAAATACGGACTCAATTTATTAATTGAAACCCGTGGTAATGAAGTCATATTAGTGAAAAATTCTCTACACCTGCAAGATATTTGGCAATATTTACTACGTGATTTCTCGCGTTTCTTAGGCGCCATGTTGGTTCTGCCAGGTATCTACTTTGTACTCTATAAATTCTCAAAAGAAACCTTAGTTGGTGGTGGTGATTTTATCCTTTTAATCTCTGTCGCACTCCTGCTTGGGCGCTGGGAACTCGGCGTTATTGAGCTCGGCTTATCTAATTTACTGGCCGCTATTTTTAATTACCGCATGTTAAAAAATCCCAAAAATCGTCAACCTTTCGGTTTTGCCCCCTATATCATTCTAGCCTGTATGATTACCCTTTTCTTTCAGACTGAAATTCTGCGTCTAGTTTTTCTTGTTTACTAGTCTTCCGATTCGCTATGAAATTTTTCGTGCACTTCTTTTAGGTGTGGGTCGGTAATATGGGTATAAATTTGCGTAGTGGAAATATTTGCATGCCCCAGCAAACTTTGCACTGAACGAATATCCGCGCCGTTCATCAAAAGATCAGTCGCAAAACTATGGCGCATCGTGTGTGGCGTCACATGTTTAGTAATCCCGGCCAGCCTCGTATATTTTTGTACAATTCGCTCGATTGAACGTGGTGTTAATCTGCGAAAATCACCACTCGTAGATGGAATTTGTTGATTCGCAGAATTATTTAGGAACAGTGCAGGCAAAGTATCGGTTCGCATATTCAAGTAATCTTCGATACATTCCGCCGTAGATTTATCAATAAAAATCGGTCGGTCTTTTTTGCCTTTACCGCGCACCATAAATTCTCGGCGTTCCAAATTAATCGAATCGCGATTCAAGCTACAAAGTTCCGATACACGTAGTCCGCCAGAAAACAGTAATTCAATAATCGCGCGGTCTCTTAGTCCCGATTCGGTATCTAGTGGAATTTCTGCTAGCAATCTTTCGATTTCATCGAAGTGTAAAAAAGTTACCTGCTTTTTGGCGGCTCGTGGTAAATCAATTAGGGAAGGATCTAAGCTTTTAATTCCACGCTTGGCTAAATATTTGAAAAATCCACGCAGCGCAATCAAGTGGTAGCTCTGAGTTAGCGCCGATAAACGCTCCTTGTTTTGATTATCCGAAAACCGATTTAACTTCAAACGGAAACGGCGTAAAATCTCCGGTGTAATATCGGAAGGTTTAATCATTTCTTGACCTTCGAAATCTTCGGTAATTAGATCAATAAATCGTGCCAAGTAAAGCCCATAGTTTTCTACGGTTTTCGTTGAACGACCTTTTTCAATTTCCAGTGATTCCAAAAAATCTGCCACTAATTCAGAAATATCCATAAGAGTAATTATAACACCTTATGCTATAATGTGATTATGGATAAAACTGATTCTGTAAGCGAACTCTTTAGCGACCAAAATAACCAAAATGCCAAACAAATCCAATATGATGAAACGGTTGTCAAAAGTCAAATTGATATGGTAGGGAAGCGTGTCGAGTATGAACCAACTTCTGGTAGTTCTGTGGTGATTGAAGAAAAAGCTCCAACTTCTGGCGATGTGCTTTCGAACGGTTTTCCAGCCGGCGTCGGCCCTAATGCCGCTCCCGAAGCTCCGGTCAAAAAAGAGCGTACCAAACTCAATCTGATCCAGCGCGCCAAAGATTTTTTCACTCATGCCACCAAGCGCCAAAAAATTATCATGATTGCCGCTCCTGCTAGTCTCATTGTTTTAGCTATTCTCGTCACCATTATCGGCCAGGCCACCGGAGCGTTTAAGACGGATTATTCTGTGACTTATTCCACGGCGAAAGAAATTAAAAATCAAATTACTAAAATTCGTGGCGATGTTAGCTGTAACAAAATCTCTGAATACGCTTCGAATTCCGCCACTTCTAATGAGATTTATCAGAAATATATCGAAGATTGTAAGCAAAATATGGCCGGTATCGACAGTAATTTGGTCACTAAGCTTGGCGATTCTGCCGGCGTTCTGAAAGATCCAGAGATTGGTCGCAAATTTGATGCCTTCCGTACAGTTTTTAACGCCACAAATGGTGGTGATGAAGATATTAATAAAGCTCTCGACCTCTACGCCGTCTGGCATAAATGGAGTGTGATCGAAGGTAATAAGACTTCCGACTGGACCGAGGCTGATATTCTTAATGCTACCAAAATCCTGCGCGAATCTGGTAATCAGCGCCTAAAAGATTATGGTGAAAAGTGGGCCACCCTCAAGGCTCAGGCTAATGAAGCGACCTATCGTTGGTTACACTCTTCCAGTAAGGATGATGGTTCGGTCGATTTTGTGGAAATGCGTCGCGCCGCGGATGATGCTAAAAATGCCTTTAATGATTTTGAACGTAATGAGCGCCCAAATTTACTCACCGAATTTCCTCTGAAATTTGTCGACCTCGCCAAGGTTTATGCTAAGTTCGAAGAATTGTATGAAGTCATTCGTAAAACTTACGAAGAAAATTACAATTTCCGTGCCGGCGGTTGTCGCGAATTGATAAACTCAGTTCGTTGTGAGTAACCTCTGAAATTGTGATATACTGGGGGAAATATCAAGATTTTATAAGGGAGAAAACATGGACGAAAACACAAGAACAGATTATATTGAACGTACTTTGGTAATTTTGAAGCCGGATGCCGTTCAACGTGGTATCGTCGGTGAAATTTTACAAAGATTTGAGCGCGTTGGTCTCAAAATTGTCGGTATGAAAATGGTCAGCCCAGATCAGGAATTATTTAAGCAACATTATGAAGGCATCGGCAAGTTGATTTCTCGTCGTGGTGAAGAAACTTATCGTTACAATCTCGATTACATGATGAGTGGCCCAATTATCGCGATGTGTCTTGAAGGTATCGAAGCCGTCGCTTTGGTTCGCAAGATTGTTGGTTCCACTGAGCCAAAATCCGCCGAGATGGGTACCATTCGTGGTGATTTCTCGCACATGAGTTTCGGTCACGCCAATTCTCACGGTCGTCCAGTGCCTAACCTAGTTCACGCTTCTAGCAATCTCGAAGAAGCCAAGCAAGAAGTCGCACTCTGGTTTACCGAAGCTGAGACTTACGATTACGAAGATTTGAACGAAAAATATACTCGCTAATCGTTAACATAAAAGTACCCCACCGGGGTACTTTTTGTTGGCTCATTCGAAATAGCCATAAGCTTCTATCAAGTTTTTGGTTTTTATGGCATAATAAACATATGTGGTTTTGGATTTCATTTATCCTACTCGGACTGGTGCTTTATATTCCGCTCGGTATTCTGATTATTCTTTTTATTTTCTTTCCGATTGCTGGATTTTTGAATAAGAAAAACAACCCTGCTATCTTTAATTTTGCCATGAATGGCGGCATGGTGGTGCTCTTCATCGCGGCAATTTTAGTCCACGGCGGCTTTTTCGGTTGGTATAATCAGGCCGAATCGCCCTTTGGTATCAATATTTGGGTTGATCGCTCCGTGGAAAATGACTTCTATCGCAGGGAAGAGAAGAACGGCCAGATTCACCTCACTGTCACTGATAAAAATTATTCGCCCCACTCGCCGAATTTTCTTGAGAGTAATGGCAAAATTCATTTTGATGTCACCAATCATGCGGCCGAAAATAAGCATCTCGACCTCACTTGGACCGTCGAACTGGATGGACAAAAATACCAAAGAAATAATCTCCCGACTGATTCCGATTCGACGCTTTTTGGCCCAGGTTTTTCTCTGAAATACGGTGAAAATATCGTGAAAGTCACGGCCTCCAATAGTCTCGGTTATTACACTACTACGCTAGTGATTAATCGTTTACGCACGGAAGATATTTGTAACGAGGAAAGCAATCAAAAAGTCTCCATGTGCGAGAATATTCTTTCTGCCAAGGACTCTGCCGCTAAAAAGAAGCAGGCCGACAATGGTTCAGGTAGCTCTCTAAATCTTTCGGAGAATAGTTTCTGGTCTAGATAATTATCCTTGATATTATTTCTGCGGGAGTAATGCTTCGCATTTTCTTTCTGCGTCGATTATTAAAAAGCAGAATAAATTCTACTTTTTAACTCTCTCCTTGAAAGACCGAACCTAAAGGATCAGCAACAAAAAAGGAACAATCCTGTAAAATAGTAGTTAGCAAATAACAACTAAATAAAGAAAGGACTGTTCCTAATGAAAAGTTTAACAGAATTGTCGTCAGAGCACAAATGTCATAGAGACTTTGGTAAAATGGAACGAGTTAGACCTATAAAATCAAGCGAAAAAATGGAATAATGTTAAACAAGTATTTGATTTTGGAGGTGCTTAAATTCATGGATGAAAGAGAGAAAA
>CAUTFL010000002.1:0-75774 GCA_963538065.1 uncultured Candidatus Saccharibacteria bacterium | reverse complement strand
ATGCTGCTTACAAACCAAAAGCACCACTCCTCTAGCTTCCGCCACGGAAATACCGGTCGTTACATTTTTGGTGAAGAAAAGTTTTTCGATACTCACACAATCCGGCTTGTTTAATTTAATAATCTCATGCATCGATTCATAAATATCGAGTAAACGCTCTGAAAGTGGGGTGTGTGGCGGCGTGGCGATTACGCCGTTATCGATCATTTTGGCGCGACCAGTCTGTTTTACTTCGATTACGCCAAAACCACAAATTCCTGTGCCTGGGTCAATTCCTAAAATTCGCATTTCGTATTCTACTCGTTCACATATTTAATTAAAGTCGTGCGTAAATCTTTGACTGGAATTACGAACTTATTATGAATCGTCGCGGGAGCAATCGCATGTTTAAAGCCCAATTTTTTTGCTTCAGCGATTCTTTGGTCTGGTCGAAAAGCCGAGCGGATTTCTCCACCCAGACCTACCTCGCCGAACACTACATATTCTTCACTGAGTTTGCGTCCTGCCGCCGCCGAAGCAATCGCAAGGCACACTGCGAGGTCCGCTGCAGAATCTTTGATCTTAATCCCGCCCACCACGTTTAGGAAAATATCTTTATCATCTAGCTTTAGTTTAGTGCGTTGTTCAATTACTGCGATTAATAAGTTCAAACGATTCAAGTCAAATCCAGAAGCCGCACGTTTTGGGTAGCCAAAATTCGTGGTCGAAACTAGGGCCTGAATTTCTACTAGTAGTGGCCTAGTACCTTCCAAAGTTGCCAAAATAATCGAACCATCCGTATTTTGTCTTTCTGCCAGCAGTGCCGCCGAAGGGTTTTGTACTTCCTGCAAGCCCTTTTCTGTCATTTCGAAAATCGCCGCTTCACTGGTCGAACCGAAGCGGTTTTTAATCGCTCGAATTGTCTTAAAACCACCGTAGCGATCGCCTTCAAAATTTAACACTACATCCACTAAGTGCTCCAAAACTTTTGGCCCCGCCAAGGTACCTTCCTTCGTCACATGCCCCACGATAATCACCGCTGTATCAGTCTTTTTTGCGGCCTGAATTATTAGATTGCCCGCATTGGTAATTTGTGAAACCGTTCCCGGCGCCGAAGAAATTTCGTTAATCGCCAGAGTCTGGATCGAGTCGACGATCACCAATTCGAATTCGCCGTCCGAAATCGTCTTCGCGATGTCGTTGCCAGAAGTCGAAGCCGCAAAGCTTAAGGTCTCTGAATTTGCGCCTAATCTCACCGCTCGCATTTTGACCTGTCCAGCCGATTCCTCGCCGGAAACATAGAGTACTTTATGGCCATTAGCAATTTTGGCACAAATCTGCATCAGAATCGTTGACTTACCGATACCCGGTTGTCCCGCGAAGAGAATTACTGAGCCGCGTAAAATTCCACCACCCAGCACCTCATTTAGGGAACCAAACTCGGTTTTCAGCCGCTCTTTTTCATCTGAAGCGGCAATCTCTTTGATGCTGGAAAAACTCAAAGTCTTACCGCTGCTCTTGGCCTGTGCCAGAGCAAATTTACCCGCACTAGAACTATCCTCAACTACTAAATCCTCCACGATGGTATTCCACGCATCGCAGTTATTACAGTGGCCAGCCCACTTACTATAGCGCGCACCGCAGTTTTGACAGACATATTGTTTAGTAGCTTTCATATTGAAATTATACCAATCTCTCGGCGAAAACCCAAAATTCCATGTATAATGGGAGTATGAATAAAACAGTCAAAAAATCTGGTTTCACTCTTATTGAACTCGTGGTAGTTTTAGTTTTTGTTTCTATCGCCCTAGTTCTTGCCTTCTTGCAGAAACAAAATCTCGATGCCATGCACCGCGATGAGCAGCGCAAGGAAGCGATCAACGCCATGTATTACGCCCTCGAGGAAGGTTTCTATGCCAAGAATGGCTATTACCCAGAAACTATCACCGACGAAAATCTTACGGTTATGGACCCTAAATTATTCACCGACCCGAATGGTGTCTATATTAATGGTGAAGGTGGTTCACTTAATTATATTTCCGCCGATTGTAATAATGGCAAATGTCGCGAATACACGCTTCGCGCTAGATTAGAAAAAGAAGACGACTACATCAAGAAAAACCGCCATAACTAAGCTAAAGAATGCCGCATACCCCGTTCCAGAGACGCTCTAGGCCGCTCGGCCAAGCTTATGCTCTGTCAGAGGTAAGCGGCATTCTTTTTTTGAAATCAACTAAAAGCCCACTTGTTATTCGTACAACTTTAAATTTGTGTGCGATTTTGCTGAACAAAAAAGCTGGAAGAGTATTTGTTATTTTGAGATTTAGTTTGTGCGCTATTCTACTTTTTTCGAACAGCTAAAAGCCCACTTGCTATTTTTTATGGCTTTGAGGTTGTGTGTAGTTTTTTCAATAAAAAAATGAAGCCTATTTGCTTTTTGAGGACATAGGCTTGGGCAAGCGCCCTTGAGCGGTCCGAACAAAAGTAAATAGGTTCATTTTTTAACTACTTTTAGTAATTAATTGCACGCAACTCAAAGTAGGCTTGTGGATGTGCACACACTGGGCAAACCTCAGGTGCTTCATTACCTACGAAGGTATAACCACAGTTACGACACTTCCAGACGGTAACTTTTTCAGACTTAAACACTACATCGTCATCGATATTCTTGATCAATTTGCGGTAGCGTTCTTCGTGCTCTTTTTCAATTGCACCAACGCCATCAAACTTATCTGCGATTTCGTCAAAACCTTCTTCACGGGCGATACGGGCGAACTCTTTGTACATGTCAGTCCATTCGTAATCTTCACCAGCAGCAGCGATTTCGAGGTTGGTCCTGGTGTCAGCTACAGCGCCGTCATTGAGGTACTTGTACCAAAGTTTGGCGTGTTCTTTCTCATTGTCAGAGGTTTCGTTGAAAATTTCAGCAATCTGTTCGTAACCATCCTTTTTTGCACGAGAAGCAAAGAACTGGTATTTCACACGAGCTTGGGATTCTCCCGCAAAAGCGGTTTTTAGATTATCATAGGTCTTGCTATTTTTAAAATTAGATTTATCAATATCGGACATTTAGCTCCTTTCTTAATGGTATAATCTATTATAACGCATTTAAGCAAAAGACGGAGGAATATGGCAATCGAGCGAGTTATCGATAATATATCGCACGAGGAGGATCAGGAAGAGCAAGCAGTAGAAGTCAGTCTTCGCCCAACTAATTTCGCTGAGTATATCGGCCAGGAGCGCTTGAAAAAGAATCTGAAGATCGCTATCGCGGCGGTAAAAAAACGTAATGATGGGACCACTTTGGATCACGTCCTACTTTATGGTCCACCAGGTCTTGGTAAGACTACTATGGCCAATGTCATCGCGCATGAACTTGGCTCCAATCTGCGTGTCACCTCTGGTCCGGCTATCGAACGCGCTGGTGATCTTGCTTCTATCCTTACTAATCTCCAAAATGGTGATGTGTTATTCATTGATGAAATTCATCGTCTGCGTCGCGCTGTCGAGGAGATTCTTTATTCCGCCATGGAAGATTACAAACTCGACATCGTGATTGGTAAGGGTCCGGCCGCTCGTTCGGTGCGTCTCGATCTGCCACACTTCACCGTAATCGGCGCGACTACCCGTACTGGTTCGTTAGCCGGGCCGCTTCGTGATCGCTTTGGGATTACGCATCGTCTCGAATATTATAATGAATCGGAAATCGGTCAAATTATTGCTCGTACCGCCAGTATTCTCGGTACGGAAATTTCCGAAGAAGCCACCGCTACCTTGGCCGCCCGCTCTCGTCTCACGCCGCGTATTGCTAACCGTCTGATGAAGCGCGTGCGGGATTTTGCTGACGTACATGGTGATGGTTCCGTTAATTTTGAAATTGCTACCAAGGCCCTTAATCTTATGGAAATTGACTCCCTTGGTCTCGATCCGGCTGACCGCAATATGTTGCAGTTAATGCTCGATAATTATGGTAATCGCCCAGTCGGCCTCACGACCATTGCCGCTCTCACCGGCGATGAAGCTACTACGATTGAAGACTATTATGAACCATTTTTGATTCAACTTGGCTTCATCGAAAAGACCCCACGTGGTCGTATCGTCACCGAAAAAGCCAAGCGTCACCTCGCTTCTCTCTAATCACCTGAAAATATGTTATAATATAACTAATTTAACAGGGAAGCGTATGAAGCAGAAAAATTATAATCCAAAATTGGGCATTTCTCTTGAGGCTGGCGAGCGAATTGTTCTCGAAATTAAACGTACTAAAATCATTCCAATTTTAATCTTTGCCGGAGCTTGTCTAGCTAGTATTTTGCTTTTTGCTCTCTATATTTTGATTAATGCGGGAAATTCCTTCGTCTTCGCCCTCGATACTAATGGGCGCGCTTTCTTCCTCTTGGTTATCGCGATTGTGCTTGGTACCGTCTGGATTGCGACCTTGATTAGTCTTAATGTTTATACCACCAATAAGCTTTTTGTCACCAATAAGCGTCTAATTCAACGTGTCGCTAATTCGCTTTTTGACACTGCGATGAACGTGATTGATTTAGTTTCTGTGGAAGACGTATCTTTTAAGCAAGCTGGTCTTTTCGAGCATCTCTTCGAGGTGGGTACCCTCCGCATGTCGACTATCGGTGACGAGACTACCTATATTTTCAAATATCTCGACACGCCTACTGATGAGCTTGAAATTATCACTCATTATGTTCACGTCGAGAAGGGTGAAATTCCTGCCGATTCAGATTGTGAAACTCCAGAAACCTCTGCTTCTGATAAAAAATCGCTCTCTGAAATTTTAGCCGCTAATAAAAATCAAAAATCTGAAGCCAAGCCAGAAACTGCTACTCCGAACACTATTCGTATCGATCATCGCACCCGCCAGATTAAAGAAACTTCACCTGAAGAGACTGACACTTCGTCTGATGCTTCACTTGAGAAAACTGATCTCGCTTCTGTTCCGGCCGACACTTCTTCTGATACCCTAAACGTGCCAAATCTGGAAAAATAAATCTCACACCAAATTTCTCATAAAAATAGTTCCTAGCTGGAACTATTTTTCTCGAGAACTCGCCACTTTAACGATTTTTTAACGCCAGGCGAATCTGATCTTCCACTGGCAAATCTGCATCGATTTCTTTTAATGCCCCAGTCGCTTCTTTCAGATTAAAGCCAAGCGCCATTAGAGCATCGAGCGCTTCATTATTTTCTGGCTTCTTCGTCTGAATTTCCGCGCTCGTGTAATGACTTGGTAATCCCACCTTATCTTTTAGATCCACAATCACGCGCTCCGCTGATTTTTTGCCCACGCCATTCGCCTTGCTAATAAAACTGCTATCCGCATTGGCGATGGCATTACGTACTTCTTCTGGCGTCCCTAAAGAGAGAATTGCCATGCCAGCTTTCGGGCCAATCCCGTTCACGGAAATTAGCATTTCAAAAATTTTCTTCGCCATTAAGGTAGTAAACCCATATAAGTCTTCCGAAGTCTCGCGTACTGCGTGATAGGTGTAAAATTTCTTAGTTTCCCCCACATTAATCTCTTCAAAATCAATTGCCGAAAGATTCACTTCGTAACCTACACCATGCACATCCACAATAATCTGCCCGGTGAATTTTTCCGCAATCGTACCTTCTACGTGTGCTATCATGTAACCATTTTAACATAAGAAAAAACGGCTCATCGCCGTTCCATAATTTCTTTTGGTAGTACCGACTGGGATTGAACCAGTGACCTTAGGCTTATGAGTCCTACGCTCTAACCAGCTGAGCTACGGTACCACTTTCTGGCGGAAGGGACAGGATTCGAACCTGCGAAGCGTTAACTTGCCGGTTTTCAAGACCGGTGCCATCAACCACTCGGCCACCCTTCCACTAACTATCATACCAGAAAAATTCTTCCCCGTAAAGTGAAAAATCATCCCAAGAAGATAGATTAGGCTGCGTTGGTGAAAACGTTAATTACATCATCGAGGTCATCTACGGCATCCAGTAGTTTGTCTACTTTTTCCGCATCTGCCTCGCTCACCTCTACGGTGTTATTTGGCAGATATTTGAGTTCTGCAGAATCTACGTTGAGACCAGCGTCAATCAAATTCTTGCGTACTTTCATCAAATCTGTTGGTTCGGTAATAATTTCGATGCCATCTTCCGTTTCGTTGGCGTCTTCTGCGCCAGCATCCAGCGCCGTCATTAAGGCTTCCTCACCCTTATTTTCAATGAAGATCACACCCTTGCGTGAGAATTGGAACATCACAGATCCAGGATCAGCCATGCGACCGCCGTTCTTCGAAAGTGCATTGCGCACTTCTGGCATGGTACGATTTTTATTATCGGTAGCAATCTCGATAATCAAACCAATACCGGCTGGTCCGTAGGCCTCATAGGTTTCTTCAATTAAAGCTGCTGCATTTTTATCAGCTGCACGCGCAATTGCACGTTCGATATTTGCCTTTGGCATGTTAGCCTTGCGAGCCTTTTCTAATACCATCGCAAGAGATGGATTCATCGTTGGGTCGGCACCAGCACGCGCGGCGATGGCGATTTGGTTACCAATTTTGGTGAAGGCGGCACCACGTTTTGCGTCCACAATTGCTTTTTGACGCTTGGTGGTTGCCCATTTACTGTGTCCAGACATAAAACCCCTTATTTTTCCTAATAATAACTTTGTATTATTATAACATTTTTCCAAAAAAGCAAAAGGGGCGCAAATCTTGCGTCCCTTGAGTTTCTTAGCCTGCTTCACTGGATTGAATTAAGTTGTCTCTTAGGCTCTCAAATCTAGCCCGTACCGTTGGAATTTTAGTTTCCGTGGCCACCGTTTCAAAATTACGCATTGGCCAAAACCTCTCCAGAGTCTCCCGAAATAATTTTGTGGTAGTATTGAAACTTTCGACATAATTATCAAATTCTTCGATCGTCCACGCGATTGATTCGGTACTGTGATAAGTTTTCTGCACCCGATGACTATGCACGGTGGATTTACATTGGTTGAGAAGACCTCTCGCCATATCGTTAATTAATCTTAGGATATTACTCTGATAGGAATTACCCTTTTCATCCTGACCAATCAGTACACACTGAGCTTTTACTACAATCGTCATTCTGTCGATTCTTTCATTCAGCGTCAGCGTGATTTCATCGGACATTTTTTGTAATTTACATCTGTCAAAATACATAATTTCCCCCTCTTTCTGTAAAATAAACAGGCTACCCCTATATTATATCACATTTTGTAATTTTTTACCTCTTTTGCACCATATTCCATTAGTTTGTCAAAATCACGACATTCATAATAATACTCTCGCAATTTATTTCTTAATACTTGAAATTCCGGATAGCTTGCATCTGGCAAAGTCATAATTGGTTTCCAAGACTCGTCAAGTAAGGCCGTTAGAGATTCTTTCAGAACATAATATTCTCCCCTCGAAAGATTAGAAACCACAGAGTCTGGATTTTCCCAATAATAGTGATTCGTTTGAAAATGCATTAATTCATGCAAAATCCCATCGAGTGGCATTCCCCAAAGTTTATTATCGATTTTTGCATAGGTAAAAATTACACCTTCTTCATAATAAACAATCATCGCTGGAAAAGTTGTAATCAAAAATAATAAATCCGCACTCGGTGACACTACCTCTGGTGAAATTTTATGAATTTCCTTAGCGCGATTTTTCGTACAATCTTTAATTGCTAGGGGATGCTCCGTCACTTCTTCGAGTCGCCTAATCGCTAACTCAAATTTTTCATTTAGTTCATCGCTCATAATTTGTTTAAATCGCTCTGGCGTTATCTCGATCTGCGCGTTTCTTTCTTCGAGGTAGGGAATCAGAATCTTCTTCGCTTCCGAAAAATTTAGCCCCATAATCTTTTCTGCTACCTCAATATCCTGAGTATCTTTTAACTTTTTTATTCCACCAAAATTATTCAGGGAGTTATACCAGTTATAGGCGTCTTGCGTAATGTCATAAATTATCTTGTAGGTAACCATCTATTAACCCTAATATATCCTAGTCTATTTATTCCGTCTACCGATTTTTCTCTCCCTTGCATTATTCCTCAAAATCGCTAAAATGAAACTAAAAAGGAGAGTTATTATGCCAATTTTAATCTTAATTCTTATCGCTCTATTCGTGATAATTCCAGGAATCCGCGTGGTAAATCAATACGAGCGCGGTGTGGTCCAGCGCCTTGGCCGTTTTCGTCGCATTATGGAGCCGGGTCTACATGTGATCATTCCGTACATTGATACTATGCGCACGGTTGATGTTCGTACTACCCCGATGGATGTGCCTAAGCAGGAAGTTATTACCAAGGACAACGTCACGGTGAATGTCGATGCAGTGGTTTATTTCCGTGTCATTGACGCCAAGAAGGCGGTCTTTGAAACTACTAATTATGCTTACGCCACCTCAACTTTTGCGCAAACTGCCTTGCGTGATGTTACCGGTAACTTTGATCTTGATGAATTACTCTCTAAACGTGACAAAATTTCCAGCCAAATCAAGGAAATCGTTGACACCCAAACTGATAAATGGGGTATCGACATCGAAAGTGTGAAGCTTCAAAATATCGAACTTCCTTCCGATATGAAGCGTGCTATGGCCAAGCAAGCTGAGGCTGAACGTGAACGCCGCGCTGCGATTATCTCTGCGGAAGGTGAAAAAGCCTCGGCTGCGGCAGTGGCTGAAGCTGCCAGTCTGCTTGCGCAAACTCCAGGCGGTCTCAATATTCGTACTCTCCAAACTCTCGAAAAAATCAGCACCGACCCATCCCAGAAAACTGTCATTCTTTTGCCTTCAGATCTCGCTGGTGGTTTGAAAAATCTTTTCAAGTAAGCCGAACAATCTGGTTAAAATCTGAAAAACAAAATAAAAAATAGCGTCTCATCTGGCGCTATTTTTCTTCGAACATAATGTAATTTTTTAGAATTGTCACAAAGTGATTCTTCGGTAAATTGAATTTCTTGTGTGGCGCATAAGTTCTAATTGCGGCAAGAAAATCTACTAGTTGTTTTCGCGTCAAACTATAGCCGTGCATCAAGCAAATTTCTCTTAAAACCTCTAACGCCACTTTCTCGTCAGCTACAAGAAAAAGTTCTTTTTTATGAAAATTTTTCCCTACTACGGTCTGCTTGGCTAATTCCGTAACTAATTTTTCGATTTTACCCCTCAGTTCGTTCTGCTTCTCAAACAGATTAATTATATCTGCTCGCGCTACCTCGTCTAGTTCTGCCATTTTTTTGCGCACTCGATTGCGCAAATAGTCTGCTTCGTGGTTAGTTGGATCCTGTCGAAAACATATTTTTTGTTCGCCAGCAAATTTTAGCACGTCCCGTTTCCACATCTTTGAAATAATAAAAGGTCGCACGAGCTCGTCGCCATAAAAAGGCGTGAGTCCACGCCAGCCGGTACCACGAATAAGATTAATCGCGATCGATTCCAGGACGTCGTCTAAGTGGTGCGCAGTACAGAGGGTGCCACCCTCTTTTTCTTGAATTGTTTTAAGAAATTCGTAGCGTTTCTTGCGTGCCAATTCCTCTGAAACTCCCTCTCCAAGCTCCAGCTTAGTTTCATAAAATTTCACTCCCAGTTCTTGGCATTTTTGGCGCACAAAATTCGCGTCCTCCGCACTCGATTTACGGGTACCGTGGTCAATATGTGCTACGATAATATCGGCATGTGCGTACATGGCAAGAAGCGCCATTGAATCCACGCCACCCGAAACTGCCAAGATTAATTTCATGATTCTATTATACTCCATCCCATCTCTGTTATAATAGAGGCATGAATTCCGCAAATATTAGAAATTTTTGTATCATCGCGCACATCGATCACGGCAAGTCCACTTTGGCCGACCGTATGATGGAAATTACCGGCACCGTCGAAAAGCGTCAGATGAAATCTCAGCTCCTCGATTCTATGGAACTTGAGCGTGAAAAGGGGATTACGATTAAATTGACCCCAGTACAAATGAAATACAAGGGCTACGAGCTCAATCTGATTGATACTCCGGGCCACGTGGATTTTTCTTATGAAGTCTCTCGCTCCTTGCAAGCGGTTGAGTCGGCTATCTTGGTGGTCGACGCCACTCAGGGTATTCAGGCGCAAACTCTCGCCAATGTCTATCTCGCAATCGAGCAAAATCTCACCATTATTCCGGTGATCAATAAAGTTGACCTGCCAGCTGCGGATGTTGAACGGGTATCTAGTGAAATTATTAACCTCTTAGGCTGTGACCTGTCAGAAATTATTCCAGTCTCCGCCAAGACCGGTCTCAATGTCGAAAAAGTCTTAGAGCGCATTATCGAATATGCCCCAGCTCCGAACAAATCTTCTGTCGATGCTTCGCTCAAAAATTCTGCAACGTCTCCTGCTTCCAGTTCTGTAATACATCCTGTTTCCAATTCTGCAATGCTTCCTACTTCCACTCCTGAAACTCGTGCCCTGATTTTCGACTCTTACTTCGATGACTACCGTGGCGTGGTGCTTTATGTGCGTATCGTCGATGGCTCGATTGCTAAAAATGCTGCCATCGAAATGCTTGCTACTAAGACCTCCGGCATTGCCCTTGAAGTTGGTATTCTGAAGCCAGAAATGTCGCCCAAAGACAGTCTTAGTGAAGGGGAAGTCGGCTATATCGTGACCAACCTTAAAACCACACGCGAAGCAAAAGTCGGTGATACCGTTACTCTGAAAAAGGCTCCCGCTAAAAACCCTCTGCCAGGTTACAAAAATGTCCTACCGTTTGTCTATGCCGGCTTCTTCCCAGTTAGTAACGATCAGTATAAAGATTTGAAAGAAGCCATCGAGAAACTCTCGCTTTCTGATTCTGCGCTACGTTTTGAGCCGGAAAATAGCCCAGTCTTAGGCTTCGGTCTTCGCATCGGTTTCTTAGGGTTGCTCCACATGGATATTATTAAGGAACGACTTGAGCGTGAATTTAAGCTCGACCTCGTAGTTACTAATCCTTCGACCAACTATGAGGTTACCTTAAATTCCGGTGAAGAGCTCGAAATTAAATCTGCCGCTAATCTACCGGATGCTTCGACTATCGCTGAAATTCGCGAACCATGGGTCAAGGGAGAAATTATTTTACCAGTTTCAATGATTGGTAATGTCTTGCAGCTTATCGTCGAAAAGCGTGGTTTGCAGAAAAATATTTCCTACCTCGAAGATCGTGCGCTGATTGATTTCGAGGCGCCAATGGCTAATCTCTTAACCGATTTTTATGATCAATTGAAGTCCCTCACCTCTGGTTATGCTAGCTTTAACTATGAAATTAATGGCTATCGCGCAGAAGATTTGGTGCGTGTCGATTTTCTCGTGGGTGGTGAGAAAATGGATGCCTTGGCTCTGATGTGTCACCGTTCGGAGGCTGATGCACTGGGTCGTTCCATTACGAAAAAATTAAAAGAAGTGATTCCACGTCAAAACTTCGAAGTCGCCCTACAGGCTGCTATTGGTGCGCGCATTATTGCGCGTGAAACTATCGGCGCCTTCCGCAAGGATGTCACCGTAAAAATCCACACTGGTGACCGCGACCGTAAGGCGAAGTTACTTGAGAAACAGAAACGTGGTAAAGCACGTATGAAACGCTTTGGTAAGATTGATATTCCATCCGAAGCTTTCACTGTAATGCTAAAACGCGACTAAAATTGAAATAAAATAGGCGCCTATCTCGCGCCTATTTTTAATTGAATTAAATAGTTTAATTATTTTAATTTTTGTTTAATCTTCGCCAAGGTTTTTTCGAAAACTTCTTCTCGTGAGCCGCTTGCATCAATCTCAATCAAGAGTCCCTTTTCGCGATAATATTCTAGCACTGGTAAAGTTTTCTGGTTAAATTCGTTCAATCGCCTCAAGAAAACTTTCAGGGAGGCATCGTCTGCACGTTGCTCGCGACCGGCACTTACCAGATTTAACATAAAGCGACGAATTACTTCTGCCTTGGTTAATTTTAAGTAAATCACGGCACGTGTTGGATGTCCTGATTCGATAGTTTTTCTTAAAATTTCTTTTTCCTCTCCCGACCAACGTCCCACACTCGAGAGAATGAGTGGTGAATTCTTCAGTTCCACCTTATCGAAATAGGGAAGCACGATTTCATAAAATAAATCTGTCGGCGCGAGTGAACCATCCGCGGTTAGGGCCTGTTGGTTTTCCGCTTCGTACTGGCGAATCATTGCCCCAGAAGAAAGTAGTTTTCCATCAAAATAGGCCGCTAATTTTTCTCCTACCGTATCCTTGCCGCACATCGGTAGACCGAAGATATTAATACTGCCGGTGCCTAATTTGGTTTTTAATAAATCGCGCTCGTCCATTTTCGCCCCTTTTAAATATTTTACATATTCTATCATGAATTTATCACTTCGCCCACCACGTGTATCTCTTCGTCCACCGCACTTTTTGTCGAAAATTAGCACTCTTGAATTTTGAGTGCTAAGTGATATAATTAAATCATTAATTATGAATAACGAAATTAAACTCACAGAACGTCAAAAACTCATCCTCTTCGCCATTATCGAGGAGTATGCTGATGTTGCCACCCCTGTTGGCAGTGTTACTTTAGCTAAATTATTCAATGTTTCTTCTGCCACCATTCGTTCGGAAATGGCACGTCTCGAGGAGCTTGGTTATATCACCTCGCCTCATACTTCGGCTGGCCGTATTCCGACTGATTATGGCTATCGTTATTATGTAAACTCACTTTCATCCAGTCCTCATCTGGGAAATTGTATGGAAGCTGATGCTCAGGATTCTGAATCATCGGAAATTGAGTCAGAAAAACCAATTTCCGAATCTATTTTGACCTCTAGTGATTCGGCGGAAGCCATCGAGATTATTGATTCTATTTTTAACCATTGGCTGAATCCTTCACCTCTTAAGGCTCTCGGTAGTGGGGAAGAAAACGATGGTCGCCGCAGTCTTCACGCCTTGGAGGTTCGTATTAACGCTCAAGAACGTGCTGACTTTGCGATTCGTTCTGCCGTGGATATGTTGGTTGAATTGACTGGAAATCTCGGCCTTGCCACCATCGGTAATCAGCTTTATTACTCTGGTATTTCCAAGCTCTTTTCTCAGCCGGAATTTGTTGATTATGAACGTATTCAGGCAGTATCGAAACTGCTTGATAATCTCGAGCCGTGGCTCCACGAAGCTAAGCCGGGTGAGCCACTGAATATTTTCATTGGTCATGAAAATCCGATCGGCAAAAACTCAGATGCTTCACTCATTATTAGTAAGTTTCGTTCGCCGTATTCAGACGATAGCTATATCGGCGTTCTTGGTCCTACCCGTCAAAATTATGCTAAAATCATGAGTCTCGTCCGCCATGCCGGTCGTTATTTGGAGAATACTTTGTAAGGAGAAAATATGTCAAAACCACAAGATGAAACCACTAAGTCAAATTTTAATTTTGAAAATTCCGCAGCCGAGAATCTAAATCAAGCCAGTCCAGAAGTTAATTTTTCGGATGATCTTGACCAATCGGCTGATCCAATTTCTGCAGAATTCGCCAATCTAAAGCAGCAAAATGCTGAATTTTTGCTTGATCTCCAGCGTACTCGAGCTGACTTTGAAAATTTCCGCAAACAAGTCGAGATGCAACGCGAACAAGCTAAGAAAATGGCTACACACAGCACTATTTTGAAATTTCTCCCCCTGATTGACGACATGGGCCGCGCTATTTCTGCTCACACGGAAGCGCTTTCTCCCGTTCAAAAAACTCTTGAAAAAACCATGAAATCCCTCGGTCTCGAAAAAATCGATGCCAATCCAGGCACGATCTTTAATCCCGAACTTCACAATGCCATCTCTATGGAAGAAGGTGAAGGTGACCAGGAAGTTATCGCTGAAGAACTGATTCCAGGCTACCTCTACCAAGGCGAAGTTTTGCGTACTGCCATGGTTAAAGTTACTCACCAAGCCTAATTAGAAAATTCATTGAGTCGTGTCTCCGCCCGGCTCAATTTTTTACGCCCTGAAATCCCTTATCGCTTATGCTATAATATTTTATATGTATAGTGGTGAGCGCTTTATTGATTTAGACAATTTATTAGCTAGGGTCCGCATTTGTAATTATTTGACGGTTGCCCAAATCTTCCTGCAAGATAATTTTCTCTTAGAATCCCCCTTGAAGCCAGCCGACATTAAACCGCGTTTGCTTGGTCACTGGGGGACTTGTCCAGGGATTAATCTGGTTTACGCTGCGCTAAGGGCTTATTTTGGCCAGCGCGACTTTACCTTTGTTTTGGGTCCAGGCCATGGTTTTCCTGCGCTCCAGGCTAACCTGTTTTATGATGGGGAATTAGCTAAGGTTGACCCTACGCTTTCTCGTGACTATGCCGGCCTCAAAATTATTTCCAAGATGTTTTCCCGCATTGGTGGTTTCCCGTCTCATGCTAGCCCGGTCACCCCAGGTGTGATTTGTGAAGGCGGCGAACTGGGTTATTCACTCGCCACCGCTTATGGTTCCGTACTCAATCGCCCTAATTATACTACGGTAGCTCTCATCGGCGATGGTGAATTTGAAACCGCCACCATGCTTGGTAGTCTCAATCTTAATCGTTTGTTGCTCAGCGAATCAAATGGTCGGGTTTTGCCGATTTTACATCTTAATGGTTACAAAATCTCTGCGCCAACCGTCGCCAGTCGCCGCTCCGAGCACGAGTTGAAAGAGCTAATCAGAGGTTTCGGCTACACGCCAATTCTAGTCAAGGAAACGCTTTCCGAAACTTACGAAGAATTTGGTAAAAAATTTAATACTTCCGCCAATTTTACTCCTGAGCTTGATGAAAAATTGCAAAAAAATCTCTTAGAAAATCTACTGCAAGCGCTCTTCCAGGCTGAAACCACTGAAAATCCACCATTTATTATCTTCGTCTCCGAAAAAGGTCTCACTGGTCCTCGCCAAGCTGAGGGTATGAAAGTACGTGATAATTTTAAATCCCACCAAGTGCCACTACCTAACGCTAAAACCGATGAAACTGAGCTTAAGATGCTCGAAAAATGGCTCAAAACTTATCGTTTCAATGAACTATTTGATCAAGAGAAAGGATTTTTAATTTATGAAAACTAAATATCCCGCCAAGGCTTTTGGCGCCTTACTTTCTGAGAAAATGCTTAGTGACCCAGATTTTTATCTCTTTTCTCCTGACGAAACTACTAGTAACAAAATCGATGCCGTTTACGATCAAACCACGCGTGCTTGGGGCGACCTGGCTATCGAAAAATGGGATATGCCAGAATCTGCCACTGGTCGGATTATCGAACTTCTTTCGGAAAATGTCCTTTTTTCTACCATGGTAGGTCACTTAATGACCGGAAAAGATGCTTTGATGACTAGCTACGAAGCTTTCTTTTCAATCATCCTTTCACAAATTGTTCAACATCTGAAATTTCTCGAGCAGGCCGAAACCATCTCATGGCAAAAAGACTATCCTTCCGCCAATCTTCTCAGTACCAGTACCTGTTGGCGTCAGGATCACAATGGTTTTTCTCATCAATCCCCAATCCTTCTCTCCGCTTTGCTCGCTCGTCCGGGGCATCACGTCTCCTGCCTCTTTCCGCTCGATGCCGAAAGTGTGAAGCCGTGTTTTCATTATCTTTTTGAGCGCCAAAATCAAGTCAATTTGGTTACTCTCAATAAGACCGAACAGCCAGTCTTTCTAAACGAAAAACAAGCCGAACTTTGTTTTAAGCGAGGTATTTGCTTCTTCGACACCACCAAGTTAAATGGTTCGCTTCAGGCTCTTGATAACTCTGAAATTCCAGAGTATGATTACATTTTTGTCGCGGCTGGCGATATTAGTTTTTATGAATCCTATCAGGCTGTGAAGCAGCTTCAGCAAGATTTGCCAAAGCTAAAGATTGGTCTCGCCTATATTTCTGCGCTCACCTATACTGGTGTCGGTTTTGCCGAACAGCCACTTCCAGTCTCAGAATTTAATCAGATGTTTGGTTCCAGCGCGAAAATTATTGCGAACTTTCATGGCTATCCACATGATTTGAAAAATATTTTAGCTAACTACACTAATCCGAAGCGTATTCTATCTCATGGTTACGAGGAGCAGGGAAGTACGGTCACACCATTTGCTATGCTTGTCATGAACCAAACCTCTCGCTTTCATCTAATGCTCGATGTAGCGAAGGCAGAAAAATCCACCGACTTAATTAGTAAATATCAATCCGAGATTGATAGCCGTATGGCTTACGCTTTGGAGCACGGTGAGGACCAAGCGTAAGACTATAAAAATATAGCATCAATCATAAATATAGCATCAATCACAAATATAGCGCCAATCGCAAACTAAAAAATAACCCCCACTCTGGGGGTATTTTTATGACTTCTTTTTTAAGAATGGCTTGCGAACTTTTTTCTGTTTTTCCGGCGCTAATTTAGCGAACATCATACGCCCAGAATTAGTCTGCAGGAATTTTTCAAACATTACATCCACTGAATCGCCAATTTTATCGCTGGCATTATCTACTACCACCATCATGCCGTCTGGAAGATAGCCTACACCTTGTTTTGGATTACTACCGGTACTAGTAATCTTCAAAGTAAAGCATTCACCTGGTAGATATTCAGAGCGTAGTTCTACTACAAGCTCATTAATGTTGAGAACATCAATATTCATCGTCGAAGCTACTTTGCCAAGATTGTAATCAATCGTCATAATCGAGCCGTGATTTTCTTCGGCTAATTGCAGTAGACGTTCGTCCACTGGTGTTCGATCCAGTTCGTCCTTCAGAATTACCACATCCGTCGAAGGGATACGTTCAAGTTCTGAGACTACATCCAGTCCAAATCTCGCTCGCGTGCGTTTTTCACTGTCTTTTCCATCCGCTAGTAGCTGCATCTCATGGATTACACTACGTGGGATAATTAAAATTCCGCCTAAGAATCCAGTTTGTGCCACTTTTAATACGCGTCCATCCATCAAAGCCGATGAGTCGACATAAATTTTTCGTTTTTGGCCAAAATAATTAAAGCTCTTCTTGAAAGAACGGTAGGCAAGAAAGCTAGTTTCAATTAAGATGAGGCCATGAATGATTAAAGAAATAATTTCCATAAAACCTTTCTTATTATGTTAAAAAATATCTAAGCACATCCCCCTCGGTATCCGAAGCTATTGTATCACCGATTAAGAAATAATACCAAAAAATCTTATGTAATTTTTACTATCCAAAAATTTCATAATTTTCTGCCTAAAGGTTCTAGCTCCATAATAAATGGAGCTAGAATTCATTAAGCTTTAAACTCAGTTTACGAGCCTAATTTATTAGTAACGGTGCTACCAGCGCGATCTTTTAATGTTACTACGATAGAAGTTTCACTTCCGGTCATCGTATAAGTTGTAGTATTGTCGCCAGCTTGGGCGGTTCCAGAAGCTACTACTGTGCCATCTACGGAGACCGTGTAGCTGTCTAATTGTTCAGAACCTGCTTTTGCTTCAAACTTCAGTACCGAGCCACTGTTAATCGTACTATTTTTAATCCTTACCGTAGGTGCACGATAGGAACAGTCATCTGTGGTGAATGGGTCATAGCCGTCAGCAGATTTGGCAAAGCTCTTATTTTTCGAAATTGGATCAATGGTAAAGCTGATATCTACTTCTTCGATTAAGCTTGGGTCAGTACAATCAGAAGCTTTGTGTTTGTTGATGCGGTTAAACTTCATTTTTTCAGTCTGAGCACCCGAGGTCTTATTATTGAACCAACTTGGGAAAATATCAGTAATTCCACTTACGGTTAGGGTTTGAATTCCAGCTGGTTTTTGGATCTTATCTCCAGACTTCCACTTGCCGGCATTGGCATAAACGTCTTTATGTACTGGTTCCATGTAATCGTTGACTACGCGACGCACGATTGTGTTTGAAGAGTTTGTTAAGCCGCGACCATCGTGGTTGCCATTCCAGACCACTGTTGCCACCACTGGTGAATAAGAGGCAGTGAGCGAGTCTTTCGTTACGGTCGAATCATTAGTCGTAGTTGTACCAGTTTTGGTAGCAGTCCAAACTCCAGGCACCACAAAACCGAATGACGCACCTAGACTTCCGAAGACCATTGAACGAGCAGAGGTGTCACTGAGAATGTCGGAAACCATGTAAGCGGCCTGAGAATCAAGTACGCGATTACCGGAGGTATCTTCCCATTTTTCGAGTACATCGCCTGAACCGTTTTTGACTTCTAGGATGTATGAAAGTGGTTTATATACACCACCGCGAGCCAGGGAGGCATAAGTATTCGCGTGCTCAATCGGTTTAACAGTACAGCCCGAACCAATCGCAATCGAGAGGCCACCAGAAGTATCTGTACAATAGGACAAATCACCTAAGTCATGTGCCGTCTTAATGCTATCTTCGATGCCATTGATGTAGAGGGCTTTTACCGCTGGAATATTTAAGGAGTTGGCTAGAGCTTTACGAATTGAGGTATTACCATAGAAAGCTCCGGTGTAGTTACGCAATTTACAGTTACCAGTGAAGCCAGCACAGTAGAAATTATCAATATTTTCATCTTTTAAAATCGATCCCGCACCGTAGTTTGCTCCTTCGCGTTGCTTAAATAATGGCGCATAGTCCAAAATTGGCTTGATTGAAGAACCTGGTTCGAGCAGTGAGGTAGAGGCATTCACTTCTCCATAAACTGGTTTGCTCCAGTCGACAGAACCCACCATCGCAATCACTTGTCCGGTTTCCACATCCACAGAAGAGAGGGAAATATTGTCACTACCGTTCTGATACATCAATGCTGAACCGTTAGCCACTGCCTTTTCGGCATATTCCTGAGCTTTCAAATCCAAACTAGTTTTAATCGTGAAGCCACCTGCACGCATCGTCTTTACGCCATATTTTTCCTCTAGTTGGCGCTTCACTTCGAGCACGAAATGAGGAGCCTTAATATCAGTATAACGGCTGGATTCTGGTTGGATTGACTCGAGAACTTTTTCTTCTTTTGCTGCTTTAGCTTGATCTTCTGTAATATACCCCATCTTTACCATCACATCCAAAGTTTTGTGTTGGCGCTCAATCAGAGATTTATTATAGGCAGTATTATATGGACTAAGTAAAGTTGGGTTATTTGGGATGGAAGCCAGCAATGCTGATTCACCGAGAGTTAAATCTTTAGCTGATTTTTTGAAATAAGCCTGCGCTGCACTTTCTACACCATTACGACGACCACCATAAGGTGATTCATTGAGGTACATGGTGATAATTTGCTCTTTGGAATACATCTTCTCGACCTCAAGCGCCAAAATCATTTCCTTAATCTTACGAGGTAAGCCAGAAACCGTACGGTTGCCAGCTTCGTCTGCAAAATAAACCTGCTTAATTAGCTGTTGAGTCAAAGTCGAACCACCTTGCACGCCGCGGCCAGTTACGGTTGAAAGTGCTGCACGGATCAAGGCTGAGAAGTTTACACCTGGGTGGTTATAAAAGTCACGGTCCTCAATCGCTACTGTCGCTTGACGCATATAAGTAGAAATATTATCTCCTTCCACTACCAAGCGATAATCACCGTCACCCTTATCCTCCCAAAGTGTTTGACCGTTACGATCCAAATAGGTATTAACCGTACTGGTCACTTTCATTTGGTCAAGGCGAATTTCATCCAAGTCTTTCTTAAAGTAAAGGAATAAACCGCCAATCGCAATAATTGCAAGTAAGAACATCGCGGCGCCAAATTTCAAAACCATAAACAAACCCTTCTTCGAGAAGAGAGTGCGAATTACGCGTTTTGGTGCAAGCTTAGCAAAGAAGCGCTTCACTGGCTCTTTTGGTAGTTTCGCGAGCTCTTCCGCTTCACGTCTAGCCTTAGCCTCCTGCTTCATTTTATTTTTGTAAACCAAGCTAGAGTAGACATTCATCTTACGATCACTCTTCATAAAAGGTGATTTTTTTGGTGCCTTTGGTTTATCCTTGCTATTTTTTGCCGAAGTTTTATTCATTTCCTTGGATTCTGTAACTAAATTAACATTATTGCTTTGTACTTTTATTGTAGCATTTTCTGTTGGTTTTGGGGTATTCTCCTCGCGTAATTTAGTCTCGGTTTTTAGGTTGGATATCCCACCTAGTGGAATTTTTTTCTCTCTGTTATTAGTGAAAATCTTTTCTTCGCGAGTCGTTAAATATTGTTTCATTGGCGTAGCTTCACGTTTCATTGGCTGACGTAGTTTTTCGCCTGGAGAAACCAGCTTAACAGGTTGTTTATTCGTTACAAAACGAGAAGAATTTTTATTCGACAAAAAATCATGCATGGAATTAGTTTTATTCGCCGCAGTTTGTTTAGAATTATTTTTTATGTTCGCACTTTTTGAATTGGATTTTGAGTCTGTCACGCAGCCCTCCACTTATTTATTCAGAATTTAATTATAACACAAGAAAAAATGTTAAAATATACTTATGAAATTATCCGAAGAACTCATCTGGCGTGGTTTCGCCGCCGAAAATAGCTTTACTAATCCTTCCGAACTTGATGAAAAAGCAAATAAAAGGTTTTATTTTGGCGCCGACCCTTCAGCTGATTCTTTAACCATTGGTAATCTAGCCGCCCTCATGATGTGCGCCTGTTTCGTGCGTCATGGCTATGAGCCAACTCTTCTCGTTGGTGGTGCTACTGGCCAAATCGGTGACCCAAAGGAAAATGGCGAACGTGAATTGAAACCTCTTGAAGAAGTTGCGCATAATAAGGAATGCATTCGTCGTCAAATGGCTAATGTAATTAGTTTTGATGGTGCTGCCGATACGCGAAATGATGGCGACCCAGATAATGACCACTATGAATTACGCCTAGTCGATAATTATGATTGGTTCAGGAATATTAATTTCTTAGATTTTTTGCGTGAAGTCGGAAAAAACTTCTCCATGACACAGCTTCTCGATCGTAAATTTATCCAAAATCGTATCGGCGAAGGCGGCTCTGGTATTTCTTATGCGGAATTTTCTTACTCTTTGATTCAGGGCTATGATTTTCTTCACCTCTATCGTCATTACGGAATTGACCTGCAACTTTGTGGGGCTGATCAATTCGGTAATGCTTCCTCTGGTGTTCATCTGATTAAACGCCTCGAGGGTGGTCGCGCCGATGTTTGGTCTACTCCTCTCGTCATTGACCCGGTGACTGGTCGTAAATTTGGTAAATCTGAGGGGAATGCTATCTGGCTAGCTAGTCAGGATAATGGTTCCGGTAATTACACTTCTATCTTTGATTTTTATCAATTCTGGCTCAATCAATCCGACCAGGCTGTCGAGTCTTTGATTAAAATTTACACCGTTCTTTCGAAAGACGAAATCGATCAAATTCTGGCCGAACATCAGGCTCATCCTGAACTTCGCATCGCTCAAAAAGCCCTTGCTCGTGGCGCCACTGAAGTGGTCCATGGTAAATCTTCTGCCGCCGCCGTGATCACTCTCACTGAATTGCTCTTCTGTGGTCGCAAAATTGAGACGCTTACCGAATCAGAGATTGAAAGTATTGCTATGCTTCTGCCACATTTTGAGCTTAATGGCACCGAAATTAATCTCATTGACACGCTAGTTGAGCTTGGCCTAGCCAGCTCACGTTCTGAAGCTAAAACTTTGATCTTAGGTAATGCTATCTCTGTAAATAATCAGAAAATTCAAGACCCAGCCTATCAAATTTCTTCCTTCGCTATTTTAAAGCGTGGCAAAAATAAATTCGCCATTGTCAAATAATCGACAAATCAGCTTTTTCCATTGATTTTACTTCTCGACTAGCGTATTCTTAAAATAGAAAAAGTGAGGTAAGGTTTATTTTTCCGAGATGTAAGGAGAATATCACATGTGTACCCATTAAATTCTCGTTCCAAGAACGATTTTACAGAGTAATTTTACAGAAATTCGATAAATAACGGAGGAATTATGGTCAAAGAAAAAGAAACTAAAAAAACTGATGCTGAAAACGGAAAATCCGAAGCCTTAAAGCTTGCTATTGCTCAAATTACTAAGCAATTTGGTGATGGTTCCATCATGAAGCTAGGTGATAATCGCAATATCGATGTCGAACTTTTGAAGTCTGGTTCACTTTCGCTCGATTTGGCACTTGGTGGCGGCTATCCTAAAGGCCGTATTATTGAAATTTATGGTCCAGAATCTTCAGGTAAGACTACCTTGGCACTGCACGCCATTGCTGAAATCCAAAAAACCGGTGGCCAGGCTGCCTTCATTGATGCCGAGCACGCCCTCGATCCATCTTATGCTAAGCGTATCGGTGTTGATGTCGATAATCTTTTGATTTCTCAGCCAGATAATGGTGAACAAGCTCTCGAAATTTGTGAAACCCTCGTCCGCTCAAATGCCGTCGATCTCATCGTGGTCGACTCTGTTGCTGCCCTTGTGCCTCAAGCTGAAATTGATGGTGATATGGGTGATGCTCAGATGGGTCTTCAGGCTCGTTTGATGTCTCAAGCCATGCGTAAGCTCACTGCGATTATCTCTAAGTCCAAGGCCACTGTCATCTTCATCAACCAGATTCGTATGAAGATTGGCGTGATGTTCGGTAACCCTGAAACTACCACTGGTGGTAATGCTTTGAAGTTTTACGCTTCTGTCCGTATTGATATTCGCCGCATTGGTCAGATCAAAGACGGTGAAAATATCATCGGCAACCGCACTAAGATTAAGGTGGTGAAGAATAAGATTGCCGCCCCATTCCGCTCTGCCGAATTTGACATTATGTATAACGAAGGTGTTTCCAAGGTTGGTGACGTACTCGATCTCGCCGTACAGTATGGTGTCTTCGATAAGGCTGGCGCCTTCATTAAATACAATGGCGAAACTATTGGCCAAGGTCGCGAAGCCGTGAAGCGCGTACTTAAGGAAAAGCCAGAATTCTTCGCTGAAATTGAACAAAAAGTTCGCGAAAAAGCTGAAGCGAGCGAATAGTGTCCGCTCTTTCTCTGGAAACTTTCCAGAAGATTTCGCAACTAAAACCAGGCGTTAAAGACCCGAATCGTATTAATATTTTTGTTAATCATAAATTTTTGTGTTCACTTAGTTTCAGAGTTTTTTCCGAGCAAAATCTTAAAGTCGGCGATATTCTGACCGAAGAACGCATCTCTGAGCTTGTTGCACTTTCTTCGCTAGATAAACTCTATCAATCTACCCTAGAGTATTGTTTGTCGCGTCCACATTCTGAAAAAGAAATTCGCGACTACCTGCATCGCAAGCAACTGCGTCGTCGTCAGTCACAGATAAAGTATGATAATTTCAAAAAACGCCTAGCTGAAGATGAGGAGTATCGCACTAAAATTCAAGAAATGCGAAAAAATGTTCGTGCTCAGAATGAAAAGATTCGCGAAATTGATTTCACAGAAAATAACACCTATGAATATACTGGTCGAAAATCTCTTAATCTTCCGACCAAGCCCGGCGCAGAAATTACTGAAACGCAGATTAATCTCGTAATCGAACGTTTGAAGCAAGAAAAATTTCTCTCTGATTATAATTTTACGCGCTTCTATATCGATAATCGCAACCAGTCGAAGGGAATTAGTCGTAAGAAATTACTCTACGAATTAAAGAGTAAAGGGATTTCTGAATCTCTAATGCGCGAAGTACTTGAGAGTGATGAGCTTTTTTCTCAGCGTGAAGATGATACTGAAATCGATAAAATGATCGAGAAGAAATTACGTCGCCCGATTACTAGAGAAAAACTTATGGCCTATCTTGTTCGCCAAGGTTTTTCCTATGATTTAATTAAATCCAAACTCTCCGCAATCGACACTGAAAATCTTCAAAATTAAAATCAAATCTTTTGGTTAGTCATTTTGGCGGAATGGATTAACGAAATTCGGTACGAATTCTTCTTGCTCTAATTTTTCGCGGCCCTTTTGCTTAGCCAGCTCATCCTTTACTATGATTGCTTCGTCATTAATCTCTAGGATTTCTGAACGATTAATAATTAGTTCTGGATCGATGAATGACTTCAGAATTGGACGCTTGACGATTAGCTGCTGAATATAAAAATCGTTTACATCTACCGTGTAATCTATTACTGTCCCTACGCTATTCTTGCTTTGGGTCTTTACCTTGAAGTTGATTGGCTGAAAATTCAGTTTCACCATTTCATCGATTTTTACTACATCCCCCACGTTTAGTAGCTCTTCGTCTGAATCAATAATCATTCCGAGGTGAGAAAATTCTCGTACACTACGGACATCCAAAATCGCTCCCGAGTCAAAGCTCACAGTATTTTTATTAAGGAAAAATCCCAAAATCTTCAAATCATTCGGATCGACAATGATTGATTCAATCGTGCTGATCACCCCACCGGATCTTAAGCTTAAGATGCGAAATCCGATTAATTTTGAAGCATCTAAAATCATAGTACTCCCAAAATTCCTTTCAGGGCATATTCGGTATCTTCGTGATTACGCACCGTAATCGTATCGATGCCCATCTGCACGACTGGATAATCATTGCCACCCTCTTGCGTCATGTCGCCAAAATAGAGAATATCGTCTTTTTCGACATTCAATTCTTCCATCAAATGGTTCATGCCGAAAGATTTATTTAATCCGTCACGGAAGGCGTTAATACTGGTAGTTCCAGCCACCTCAAAAGAGAAGTCCGGTACCTTTTCCTTGGCGAGTTTAGCAATCAAGTTACGCTTCTTGCAATCTGGATCCCAGGCGTATTTCGCCTCAGTACCCGCTTTTTGCCCAAGCGCCGAGAAAGTCACCTGGGATAAACGATTTTCGATAATTTCGTCACCCGGCTGGAGCTTGTCTTCTTCCCAATACCCCACTTCTTTGGCCGAACTTTCTAGGGCTTCGGTGATTTTTGCCACCTCATCTTCGGTTAATGGATAATTATAGACTTGCTTCCAGTTCTTCTCATTATAAACTGATCCATCATTACCATGCGTAGTTGGCTGGTATCGATAGTATTGTGTGCCTTGCGCGACAAAAAGATGAAGATGTGCTAATTGTGCCGGGGTGGCATCGGCGACTTCGACTAAACGATTCACGATTTGAATTAAAAACTGCTCAAATTTCTGACCGGAAATTGGACAAATTTCAAATTCATTCAAACATTCACTAAGTAATAAAGCCATTTCATCGGGAATTGGGGTTTTGGCAATATTTAAGGTTTGGTCAATATCAAAGGATAATACTTTCTTCATCTCTATTCCTCTCTGCGGTATTTCTTTTGCTTATTATAGCAAAAACACTCACTTTTTGTGGCTAAAACCAAAAATCACACCTCACCAAAACCTTAAAATTCTCAAACTGATTATGCTATAATAAGATTATGAAAACATATATTGTGGGCAACTGGAAGATGAATCTGACCATCGGTGAGTCTTCTATCTTTTTGCAGAAATTACTTAAAAAAATCAAACCTAGTCGTGGCCTCGAAATTGTGATTGCTCCAAGTTTTACTTCACTCCCAAGTCTTTCGCTCCAACTTGAACGTAATAAGTCCAAGATCAAGCTTGCCGCTCAGAATTTCTATTACCGTGACTTCGGTGCATACACTGGTGAGGTCTCTATCGCTCAGCTCCGCGGTCTAGTTTCTTACGCTATCATCGGGCATTCAGAGCGTCGCTTTGTTTTTGGTGAAACTAACCGGGAAATTTCTCAGAAGGTTGCCGCTGCGATTCGTAATGATATCACTCCGATTCTTTGTGTCGGTGAGACTGAAAGTCAACGGAATTTTGGTGAAACCGTCGATGTTTTGCGTGACGAAATTTTTGGTGGTCTTTCCGAAATCGATAGTGACGATATTAAAAAATGTATCATCGCTTATGAACCAGTTTGGGCCATCTCTAGTACTAAGGCCGCCCATATCGCTAGCCCGGATGAAATTGCTGACGCTGTGAAGATTATTCGTGATCAACTCACCTCTGTCTATGGCGAGGAAACCGTCGCTGAAATTCCCGTCCTTTTTGGTGGTAGTGTCAATCCAAATAATGCCGGTGCCTACCTCACTGTGCCAGGGGTAAATGGTCTACTTATCGGCAGTGCTGGCCTAGTTTCTGAGTCGTTTGCCAGTATTATTGAAACTGCAAAAAAGGTCCGTGAATAATCGGAAAATCGAGTATAATTAAACATGAATATGCAAGGAAAAAACGCCCAAAATACCACTGTCAAAGGTCGCATGATGGATTTTTCTCCTGTCCGCAAAACTGCCGGCACTCTTTCTGCTGCCGCGAATCCCGCCATCGCCAGCCCTACTCGTGCTCGCACTCTTACTTCGGCTTACACTTATTCGCTTTCCGAACGTGAATTGGAGCGTAAAAAACAGGCAAAAAAAGAGCGCGAACGTCGTGAGGAAATTCAGCGCCAGATTGAACTCCAAAATCAAACCATGGACTATAATCGTCGCCGCATTGAGGCCGCTAAGCAGGAATTAGCTCGCTCTCAGGCCGAAGAATCTTTGCGAAATCGCGAACTTAGATTGCAGCGTGAAATCGAAGAAAAACAGCAGGCTATTGCTAAAAAACAGGCTGAACAAGAAGCTCTTTTACGACGCCAGGCTATTGAACGAGAAAATCAGGCCAAGCAAAGACGCTATGAATACGAAAAACAACGTGCCAAAGAAGAATTAGCCAAGCGTAAAGTTGGTGAATTGCCGCGTGCTACTGGTCGTATTCCAGTAGGCAGTGCTAGCTTAGCCCCGAAGATGAGACCTGCTCCTACCGCAATTTCAGTTACTAACGCCGCTTCCGCTGGGTCAATTTCAGTTACTAATGCTGCAAATTCTCTTGCCGGTTCCGCCATTAATACTGTTAATTCTACCGCCTCCGCCGCTTCTGCCGCTTCCAAATTTAAGGCGCCTTCGCCGGTTTCTCGTATTCAGATTACCGCCAGTCCAAGCCGCACACTTTTTGGTCGCATTCGTCCAGCTAAAAAAGTTGAGTCTGAAATAAATTCCGAATCTCAAACGACTCACTCAGCCAAAGCCCCAGTTCCAACTACTCTGGTTTCTCCAAGCGTGCGTGACGCCTTGCAAAATTATGATAATTATGATGAAATAGAAGACCTTGAGGCACTCTTTGATTCTGTAGATAATGATCAGCTCCATGGCGATAATCCTGCATCTACCTCTGGCAATCCATCTGCTACCATGTATTATCCGACCGCCGGCCGCTCGAATACTATTTCTACTCTGCCAAAAAACCAGGGAAGCACGCTCACGCCAGATTCTATTGACTCCGCTTTCGCCTCAGATAATCAGAATGCTCAATATGAGCCTATAGCTACAGTTGCTCCGACTCGTTCGTCATATTCTTTTTCAGATAACGAGAAGCCAAAAACTACTTCGCTTTATGCTGAGTCCGACATCGCGAATAATAATTCCAACTATGTCCTCGGTGGTCGCAGTCCATTTATTAATACCGACAAGGTACAAAAACGTCCGCTTGCTGCTGGGCAAGATAATTTTACTTCTTCAGAATTTTCTTCTGAACTCCTCGGTCCAGGCTCCAAGATCAAGGATTACACCTTCGAGGAAGATAATAATTCTCGTAAAACTATTTATGCGAAAAATAAATCTGAAAAGACCAAGGCCAAGCAACAGGCTGTCATTATCGACGATCCTTCAATGCGCAAGACCAACCTTTCGCTAGTCTTTGCCCTCATCGCCATGAGTATCTTCGGTGCACTGGTCGGCGCTATCGTCTATTTCGCCTTCTTCCAGTAAAGAAAAAGAGGTCAAGAGCTTCTTTTTATAAATAGAAGTAAATAATTTTGTTTCGCAAATTTTCTCGTACAGGCAGTCATAAAAAATAAGAGCATAAATGCTCTTCTTTTTATAACCTGGTGCGAGTAATCCCACTACATGGTCTTTCTCGTACGGGCAATTAAAAAAAGAACGTAAACGTCCTTATTTTTTAATTTGGTGCGAGTGGAGAGAATCGAACTCTCATCCCAAGTTTGGAAAACTTGTATACTAACCGCTGTACTACACTCGCTAATGGGGTGGGTGATCGGAATTGAACCGACGACCTTCTGGACCACAATCAGACGCTCTAACCGACTGAGCTACACCCACCAAATTTTCAAAATGCGCTGTACGCTTCCTAGATTGTAGCAAACTCAGCTAGTTTTTTCAATTATAGATTAGTAATTTTACTCAAGAATCAGAAATTCGGTTTAATCACTGGCCTAATATTCCCACCGGAAGGTCTACTACCACCAGAAAAACCAGCTCCACCAGCAGGTCCGCCGCCCATTCCCATCATCTTGTCGCGTTGCATGGTTTCACTCGGGGTACGTCGCACACCAGATGTTCCACTACTAGAACCAGCTCCGCCCAGTCTTCCATATCCACGCTTATATCCGTCCCCGGGGGTCACGCCATATCCGCGCCTTTCGCCTCCACTACCTAGCACACCATAACCACGAGCTTTTTCTTGTTCTCCCACCACACCATAACCACGCTTCAATTCCTCTGGATTTTTTACATAACCATAACCGTGATTAGTTTCGTGGTCATTTACCCGGCCAAAACCATCATTCTGGCTAGGCTCCGAACTGCCACCACGAACATCGAAGCTGCCTTCCATCCCATTTTGTCCGCGCGACCTCTGGTATAGGTCACCAGCCTCCTGTTGCTTGCCAGAATTCCCCCGCATTAAATCACTTTGCCCGTAGCTACCAATTATACCGCCCATTCTGCCTCCATTTTCTTCCATTATAGCAAATTTTACCCCCATCCACTCACCGTAAAATCACTCTTTTAGCTCCATGAAATCTCCCATATTTGCTTTAAAAAATCTAAAACACTTATGATTATTTTCTAACTATTGAAACTCACACGTCTAAAACGCTAATGCTTGTGATATAACCATTGACATTTTCAAGCATTTATAGTATAATCACCTCAGTCTGTAATCTGGCTTAACCGCTTGAATTACCAAGACGTCCATTAAAATCGAATCATCTCAGGCGTAAAATAATTTCACGCCTGTTTATTATAGATGTAGATGTTGTATGAAACATTTTTTTGCCTCGAAGAAATCGAGCGCAACAGAGGAGGGAATCAAAATGAGTTATTGTCTAATTTCAGCTATGATTGTTGTCGTTACATATGCCATTCTTTATGCCATATGTGCTCGAAAAACCAAGTCTAATCAAGAGTTCTCGGCGATTGAAAAAGGTCTCCTGAAGGGTTGTTTGGCAAGTTTAGGCTTGCTATTACTACCAATTTTCGGGAGTCTAGCGTTTCCTAAGGTCCAGCCAAACCTAAGTGCAGTTATTTTTGTACTTGAGTTGGCGGGAATCATGGTTTTTGGTTGGGTCGAACTACGGAAGTTAAACTACCGTAAGGTGAAACTGCCTTGTCTTCTGGCATTACTTGCTGGAATCGCGTTCGTTTGGTGGCAGCTTTTTAGCTACTATCAAATGGACCGAGACTTTTTCGGTAACCTGGAATTCATAATGGCAACTTTTCCGACCTGGTTAGTCGCCATTGTGGTAGTTGTTTTCACTTATCTTGGCGGCCCTAAATTAAGAGCCAAAAAGAAAAGTAAGGCTGAAGTCGAAAATGCTAAGCTGCGTGAGCAAATTGAGCGCATGCAGAATCAGCAAAATAAGCTTCAGCAAGACAATGAAAAACTTCGTAGCGTAGTCCAAGGAACCAAAAGTGGAACCACTGAGCAAAAGTCAGTAACTGAGGATAAAAAGGCTGAGTCAAATCCGCCGAAAAATACTCAGACTGATGAAGAATCAATCACTCAGGTTGATGAAGCTCAGACTACCACCTCTGCGCCGAAATCTGACGCAGAGGATAAACCCAAGAAAGTCACTAACCCTAGCATGAACGAAATCCAGCAGCAAACGTTGTCTGAAATTCTCAATCGGCTAAGTAGTGCCTCGACTATTGAGGATCAACAGATGGCAGTCGAAGAGATTGTTAAGAACTATCGAGCTGCCACTGCCAAGGAGGCTCCCGCTCTGGAAGAGAAAACTTCAAGTCAAGAACCAGAGTTCGCTGGCTTCGGATTATTCTTTGAAGTAGAGGATGAGGAAGAGCCTGAATACGAAGAGGAAGAGGAAGGAATCCTCGACTCTGTTGACCATGGTGATGATTGGGGGGATGATGCAATCTTCCCGGATTTATTCACAGCGAATAATCTTGTAAGAGCCGCCTTTGCTGTCGCAATTATCTTCGTGGTATGTGTAGGAATCCGAGTTTTCGCTTAGGAGGAGACGTCTATGAACGAGGAGATGGGATTGGAGTATATCTGCCTGGTTTTGAGACTTGTGGGATTTATCTTCGGGATAATCTCGCTCTGGATTGAAATCGGCAGATTGGACACAGACGGCATTATGCTAAGCTGCATGATGATTGTCGTATTTGTAGTTACATTTTTGACTAGACTCCGCCGCATTTCCCACATCGAGGACGGAGTCTCCAAAGGAGGTAAAAAATGAAAAAGTTTAGATTTGGTAAAATCGAAAAGGTTTTATCAGGGATTTTGGTATTTGCAATTGTGGTAGTAGCCATCGGAGCCGGTGTGAAATCTTGTCAAAGAAATCACGCCGATGCAGAGGCGGAAACGCTTTCCGCAAAGGATGTCGAAGCTGAGAAATCAGAATTGACATTCGACTTCGATAACTATGAGTACGCGAAAGCGTACCCAGAGTTAAGTCGTGAGTTCTGCGACAATTCGATGCCGAATAAGGCAGCCGAAAGAGTCGCAGGATCTGGCTTTAGTGACGCTTTATCCACGCCTTTTTCCGTGACTCACGGAACTAAGGACGGGGAAAAGTATAGCGAGGAAGAGTTAGCCGTTATGGCCAAAGAGTATCGACAGGAAGTTCTGACCAATCCACCAGTCACTCACGCAGTACTCACTGTGCTGACAGGTATGACCGTTAGTGATGGTACTTCCATTGTCCAGATTAACTCCTGGATGACTGATAGACTCAATGAGTATTATCAGTTCATGAAAGAAGGAATAGGTAATCAAGCTTATCTCCGAGAGGAGAATGGTGTACTTTACGCCAATGATCGACAGATCAAGGTCGGCGTGGCTACATTGTGGCTTCTCGACAGATTCGTCAATCAGGGAGTTCAACTGGTGACCACAAATCACCATTATCCGCTGAGTCTGGCAAATGCTGACTCAGCTAAGTTGACTACCTTCGAAAGAGCGGACTACGAGTTTACTCGTGACGCTATGGTGTTGAGTTATACCAATAAGGCGGGTACCGAAATCTTCCGAGTAGGAATCAACACCCACGATAAGCGTCCAGAGCTTATCAAGGTGAAGATTACCGAGAAGAAGCAAAAGCAAACAGAGTCTAGCACCAAGGAGTCTTCAATTCAGACGTCTACCGAGTCTTCTACCGAGTCTTCTACCAAGGAGTCAGAGACTGAGAGAAGTACTGAACGTCGCCGTAGAGGTGGCGGTGGTGGCGGTGGCGGAAATAACCATCATGAGAGTCAACCTGAGAAGAAGCCTTCTCAGGACCCCGTTAATAACGGCGGAGCTCAGATAGGTGGTGGTAATGCTACCGTCGGTACTGATGCCTTCGAGCCTACGGACCCAGCGGTTCGCACGGATGGAGGTCATGAGAGACCGGAGAAAGTAAAACCGGAAACTCCGACTCGAGATCAGGGCAGAAGTATCGAGGAATCTGAAGCAGCGTATGAAAATCGAAAAGATTACGCTACAGAAACTCAGCCGCAATCAGCTGAGTACAGAGACAAAAACGGAGTTAAGGTTGACGACATTGCCGAAGGTAATGACGTCCTAGACGAAGTCCAGTAATGGACTTCAGTACAACTTATCTACATCTATGTTGTACCTTAATTACCCTGGCGGCTCAGGCCGCCGGGTAATTCGTGTTTACTCTTGAGACGATTCGATTTCAGTGGCATAGACGAAAATTAACAATTTGGCTAGAAGAAAAAGATTTAGATTCGTGTAGTCAAATCGAAAACAAAATTTTATAACAGGAACAATTTAATTGAAAGGAGCTTTTATGAAAAAAGCATTCAAATTTGCATCCATCGCTGCTACCGTGACTGTTGCTGGTCTTGCTACTGTTGCAACTGTATCTGGTTGGGGTGATAACGCTGGCGGTCGCGCTACTTACACTATCGCTGACATTAACGCTGGTAAACTTGGCGACAAGATCGTCATGAACTCTATCAAGGACGACGGTTCTTCTATCTCCGCTAAGGAAAAAGAAGCCGGTGTCATTATGCCATTAAACGATGAACGCAGCTTCTTAGGCATTCGCGATGAAGCTACTGGTAACAATGGCAAAAACAACGTTTGGAACATCGGTGATGTTAACGTTGAAGAAGGTAAAACTTACGTAGTTCGTCTTTATGTTCACAACAACAACCCTAAGGGTGTTAACTCTGTAGCTAAAGATGTCACCACTGAAATTTCTTTACCAACTGTCGTTTCTAAGACTGCTCGTATTTCTGGCTTCATTAATGCCTCAAATGCAACTCCATCTCGTTACTGGGATTCTTTGAATCTTAAGAGCGCCGATGGTCGTGCTTTCTACCTTGACTATGTCGAAGGTTCTGCCACTTTTGAAAATAATATTTTCAAGAACGGTACTACCTTATCTGACTCTATCGTAAACGGTGGTGTGAAAGTTGGTTATGACAAATTAGATGGTAACCTCCCTGGTTGTTACAACTATGCTGGTTATGTCACTATTAAGGTTAAACCAGTTTTCGAGAACACCTCTATTACTAAGAAGGTTCGTATGCTTGGCGACAAGGAATGGAAAACTTCCGTTGATGCCAAGGTTGGCGACTCTGTCGAATACCAAATTCACTACAAGAACCTTAACGCTTCTGCTGTTAAGGATGTCGTTGTAAGCGACTCTTTGCCAAAGAACATGCAATATGTTAATGGTACTACTAAATTATTTACCTCAAAACACAAAGATGGTCTAACTACTGATTCTAACACCGTTATTAATGGTGGTTTGAATATTGGTGGTTACAACATTAATGGTGATGGTTATGTCCGTTTCACTGCTAAGGTTGTCGATGAAAATCTTATTTGTGGTAACAACCGTTTGATCAACTGGGCTAAGGCTTCGGCTAATGGTTTCGCTGTTCAAGGTAGCGCAGATGTTTACGTTAAGAAAACCTGTGAAAATACCCCAGAAAAACCAGTAACTCCAGTTACTCCAAACCCAGAAAAACCAAATCAAGAACTTCCAAAGGAAATGCCAAAAACCGGTCCTGAAACCGTAATTAGCTCTGCCTTCGGTCTTGGTTCTATCATTACGACTGCTGGTCTTTATCTTTCTAGCCGTAAAAAACTTCGCTAATTGACCGCTCCGAAGATTTTCTTAGGACGTCAATACTTAGCCTTGGATAAGCCTTCTCGCTTAAATTATTGAGCGGGGAGGCCCAGGCTAACTGGTTGAAAACTGCGTGATGATAATAAAATACGTCTTGAGTTAAAAAATGTATTATCATTGAAACAACCTGCGAAGTCCAACCAAAAACTCCAGTCTCGGCTGGAGTTTTTTGGTAGTTTTTTAAAACTCTTATGTTATAATTTAACCAAATGGACCAAAATACAAACAATTCTTTTACTTCCGCTCCACAAGGTGGTGATTTTTCTGACATTATTATCCCAAATGCTTATGCCACCAAACCTAAGGGTAAGAATCTGAAGAAGTATATTATTTTCGGTCTAATCGGCCTAGTCGCGCTATTTTTAATTAGTCTTATTGCAAAAGCAATTTTTGTCGATTCTAAGACTATGAGCAGGCAGGAATTTATTCAGTTTGCTGAATCCGCAGATATGGGTAATATTGAATGGATTGAGAATTTTTTTATTACGGTAAATAATGGAGCGTTATCGTTCGATCAATTTTTTAGCTACCAACAATACACTAGTATGCAAGAAGCTGGTGCTTCATTTCGAAGAGTTAAAGAATTAACATCTAAAAAAAGCAAGATTAGCGGCAGTAAAAAAGTACAGGTGTTGTATAAGGAATTTGCTGAATCTTTAAAGAATCGATTAGATATTTACGAAAAAGGAATACAAATATATTTAGATGCATTTCAAGCATATGATAAAGATGATTTTACGCAACTTGAAAAAACATCTTCTGAAATTTTAGACTATACCGTTGTTTCTAATAAGTTGGGGGACATTTCTAAACAAACTAAAGAATTTAAGCAAATTGCTAAAAACGAAAATTGCAATTTTGATTTTGCAGCTAATAGTGATTCGATTTTATGTAGCAAAAATCGTCAAAAGCTTAAAGACTTAAAGACCATGGCTGAAAATGATGAAGTGGAAAAAAAGATTCTCAATATTATATATAGTAATTTTGAGGATTATTCAAAAATTGACGTATTAAGTAAATATATCGATGATTGTTTAGTGTATATAAGGTAAATTATATGAAAAAAAGAAATTATAAAATTGGAATAATCACACTAACGTTAATTTTTGTTTTTAATTTGGTACTTATGTCGGTAAGTAGTGTATTTGCAGCTAATCAATACGGTCAAACTGGTGCAAAAAATGAAGCTGAAAAAATCACATTTGCCACTAGAATAAAAGAGGCATTTGTGGAATGTCTTAAAAATGATTCTATGCTGAATGGACATCAGGCTTCTGACTATGGTGATCATCATCTTAAGGATTACTATGTAACACCAGCAGAAATTTTTAAGACTAATAATGTCTTCACTAATGATAGTGACTTTCCTAAAAAAGCGACAGTCGTAAAAGTAGGTAAAGATATTGAAGCAATAATAAATCCTGGAGATTCGAATGGTAAAATCTACTGCTATGAAGGTACTCCTGAAAAAAATTTAACCACGCTCTTCATGGATGCTATGGGGATTGATAATATCAAACAGTTAATATGTTCTTCAACTGGCAATTATGCTTTATATGATGGGGGAGTAGATAACTGTTCTGTCGATAATCTAAATCTTAGCGCTAAGCTCTCGAAAAAAGATTCTAAAAAAAGCATAGAATACATTAATGATATTTATTCGAAATGGAGTAAAAAACAGAATAATGGTATATTGACTGGAGATTCGGAAAAGGATAAGGTTTCAAGTAATGCGACTATGTCATATACTGAAGCTCTTAATGCGTTTGAAAAAGAATGTCTCGGACAACCGGGTGTTAGTCCAGATGGTAAAGACAAAGAGCAATATTCGAGTGGAGGTGGCACTTATTATTACGACTTTAAAATAAAAATGATAAAAGATGGAAATACCGTAGAACTTTTTCCACACTTAGGCAAGGATAAGGATGGTAATGATTTTAATAAATCTGGAATAAAAACTGTAGAGTATTATAAAAATTCAGAAAAATTAACCTGTAAAGATTTGGCAGACACTATTAATAATAATTTTGATGAATATAAAAAGTCCATTGAAAGTATCCGTAAGGATAAATACGTAAAGCCTTGCGCATCCGCAGAGATAAAAAAACGCGCAAATGAAATAGTTTCTTCATATGTAAAACAGGAAGAGAAAAAGAAAGCATCAACACCGTCATACTTCAATAAGGGACTAGTTTCTACTCCGTCAAATCCTTTGATCTCTACAGATAGCAATTTATCGGTTACTAAGGAAGAGTATGACAAGGTTCTTGCGGCGGTTAAGTCTGATGATTTCACTGTTGATGACGGTAATGGAGGAAAGAAATGCTTAGAGACCGAAAATCTTAAACCGTGTAACACGGTAGAAAAAAAGACACAGGCAAAAAAGCTATTAGAGGATTATACCATGAGGTCGCAAGGTAATGGTACTCCTCTTACCGAGGTGGAAAGTGCAGAATTTACAAAAATAAAAAGTGCTATCGACCATGATGATTTCACCGTAGATGATGGTAATGGCGGAAAAAAGTGTTTAGAAACGGAAAATTTCAATAGTACCTTACCTCCTGATGAGGCTGAGTGGACCGCTGATGGGGAATATGATTCGTCAACTTCGGAAGAGCAGAAGCAAAGCTACTGTCAAGAAAACGGAGGATTCCTCTCCTGGATGCTTTGTCCAGCTATCGCCGACGGTGCGGCTACGGCTAGTGGTCTCTTAGGATCTATTACTGCCCTTACTAACGTGCATACTTCTATTATCGAGCAATTCTCTAAGCAGGATTCATCTATCTATAAGGCCTGGTCTGCCTTCCGTAATATTGCGAATATCGGTTTTGTGATCATGCTGCTTGTAGTAGTATTTTCTCAAGTGACTAATATTGGTATCTCTAATTACAACATTAAGAAAATCTTACCTAAACTTATTATTACCGCAATTTTAGTTAATTTCTCATATCTAATTATGGGTGTACTGATCGACCTTTCACAGATTATAGGTAACGGAATTGGTGTACTTATTAGATCGGTAGCTGCTGATAGTATGGATGCTGACGCCTCAGCTAGGGCTGCAGCTACTATTACTACAATCGCAGGTGTAGTTACGACTGCAGCTGGTGGAGTTGGTGTTGCAGCGGCCGTTGTTACTGGTCCGGCTCTTATTCTCCCTGTAGTAATGTTTATTGTTACTTCTCTAATTTCGGTTTTCTTTGGCTTTATCATGCTAACCATTCGTCAAGCTGCCATTATTATGGTAGTTGTACTTGCACCGCTCGCGATGGTTCTATATGCTCTACCGAATACTGCCGCCATAACTAAAAAATATTTTTCTACCGTCAAAGCATTACTTATGCTTTATCCAATGTTTATTTTTGCAACTTCCGCTGGAGCTCTTGCTTCCTCGATTATTGTCGGGACTAGTACAGATATGCTTATGTTAATTGTTGGCGGACTCTTAAATGTACTTCCATATTTTGCTATTCCATCCATGACCTCGAAATCTCTTGCTGGTCTCGGTGCTATTACTGGTGCCTTTGATAAGATTCGTGGTGGAGCCCTCAAGGGTGCCAGTATGGCAGGTGGGGCTTTTGCAGCATCGGAATTTTATAAGAATATGAAGAGCGATTTTACCTCTGACAAGAACCTAAATCGTTCTCTTGGAAGACTCAGAAAATACAAAGCCATTGAAGATGCTGGCGGAACTCTTTCAACTGCCCAGCGTAGACGTCAAACGGAAGCTGCGGGGGCAGTTCTAAAAGATGCCAAAATGCGCGCTGGTGGTAGTGCAGCTGCGAGTATTGCCCTAAGTAATTATGAAGGCTCTGGTTTTGAGCGGCTTGAGTCTGCGGCGCAAGCTGAACTTAGAGATTCCGAGGCAAACAATATTATTAGTAAACTTACGAATGATGGCGCAACCGAAGATGAAGTAAAATCTATGCTTCTGGGGGTCTTGGGGACCGATTACAACAAACTAGATGGGTCTGGCCGTTTTAAAAATGATACTATGATTGACGCATATTCGACATTTCTTGGTAGGACTAAAACTGGTAAAAAGATGCTAGCTGGTATTGGTAGAAGTGATAACGTTGCAGCATCGGCGCACAGTTTAAGACAGATGGGCGCTGCGGCATTGAAGTCCCCGGGATTTACGGATAAGGAACAGATTTCAACTAGACAGTTTACCGATCTGATACAAGCCAAAAGGGACCCTGAAAACGATTTTACGGTTAGCACTGATGTTGTTAAGAATAGTCGTTCAGCCGCCATTGATGAAGCTCTAGCAGACCTTAATGTAGACAATTTTAGGAAAATCGGAAATGATGATGTCAAAGAAATTATTGATACTAAGACTCAAAATGTTCTGGAATCTGTGGTTCGTCAAACAGCAGAAGCATCATTTAAGGACCCAAGTCTTATTTCCGACTTTGATAAAACTAAATTTAGCCTTGTTGATGAAGAGCGTAATAAGCAAGCTAATAATCTTAATAAAACCACAATTAATGTTCGAAGTACTGGCAATGAAACCGCAATCTATAAAGCTCCTGCTGACTTCGGTGAGATTGCTAGTCAAAGAGTGGTTAATGGTGACGTTATCTATACCAACAAGAACGGTGACACCTTCAACGCTAGTAAAAATCAAACCACCAAGAATCTCTAGTGTTTTCTCGAGATTTAGAAAATCAAAATTCATTCTAGTTCACGAACTGTCGGGTTTGGGGTATAATTATCTCAAGCCCGAATGGCGGAATTGGCAGACGCGCTAGCTTCAGGTGCTAGTCTAGCTTCTAGGTGCAGGTTCAAGTCCTGTTTCGGGCACCACAAGATTAGATCATAGTGAGAGCTATGATTTTTTGTTAAATTATTTTTACGCGGCGGTTTTTGGATAGAAGCCCAGTTTTTAGAAAACATCCACTAGTTCCGCCGACTTGTTTCTTAATTCTCAAATAATCTTGGCTCTTAAATAAAAAAGGAGCCAAGTATGCCAAAAAACTCATTCAAAAATAAATCCCTCGACACTCTGCCGCTAGATTTTCGAGTTGAAAATCATCCTCTCGATAGAGAGCAGCGCAAGGCTATTTATGATCCAGCTAGATTTAATCTGACCGTGGCCGGTGCAGGTTCCGGCAAAACTACCACCATTCTCGGCAAAATTCTCTATCTCCTGCAATCCGGTTTCGCCAGCCCACCAGAAATATTAGTTTTGTCTTTCACTCATGATTCCGCCACGGAACTCAGAGAACGTTTCTTGCGTGAATGCTATCAAGCATTTGCGGAACAGATTTTGCTCAGAAAATCTCCGCCACCGAACATCACAATTGAGACTTTTCATAGTTTAGCTCTGAAATTACTTCGTAGTCTCTGGCCAGATTTTTCCGTTACTACAAATGAAATAGATGCCGAGCAGCCCGTTTCGGAAATAACTGATAATGTAATTTCTGGTTCTGATGAGCTTACTATGCAGACTTCAATCATTCGCGAATTTCTCGATCTGCATGAATTGGCACCCGAGACCGTAGCACAGATTGCTAGTAAATTTTCTTCAGAGGAATACCGTAAATTATTTCTCATGGTTTCCGAAAAATACCAAAGGGAATTATCTGATCTCTTAGAAAAGCACCAGGCCACCTTTTCTGGACTCATCAAGTTAGCCATTCGGTTTCTTCGTTCCGGCCAGATTAAAACTCGGTTTCGCTACATCATTGTCGATGAATATCAGGATCTCTCGGTTCTGCGACAGGAATTCCTCCATCTCCTTCTTGAATCATCCCAGGCAAATCTGTTCGCTGTGGGTGATGATTGGCAGGCGATTTATAGCTTCAGTGGCAGTCGCGTCGATTTTACTTTGAATTTCCGTAAATTTTGGGGTGATTTTTCCTTGCATCGTATCTCCAAAACCTATCGTTTTGGCCCCACCCTCGCAAGATTAAGCTCGAACTTTATCATGCAGGATCACACCCAAATTCAAAAGCAGATTCAAAGCCAAAAAGAAGACGCGCTAGAGCCGGTCGTGGAGATCTCTGGCGATTCAGAACGACTCGATCTCGAAGTCCTGACGCACTATTTTGAATCTCTGCCACGAGATAGTTCAATCTTACTGCTCGGTCGTTTCCAGATTGACCGGCTTCGTCTCCTTAATTGTACTCAGTTTAAGCTAACTAAAGATGTCATAGAGTTTCAAACGCGGCCAGATCTAAAAATTCGTTTTCTTACCGTGCATCAATCTAAAGGCCTGGAGGCTGATTATGTGATTATCCTTAATAATCGTGAAGCCAAGCTGGGCTTTCCAGCTCACGTCAAGGATCCGCCACTGAAGACTGAACTAATAAAAATCGCAGAAGAATTAAGACTAGACCAGGCTTCAGTCAATGAAGAGCGTCGCCTCTTTTATGTCGCCCTCACTCGTGCTAAAAAGCAGGTGATTCTTTTGGCTGTTGATGGCAAGGAGTCGAGTTTTATTAAAGAGCTGCGTCGAAAGTTTCGTCAGGATTTTACCACCTACTATCTTTCGCATTTTGAGAAATATCTTAAGGTAGAATAGTCTACTTCTTCGACTTAGTGATCGAATTGATTTTGTTGCCAATATTTTTATGAGTTTTTTGGATATTCTCCATTGCCGCCTTGGTCATGTGACGTTTAAATCTAGCCGCACGCGAATAATATTCACGGGTCAGCTTTTTGATTTCGGAAGTTACATCAATTTTAGTGGAGCCAAATTTGGCACTAAATTTATCACGTAATTTCAATGTCGCCACAGTGGTAAAAATAATATCAATCACTAAAATCATCAATAGTACGCCATTAATCGATTCAATCATTGGCCAGGAAAGTGGTGAAATCAAATGTAAAATGAATGGATGTAGTCCATACTTAATTGCCATCCCACCCAGACCAAAACCAAGAGAAGTCTCGAGTGAAACGCGGCCGTTTAAGTTAAAACGTGTGGTCTCTGAGTAGTCCCACCAACGCACGCGAAAGATTTTTTCCATCACCACACTTGTGGTATATTCAATCACCGTGCAGATTAGGGCGAAAATAAAAAATTCAATATACCATTCGAAATGAATTTCTTGTGTCAGGATTAAAAATGAGACCATTCCCACACCATAAATTGGGCAAATTGGTCCGAAGAGAAAGCCACGGTTTTGCAGTTTGCGCTGTTCGATGCTGGTCCAAATACATTCGAAGACCCAGCCGATAAAAGAATAAATCATGAACATCAAAAACCAGAAGCTTACAAACCTGAATACTTCATGAATTTCAAACATTACTTATCTATTTTAACATGAGAGGTCGGGATTTGTTTATGTTAAAATAAAAGTAATGATTTAGTTATTTTTGAATTTTAAACCATTGTTAAACTTAATAAAAACAAGGAGAATAAATGTTAATTTCTGAAAATGTCCCGATTAAAAATCTTGTCACCATGCGTATTGGTGGTCCGGCTAAATACGTCATCGAGATCAAGTCTAAAGATGAAATTCCAGAAGCCTATCAATTCGCCGCTGAAAAAAATTTTCCGGTCACTATCCTCGGTAATGGCGCCAATACCTTCGCCACTGATGAAGGTTATCAGGGTGTAATCTTGCTTGACCGTATTCTCGGTATCTCACAGCTTTCTGTGGAGGAAATTGAAGCCGCTTACGGCGCTGAAGTGAAAGCTGAAGCCGAAAAAGAAGGATACGGTTACTTCCGTGCTAATGGTGGTGAAATTTGGGATTCTTTAGTCAATTTCACTGCTGCCCTTGGCTATTCTGGCATCGAAGCGATGGCTGGTATTCCAGGTACCGCTGGTGCTTCTCCGGTTCAGAATATCGGCGCCTATGGCCAGGAAGTCACGCAGGTGATTGTTTCTGCTGATGTTTACGACCTGCAGGAAAAAACTTTTAAGACCATTCTCGCTGAAGATATGAAGATGAGTTATCGCAAATCAATCTTTAATTCTGGTGAAAGTGTCGGTCGTTACTTTATCTATTCGATTGTGATTCGTTTGAAAAAAGGTCAACTCAATCCACCGTTTTACCGCTCCTTGCAGGCCTATGTGGACGAACATCAAGAAACTGATTTTTCACCAACCAACATCGCTCGCATGGTTCGCGAAGTGAGAAACTCTAAGCTTCCAGATCCAGAAAAAATTGCCAGTGCCGGTAGCTTTTTTAAGAATATTTATCTCACCGATGAAGAAGCCGACGCGGCCGAGGCTCGCGGTATTGAAGTTTGGCGCAACGCCAAAGAAGTCGGTCCAGATTCTCCGGAAAAACGTACTAACCTCGTCAACTCTGGCTGGCTTCTCGAACATGCCGGTCTTAAGGGTCAGGTCTTCCATGGTATGAAAGTCAGTGAAAAAGCGGCCTTAATCTTGATTAATGAATCTGCCGAAACTTATGCTGATCTCGCTGCCGCCCGTGCCGAAATTGCCAAAATTGTCTTCGATAAATTTGGCTTGATGATCGAGCAAGAACCGGACGAAATTAAGTAAGGAGTTCCATGGTCAAAGAATTAAACGGTCGTGAATTAGTTGGATTTATTAAGGAGCGTCAAGCTCATCAGGTAAAGGCCCTCCGTTCGCGTAAAATCCGTCCGAAATTGGTAATTATTCGTGATTCGAATAATCCCGTCATCGAAAAATACGTCAGTCTGAAGAAAGCTTACGGGGAAGATATCGAGATTGAGGTAATTGACCAAGTAGTAAATCCTACCAAGGAAGCTATTCAGGCCGCTATCGAATCTGCTAATCAAGACACTTCCGTCTCTTCGGTGATTTTGCAGCTTCCTTTGCAAAATCCGGAGTGGACCGAGGAGCTCGTCGCATTGATCGCTCCAGAAAAAGACGTCGATGACTTGACTGGTAAAAGCCGTTTCGATAGTGCTACGGCGACTGCCATTAACTGGTTGCTTACTGGTTATGGCGTCGAACTTGGTAATAAATCAATCGCCATTGTTGGTCGCGGACGTCTGGTCGGTGAACCGCTCATTCGTATGTTCACGAATTCCAATCTTCGTGTTTCAGTTTTTCACCGTGGTTCCGATTTTTCTGAACTTAAAAATCACGATGTCATTATTGCCGCCACGGGTAATCCTCATCTCATCACTTCCGAAATGGTTCGCGAGGGTGCGGTGATTGTTGATGCCGGTACGGCCAGTGAAGGTGGAGTAATTCTCGGTGATATTAACGATGAAATTCGTGCCCGTACTGATATTTCTGCTATCACACCAAAAATCGGTGGTGTAGGTCCACTCACTATTGGCGTACTATTCGAAAATGTCCTGGCCTCTGCTGCCGAAAATCAAACGCATTAATTAAAAATTAAAAGGGTGAGCCATGCAAGCAAAATCAAAGAAAAATTATAGCGGTCCAGTCGTCCTCGTGGTGATGGATGGGGTGGGGATTCGTCAGGAAATTGAAGGTAACGCTGTAGCCTTAGCTTACACCGAGTTTTTGCATCAATTAGAGCAAAATTATCCTAAGTTAGCTCTCCAAGCTTCAGGTGAAGCGGTTGGTATCTTGGCTGGTCAAATGGGGAATTCTGAAGTCGGGCATAATGCTCTCGGCAGTGGTCAAATTATTAAGCAGGGTATCGCTAAAATCAACCAAGCTTTTTCTACCGGTGAAATCTGGCAATCCAGCGCTTGGCAGGGGGCTATCGAAAATCTTAAAACCCACCAGTCCACCTTGCATTTTTCCGGAATTTTCTCTGATGGTGGCGTACATAGTGAGTTGTCTCATCTTTTTGCCATGTTAAGACGCGCCGCCGAATCTGGTATCAAAACCATACGCGTACATGCGGTCTTCGATGGTCGCGATGTGGCTCCGCAGTCGGCTGAGAAATATCTCGCCATGTTTAATCAAGCGGTCGCAGAAATCAAAGCCGAGTTCGACGTCGATATTCAAATCGCCTCTGGCGGTGGCCGTATGGTTTTCATTGCTGACCGTTATCAAACTGATTGGTCAATCGTGGAACGTGGCTGGCAGGCCTTAGTTCATGGTCAGGCCGCTCATTACTTTAATTCTGCAGATGCGGCAATTAAACATTTTCGTGAATCTGATCCTAGCCTCCAGGATCAGTACCTTCCAGCTTTCGTGGTGACGGATCAGGAAAGTCACCCCGTTGGTCTAGTTCGGCCACACGATAGTTTTATCTACTTTGATTTTCGTGCCGACCGCGCCCTTGAGATTGCCGAAGCTTTTTGTCTCGATGATTTTCAAGGCTTCAACCGTGGTACCGAGCAGAATCAGAAACTGCCAGTTTATTTTACCAGTCTCACCGAGTATGATGTGGATCGTCATTTTCCAGAGCATACCTTGGTCGCTCCAGTCGAAATTCATCACACCCTGCACGAATATTTGGCAGCTAAAAATCTTACTCAGCTAGCCTGTTCTGAGACTGCCAAGTTTGGTCATATTACTTATTACTTTAATGGTAATAGTTATGAACCCCTACACGGCGAAGAATTTCTCGAAATTAAATCCGATACGCGCCCCTATGACGAACGTCCTTGGATGAAGTCTGCGGAAATTACCGACGCCGTTATCGAAAAAATGGCTAATTTTGATTTTGTTCGAATTAATTTTGCCGGTGGTGATATGGTGGGGCACTTCGGTGAGCTTGAGCCGACCGTGATTGCTATGGAGGCCATAGATTTACAACTTCAGCGTCTCGCCAAAAAAGTTGATGAGCTAGGTGGCATGATGTTGATTACCGCTGATCATGGCAATGCGGAAGAGCTTTTTGATCCCACCACCCACCAAGCCAAGACCTCACATACTACTAATCTCGTTCCTTGTTATTTTTATGATAATACCGAGTTTAGCCAGCATTATCAGTTAAAAAACTTGCCTGATGCCGGCCTCACCAATATCGCCGCTACTGTCGCTGACCTCTTAATTAGCGAGCATTCCGAATATTGGCGCGACTCCTTGATTAGTCTCAAATAACTTACCAAGAGGTGTTATCTGGGGAAATATGGTATAATGCAGAAAAGGAGAAAAAATGCAGAAAATTACCAAAGCCATTATTCCTGTGGCCGGATGGGGTACCCGTCGTCTACCGATTACTAAAGTTATTGAGAAATCCATGTTGCCAGTTGGCAACCGCCCGCTCGTCGATTATTCCGTGCAAGAGCTTATTGAAGCTGGTGTCACCGATATCTATATGGTGGTCAGTAATACCGAACCTTGCCAAGTTCGCGAATTTTACTCGGATAATATTGTACTGAATGATTATCTAATCTCGCGTGGTAAGGGCGACCGTGTGGCTCTCACGAAGACTCTCCCAGAACACGTTAAAATTCATTACATCGCTCAAGACGCCAATAGTAAATATGGTACCGCCGTACCTGTCGCTATGGCTGCCGAAGAATATAATCTTAACGAACCCGTGATTGTTTATATGGGTGATGACTTTATTTGGAATCCAGAGGGCGAATCTGCTGCCACTTCTCTGATTAATTCTCTTCAATCCGAAACCGACTCCGCTATTCTTGGTGTCGAAATCCCTAAGGAAAAAGTCGATAAATATGGCGTACTCGAGGTCCAAGATGGTAAGCTCACGAATGTGGTGGAAAAACCATCAGTTGAAGAAGCCCCATCTAACCTAATCAACGTCAGTAAATATATTCTTTCTGCAGATCTCTTGCAAAAAATTGTCGCCTACGTCAATGAGCACGATTTTGGTCCAACTGATCAGGAATACATGATCACCGACCCAATTTATGATTATATTAAGCAAGGCCAAACCATGCGCGTCGCTTCCACCTCTGGTCAATATCTCGATGGTGGGTCTGTCGAAGGCTGGGTACACGCTAATAATGTCGTTTGTGGCGTCAAAGAAGCCTAAAAACTGAAAGATTTCTCTAAATAAGACCCTTATCCAGGGGTCTTATTTTATTTTAAAAATATACCATCCATGATATAATATTTATGGTTTATTAGGAAAGGCTCTTATGAAACAAAAAACTTATCAAGAAGAAATCGGCGCTATTATTACTAATCTTCGTCGTGAAAAAGGCATCACTCAAGGTGAACTCGCGAAGATGATTGGCACCTCTCAGTCTGCCGTTCACCGCATCGAAAAAGGTGATCAAAATACTTCTCTCGAAATGATTAAGAAAATTTCCTCTGCACTCGGTCACCAAATTTTAGCCGTCAGTGACTCCTCTTTTCAGTCTTATCGTATTAATGGTGGCAAAACTCTCAGTGGTTCTATTACGGTTAATTCTTCCAAGAATGCCGGGGTGGCACTCCTTTGCGCGGCGCTTCTCAACCGTGGTCGCACCACACTAAGAAAACTTGCCCGTATCGAAGAGGTTTTTCGTATTATTGAAGTTCTCGAATCGATTGGCGTGAAGTGCCGTTGGGTGAATCGTCAAAAAGATTTAGAAATCACCCCCCCTCGTGAAATTAAACTCGATGAAATGGACCTCGATGCTGCTCGTAAGACTCGTTCGGTCCTTATGTTGATGGGTCCACTCCTCCATTTTTATCGAGAATTTTCCCTACCTTATGCTGGCGGTTGTTCTCTCGGCACCCGCACCGTTGAACCGCATTTACGTGCTCTTTCGGTCTTTGGGCTAAATGTGGATGCTACCACTCGCACCGGTTTTTATGAGGCTAAGGTGGACCAAAAAACTCTTCATGACGAATCTGGCAAACGTATCGTGCTTATTGAACGTGGTGACACGGTGACAGAAAATATTCTTATGGCAGCCGCACTCTATCCAGGGAAAACCACGATTGTGGGTGCTTCACCGAATTACATGGTGCAAGATGTTTGTTTCTTCTTGCAGGATCTCGGAGTAAAAATTGAGGGAATTGGCACCACTACACTCGTGGTTCATGGCCAAAAATGTATTGATAAAGATGTGGAATATTTTCCTAGCGAAGACCCGATTGAGGCGATGTCTTTTTTGGCTGCCGGCTTGGTCACTAAATCTGAAATTACCATTACGCGTGCTCCGATTGAATTTTTGGAAATTGAGCTCGAGGTTTTACGTTCCATGCATGCGAAAATTGAGCGTTCTGAAGAATATTTCTCTTATAATGGCCGCACGCGTCTAGTCGATTTACATATTTTAAAATCCAACCTCATTGCTCCGGCTGACAAAATTCACCCGATGCCTTTCCCGGGTCTCAATATTGATAACTTGCCATTTTTTACCGTGATTGCCGCCATGGCCGAAGGTCGCACCTTGATTCACGACTGGGTTTTTGAAAACCGTGCAATATACTCCACTTATCTGACTAATCTCAATGCTAAGGTGGAATTACTTGATGCACATCGCTTCTACGTTTCTGGCCCGACTAATTGGCGTGCGGCTGAACTCGTTTCACCTCCAGCCCTCCGTCCGGCCGTAGTTCTACTTCTCGGTATGTTGGCTGCCCCTGGCGTCTCTATCCTACGCAACGTCTATTCGATTAATCGCGGTTATCAGGATTTTGCTCGTCGTCTTAATCATTTGGGCGCCGACGTTAAACCGTTGGTCGGCATCTAGATCATTAGCTAGATAATTTCTTAGCTAAAAATACCTGGCCCATTGCAGTCTGAAAGTATTGGGTCTCACGTGGCCTGATATTTCTTTGCTATAATAAAGGTAATGCTTAATAACATTCAGCAAAATTTCAAGCGTTTCAAGATTCGCCATCTTCTGGCACTGATTTTTTTGCTTGTCGTAGCTCTTCTTGCCGGATTCATTAGCCAAGCCAACCAGACTTTTATGAATGCCAATTTTGTCAAAAAATATTTTAGTGAAAATCCCACCTACTACGCCATTAAAGTTTCTCAAGCCAAATCCGCTATTATCGATCGCTTTTATGGCACTGGCACTCAGGAATTTACCAGCACGATGAATTCAGAAATTATTAACTTTGCGCAAAATCTTCCCGATAATCAAATTATGCCAGGTGAAGTGATGTATAATCTCCAGACTTTGCAAAATAACTTCCCGAAGCTGCTTGGTCAACTTATTCTGCCCGAGGAATATCAAAAATATCAGAATCTCATCATCGATAATATTTATCAAATTCCAAGTAATATTAATCTCGAACAAACTTTGATGAATAATTTTTCTGCCAAGATTGACCACTTTCTTGCGGAATCCGGTCAATCGATTAACCCTGCCGTATTAAATGCCACCACGCACTATATTGTGCAAGTTTACCTTGGCCAACTCACCATGCACGATACCATCCATGAGATAAAACAAAATTTTGCCATTACTAAGAAATACATGGATATTCTCACTCTGATTATCTTGATTAGCCTCCTTGCCCTAATTGTACTAAATTATTTTCTCTACGACCTAATGGGGTGGCGCATCTTTATTTTTACCACCACGTTATTACTTTTTCTTGCCGGCTATCTCGCTTCAATGCCTATCTGTCAGCAAATGATTCAGCAGATATTTGTCATTAAGTAGCGTATAATTAATCTATGAATCTTTTTACTTCGGAATTAAATCCCGCCCAAGCTGACGCCGTCGAAACTCTTTCTGGACCGCTCTTGATTTTGGCTGGTGCTGGTTCTGGTAAAACTAAAACCCTCACGCATCGTATCGCCAATCTGATTACTCATGGGATTTTGCCCTCACAAATTCTCGCGGTAACTTTCACTAATAAAGCTGCTAGAGAAATGCGAGAACGTCTTTTTCATCTCTTAAAGCAAGCCTCGAAAGAAACTAATCAATATCCTGACAGCCTAAAATCCTTCTTCACTTCCGACCTTTTTTCGGCCACGGAAGTGCCGCGCAATTTTATGCCGTTCATGGGGACCTTCCACGGTATCTGTGTCAAAATTTTGCGTATGGAAGCTGAAAACCTTCACCTTGACCGTAACTTCCTGATTTATGATACTTCTGATCAAGAAGCTCTGATTAAACGCGCTATTAAAAATCTCCGCTTCGAAGATAAGAATCTCCGCCCGAAAACTATTCAAAGTACTATATCGAGCTCGAAAAATGCCGGTGTCTTACCGGAAGAATATGAAGCTTCCGCCAGCTACCCACAGCAAAAAAATATTGCCAAAGTCTTCTTTGAATATGAAAAACTCAAGGCCGCTGCTTCCGCCCTCGATTTTGATGATTTACTCTTGAAGACTGTGGAGCTTTTTGAGACCAATCCAGCTGTGCATCAAAAATGGCAGACCCGTTTCCGTCATATTTTGATTGATGAATATCAGGATACCAACCATGTGCAATATCGTTTAATTAAATTACTCACTGGTCCTGAACAAAATATTTGCGTGGTCGGCGACGACTGGCAATCGATTTATTCTTGGCGCGGCGCCGATTTTCGTAATATCTTGCACTTTGAGGCTGATTTTCCGGGCGCCAAAGTCATCAAGCTCGAACAAAATTATCGCAGTACCGGTAATATTTTGAGGGCTGGCCAGCAAATCATTGAACATAATAAAACTAGAAGCTCCAAGGAGTTATTTACCGAATCTGGGGATGGGGAAAAGGTGGAGATCCAAGCTCTCAATGACGAATCGGCGGAAGCTAGTTTTGTGGCGCTTAAAATCATCAATCTCCTAGCCAATGCCAAAAATGAGGTAAGTAATTTCTCCGATTTTGCCGTGCTTTATCGCACTAACGCGCAGAGTTTTGCCATGGAAAAAGCCCTGATTTCGCGCGATATTCCCTATAAAATTATCGGCGGCATCCGTTTCTATGATCGTAAGGAAATTAAAGACGTTTTAGCTATTCTAAGGCTCGTTCTAAATCCACGCGACCGTGTTTCCTTTGAGCGGGTGACGAAGAATGTCATTTCTGGCATCGGTCCAGCCAGTCTAGAAAAAATCTATCTCGCACTCGGCCTGGATGGTGTATTGACGGACCTGGAGGCTGATCAAGTTCTTACTGGTAAGGCCAAAAATAGTTTCTTGCGACTGCAAAATTTCCTCAAGACTATCGACCGCACTGCCAATCCTTCGGAAATTATTACCGAAGTGATTAATTATTTTGATTTTGCTAACCTCGTCGATGACGGCACTCCGGCCACTACCGAGCGTCAGGAAAACCTCGACGCTCTTGTCGGCAACACCAAAGATTTTGATACACTCGAGGACTTTCTTGCTGATTCTGCACTAATGTCTTCTTCTGATGAATCGACTCGTGATAATTCCGTCACTCTTATGACACTCCACGCGGCCAAGGGTCTTGAATTTCCGGTCGTCTTCATCGTTGGCATGGAAGAAGGTCTTTTCCCAAGTTCTATGAGTTCCGATGAAGATAGTATTGAAGAGGAGCGTCGTCTGGCTTATGTCGGGGTGACTCGCGCCAAAAAGCGCCTCTTCCTTACTTTTACCGCTGTGAGGTTTCTACATGGTAAGTCTAATTTTAATACGCCATCCCGCTTCCTAGCTGAGCTTGGTTATCAGCCAGATCCTTTCAATGAATCCGTTGATAATAGTTTTGGTGGTAGCTATGGTAATAACTTTGGTGACAATCGCAGTCATAAATTCAATAATGATTTTGATGATTTTTCCGATGCATTTAGTAGTTCTTCTAGCTACAATCAGTCAAAACCAAAGTCCAGTAAAAAATTTGACCCTTTCTACGATGATATTTTTTATGAAGATGAGGGAATCGACTTTTAAAAAATAACCCTACTAGGGGTTATTTTTCTTTAATCTTATTTAATAATTTTTCGTATTCTAATAAATCTAAATTAGCTGGTCTTGCATCTAAATCAAGCCCAAGTTCTTCAAAAATCTTCACAATCTCTTCGCGGCTGCGTCCGGTAAAATGTGGCAACATCCCTTGTAGTTTTTTGCGTGGGTTCGCAAAACATTGCTTCACGAATTTTAAAACTTCTTCCGAAACTAAAGCTTTTTCTCGTGGGTAAAAGATTACCGAAGCCGAGTCTACCTTTGGTGGTGGAGTAAAGAGTTTGCGTTCCACGAAAATTCCCCCTTCAACTTCCGCATAATTTTGCACGAATAAAGTTAGGAACGAGTAGCGACCTTTTTCTTCGAGAATTCGATCCGCCACTTCCTTCTGCATCAGGAGTACGATCTTCACCGGTTTTTTCTTGAGTAGTAATAATTTACGAATAATTGGGCTAGTGATGTAATAAGGAATATTTCCTACCACCGAAAAATCACCATCAAGTTGGTCAAAATCAAAATCCAAAACATCAGTATTAATCACTTCGAGATTTTTGCCAGGGAAGGAATTTGGTAAGTTGTGGGCTAATTTCTCATCGAACTCAATCGCCACGACTTTTGGAAAACGCCTAAGTAAGGAACTTGTTAGTGTACCGAGGCCTGGTCCGATTTCTACGCAGAAATCCACCTCACTTCTCGCGCTTTCGGCAATTTCTTCCAAAGTAAAACGATCTTTTAGCCAGTTCTGCCCTAAGGATTTTTTGTTCTGTAACATCTTTTTCTCCTAGTACCAGTGATGGCTACTCCAGAAAGCCCAGGCCTGACTCCAGCCACCGTAGCGTCCGGTCACGTAGCCAATCATCCAACGAATTTGAGTCACTGGGTTGGTCTTCCAATCGCTACCAGCTGAAGCCATCTTCGAGCCTGGAAGTGCCTGTGGAATACCATAAGCGCCTGATCCGGCATTTGATGCATCGTAACGACATCCTGATTCGCGCATAATTAAAGTCAAAGCCACGTAAAGGTCATTTTCTGAAACGCCCGCACTTCTGGCGTAGTTTGCGCAGGTTTCCCAATCTGGTGGAATGGATTTTTTGCTACCAACCTTGGTCACCCTAGCCACTGGTTGCTTAATAATATTAGTCGAGACTAGCTCACGCGAAACTTCTACGTTATTCACCATATTAATCTTGTAAACTGATTGCTTACGTCCCACTTCGCCCATCACTTCGAGCTTAGTTTGGCCCGTCGCCATACTTGCGTCGTTTTCAGTTTTTTCTTCGTATGGAATTTCTTCTTCCACAGTTACTTCATGACCGCCCTTATGAGTCAGGCGGTATTTTGTCGATAGTCCAGCCTCCAAAATATCATGCCCCGCCACCTTAGTTACCACGTCGCCGTCATAAACATTGAAACCGGCTTCCTTAAAAAGGGCTTTTTCATCGGTAGTCGCAGTCATTAAAAATACCGTCTTCTGTCCGTCACTTAGAGTGACAGGTTTAGCACGGTAAATATTGATGCGATAATTATCAGAATTAATCCGTTCCGTACGGGCAGGTTCCACTTTATCGTAATTTTCTACGGCAATATTAGACCGCTTTAGAGCTTCCTCGACGGTGTTAGCATTGGTTTTTATCGTCAACGTCTTATTGTCGGCAAAAAATGTTACATAATGCATGTCCGAAATTTCTTCAGTATCTGGATCTTTAGTCTCAGCAAAAGCTGAACGCACCCTCGAAAATCCGAAGATTAATCCAGATAAAACTAGCAAAAAAGCGCTAAAAACATATAGCGTCTTATAAGTCTTGGCTATTTTGAAAGCACTACTCACCTAGTTATTATAGCATATTACGATTTACTGATAAAGTTTACGCTATTTTGTGTTAAAATAAACTTAAGAGTTATCACATAAAAAGGATGTTTCATGAATCAAGCGGACAACACCGAAGACTTTGCCAATTTAATGGAAGAATTGAATAATTACACTACGGAAAATCATACCGAAAATACCAATTCTTTGAATCAAGCTTCTGAGGCATCTCTTGCGATTGACCTAAGTAATTTAGACGCCAGACCTGCTGATTCTAACCAACCGGTCACTATCGCCCCCTCTGCAGATTTTGCTTCTTCTATGAATCAAACTGCCACTACTTCGGCTGCCGCAAAAGATTCTGATAATCTTACCGCTCCAAGTCATACCCCACTTTCGCCGCTGATGAATTTGGATGGTACGGAAAATACCGAGGCGGTTAAAGCTGCTGAATCTGCCAAGGATTCAGCTCCAGATGACGTCGATTTCACCAAAGAAGATCAAGCAGAAGATGCCGAAAAAACTGAACACGAAAAATTCCTTGAAGATCAAGAGAAAAATCCTTTGAAGGCTGCTGAACCAGTCCCAGGTTCTATCGGCAGTGCAGTTTCTTACCATGATTACGAAAAAGAGAAAAACGAAGAAGCTACTAAGGCGCAAAACCCTGAGAAAAAGTCGCTAAAGCTCGACCCAAAAATCATTGCTATTATTGCCATTGCCGGTATTTTTGTGATTTTTGGTGCTATCTTCTTGATTAATACCTTGAGTAATCAGCCGAAGAAATCTTCACGCGCCAGCAATCAAAGCACCGTTGTTGCCAATGAAAATCAAATTCTCGAATGCGCCACCAAAGTCTCCGAGGAGAATCGCACGAAATATAATGCTGCTTCTGGCGAAGTCGCAAAGATTTTTACTTACAGTCACGATTCCTTATCTAGCATTGAAATCCGTACAGTTTATGAATTTAGTTCTACCGAGGCTGCTAAAACCGCCAAGCAAGCTATTGATTCGGAAAATCAACTCACAGAAAATAATGGTCGTACCGAAAAGATCGAAAATCACAAGACTATCACCTCTGGCCTAGATGGTAAAATCATCTCTCTCTCGGTCACTGTAAAATCCGAAGACCTCGAAGCTTACCAGAAAACGGATGACTTTAAAAATCAAAGTTTTGCTACCGCTGACTCTGATGGCAAACTTGATCTTTCGATCAATAATGTTCTCACTACTCAAAATCTCCAAGGCTTCTCTTGTAGTATTACCGAATAGAAGATTCAAAAGAGGCTCCCCGGCCTCTTTTTTTGAATTGAGGAAATACTTGATTTTTGCTATAATTATTAGGAAATTATGAAAAATATCTATATTACCACTGCTATACCTTATGTTAACGGCCTCCCACATATCGGACATGCCGAAGATTATTTACTTGCTGATATTTATAAACGCTATCAGGAGCTTGTGGGTAACTCAGTGCGCTTTCAGGCTGGTACTGATGAGCATGGTAATAAAATTGAGAAAAAAGCTAAATCTCTTGGTATCGACACGCAAAAATATGTTGATGATAATGCTAAAAAATTCCAAGAATTCATCGCTCGTTTTGATGTGAAATACACAGATTATATCCGTACTTCTGATCCAGAACATATGAAGCGTGTGCAGGAAATTTGGCGAAAACTCAAAGACCATATTTATACGGCTAGTTACGATGGTTGGTATTGTGAGGGTTGTGAAAGTTTCGTCACTGAAAAAGAATACACCGAAAATCAAGGTATTTGTCCAGATCATCAAACTCCATATATTCGCCTCTCTGAATCAAATTATTACTTCCGTATTAGTGATTTTAAAGATGAAATTCGTGCCAAAATCGAAAGCGGTGAGATGCAGATTTTACCAGAATTTCGTAAGAATGAAATTTTGAAACTTCTAGCCGATGCGCCAGATGTTTCAATTTCACGTCCGAAATCGCACCTTTCTTGGGGTATTCCGGTACCAGGGGATGAAGAACAGGTGATGTATGTCTGGATGGACGCCTTAACTAATTACATCACCGTGCTTGGCTACCCAGATCAGGATATTTCCAAGTTTTGGCCAGCCACCGTTAGTATTGTTGGTAAAGATATCCTGCGATTTCACGCTATTTTATGGCCAGCGATTTTACTTGGTTTAGGCCTTCCTCTTCCGAAGACTCTCCTTTCACATGGTTTTATCTTAGCAAACGGTACAAAAATGAGTAAGAGTATCGGTAACGTTGTGGATCCGATTGAGGTACTGGATAAACATGGCGTTGATGCTTTCCGTTATTTCTTCTCTCGCCATATCGATACCTTCCTGGATTCTGATTTCTCTTGGGAGAAATTTGAAAATGCCTATAATAATGAACTCGCGAACGACTATGGTAATCTGGTCCAGCGTTTAGCCACTCTCTGCAAAAAGAATCAGGTCAGCCTCGTAGACGCGCCGGTTCTTGAATTCACTCCAGAATATCGTGAGCTGATGGATAATTTTAACTTTTCTGGCGCTATTGATTATGCTTGGAGTCAGGTTCAATTAATTAATAAACACATCGAAGATCAAAAGCCATGGACTGTGGCTAAGACCGATCCAGAAGCCGCTAAACAAATTTTACTTAATCTCGTGAATGAACTTCTGGTTGTAAATCATATGCTTAAACCGTTTTTGCCAATCACCGCTACAATTGAAGAAATCTTTACCGCTTCCGAAATCACCCCACCAGCTACGCCCCTCTTTCCAAAGGAGCGCTAAAATAATAGCCCGTTACGGGCTATTATTTTGATATCTAATATAAGACTAAAAAACTATCCGAAAAATATCTATAAAAATAAGACCCCAGCAGGAGTCTTATTTTTTTGTTTTCTATTTATCAGTGATTATTTATCGTGGCGGTGATGATGTTTTTCTTCACAGCAATCACATTCGCAGTCATCAGAAAGAGCCTTAGCCACATCTGCCACGAAGAAGGCAAGGATACCTGCTACAAGTGGGGTGATAATGTGAACCAAAGATTCGAGAGCTACGGTACCCATCAAAGCGTCAAATTTCTCAGCGGAAGTTGGGAAAATTTGGTACATGATAGCAATAGCTGGGTTCAAGATGAAGTTATTGCGAAGCTTAAAGAAGCTATCAGAAAGAATCAAACAGAAGAGCACTGCGAGAGTCACGCCACCAGCGATGATTGCTGCGTAGGTGAAAGCACTTTTCTTGTGGTTGTATTCTTGAGCACGGTTGAAGAAGAATGCTACGGTGAAGACACCGACGAATTCGATCAACATGTATTTCCAGAAGTCGCTACCGGTTGCTGCAGTAAGAGCTGGAAGTTCAGCGCTGGCGCCGCTAGCCGTGCGAAGACCACCGATGATTAATAAACCAAGCCATGCACCGACGACCTGAGCTACGATGTAAAGTACACCACGAATTGCAGATACGCGACGAGTTGCCATCATGCCGATTGTGGTGGCTGGGTTAAGATGCGCACCTGAATAGGCAAAAACTGCTAAGGTGATCGCAAGGAAACCGAACAAGATATAAAGTGGTTGTTGGATTCCAAGAGTGAGAAGAAGCATTGAGAGGAACATCGTTCCGATTACTTCACCGATTACTGCACCCCAGATACGTGGAGTTTCGAAAATCGTTAAAATGTTCTCACCTTCAGGATATTTACGAGCAAAGAAACCCTTGAATGGATTTTTACTTTCCTTAATTTTCTTTTCAACTTTGAGGACTTCTTTTGTCATTTTCTTTTCAGCCTTCTCAGTCGCTTTTTTACTATCGTCGACAACTTTTTCGACGACTTCGATAACCTCTTCTTTAATTTCGGTTACCTCTGGTGTATTCACAGTCGTTTTTGGCTTGTGTGCAGACTTTTTAGTCTTTTTTGCCATTTTACCTCCTTAATAATATTAAAAAAATTATATCATAATATGATAAACTATGGTAATGTATATCGAAAGGAAAAGATGGGCGTAATTGTACAAAAAGATCAAGACAAAAATGCAGATCTCACTCAAAGAATTACCGCGGACCTTCGAAATCGTGCCAGGATGCAAGCTAAAATGAGTGATCCTGACTTGGTGGAAGACTCTGATTATGCTAAAGACCTTAAAACTACTAGTAAATTTGGTTGGTTTTGGCCAGTATTAATCATCCTCGCAGTGATTTCTTTAATCTTCATTAAATTCTTCTAAAAATCTGCATTAGTCGCGTCAAATTGGCGCGATTTTTTCTCTCCAATTCGTCTTCAACTTCACCTAAAAACAGAGTATAATAGAAGGAGTTATGGAATTGGAACAGCTAAAAGCCGAACTTAAATCCCTCGGCGAAGAATACGCAAAAATGAAGACCTTGGCTCCCGAAGAGCGTAAGGCTTTTGGTCAAGCTTTGAATCAAAAAAAGCAGGCCGTTATCGATCAAATTAAAGCCCTTGAAGCCGCCAAGCAAAATACTGCCGTGAAAGCGATTGATCTTACCGCCCCATTCGATGTTAATCAATCGAAAATTACTTTTCACCGTGGCAGCCGTCATCCTTTGATGATCGAACTAGATCGCGTGATTGATATTTATTCCCGTATGGGCTTCGAAGTCATGGAATCTGCTCAGCTCGACGACGAATTTCACATGTTCGAATCTTTGAACTTCCCAGAAGGCCATCCAGCCCGCGACGGTTATGATACTTTCCGCACCAAGGAAGGTTTTATTCCGCCTGCCCACACTTCCACCATGCAATATCGTGCACTTACTTCGAGGTTAGATAATCTTGAAAAAAATAGTCAGATTGCCGTGGTGATTCCGGGTCGCGTTTTCCGTAATGAAGATGTGGACGCTACTCATGAACACACTTTTTATCAATGTGAAGGTGTCTTTGTTTCCAAAACCGCTAATATGTCCAAAATGCTCGGCGTCTTAAAAAACTTCTTTGAAACCTATTATGGTGAAAAATTGCGTATTAAAACTCAGCCTGGTTTCTTTCCATTCACCGAGCCTTCGCTTGAGTTACTAGTTGAAAAGCCGGCTTCTCTCGGTGGTAAGGGTGACGGCTGGCTCGAACTTATGGGTTGTGGCATGATTCATCCGAATGTCTTAAAATCTGCCGGCATCGACCCAGAAGTTTACCACGGTTTCGCCTGGGGTGGCGGTATCGACCGTCTGGTCATTATGAAATATCACCTCAATGATATTCGCTTCTTTGAATCAGCCAAACTTGAATTTTTGGAGGAATTTTAATGCTTATTTCACTTAATAAAATCAAACAATATGTCGGTTCCATCCCAGTTTCCGATGAGGAATTAGTAAAACTAATCGGTTCACGTCTCGTCGAAGTCGAAGGCGTGATGGACATGGCTGAAAAATATCGCGGTGCCTATCTTGCTAAAGTGGTAACTTGTGAAGATATTCCAGATACCCACCTACATCTCTGTCAAATCGACGCCGGACCAGAGCTTAATCAGAAGTTTTCTACTCTTGATTCCGGTCTCGTGCAAATCGTCTGTGGTGCACCTAATGTTCGTGAAGGAATTATTGCCGTTTGGCTCACTCCTGGTAGTATTGTGCCAGATACTTTTGGTGGCGAGAATTTTGTGCTTGGTTCACGCAAGCTTCGTGGTTATGAAAGTTTTGGTATGTTGGCTGGACCAGATGAACTCGGACTTTCTCCTGATCATAAGTACATCGCAGAGGTTGATGCGGAACTTGGTCGCCCAGGGCAGGCTCTAGCGGATGTTTTTGATTTAAATGATGAGATTTTAGATATCGAAAATAAATCGCTCACTCATCGCCCTGATACTTTTGGTTTGATCGGTTTTGCCCGTGAGGTTTCTGGGATTCTTGGTCAAAAATTCTCTGAACCAGTGAGCTTTGATCAGGCTATAGATAAAATTAGCGACGAAATCTCGATTGAGATTGCCGATCAAAAACTTTGCCCACGCTACTCGGCTTGCTTGGTAGAGGTGAAGGATTTAAATCTTAGTCAGCCTGTCACACCAGAGTTTTCTGATTTATATAATATGACAGAGGATTCGGTTTTGCTCGCTAAATCTGGTATTAATTCCGTCAGCCCCATCGTTGATGCGACCAATCTCACTATGCTAGAGTTAGGTCAGCCGCTTCATGCTTTCGATTATGATAAATTTGTCAAAATCGGCGGCCTAGATCATGCGAAAATTATCGTGCGTGCGGCGCGCTCTGGTGAAAAGTTGACTTTGCTTGATGGTAAAACTATCGAGCTAAATTCTAACGATATCGTGATTACTTCGAACGATATTCCAGTGGCTCTAGCTGGTGCCATGGGCGGGGAATCGACCAAAATTGACACCTCGACCACTCGCATCTTGCTCGAATCTGCTACTTTTAGTCTTTATAATCTACGTAAAACTCAGATGGCTCACGGCATTTTCTCTGAGGCCATCACTCGCTTTACCAAGGGGCAGCCTGCGGTTAATACTATTCCAGCTATCAAAGATTGTTTAGCTAAACTTGGCGTGAAGTCAGGTGCTAAAATTGGTTTTGCTGACTCGCTTAAACAAGGCCTATCTGAAATCCAAGTCGCGGTGAAAGTTTCTGAGATTAATCAACTTCTCGGCTCGCATTATGATCAGACTTTAATCGTCCAAACTCTTGAAAATGTTGGCTTCAAGGTGACTTCTGATTCGGAAAATCTTTTAGTCACGGCCCCACTCTGGCGTACTGATATTCATATTAAGGAAGACATCATTGAAGAAGTCGGACGTTTGCTCGGCTTTGATAATTTACCACTCAGTCTACCGGTCCGTCCATTTATTGGTGCCGAAAAGAATGCTATGTTCGAGCTAAAAACTACTCTGCGGAATCTCCTTTCGCTTGAGCTCGGGTTTAATGAGGTTCTGACTTATAGCTTCATCTCCAAGAAATTACTCGAACGCGTCGGCGAAAATACCGAGGATGCTTATGAAATTACTAATTCCATTTCGCCAGAACTCCAACTTTTCCGCACTTCTATTACCCCAAGCTTACTCGAAAAAGTTCGTGAAAATCAAAAAGCCGGCTTTGCCGATTTTTCCCTTTATGAAATGAATCAAGTTGCTAGAAAATCTCTCGGTCTAAATTCCGATCAAACTCCGAAAATGCAGCATCACCTGGCGGTAGTTTCCACTGCGGACTATTATTATTCTAAGCAAATCTTAGAAAATCTCGCCGACAAGCTCGGTCTGAATTTTGAAATCCAAGCCTTCACCGACGGTGAAGCTTCGGGTTATTTCGAGCCAAAGCGTGCTGCTAAAATTCTTCTTTCTGGCACGCAAATTGGTTGCCTCGGTGAGTTAAAGAATTCCATCAAAACCGCTCTGAAGCTCAAAGAGGTTTCTAGCCTAGAATTAGACCTTGAGTCCCTCCTTGGTCAAAAATCCTCTGATAAACGTATCAAGGAATTTAGTCGCTTCCCAGCCGTTAATCGTGATCTTACGGTCAAGATTTCAGAAGAAAAACCTTTTGCCTTGGTCGAAAATGCTATCCTTGAAGTTTTGAAGATTCAACCATCTCTCATCTTCCATCTCACGGCCACCTCGATCTATCAAGCTGAGGGTGCGGATACGAAAAATCTTAGCTTCCATTTAAGCTTTGCTTCCACCGAGAAGACGCTACTTTCTGAGGAAATCTCTGCTATAATGAACAGTATTAGCAAATCATTAGAAAAAATTGGTGGAGAAATTATTTAGGTAAAAATATGGACGAAAAAAGTTTACGTACTAGCACTAAACAACGCATTATTATCGGTTTTATCGCAGTCTTACTCTTTGTCTCGACAATCATGGTTTATGCCTTGATTGTCTTGAATGGCGAAAAAAGTAAAAAAGGTACGGCTGAACAAAATGCCGAGCTTAAGGTTCTCGCTAAGGAACTAGATGAGAAGAAAAAAGATAAAGATAATGCGGTGAAAGCGCTTAATGATAAATACTTTGAGACTCTCAAATCTGCTCGTAGTAATATTAAATCCTACAATGTTTCCCGCGCTCAAAATGATGGCTTAAAATCTATCGACCTCACGGTTGGTACTGGCGCTACTCTTGAAAAAGAGAGTAAATATCTCGCCTATTATTTCGGTTGGTGCTCCGATGAGTCTGTGTTTGATTCATCTTTCGATGATAATAATAATCCAAAGTCTTTAAAAGATCCTCTCGAAGTGACCGGTTCTGGTAGCCTAATTACCGGTTGGTCGGATGGTCTAGTCGGCGCCAAGCTCGGCGGAGTTCGCGAACTACATATTCCAAGTACGCTTGCCTATGGCGACACCAAGGAAATTTGTGGTGGAAAGAATTCTCCACTTTACTTCGTGATTCTACCGTTTGAAGACGAAGCCTATACTAAGGCCACCCAAGAATATCAAACTATCTATCGTAAGTATTTGAATCTTCAAAGTGAAATTCGTGGTACCGGCTCACTCTTTTAGTATTGAAGCTGGTTCGCTCTACTAAGAGTCACTCCTAGATTGTACTCTTAGGGTAAAAAATAACTTCCATATGGAAGTTATTTTAATGATTAATCGAAAGGCTGTTTTCTTGAAGTTTCCTCAAGCCTTCCTCGGTAATGATTTTTCGAATTTTCTTGCAAGCTTTTTCATACTTTTCGAAGACACTTCCATCTGCATGGTGGGCATCGGTCCCGAGAAAATCCACTAGGCCGTGTTTTAGAAAATATTTCATAGTTTTGGCAGGTTTCAGTCCGTATTGTTTAGATATACTACCGATATTGCATTGTAGTTTCACGCCAATCTTGCGTAGCTCCAAGGCCTTTTCCGGTTTCTTCTGCAGGAATTCGTAACGTTCCGGATGGGCTAAAATTGGCACAATATTTTGACTCTTCATTTCAAAAATTACTTCACGTAGATAGCCTACCTCAGTCATAAATGGTACCTCGAAAAGCGCATAATGCTTCTTCTTTTTGTTTTTCGTAGCGTCTACGCTTAGCTTAGTGTTTTCACCCAGTAGTGACGCTTGATCTTCTTGCATATATTTCACCATTTCTGGATCCACATAAATTTCATTACCAGGGTAAAGTTTGAATTGAATCCTCAACTCATCTAGTTGTGCTTGTAATTCTTTACGCAGACGCGCCTTGGTTTTATTATCCGCGAGCTGATCACTATTCGGAATAAAGTGGGAAGTAGTAAAGCCACCGGTGAATCCGAGCTCGACAAGTTTTTTGGCCATCGCAATACTTTCCTCAAAATCACGACTGCCGTCATCGATTCCTGGCAAAATATGCAGATGCGTGTCAATCATGCCACCTCCTGGTTTTATATTTATAGATAATATTGATTATAATATCCCGTGCGTTTTTCTAGGGGAATTTGGTTGAGAATTACACCAGCAATATTAGCGTCGATGGCCTGGAGAGATTTTAATCCATCCTTTACGTGGTCGATATTAGTTTTGTTTACACGGCAAACAATCATGGTACGATCGGCCTTCTTGGAGATAATTAGAGAGTCAGCCAAGTTATAGACCGGAGCCGAGTCGATAATGACATAATCATATTTTGATTTTACTGTGGCAATGAATTTTTCCATCTGCTTCGAGTCGATTAGCTCTGCTGGGTTCGGTGGGGTTACACCACGAGTGACTACGGTAAGATTTTCGATATCTGTCTTCTGAATGTATTTACGTAGGCGGTCACCGGCGGTTTCGACTAGAAGATTTGAGAGACCAGCTTGGTTAGATAATTCGAAAATTTCGTGTTGACGACCCAGGCGCATGTCGGCATCGACCAAGAGTACTTTTTTACCAGTATTAGCAAAAGCGATTGCCAGGTTCGCGGAAACGAAACTTTTACCTTCATTTGGTGCGGTACTGGTTAGTACGAGGGAATTATTGTTTTTGCCAACTAAGCTAAAATCCAGGCTGGTACGTACGGTACGGAAATCTTCACTGATAATAGATTTTGGATTATTTTTCAAAATTAATTCACTACTTAAATCTTCTTCAGAAATTTCTTCGAAAGTTTCCTCGTTATCTTCTGCATTTTCTGCCGAGTCATCTTCTTTGGCTTCCTTCTTCGCCTTCAAAGCTAAGGCGCGCTGACGGCGTTTCAATCGTTCTTTTTCGGCATCAATCATGTGGATTTTACCAATCACTGGCAAATGCAATTGGCTTTCGACTTGTTCGCTCGTCTTCACTGAGCGGTCGAAATAAAATACTAAGAAGAGAATCGAGACACTGACGATTAAACCTGCTGCAAAAACCATAATTTCTTGGCGCACAATTTTAATATTGGCCGGCTCCGTAGGCGTAACTGCTGAATCGAGTACATTAATATTGCGATCATTATAAATCTTAGCGATTTCTTTCACGAAATGTTCGGCGATTTTATTGGTCATCTTCGTGGCGAATTCAGCATCGCGATCGGTTGTGGTGATATTAATAATTTCTGTGCCTTTAATCGCAGAAACATCGATCATTTTTAGCATTTCATCATAGGACTTTTCGATGTTAATATCACTTTTAACTTTATCAAGCACGCGATGTGATTTGACTACTTGCGTGTAAGTATCAATCAGGTTTTTATTGGTTGCAACTTCACCCGGCAGATTCGCATTTGATTTATCCGAGCTTACAATAACCGTAGCAGTTGCTTCGTATTTTGGTTTTTGCATGAAAAATACATAAAAAGATCCTAATCCAAAAATTAGGGCAAAAATTATCAGTAGAATATGGAGCTTAGCCTTAAAATAGGCAAACATTTCTCCGAGGTTAATCTCATCCATACTCTGTTTATATCATATTTTGTGTAGAAAATAAATATCAAACAATAATTTGACTATATTTGTCAATAGCCATAAGCGTCTTCAAAGTGCTTGTCAATGCCTAAAATTTGCCAAAAATAAAATATTTGATAAAATAATGTCTATTGCACTTTTTAGTCACTCGGTGGCTGGTGGGGGCTAGGTCGTGTGCAATGATTATTAAGGAGATGCATTCGTAAATATGCGTAGACTTAAACGTGAATCTTCGCGCAAAAAGTCGAAAATTCCTCCTGCCCCATGGCAAGAGTATATCGAATATTAGTCTTGAATAGTCAAAATTCAATTTTAAGGATTAATATTTGAGGACAAATATCGCTATCCAGCGATATTTTTCTTGATTCTATAATTTGAAAAGTTGACTGGTTTATTATGTTATAATAGAGATTATGAGAAAACTGTCTGGAGAACTAAAACAACAAATCAATCAACATGTTACAGTCTCTGGTTGGGTAAATTCTAGACGTGATCACGGTGGGTTAATCTTCATCGACTTACGTGACCACGAGGGGATTATTCAGCTAGTGATTACCCCAGAAAATGCTGAAAATTTTGCCATCGCCGAAAGTTTGCGCGATGAATTTGTCATTTCGGCTACTGGTCTAATTCGTGAGCGCGACCCTGCTCTTCGTAATCCTCATATTGCTACGGGCGATATTGAATTAGTCGTTGACTCACTGGAGCTCTTAAACCGTTCTGAACCTTTGCCGGTTAATACCCATGACGATGGAGTAGAATCTGGCGAAGAGCTTCGTCTTAAGTACCGCTATCTTGATCTCCGTCGTCCAAGTATGCTTCATACCTTGCGTCGTCGTGCGGAATTTTATCACTTCATGCGTGATTATATGGAAGCCCACGATTTTATCGAAGTCACTACGCCAATTCTAGCTAACTCCAGCCCAGAAGGTGCACGTGATTTTCTTGTGCCATCCAGACTTCGTCCAGGACAGTTTTATGCCTTACCTCAAGCTCCACAACAGTTTAAACAACTTCTCATGGTTGGTGGAATTCCTCGTTATTATCAAATCGCTCCATGTTTCCGCGACGAAGATCCACGTGCCGACCGTCTTTATGGTGACTTCTATCAGCTCGACCTTGAAATGTCTTTCGTCGAAGAGGGTGAAGTGGTGCGCACTACTATGGAACCGTTAATTAAATCTTTGGTTACCGATTTTGCTCACAAGAAATTACTCTCAGAAGAAATTCCACGTATTCCATATCAGGAAGCTATGAATCGCTTTGGTGTCGATAAGCCAGATCTCCGTTACGGTATGGAATTAATTGATCTGAAAGAAGCTTTGAAAGACACTGCTTTTAAAGTTTTCCAAACTGAATCCGTCAAGGCTATTTGTGTTAAAAATGGCGCCACTCTTTCGCGCTCTCAAATTGATAATTTCACCGAAAAAGCCCGCAAACTTGGTGCGGGTGGTCTTGCTTATATCATCTATGAAAATGATGAAGTGAAAAGTCCAATCGCTAAATTCCTCACCGAAACAGAACTAGCTAAAATCAAGGAACTCACTGGTGCAGAAAATGGTGATGCTGTTTTCTTCGGTGCTGACTCACTTTCAAAAGTTAACAAGGTTCTCGGCCAACTTCGTATCGCCTTTGCTGACCATTTCAACTTGAAGGACGATAATCTTGTTGCACTCTGTTGGATTGTAGACTTTCCATTTTATGAATGGGATGAAGGTAAAAACAAATTAGACTTCGGTCATAACCCATTCTCTATGCCAAAAGGTGGACTTAAGACTCTCGAAGCCGCTCAGACTGACGCGGAAAAGCTTGCCATTGTCGCCGACCAATATGATATGGTGATGAATGGCTTTGAAATTTGTTCTGGTGCCGTACGTAATCACAGTCCAGAAGTCATGTATAAGGTCTTCGGTATTCTCGGTTATGATGAGAAATATGTTGAAGCACGTTTCGGCGGTATGTTGAACGCCTTCAAATTTGGCGCCCCTCCTCACGCTGGTTGTGCTTTTGGTATTGAACGTATTTTCATGGTTTTAAATGATAATAAAAATATCCGTGATATCGTGGCCTTCCCGAAGAACGGTTCTGGCGTCGACCTCATGATGAGTTCACCATCCTTCGTCGACTCAATTCAGCTCGAAGAAGCTCACCTTCAAATCGTAGAGGATGAGGAATAGAAGCAAACTAAATTCCGACTTCAAAATCAAAATTGAAGGAAATAAAAAATCCGGCCACACGCCGGATTTTTTTAGGCAGAATCTTTTAGAAGAGTAGTAGTGCGGCGAAAATTCCAAGAGATAAAATCACGCGGTAAATACCAAAGCTTGGAATTGAATTTTCCTTTTTAAAGTATTTCATTACGATTTGTAACGCAATCAAGCCAGAGACGAACGCGACTAGGTTTGAAAGTAGAAGCATACCTAAGTTGCTGGTAATATAAGCTCTTGATGAGCTTGAAAGTAACGATTTACCACAAACTGCAATCATGATTGGAAGGCTAGCCAGAAAAGAATATTTAGCTGCCGATTTTGAATCCAGTCCCATTACGCGACCGGTAATAATAGTTGAACCGGAACGGGAAACCCCAGGAATCAAAGCAAAAGTTTGCGCTAAACCAATTGCTAGAGCCCGGCCCGGAGTTAATTCGTTTTCATCTTTTAGTTTCGATAAGTGCGGTAATTTATTCACAAAAATCATAATTAATCCGACAAAACCCATGGCAAAGCCAATCGTAGCGAGACTCGAGAAGAATGGTAATTTTTCGATTACTTTCGATAGTATTAAGCCAATGATACCAGCAGGGATTGAGGTGATTAAAATATTTAACGCAAGTTTATAGTCTTTTTTTACAAATACGCGTTGTAAAATTTCCCAAATGGTTTGGCGATAGTAGAAAAGTAACGCAAACAGCGTACCAAAGTTAATTAATTCCAAAAAGAAATGAAAATCTTCCGCGCGTCCACCCGCACCCAAAATACGCTGCGTGATTTCGAGATGTCCAGAGGAAGACACCGGAATAAATTCAGTAATACCTTGTACAAGACCTAAGACGGTCGATTCTAAAATGTTCATAGTTTTATTATAGTCTCCGGCCCCCATCTTTACAATCTATGAAAATCATGTATAATATTTCACAAGTATATTAATCATTAAATCGTTTTAAACAGGAAACTATAATGCCGATTATTAAATCTGCAAAAAAGGCAGCTCGTCAAGCAGTCAAACGCACTGCAAAGAATCAACAGATCAAGAAGTTCATCAAGAACGCTCTTAAAGCTTTCAAAGCTAACCCAACTGCTGAAAATCTTTCCAAAGCTCAATCTGAATACGACAAGGCTGCAAAGAAAGGCCTCATCAAGAAGAATACTGCTTCTCGTCGTAAGGCTAGCTTGGTGAAAATTGCTAAGACCTCTAATGGTGTCAAGGCTGAAACCACCGCTAAAAAAGCTACCGCCAAGAAGGCTACTGCAAAAAAGACTGTCGCTAAAAAGACAACCGCTAAGAAGACCACCAAAAAGGCTGCTTAGTAAAAAGACCTCTCCGGAGGTCTTTTTTTGTGCAAAAATCTGAAAATCTAAAAAGCTAAAAATCAGAAAATCTGATACCCGATTTTAAAGACCAGGAATCCTGAGTAATAATCCTTCAAGTAATACCCAGGGTTCTTTGCTAAAATCCGTCGATTTTACTAGCACGTCGATTTTAGCTAATTCTTTTAGAATCGCCCGGGCTTTTTTGGGATTTCGCTCTAGTAAATCACAGGTCTTTTTCGTCCAAGCCCCAATCGTCGCATAAGGATCGTTGTCAGATTCAATACCTTGTAAATTTTTTACCGCACGCCTGCCATCCGTCATTGCTAAATCAAAAATTCGAAACACTGCATTGCGATCCACCGTCTGCTCTGCGGCTGCAAAAGTTTCGAATTTAATCTCCGAATTAGTTTTTGCCAGCTTCACTAGTTCCTTATAAACCGCCCCACGCTTATCGAGTTTAGTTTCAAGTAGAACAATTTTATGTGGCGTATTTATCAGGCTCGGCAGTTTTTCCACCAAATCTTTTTTCAGAAACAGATCTTTAATCAAAATTCGACGCTCCGCTTCAAAAAACGTGACGCCGAGAAAAATCGATTCCAGTTCTGCTAGACCAATATTATCCGCATCGATAATCTCGATTTTTTCGCCCAAAATCATGCGGGCTTTTTGCTCGGCTTTTTTGCGATCTTCGCCGTCGAAAATATAAATCATTCAGGTCCTAAAATTTCTTTTGACAGTTTGGACAAAGGTGTGTGCCACGTCCTGCAACTTTAATTTTGATAATTTCCGTACCACATCTTTCGCACGGCTCATCCTCGCGACGAAAAACTTTGGCAAACTTAGTTAAATAATCACCCTTCGTACCATCAGCTTTCACGTAAGTTGCCATCGTACTGCCACCAGAATCAATCGATCCCTGCATGACCGTACGCGCGCCAATTAATAATTCATGAATTTCTTCATCGCTCAAACTTTCCACGATACGTTCGGGATGGATTTTGGCAAAATAAAGAGACTCGTCCGCATAGATATTTCCCAACCCACAGACCACCGTTTGGTCTAGAATCGTCGGCTTAATCAAAGCTTTTTTGTGTCGCACCAAATTCTTTTTGAACTCTTCGTCTGTCATATCCCACGGCTCTTTGGCAAGCTTTTTGATGAATGGCTCATTTTTTACTTCGCTAGTTTCTAGTACTTTACAAAAACCAAATTTCCTCTGATCGTTAAAATAAAGCGTGCCGATTTGTTCTAGTTCACCAGAAGAATCTTTATCGCAAATTTCAAACTCCACTCGCGTTTGCTTATTCGGTAAACCCCCATAAAAACTTTCGCTAGGATGCCCGCCCGAAAAACCATCCTTGTCGAACAATTCCGTCTTAAAATCGCCTTGCGAAATCATCTCCACAAAATCTTTACCTGATTCGGTCCCCAGATTTCGATAAATTAATTGTCCGGTCATTCTCAGATGCACCATCATTGAAACGCCATTTTCGAAATCAAAAATCAAGGCCTTGCCGAAGCGACGCATGCCCAAAATCTTTTGTCCTTCGATTAATTCCTTTGGTCCATAAAAAGAGGAGAGGGAACTAATTTTGACTTTTCCCACGGATTTATGTTTAGTAAATTTCAAAACCCCCCTGAGGATTGTTTCAACTTCTGGTAACTCTGGCATACCTCTATTATAACTGTGTTAGTTTTCCTTGCAACCCCAAGATGATTATGTTATATTTTAAGAGGAAAAGAGTCAAAAATGCAAACAAATAATCAAAATTCAAATTCACCTATTAATCCTAAGCTCGGTAGTAGTGTCACTAATGCCATTAAAAATGCGGAAGCTGGCGAACTGCCGGCTCTTGATGATATCAGTAATATTACTAACCGAGTGGTCGAAAAAATTAAAGCCAGTGAAAATATTTTGATTGCGCTCTCCAAAAATCCGAATATCGATGAAATTTCCGCCGCGCTCGGTCTTGCCATGATTCTGGATACCATGCGTAAGCATGTCACCGCGATCTTTTCCGGCCAAGTGCCAAATGTTTTGCAATTTTTGAAACCAGAAGAAACCTTCGAAAAAACCACCAATAGTTTGCAGGATTTTATTATCGCCCTCAGTAAGGATAAGGTCGATCATATTAGCTATAAAATCGAAGGTGATTTCGTTAAGGTTTATGTTACGCCGTACAAGGCTACCATTGGCCAAGCCGACCTCAGCATGTCCCATGGTGACTACAATGTCGACCTAGTAATTTGCTTTAATGTCATTTCTGGTGATGAAATTGACCCAGCGCTTTCCGAATATGGTCGCATTATGCATGATGCCACTGCGATTAATCTTACTGTCGATACTCCGGGTCGTTTTGCTGAACTCGAATGGCAAGACTCTAATGTTTCCTCTATTTCTGAAATGATTGTAGGTTTGGCTGATAGGCTTGGACTAGCCAGTTTCAGTGAACAGGTTGCAACCGCGCTTCTCACTGGTATTGTTGCATCTACGGATCATTTTTCTAATCCACGCACCTCGTCAAATACTATGTCGATTGCCTCCAAATTAATGTCTTTTGGTGCCAACCAGCAGTTAATTTCTTCTCAAATTATGGAGAAAATTAAAACTCCAGCCGAAACTCAAGCCTCAAACGAAGCTCAAGTCTCGAACGGAGTCCAAGTACCAGAAGCGTCTGTTATCGCTGCTACTCCTGCCACCCCATTAAACCCTGCTGTTCCAGCTACCCCAGCTGTCACAGCCGATTCAGCTCCCGTAGAGTCCATTCCGGTTTCCGATAGTCCGCTTGATTATATTGAAATTGAACCAAATCCTAATCAAACACTTGATGGTCAACCTCTTGAATCTCAACCAACTCTGGTTACTCAATCTCTTGAACCTCAACCAGTCTCTCAACCAGCTCCAGTCTCTCAGTCTTTCGAATCACAGCCAACGTCCGCACCTCAGACAATCGAGTCTCAGTCGGCTCCAATCCCTCAGTCTCTTGAACCTCAGCAAGCTCCAGTTTATCAGGCTCCAATTAATCCTGCCGCCGCCGCAGCTTCGGCCGTGATGGAAAATAATCTCATCCAAAACCCAGAGCCTAGTCTACCTCAACCAAATTACACTAATGAAACGCCAAATTACCAGGCGCCAGTCATGCCGACTCCGCCACTTAATTTTGCACAAAATCTTGCTACACCAACTCCACTTGCCCAAACAGCTCCATTTACTCAGCCGACTCCACTTGTTGCATCAATTCCACAAGAGCAACCGATGCAATTTACTGCTCCAGTCCAGCCAGCCCAGTATATCCAACAAGTTCAGCCAACCCAGCCAACCCAGTTCGTTCAACCAACGCAGTATTCTGAACCAGTTTCGCCTATCCAATCGATGCAATTTACTGCTCCAGTCTCTCAAGCTCAATCCATGCCATATGTCGAACCAATGCAGCCTACGCCAATGGCCGCTCCAGTAGAGCCAGTTCAATTTACGCAACCAGTACAGCCTATGGCGCCAGTACCACCAGTACAACAAATGGAACCGATGCAGTCAATGCCTCCAGTTCCACCAGCTCCAGTGATTTTTGATGCTGCTTCTATGCCAAATCAACCGCTGACTAACGGCCAAACATTTGTTAATTCAGCACCAGTCGACTTAATGCCACCGATGCCGCCAATGCCACCAGAGGCCCCATCGACTCCAGATGTTGATTTCTTCGCTCAGGCTGCTGCTGCCACCGAGGCTGCGCAGTTAAATCAGTCCCCAATTAACTCAGTAGCTTCCAGCCCGATTCCTGGCGATTTAGATCCAGTATCGACTCCGGCCCCAGCTCCAGTAGAGGCTCCAGCCGAACCACCACTCCGTACTTTTGCTTCAGACTCGCCGCTGATTTCTCAGCCAGTCGACACTAGCGCTCCGGCCGCCGCTCCAATCGCTGAACCAGCTGCTATTTTCTCACCAGAAGAGCCAACTGAACCAGCACCAGCTAAAATTGACCCAACCGCCTTTCATATCCCAGGAATGTAAAAATGAACTCAGAATCTAATCTACCTCAAGCCCAGCCTCATACCGAAAATCCAGAATCAATCATTAATCTCGATCCGCGTCAAAATCCGGATATATTATTAATCGATAAACCGGATCAAATGACTTCTTTTGGGGTGGTCGCTCGGATTCGTCGTAAGCTCAGTGAGCAAGAAGGGAAGAAAGTGAAAGTCGGTCACACTGGCACGCTTGATCCTTTTGCCACTGGTCTCCTAATTATTTTGACCCATAAAGCCACCAAACTTTCCGATACTTTTTTGAAGCTCGACAAGTGGTATGAGGCTACCATTGAACTTGGTAAATCCAGTACCACCGGTGATCCTGAGGGTGAAATTACTGCTCATGAAGTTACTAAAATCCCGACTAGAGAAGAGGTCGAAACAGTCTGCCGAAATTTCCTCGGTCAGATCACACAGATTCTCCCTGCTTTTTCGGCCATAAAGATTAATGGCAAGCGCGCCTATCAATTGGCTCGCGGGGGCAAGCAAATCGAAATGCCTTCCCGTCAGGTTGAAATTTATGCCCTAGAAATTCTCGACTACCAGTACCCTACACTTAAAATTCGCACCCATGTCTCTTCCGGTACCTACATTCGTACTCTGGGCGAGGATATAGGAAAAGCCCTCACTACCTCCGCCTACCTCACGGCACTCCGCCGCATCCAGATTGGTCCATATAAAATCGAGGACGCGGTCACCTTAGATAATTTTATGACAGAAAATTGAGAAAAATAAATCCAACCTCTTGAAATTCCTGCTCTCTTATGTTAAGATAGCACCAATATGATTACAAAAGAGAACAAAGCTAAGGCCATTCAAGCCACTGCTCGCAATGCAAAAGATGTGGGTTCTCCAGAGGTGCAAGTTTCTATCTTGACTGAGCGTATCAAAGAAGTGACTGAGCACGTAAAGGTGAATAAGCACGACTTTATGGCTCGTCGCGGACTCATGCAAATGGTAGGTCGCCGCAAACGTCTATTGAAGTACCTCGAGAAAACTGATTTTGAGCTTTACAAGTCAACAGTTGCCAAACTCGGTCTACGTAAATAATTAATACCCCCCTCGGGGGTATTTTTTTGTGTCTAAGAATCCATCAAAATCAAGCCAAGAAAAAGAGGAGAACTTCTAAAGCTCTCCTCGAATAAAATTAAAGGTGTGTAGTTACAAAATCTCATGTGTTCAGAAATATCATTTTATTTAGAAACATAGATAATTTTAGAGATTAATCTGACCAGATTCCTCCAGCTCTTTTAATATCCTATCTTCGTTAGATTTGCAAGCGCTGTACGTCACAAATTTAATGTCTTTTCTTCCGGTGGATTTAATGTATTCCGCCAGAAGCTTTCTAGCACAGTGTAGCGATGCATCGCATACTATCTTTTCGATTTCTTCCGTTGTCGGGCGTACGGTTTTACGTACAAGCCGTTCAGCTCGATGGTTAGGGGACATCTGTCTAAGTTCCTTAATGAACTCATCAAGTTCAGATGGTGCCACGTAGGTCATCTTAACCTTGCTGGAATCATTTTGACTCTCGAAGAGATTCACCTGTTTATCTCTTTTGGTTAACTGTTGATATAAGTAACCAGAACCATTATTTAATACCGGCTCATCGTAGAGATTATTCAGCTGAAAACAGATTTTAGTGTACCACTGCCCATTATATTTGAAGGGGTAGTGAATTATCGCAATATCGACATTCTTGTCGAGTCTGACTTGCTTCTTATAAGGAAGCCAAAAATCTTCTACAAAAGGCGTCACCTCTACTTTACCACACGGCACGCCATTCTTGTCGAGTCTCATGCGTTTTTCCTCTGGTAATTTACCTTTAATGATGGCGATTGGGTAAGAAATTTTTGCCGCATCGATTGGATCGTAGTTCGGCTCAATTTCCTTGGATAGCTGCTCTTCAATGTAAACTTCTCTGTGATCGACATTAGTCCAGGATTTTCGCTGATGCTTGTTTTTGAATTTTGCGTTCCCATGATTATTGGGTAGCTTCTTTTTTGAAACTACCAATTTCCATTCGTTAGCTGGGTTATTCCGGCTACTTTCGCTGGAATCATCAAAATTCATCTCACGTGCTTCGCTATTGTTGTTATTCATATAACCACTCCTTTTCAAGGTGCTTTCATTGGCGCTGTAAATACATACAGGCCACAAGTAACAACTCTATTGTAACATAAACAACGTAAAAATGCAAATTTCACCTCTATTAGGCCGCTGAAGCACCCTAAAACTCGCCATTTGTGCTATAATTGAATAGTTATAAGCGGGAAGACGGCGGATAAGTTTTCTGAAACCTTCAAAGCACTTATCTGGTGTTTTCCCAGAAAGGAAAATATGGATATTATCAACCCTACTGGCAAGCAGACCTTTAGCTTGTCGAGAGATTTTTGTGGTAAGAAGCTCACGATTGAAGTTAATCGCGTCGGTTTTCGCACTACCAGCTCGGTTCTTGTTACCTATGGTGATACTGTGGTGCTCGGCTCCGTGGTCGTCAGTGAAAAACCGGTGGTGCAAGATTTTTTCCCGCTCTCTATCGATTATGAAGAAAAGTTCTATGCCTCAGGTAAAATCTCTAGTTCAAAGTTTATTAAGCGTGAAGGTAAGCCAGCTGACGAGGCCATTCTGGTCGGCCGTCTAATCGATCGCCCGATTCGCCCACTCTTCCCGAAAGGCTATCGCCAAGAAGTTCAGGTGGTCACTACTGTACTTTCGATGGACCCAAACTTCCGTCCCGATATGGTTGCTATGGTGGCTGCTTCTTCAGCCTTGATGAACGCCGGTGTGCCTTTTGATGGTCCAATTGCCGGTGTACGTATCGGTCGTGTGAATGGTGAATTTAAGGCCTTCTTGAGCCCTGAAGAGCGCGAAGCTTCTGATCTCGACCTTGTAGTTGCCGTGAAGGACGACAAGGTAATGATGGTAGAAGCCGGCGCTGATGAAGTTTCCGAATCTGTCATTATCGATGCAATGCGTTGGGCCGTTGAGATGGTTCAACCAGCTCTCGAGCTTCAAAAAGCTTTGAAGGCCGAACTAAACGTTGTCGAAAAGCAGTTTGAACTTGCCTTACCAGATCCTGCTATTCAGGAAAAAGTTGATGCTTGGACTAAGGTTCACTTCGTCGGCGCAGATGGTAAACTTGGCACCAAAATTCGTGGTAACGTTCTCGATCGTAAGCGCGCCGCTGATGAACTCCGCGCCGAGATGGATGCCGAATTTGCTCTCGAACTTGGTCAAGGTGAAACTGATGAAGAAAAAATCGCCGACTATACTGCTAATCTTCAATCTGCATATCATGATGCCTTTGAGCTAGCTATTCATCATGAAGTACGCCGCGCTATCGTCGAAGAATCCGTTCGCCCAGATGGCCGCAAATTGGATGAAGTTCGTCCACTCAGCTCGCAGGTTGGTATTTTGCCACGCGTGCACGGTTCCTCTCTCTTTACTCGCGGTCTGACTCAGGCCATGAATATTGTTACTCTCGCGCCACTTTCTTATGCTCAGCTGGTCGATACTATGGAGGTCACCGATGGTACCCGTCGTTACATGCATCACTATAATGCGCCAAGCTACACCGTTGGTGAAACTGGTCGCATCGGTGCTCCAGGTCGTCGTGAAATTGGCCACGGCTATCTTGCCGAGCGTGCACTTCTTCCAGTACTTCCAGACAAGGAAGAATTCCCATACGCGATTCGTTCAGTTACCGAAATCATGTCTCAAAACGGTTCCACCTCCATGGCGGCCACTTGTTCTTCCTGTCTCGCGCTTATGGATGCCGGTGTGCCGATCAAGCGCCCGGTCTCTGGTGTGGCTATGGGTCTGATGCTCGATGGTGAAACTCCACATGTCCTCACTGACCTTATGGATGCAGAAGATTTTGCCGGTGATATGGACTTCAAAGTTACTGGTACCGAGAATGGTATTACTGCTCTCCAAATGGATATGAAGGTCCACGGTTTGCCAGTCTCGATCCTCGAACTGGCAATTAAGCAGTCTCACACTGGTCGTATGTTTATCTTGGAACATTTGAAATCTATTCTCCCTGCCTCGCGTCCTAAGCTTTCCGAATACGCACCACGTATTGAAAAATTAATGGTCAAGCAGGATAAAATTGGCGCTGTAATCGGTAAGGGTGGGGAAATGATTAACAAAATTACCTCTGAAACTGGTGCTCAGGTCGACATCGACGATTCTGGTCTCATTACGGTTTCTGGTACGGATGCTGCCAAAATTGAACGTGCCGTCGAATGGATCAAGTCTCTCGTCGAGGAACCAGAAGTTGGCAAGGTCTATACTGGTAAGGTAGTAAATATTAAAGATTTCGGCGCCTTCGTCAATATTATGCCAGGCATCGATGGGATGCTGCATATCTCACAGATTTCCGACAAGCGCGTCGAAAAAGTCGAAGATGTCTTGAAGCTAGGTGACGAGGTAAAAGTTCGCCTCGAAGCTATCGACGACAAGGGTCGTCTCTCCCTCTCGATGAAGCGTGTCGAACAATAAAGAGAATAAATAAAAATAGCGCGGCTCGTTCGCGTTATTTTATTGTTAAGCATGTTTAATTGTTATAAAAATAAAATTACGGCATGAAAAAGAGCCATTATTATGGCTCTTTTTGTCTTTATTAGATTTTTACAGTTTCGTTCTTATCAGTAACACAGGTAAACGGTGTATTTTGTTCATAAATGGTGTTATACGTTAAATCATGAAAAATCGCTTTTTCTTCTTCGGTTAGTTTGCTGCATTCTGGAATCTGATTCCATGGTTGTAATATTTTCCATTCGCCAGAAGGAATAGCCTTATAGAAAGTGGCAGGACCAGCACTACCGATTCCAAGAGGCTCATCAAATACCATATAAGCACCATCCTCAGTGTTTCCGTCAAAGTGGCCTAATTTACTCAATGAGCCGCGAGCTACCAGGTATTGGCCATTATTGGAAGTTTGGATATCGGTAATTGAGGCTGTGTTAAATGTGTATTGGTATCTGTGCTTTGTAACTTCACTATAATACGGGGTAGTATCCATAGTTTCTTTTTTTAACTTCTCTTTAAAGATCTCCCAGTCTGCCTTAAAAGCCATCGGCTTAACAATCTCTTTTACCGTGACATTATCTTGCTTCACATCAGTAATCTTGGTCTGTGTCGCTTCTTCGTACTTTGCGATAGAATCATTTGCAGATTTTACCTTTTCCTTGGATTCCACAAGTTCTTCATTTAGTTTTTTAGTATCTTTATTTTTTGAAGTGTAGACATAGGCTAGTGTAGCCATTGAAGCGATTGTGGTAATAGCAAAACAGATTGCAAGTACCTTAGGCAGTCCAGAGCTGCCCTTAGTTGGAGTAGGTTCGCTATAAACGTAATTATTGCCTGCGTTGAAATTATTGTCTTCCATAATGTATCCTATATTAATCCTTATATTTTATAAATCTACGAACTTATCACCTTCGCGACAGACGAAGCCATTAGTACTAGCTTGATCCTTTTCACCATGGAAGACCTCCTTAATTTTTTGTGGCATCATATTGCATTCTGTAGGCGCATGTCCACCGAAGCCGTAATTCCAAATTCCAGTAGAAATATCTTGATACCAAGCTTCATAAGCACCACCCATGGCTACCTTTTCAATATCCTGTCCGTGCTCATCTTTCTCGGTATAAATAGAAGTTAGCTGTAATGCTGCAAAAACATATTTTCCGTTGTTACTAGTCCAGAAGTTTCCGGATTTAATAATCGGGGTGGTGCCGTATTTTGCTTTGTAAGCAT
>CAUTFL010000001.1:0-78112 GCA_963538065.1 uncultured Candidatus Saccharibacteria bacterium | reverse complement strand
GAAATAAAAAAGCAAGCTTTTTTATTTTCTAGCAATGAGGAACATATATTTTTCACAAAGTTAAATATATCGACTAGTCAGGCCGATTAAATAATTCCTAACGGAGTTCTTTTTTTGTTGTGCAAATTGTGAACGACTGGCGATATTGACTTTTTGGGCCTGATTTGATATGATGTAAATATATCACGACGCAGGGATGCACCGAACGGAGAAATACCTAAGGCGAACCTGCTTTTTTGATTGTCAGGCTATTTCTTCTTAAACTCAATCTTACTTCTTACGGCAGGATCGTCAAGATATACTCTATATGTATCGGCCATGCGACGTTTATAGAGCGAAGACAAATTCTTGCGGCTTGGTGCTAGTAATTTTTCAAATCTATCTTTTTGGATTAAATAATCGACCATGCGCCAATAGTCGCCGTCGCCGGATACGAGTACTACCTTATCAAATTTTTCTTTTTCGGCCAAACTCTTCATAACCGTGAATACTATATCTGTATCTACATTGCCTTTCTTCTTACTAAGTGCGCTTTCGGCATGTTCGCGAAAGATGACAATATACCCAAATTTCTGAAGCGCACTGTAGAGGTCTTGGTTCTTCGGATCATAGGCACCAATAAAGTAGTAGGCCTCATTTACGTTGTACTTTTGGCTAAGATATACACGAAATCTCTTCAAGTCAACATTCCAGGATGGATTGGTCTTGAAAGTGCCAAGCTTAAGGTTTTGTCCGTCGATGAAAGCCTGATTATTCATATCTATATTGTATCATGAGGCGCAAGATACATTGACATTGTTGCCTTTTTAATAAGGCTTATTCATTGGCCATTCATAACGCAGCTGGCAATACATAAGATATATTTGTAGTCCTCGGCTAGACGCATACCATTAAAATAACTTCTTCCGGAGTTCTTTTTTGCGTTGTGTAAAATGACAGGATGTTATAAGCTTAAGATAAGAATGACATAAGAGACATTTAAGCCGTACAAAAAATAGTGATGGAGGAGGTATAGTATGATTTATCCAGGAAAAATAAAAAAGGGTGCTACGGTTGGGATTGTTTGTCTGTCAAGCGGCGTACTTGGGGAGCCATTTGTAAAACACGAGATTAAATTAATTGAAGAACGCTTACCTAAAGAGTTTGGATTGAAATTTAAATACATGCCGAACGCACTAAAAGGCGAGGAGTTTTCTAAAAAATCATCCAGAAAAGAAAGCAGAAGATTTAAAGTCAGCCTTTTTGGACGAAGAGGTGGATATTATTTGGTCTGCACTTGGTGGCGACGATACATTCAGGACGTTGCCGTATTTGATGAATGATGAGTTTGCCGAAATTATTAAGAAACATCCAAAACCATTTTTGGGCTTTTCGGATACCACTAACAATCATTTGATGCTTTATCAATTGGGGCTTGCAACTTTTTACGCACCATCATTGCTATCGGATATCGCCGAGCTTGGTCCAGAAATTTTTACATATACTAAAGATTGGCTAAATAAACTTTTTGATTCAGAGAAGAATATAGTGATTGAGTCTAGTCCGGTCTGGTATGAGGCAAGGACTTCTTTTGATAAATCTCAATTAGGGGTGTGGCGCAAAGAGCGAAAAGAAGAACATGGGCATGAATATCTGTACGGTGAAGGAGTGGTACAGGGTGATTTATTGGGCGGATGTCTAGAAAGTTTAGCTGAAATGATTACTGGTGGACGATATCCAGATCAAAAAGAAGTATACGAAAAATATCAAATTTTCCCAACTCGAGAGCAGTGGAGTGGTAAGATAGCCTTTATTGAAACCAGCGAAGAAAAACCTAATCCAGAAAAACTAAAAAGTATGCTAGAGGTATTAGAAGATAGAGGAGTTTGTAGTGCTATCCGAGGATTAATTATTGGAAAGCCGCAAGATGAAGTGTATTATCGTGAATACAAAGAAATATACACTGCGTTAGCGAAAAAATATAACCTACCGACAGTGTTTAATTTGAACTTTGGCCACACTGCCCCGCGCATGGTTCTTCCATATGGTAAGCCAATCAAAATTGATTTTACTAAGCAAGAGATTCTATTGGTAGACGGAATTTTTTGAAATAGTATAAAAAATCTGCTTAATTTTTATTAAACCTTTAATACCATCTCTAAGTCATGACGCATGAAGCCATTTTTTTCGTAGACAGCTACCGCATGTTTATTATCGGATAGGACCAATAGTCGTATGCTGGTGCAATTTTTTGATATAAAATAATTTTTTATTTCGTCGAGCAGCTGCTTTCCAGTGCCACTCCCTCTATATTCTGGCTTCACGAATAGTAGGCCAATCCAGCCCTCTTTGGAAGGATTATGCGTTAAATCATAAAAGATATCAGCACCATTTTTATGTTCAATTATTACTCCTTGAATAAACCCAATAATTTGATCTTTTTCTTCAGCAACAAAAATCTTGCCATTCATATTTTTTGCATCGTCTATCATCTTCTGCATATAACGATGAGCATCGTCAATGTCTTTATATGATTGAGACTCGTGCGTTTGATCAATTTCCGAAAAATACTTTTGGAGATCAAATTGCATTTCGTCTATATTTTTTCGGTCATTTATATTCATCTCTCTAATCATTTTTTCTTCCTCAATGTACTTAAAATGTTTATATGTTCGACATTTTAGTAACTTCTCTGCTCCGGACATCCGCCTAGTACATTACTCATCGCAGATTTTTCGGCTTCTGTGACCCAGAGATTGTATTTCTTCTTCACCGAAATTTGGCGTGCCACGTATTGGCAGCGAAAACTTTTATTCTTCGGCAGCCAACTCGCCGCGTCACTATCGGATTTTTGTTGGTTAGCTGGCCCATCCACTGCGGCAAGATTTAGTGGGTCAGTTGCAATCTGAAACCTAATGTCACTACTGAGATACTGCGCGCCTTTTTGCCAGGTGTCAGAGAGCGCCACGATGTGATCTATCTGGATTTTCTTACCAATCTCTTCACGACTTGAAAAACTCATCCAAGTTCCGGTGTACGGTTCATAAAAACTGCCCGAAATTACATTGCACTTTTTGTCCGTCTTCGCTGTCTCGCCGAAATCCCGCTTCAAGATACGTTGTCTCAAGTTGCACCCCTCGATTTCTGGCCAATTCTTATAAAATTCTGTTCGTTTGTAACCAGTCTTTGGCGCGCGACCCTTAACTTCGAGATTAGACAAGACCTCACTAGCTAGTGGCTTGGAATTAGGGGCGTCGGTGCCATTCGTGGAGTTAATAGTACTATGTTTGTCTGGATTGTCTTGGCTTTCTGTGCGGCTATTATCGCTCACGCCGCCATGCTCGTCGGGCTTAATACTTTCACTCTGCTGCTCAGAGTGGACCGGCGTGTAGTTATAAGATTTTGGATTTAGCGCTACCGTCAGCAAGAACAAACCAAGCAAACTTAGGCCGGTTATTATTCTTCTTTTTAATAAACGTCGATTCTGCATTAAGTCCTCAATCTAATCTATTTTAATCCAATAGGGTTTAATTTAACTGATATGATTTAGCCTAAATAGCTTAATCTGTAAATCAATCTTGTTTAAAGCGCTTGGCGTATTCTACTACTGAAGCCAAATCTTCATCTTTAGTAAAATCAGCCGAGTCGTCAATCGCAAGGAGGGAATTTAGTAGCACGCGCGCATCGAGCAGGCCAGAGATTTTGCCAGCCTCATCCACTACCACGAAAGCCTGTATATGTGAGCGTAACAGAGCAAAGAGCGCCTCATAGAGTGGATAATCTTCCGAAAGATAGACAATTTTGCGGTCCATAAAAGCCGAAGCTTGATCGGTGTCCTTGATATCTAATTGGAAAAGTGTTTTGGCATGCAAAATTCCACTTAATTCGCCACGACGATCGACCACAGGAAACTGACTCTGACCTGATTTATAGAGTCCAGACAAGGTTAATGGCCCCATATAATCTTCTTCGCCCACGAACTTTAATTCCGCCTTTGGTGTCATAATATCAGAGACCTTCTTACTATCGAAGCTCATGACCTTGCCTAGGGTCACCTTCTGGCTATTCGAAAGAACTGAGCTTGGCATTTTATTAATTAGCCAAACAAAATCTTCCGTAGTCTCTGGAATGAATACTTCCGGCATAGCAACCACTTTCGTTTCGGCGGCGCCAATGTAATAATTGGTATTTTTCAAATAATCCGTCGCCTCTTCGCGTCTAGTTAAGGTCTCTTCAGTTTTCTCATGATTAATCATGCCGTCGCCATCGGTGTCGGTAGCGCGAGTTGCTTCGAGTTCAGAATTCGAAAAATGATTATTGATTAGGCCGGCTCCACCAAATTGACTAAGCGTACCAGTCTCATTTGTGGTCTCTATTGACTCATCTTCTGCTTTATTAAATTTACGATCGAAAAATCCACGCTTCATTGGTCCCTCGAAGGAATCTGCTTCCTCATCTCCGTCTTTACGGCTCAAAAATTGTTTAATCGCACCGAAAAAGGCCGCTAATTTCACACCGATTTTCTCAAACCAGACTTTTAATCCATGGGAAGATTCTTCACCACTGAACACTCCGGTCGCGTTTTCTTGTTCGCCGTTAAAATCGGTCCTATCTTCTGTTGTATCTGTCATATTCGCCTCTGACACGGCTCCTCCTTTAGTCTAAAATATTACAACTTAGACAAAATATGCTAATATTTATATTATACAAAAAATCTACCAAAAGTAGAAATTAGGAGGAAAATGCAAAAACTGATTTACGGACTTTTAGGGGTGCTAGCTGTGGGATTCTTGTGGCTTTGTGGTAATGCCATTTCTTCAAATCTTGCTTATGACAATTGGATTAAGGGTCTCGACACAAATAAATATATCGCCGCCGACTCTCGTAATGGTGATATGGGCGATAATTATGAAGGTAATAAGGACGCCAAGGTGATTATCTCTGAATATGCAGACTATCAGTGTCCATTCTGTTCCACGGTTTTTCCATATCTCTCTGATATCGTGAAAGAATACGACGGTCAAGTGGGTTTAGTTTTTAGAAGTTATATCTTGAGCTATCACCAAAACGGCACCGCCGCGGCTTCGGCCGCTAATGCCGCCGCTCTCCAGGGCTACTGGGAGCCATACGCTAAGAAACTCTTTAAGGAGCAATCAAATTGGGAGTCTCTTTCTGCCTCGGATCGCGATAATCATTTCCGTGAGTACTTTGTCGAAGTCACCGAAGGTAAGGGTGATACCGAAAAATTCCTCAAGGATATGAACTCGGATGCGGTAAAGCAAAAAATCAAGGCCGATATGGCAATTTCGAAACGTCTAGGCGTTAATGAAACTCCAACCATTTACATTAATGGCAAGGCTTTCGAACTCCCTTCCGCCAAGGAAAAAGAATTTAAGGAAAAACTCCGCGAAGTCATTAATCAAGCACTAAAATCTTAGTTTAGGCATATACTAGTAGTATGAACCGCAATTTTGATCCGGATTATCTAGCCACTAATCACCCACCCACCTTTTTCTTTTACGATTTAGAGACTTCTGGTATCGATCCGCGCGAAGATCGCATTATGCAATTTGCTGGTCAGCGTACTGATTTAGAATTCAATCCCATCGGCGATCCGGTCAATCTCTTCGTGCGTCTCGATGAGGATACTTTGCCGAGCCCCTACGCTATCGTCACCACCAATATTACCCCGAATGATACGCGCATGGATGGTCTTTCAGAGTCTGAGCTTTGTAAAATCTTACAAGAGGAAATCTTCACTCCGAATACTATTATTTGTGGCTTTAATTCTGTGCGTTTCGATGATGAGTTTATCCGCTATCTGTTTTGGCGTAATTTTTATGATCCATACACTTGGCAATATCTCGATGGTCGCAGTAAGTTCGATATTTTGGATGTTGTACGCATGGTGCGGGCGCTGCGTCCAGAGGGAATCAATTGGCCAGTTACTGTAGATCCTAAGACTGGCGAGAAAAAACCGACCAACCGTCTCGAACTCCTCACTGCTCTAAACGGAATTACACACGAGCATGCCCATGATGCGCTTTCCGATATTTACGCCACGATCGCTGTAGTGAAAATTATTCATGAAAAGCAGCCGAAACTACTCGATTTTCTCTTAAAATTGCGTGATAAAAAACAGCTTCTGCGTTTTCTTAACGCCACTAACCTTTCCGTTGATTCTGCCACACCTTTTGTCTACACTAGTGGTCATTACTCTAGTAAAACTAATCATACCACGGTTGCCATTCCGATCGCGCCAGGGAAGAATCAAAATATCCTAGTTTTTGATTTACGCTACAATGTCGAGGATATTTTGCAGGCCGAAAAGGAATTCAAACCAGAAGAAAAAGTCAGTCGAGCCGGCAAAAAATATCAAACTTGGTTCGATTTCTCGAAATACGTCAAAGAATTAACTCCGAGTAAATGCCCGGCGGTCGCGCCACTCTCGGTTCTAGATGTGGAGAGTACCGAATCTAGTTCGAATGGGGTCGAGGAATTTCCAGTCGGTATCACTGGCTGGCAGAAAATTAAGCTCGAAAAATCCCAGATAGAAAAGAATCTCGAGACCCTAAAAAACCACCCAGAATTCATTGAGCGAATGCGTGAATTATTCACTCGTGAGCGTAATTTTGATAAGCTCGAGGAGGCCGAAGCGAGGCTTTATGATGGTTTCTTAAATAATGAAGATAGAAGACAAGCCTCTATGGTGCCAAATCTTCGCGCTAATGAGCTGGCTGATTTTCATCCACTTTTTCAGGATGAGCGTCTCGATTCATTACTACTTAATTACAAAGGCCGTAATTTTCCAAACGCGCTCAGTCAGGATGAAATCACGAAATTTGAAAAATACCGTGCCGCTAGAATCGCTCGTCAGACTCCTGGCTTTATCCAGGCGATGAATGCCTTGTTGAAATTACATCAAACTACCGGCGAAACTGCCGACGGTCGTAAAATTCTCGACTCCACTCTCGAAGATCTCAAGATGTGGTTCGAGTTGGTTTCTTAGGGAAAACAGTAAGTATTTTATCGTGCTTATGATAAAATAAAAATATATATGGACTATATTTTCCCACACCTAAGTTCATTTAAGCTCTCATTGAGGTCAATAATTTTAACTATTCTATTTTTTGCTGTATTTTATGAGCTGTCTTTTTCAGGTCAAGTATTTGCCTTATATACACCGACCCTTTCCGCCTCAGTGGATAATACTGCAGCTTCAGTGAACGGAAACCAAGTAATAAATTCTACGAATAAGACTACAGAAATTCCCGTAAATCTTACAGTAAACACGAATAATAAAACTGGTTATGCGGTAACCCTAAATTCAGAAACCGATGAAACAGCACTAGTAAATAGTGATTCCGCGAATGGTGCGAAAATTTATTCGATTAGCACGAGTTTACCATTAAATAATTTACCAAATAATTCTTGGGGCTATAAATTAGCGTCGGCTACGAATTACGTGCCAATTCCAGCCTTGTCTACGCCAGCACAAATCCTTCAAACCGCAGGTGAGACTAGCGGCAATGAAACGAACGGTATGAAAATTGGTCTGAAATTAAGTGATAATCTCGAAAGTGGCAGATATACAAATAAGTTAATATTTTCAATTCTCACCAATAATTACGACCGCATCGCCCTCATGACGAATGGCCCTATTTTTAATACAAAATTAAAATCTCTCGAAACCGCTACGAATAAAATTGAACGTTTTAAAAAGAGTGCAGTTGCCCCAGCTGCTTCCATGAATGCAGTAAATATTGAAGATGAGAACTCCGATTATGAAATTAAGCTCTGGCTAGACCCTGTAGATAAGATAGCCTATTATTACGCTGAAACTGAAAAAGTATATTTAAACAGATATTGTAGTCAGATGTTCTATGCGGGGTTTAGTGAACAAAAAATAAAAAATATTTTAGAGTTGGATCTTTCCAGTTTCGATACCTCTAAGGTGACGGATATGGGCAATATGTTTTCAGGCATATCTAGCCTCACAACACTCGACCTCTCCCGTTTCGATACCTCCAAGGTGTGGAATATGGGTTCTATGTTTTCTGGAATGATTAATCTTACTGCTCTTAATCTTTCAAATTTCGACACATCCAAGGTGACGAATATGAGCTTTATGTTTGATAATATGCGTGGTCTCACCAACCTTGATCTTTCTAACTTTGATACCTCCAATGTGACGGATATGCGTTTTATGTTTTCTAGCGTGTCTAAGCTTACCGACCTTAATCTCTCTAGCTTCGGCACATCCAAGGTGACGAATATGAGATCGATGTTTTCTGGCATGTCTAGCCTCACTAACCTTAATCTCTCTAGCTTCGATACCTCCCAGGTGACAAATATGGGCCATATGTTTTATGGGACGCGTAATCTCACCTCCATTAACCTCTCTCATTTTGATACCTCGAAGGTGACAAGTATGCGCTCTATGTTTGGTAACATGGCTAATCTCACCACTCTGGATCTCTCCAATTTCGATACCTCACAGGTGACGGATATGGGCTACATGTTTTCTTACATGCCTAATCTCACTACCCTTAATCTATCTAGCTTCGATACCTCTAATGTGAAGGATATGGGTTCTATGTTTTCTAGTGTATATAAACTCACTACTCTTAACCTCTCTAGCTTCGATATCTCGAAGGTGACGAATATGGAATCTATGTTTGATAGTATGCAAAATCTTACTACTCTTAATCTTTCTAGCTTCGATACTTCCAATGTAACGAACATGAACGCTATGTTTTATGGCATGTCTAATCTCACTACACTTAATCTTGCCAACTTTAATACCTCTCAGGTGACGAACATGCGTTATATGTTTGCTGGCATGCCTAATCTCGTCACACTTGATATCTCTAATTTTGATACCTCTAAGGTAAAGGATATGAGTTCTGTGTTTGCTCTTCGAGATGAAGATAAACTTCAAGATAAGCTAGAAAAAATCTATGTAAATAATGATTTTGACACAGCTAAACTTACAAACTTTTCAGAAATGTTTAAAAATCGTAAGAAGCTACGGGGTGGTGCTGGCTCATATCTAGCTGATCCATCCACTGCGGATAAATCCTGGCTCCGTATCGACGACCCAACTAACGGCCGTCCAGGTTACTTCATTAAAAAACTATAAAAATCATCACGTTTATGGTAAGATAAATGCATATGCAAGGCCAAAAATCTAATTCTCTTAAATTATTTTTGTGGAAAAATATTTTTGCAGTAAGTGCTGGGTTTTTGGTTTCTTTTCTTGGATTAAGTTTTAACTCAAATAAAGTTTCGGCTCTCTTCGTGCCAACGCTTTCCGCTTCCGTGGATCAAGCGAATCTGCAAGTGAATGGGAACCAGGTGATTAATTCTACGGATAAGACCACCGAGATTCCATTTAATTTTACAGTTAATACGAATAATCGAACAGGATACACTGCGACGTTAAGTGCGGAAACAGAAAATACGGCGCTAACTAATAGTAGCTCTACTACTGGGGCGAAAATTAACTCAGTTAGCAATATTTTATCCTTAAATAATCTGCCAAATAATTCTTGGGGCTATAAATTCGGAGCGTCTATGAATTACGCACCGATTCCAGCTTTGTCTACACCAGCGCAAATTCTTCAAACTACAGGGAAGACTAATGGTAATGAATTGAATCAACTTAGTATTGGTATGAAACTGGCCGATAATCTAGAGTCAGGGAATTATCAGAATAAATTGGTCCTTTCTTTTGTCTCCAACCCTTACCAAATGCGCGCCCTCATGACGAATGGTCCGGATTTTAATACAAAATTAAAATCTCTTGAAACTGCCACAAATAAAATCGAGCATTTTAAAAAGAGTGCAATTCCACCAGTTGTTTACATGAATACGGTAGATATTCAAGATGAGGACTCTGATTATAGAATCAAACTCTGGCTAGATCCGACAGATAAGACAGCCTATTATCATGCTGAACCAGAGAAGGTTTATTTAAATACTAATAGTAGCATGATGTTCTTTTCAGGGGATAGTGAGCAAAAAATAAAAAATATTTTAGAACTAGATCTCTCTAAGTTCGATACCTCGAGGGTGACGAATATGAGCCATATGTTTAATGGTATGCGTAATCTCACTACCCTTAATCTTTCCAACTTTAATACCTCTAATGTGACGAATATGGGCGGCATGTTTTTTAACATGACTAACCTCACTGCTTTTAATTTTTCAAATTTTGATACCTCGAAGGTGACGGATATGGGCTCTATGTTTTATGGTATGTCTAGTCTCACCACCCTTGATCTCTCTAATTTTAATACCTCTCAGGTGACGATTATGGGTGGTATGTTTTTTAATATGACTAACCTCACCACCCTCAATCTCTCCAATTTTGATACCTCGAATGTGACGGATATGCGCTCTATGTTTAATGGTATGACCAACTTAGCGTCTTTAGATATTAGTAGCTTTAATACTAAAAATGTCGAAAATATGTCTGGTATGTTCTCGCTGTTGCGAAAAATTGAACATCTAGACCTTAGTCATTTTAGAACCGACAAGGTGACAAATATGGGGTCAATGTTCTATCAAATGACATCACTAAAAACTATCAATCTCTCCAATTTTAATACAGCAAACGTTACCGACATGTCTAGTATGTTTTCAATGGACGATAATCTAACAGAACTAGATTTAAGATCATTCACTACACCAAAGGTGGAAAATTTTGGGTATATGTTCGCTAGCTTTACTACAGATAATCGACTGACTAGAATCTATACTTCAGGTGACTGGGATACTTCTCGAGCTATTGCTGCTGGAACCAGTGCGCCTAGGAATATGCTAATATTTGCTAATCGTGTAAATTTGGTTGGCAATAATGGCTGGACTTCTACTACTCCAAATAACGTTGGTCTCGAGGCTCTGCGCATTGATCGTCATCTAGCTCCAGGTTATTTTACGCTTAGATCGTAATCGCCTAGCATCTCGACAAAACGCTAATTTTTTGTTATAATACCTGATTGATTTAAGTATGGAAAATGGAACTAAAAACGTGGAAGAACTAACAAAAAATAAGGGTCTACTCTCTCCAGGTGGTAAGGCACTTCTGAAGGATAATCCAGACAACTACATCAAGATTCGTGGTGCCAGGCAGAATAATCTTAAGAACATCGACCTCGATATCCCACGTGACAAACTGGTGGTGATCACGGGGCTTTCTGGTTCTGGTAAATCCAGCCTCGCCTTTGACACGATTTACGCTGAAGGTCAGCGTCGTTATGTCGAGTCACTCTCCTCTTATGCGCGTATGTTTCTCGGCGTGATGGATAAGCCAGACTTCGATACGATTACCGGACTTTCGCCAGCCATTTCTATCGATCAAAAATCCACCTCTAGGAACCCTCGTTCCACTGTCGCTACCGTCACGGAAGTTTATGATTACCTGCGTCTACTTTTTGCGCGTGTCGGTGTGCCGCACTGTCCAATCTGTCATCGTGAAGTTTCTAAGCGTTCCGTGGAAGATATCGTCAATGAAGTCATGAAGCTTCCGATTGGTTCGAAATTGATGCTACTGGCGCCAATCGTCCAGCAGAAAAAAGGTGAATTTCTCCACATCTCCGAACAATACCTCCAAAAAGGTTTCTCTCGTGTGCGCGTGGATGGTGTGGTTTACGCCTTGGATGAATTCCCGACTCTTGAAAAACAGGAACGTCACGATATCGAACTGGTAGTCGATCGCTTCATTTTGAACCCAGAACTTTATTCTCGTATTTCTAGTTCCATTGAGCAGGCTCTCGAGCTTGGCCAGGGCTTAATCATGCTGCTCAAGATTAATGATAATTCTTCCACGATTGAAGGGAAGAATCTCGGTAAGTCTAATACCGAAGTTCTTACTTATTCCCAACGTTACGCCTGTCCAGTCCACCCAGATGAATTGATTCCAGAGCTCGAGCCACGTCTATTTTCCTTCAATGCTCCACAAGGCGCCTGTCCGACCTGTACTGGTCTTGGTACGCGCATGGAAATCGACCCGAATCTCGTATTTAATCAAAATCTCACCATCGCCGAGGGTGGTATTCGTCCGTTTAATCGCGTGCAAGGTGACTCTTGGTGGCTCAAACGTCTCTCGGCGGTGGCTGCGCGCCATGGTTTTTCGATTCACGTACCGATTCGCGAACTCACCGAAGAGCAAAAACATTTAATCCTTTATGGCACTGGTAATAAAAAATACGAAGTCAAAATTTCTGGCTCCGGCAAGTTTAAGGATGGTGCGACCTACGAGTCAATCTACGAAGGTGTCATCCCGACTCTTGAACGCCGCCACAAGGAAACCGACTCGGATTTTATGCGCAAAGACATTGAGCGCTTTATGCGCGTGCATGAATGTCAGACCTGTCACGGAGCTAGGTTAAAGCCGGTGGTACTCGCGGTTACTATCCATGGACTAAATATTAATGATTTCTGTAATTTAGATGTTGATGCGATGCTGGATATTTTATCACAAGACCTCGAATTTACTGAGGCGGAGGCCTTAATTGCGCGTCCAATTCTCAAGGTAATTCGAGAGCGAGTTAAATTCATGCAAGACGTTGGCTTAGGTTATCTTGAGCTCAGCCGTGCCGCCAATACTCTCTCTGGTGGGGAAGCTCAACGCATTCGCTTAGCTACTCAAATCGGTTCTGGTCTCCAGGGCGTGTTATATGTGCTCGATGAGCCATCCATCGGTCTACACCAACGCGATAATGATAAGCTTATTTCGACCTTGAGACATCTGCGTGACCTTAGAAACACCGTGCTAGTTGTCGAGCATGATGAAGATACCATGATGAGTGCAGATTATTTGGTTGATATTGGCCCTGGGGCTGGTGCGCGCGGTGGTCAGGTGATTTCCGCTGGTACGCCAGAGGAAATTGCGAACGACTCGGATTCGCTCACTGGTAAATATTTATCCGGTGCCAAGAAAATTCCTGTACCGAAAACCCGTCGTAAACCAAAGCTTAATCAATACCTCACCGTAGTAGGCGCAAGGGAAAATAACTTGAAAAATCTCACGGTCAAATTCCCACTCGGGGTTATGACGGTAGTTTCTGGCGTTTCTGGTTCTGGTAAATCTACTCTAGTCAATGAAATTCTGGCTAACGAATTGCTCGCCCGTCTTCATCGTGCTCAAACCGTGGCTGGTGAACATGACCGTATTGACGGCATTGAGAATCTCGATAAATGTATTGTAATCGATCAGAGTCCAATCGGTCGTACACCACGCTCGAACCCAGCCACCTACACTGGGGTCTTCACTGCCATCCGCGAACTTTTTGCCGCTCAGCCAGAAGCGGAAATTCGTGGCTATAAGGCCGGCCGTTTCTCCTTCAATGTCAAAGGTGGTCGCTGTGAGACCTGTCAGGGTGACGGTGTGAATAAGATTGAAATGCACTTCTTACCGGATGTTTACGTCACTTGTCCGACCTGTCATGGTAAACGCTATAACCGTGAGGCCCTGGAAGTGAAATACAAGGGTAAGGATATTTCGGATGTTTTAAATATGACCATTGACGAGGCGGTCGAGTTCTTCGAAAATATTCCTGCTATTGCTAATAAACTGAAGACCATTCAAGAAGTCGGTCTCGGCTATATTCGTCTCGGCCAGTCTGCCACTACTTTCTCGGGTGGTGAAGCGCAACGTATTAAAATTGCTACCGAACTTTCTCGTCGTTCGACCGGCAAAACTCTTTATATTTTGGATGAGCCAACCACTGGTCTGCATACCGATGACGTGAATCGCCTCTTGAAAATCCTAGATCGCTTGGTTGCCGGCGGTAATACTATGGTTATTATCGAACATAATCTACATGTAATCAAAAGCGCCGACTGGATTATCGATATGGGCCCAGAAGGTGGCCAACATGGTGGTCAGATTATCGCCGAGGGTACACCAGAAGAAATCGCCAAAAATGATCAAACCCCAACCGGTGTTTATCTCCGCGAGTTTCTCAAGTAAACTACGAAAATCCCTAGTCAGACTAGGGATTTTTTGAATCGTAGTATATCCAGTAGGTTATCTTATCTAATCGCTAAGGCTTCGCGCAGCTTATCGGATAATTGATTAATCTTTAGAGTTTTATTGGCCTTTGAATTTTCGACATTAATTTTGGCTAGCATCAGCGCACGTTGTAAATTCCAATCGGTGATGAGGGCTGAGAAAATAGTGCCCGCAATAATCGTCGCGGCGACGTCACGTGTCACCTTTATATCCTTATTTCGAAAATCTTCCTTAAAAACCCCAGCTAGAATTTGATTTTCGGTTATATAAATTAATTTCAAGGTCGAAAGAGTACTGAGGATTTGTTTAATTTTCATCATTTGGGATTTTTTACCCATCACGAATACCATTTCCGCTCGCTGCAAAAGACGATAAAAAGTCGTCAAATTTGTTTTGCTTAAATCTGGCGCACTCAGTAATTTTGGTAGTTCCGATCGATCAAAACACCACGCTAATTTAGTTTTTGGATGTGACTCTAGGTAGTCCAAAATCGCCTTAATCTGCACGTTATTTAATTCCGCCGACCAATCAATGTAAATGTAATCAAATTTGGTCGTGCGTTTTTCTAAAATTTTGCTATTAAAATCACATTGCTTGACAAATTCTGGCGTCAAATTAATATAGCTATTTTTCGAAAGCAAAATATATTGAAAATCATCACAAGTTTCTGGATTTTCCGGACTAAAGGCCGTCTCAGTCTCGATGCGAAAATTTGAAATTACTTCATCGGCCAGCTTCTGCCCGGTCATGATACTGAAGCGATCGTTATAGTATTTTTCACCCCCATCATAGACTAAGTCCAGGTGCGCATTCTGGTTCTTGTCCAGTTCAAAATTTTTTGCATCCAGAGAAAGATAGACGTTTTTAATATTCTTGCCGATAATTAATACTTTCATCTTTTCTCCACCTCTTTAAATTCACCGTCTTTTAAGTTTTCTAGCGTGTATCGTCCAAATTCAATGCGATGTAGCTTCACAACCTTGTATCCTACCGCTAGGAAAGTGCGACGAATTTGGCGATTCCTACCTTCGCTCATTTCTACTAAGAACGTGCAACCGCTCGGGTCAGACTCCTCTTTTTTAAGAAACAATTTGCTTTTACCATCCGGTAGATCGATGCCCATATCGGAAATCATTTGCTGATGCAGTGGTGCGAGTGGGCGATTTAGTCTTATGATGTAGCTTTTGATTTTAAAAAATTTCGGATGGGTCATCGAGAAAGCGAAATCGCCGTCGTTGGTTAATAAAATTAATCCCGAACTGTCCTTATCGAGCCTCCCCACGGTCTTCAAACCCTGATATTTTTCTGGCAAAAGTTCAAAAAGAGTCGGTGTGTCGCCCTGACGCTTCTTCGAGCATACATATCCTACGGGCTTATTCAAGATTAGATAGGTGAAACCTTTACGCTGAGTAATTTTTTGGCCATCCAAAAAAACCTCATCACAAGTTTCATCGAATCGACGACCTAGTACGGCGACTTCCTGATTAATCTTCACGCGACCGTCCGCGATTAGGTTATCGGCCTCGCGACGCGAAACTCCAGTTTGTTCGGCTAAAAATTTATTTAATCTATACATTACCTAAAAATGGGTTAGAGTTATTGATTGGTGTCTGGACTGGTGCGACGGGCTGAGTTTGAACTGGCTGAGCTTGGGTGGCTGGCTGTGTCGGAGTGATCGGTTGAGTTTGCGCAATTGGCTGTGCAGATGCAAAAGGTTGAGCTGGCACGGCTGGTTGCGCTGATGAGATAGCCTGCATCGGAGCTTGTGTCTGTATTGCAGTTTCGGCTGGCGAGACTGATTGTGTTGGTGTTGCGACTGGAGTTTGTGCTGGCGCAGCCGCGAATTGAGTCATCATATTATCTGTAGTCGGAGCAGTTGCTGTAGTAGCCGGTGTACCATTTGTATCATTTAAGACTTCATGAACGGCATTCACTACATCTTCAATTCCTACTTGCGACTTTACGAGGAAACGGTCCGCCCCAAGCGATTCACCACGGACTTTTTGATCATCGGCCGAAAGTGCGGTCATCATAATGACCTTGATATTGGCGGTCTCTGGCGTCGAACGCAAGATATCGAGCATATCAAAACCCGAAATTTTTGGCATCATCACATCGGAAATAATCAAGTCTGGGCGCTCTTTTACCGCTAGAGCAAGAGCTGCTTCGCCATCACCTGCAGAAGCAATTTCGTAACCTTCCGCCGTTAATCTAATTCCGTAAATCTCGCGTAAGCTTTGGTCGTCTTCAACTAATAAAATTTTTGTCATCTTCTCTCCTTACTTATTTAAGATGTTTGGGTTAGTTGGCGTAATTGGTGGGGTAGGCATATTGGCGTTATTCGGTGTAGCTGGAGTATTTTGAGTTGTGGTAGTAGTATTCTGTAGGAATGGATTAGTTTGCATAACTGGTGCAGTCGGAGTAGCTGGTGTAGGTGAAGTCGTCTGGGTGGCAGGCGTAGATGGTGTGGTGGATACATTTGAAATCACCGGATTGGCTGACATAACTGGTGCCGCAGGAGTCATCGGAGCTACTGGTGTGGATGATGTGGCTGTCTCAGTTGGAGCTGCAGGTGCGGATGATGCGGTTGGCTCAGTTGGCGCTGGCATGACTGGCTCAGTTGGAGCTGGCGCTGGCGTTTGAACCGGCATAGTCGACGCTGTTGGCGTCTGTGCTGGCGCTGGTGTTTGAATAGGCGCGTTCGTCATTGTTGGTGTAGTCGCTGGCTCATGAGTTGGCACAGTCGACACTGTTGGCGTCTGTACTGGAGTTGGAGCTGGCGCTGATGTCTGAACTGGCATAGTCGACGTTGTTGGTGTTTGCATAGGTGCTTCAGTTTGAATCGGCGTATTCGTTGTTGTCGATACTGGCGTTGCTGCTGAGATTGGCGTGGTCACCTCAGTCGAAAACTGCATTGGTGCCGGAGGTTGATTTTCATTAGAAGCAGAAACAGCAGGATTAGAAGCAACGGAATTTTGTGGTGTCATTGCCTCAGTGTTGGCCTCAATCTGTTTGCGGCGTAAATATTCTTCATAAGTCAGACGAGGGAAGGCTACGTAGAAAGTCGAGCCTTCACCGAAGGTACTTTCCACCCAAGTCGAACCGCTCATCGCTTCCACGCGTTCCTTCACGATGTAAAGACCTAGTCCAGTGCCGCCAATCGTACGGGTTTCTGAATTGTCCGCACGGTAGAATTTTTGAAAGACATGCTTGCTATCCTCTGGTGAAATACCAATACCGGTATCTGTCACATTAATCAAAACACGGTCGCCATCACCACGCACATTCACCCAAATGCCACCCCCGTTATTGGTATATTTAATCGCGTTTTCGATCAAATTATTAATAATCTCACGTAGAAAATCCACATCAATAGCAGCAAAAACTTCTTGATTAATTACGCGTCCGCCATTCATATTGGCGGAAGAGGAGGAGCCAAAAGTAAAATGAATATTCTTTTCGCTCATCTTCGGAATTTGACCTTCGGCAATCGAGCGGACTGTGGAAGTTACCTCAATCGGCGTTAGGTGTGCTTTGATTCTTTTATCATCAAGTTTCGTTACATCGAGCAAATCACGGAATAATTTACCGAGATGTTGAGAAGATTTATGCGCCTCTTCCAGATATTTTTTCGCACGTTCGTCGATCGTGGCGGTTTTTGGATTTAAAGCCAATCCTAGATATCCTTCAATCGAAGCTACTGGTGTGCGCATTTCGTGAGAAGCCGTCGAAATAAATTCGGTTTGCTCACTCTCGGCTTCCAGTTCGGAAGTAATATCATAAAAAGTCACTATACGTTCATTTTTAGGTGAATGTGCTGTAATAACTTTGAATGCCACAGGCTTTTTTTGGCCTTGCAAATTAACCAAGAAATATTCGCGCGTGGTGTAATTTTGGCCATTATTTACCGCATAGAAAACCAGGTTATTTTGCGCTGGGATCGCCACACCTTGGCCGTTTTCAAGTTTCAAAATATCTTCTAATTTAGCCCCCAAGAAGTTTTGCGCCATTTGCCCGCCCAGTAAACTTACTGCTGCTGGATTGATGTATTCAATTACTCCAGTCGGCAGCACGATAATTACGCCACTATCAATCGTATTTAGTACGAGATTGGCTAAAATTTCTGCACTCTCCGCACCAGCCACCGCGCCACCAGCACTGTTCGCGCCCGCCTGTGCGCCCGGTCCTTTTTTAATAAAATCAAAGATACTCATTAAGCTTATTTTAGCATAAACTTATTGGTTCGGTGCAAATATATGTTAAAATCGATGTATGAATAAGGACACTTTTTATATCGAGCCCGAGGATGATATTACTGATATTATCAACCATATCAAAGCTTCCAAACAGAAAATTATTGCACTTGTTCCACCGAAAAAGTTGAACGTTCTGCGCAGCTCTATTAACCTTAAGCTGATTGCTCGTACCGCAAAAGTTCACGACAAAGCCATTGTGGTGGTCACCACTGATCCGACCCTCATGAAAATGGCGGCGCTTTCAAGTCTACCTTTTGCGAAGAATTTGAGTTCGCGCCCGACCTTGCCTTCTGAATTTAATGAAGCGGATCTCGAATATCCAGCCAAGGCTAAGAAGTCCGGTCTGAATGAAGAGATTGAAATTAACGAAAAAGCCGCGCCAACCAGTAGTGTTTCTCGTGTCCGCACTACGAATGAGGAAACCGCTAATCGTGCGAATACCACCTCGAATCTGACGAAAAATTCGACTATGAATCTGGATTCCGAAGAAGTCGCGAAGAATCCTGAAGATGAAGAGGCGGATAATCAGCCGAAAAAGATTCTTACTCTCGATTCCTTGAAAAATCGTATCATTATTGGTGTGGTGGCTGCGATTCTTTTGATCGGAAGCTTCATCTGGGCCTTTATTTTGGCACCTGCCGCCAAGATTTCCGTCAAAATTAAGACCATCGCTGAGAATTTCTCCGAAAATGTTTCTTTTGTCACTGATGCCAAACAAGCTGTCTCGAAAGATGGTAAATTCTTCCTCGAAACTGCTAGTCTCGAGAAGAACTCTGAAGTTGAATTTGAGGCTACAGGCGAGAAAAATGTCGGAGATAAGGCTACGGGTGAATTACGCCTCATCGCTACTTTCGATATGTCGACCACTACTGCTACCGCTTCTAGACCAGATGTCGCGACTGTGCCGCAGGGTTCCGCTTTTGCTTACCGCAATCTCAATTTCTTAACTAATCAAGAGGTAAAAATTTCTTGGGATGGTTCGATCTCGAATTGTGACGCCGGTCGCCACAGTGGTAAATGTCAGGTGGCTAAAACCGTGAAAGCTACCGCAATCGAGGGTGGCGCGAAGTATAATATTGAAGCTGTAAGCTCCGGCTGGCAATCTTCTGTGGCTGGAGTTGAGGGCTATGCTAATTCCGCATTTAAAGGTGGTACCGATAAGATTCAAAAAATTGTCACCGCTTCTGATATTACCAAGGCTAAGGGAAAATTGACCGAAGCTGATGGTATAAAAGAGGAATTATTCGAAAAAGTGCCTTCTGACGATATTAAAATTGAAGATAGCTACAAAAAAGTTACCGCCGATCCGACTTCCAGTCCTGCCGTCGATCAGCCGACTGAGAATGGCAAGGCCAAGCTCACGGCCAAAACTACCTACAGCGTAAATTATGTCGATAAGGCGGCAATTGAAGAATATGTTAAGTCTGTGGTTTCTACTCGTCTCGGTAGTGATCAGAAAATCTACGAAACTGGCAATATCTTCATTGAAAAATTCCAAAACAATAATAATTCCGTAACTGCTAAGATTAAAGCTACCTTGAAAACTGGTCCAGAAGTCACCGAACAATCTGTACTTGAAAAATCCCTCGGCAAAAAAGTTGGCGAAGTGACTACTTTAATTAAATCTATCAATGGCGTTTCTGACGTTGAAGTGAATACTTCCTTCCCATGGGTTCGCCAAATTCCAAACGACGCTAATAAAGTATCAATTAAAATTACGGTAGAGAACTAATGCGCATTATTGGTTTAGATGTGGGCACTAAGCGTATCGGCGTAGCGAAAGCGGACACCTCTGTTCGCATCGCTATTCCGAACGGCTATGTCTTGGTGAATGGTCAAGAAATTCCGGAAATTCTCCGTATTGCCAGACTGAATGATACGAATTTTTTCGTCGTGGGCCTACCTCGTAGTAATGACGGCAATGAAACTGCTCAGTCTGCCTATGCCCGCAAATTTGCCGATACTCTCGCCGCATCTATGCCAGGCGCTCGTATTTATTTCCAAGACGAATCTCTCACTTCCGTAGTAGCTGAGGAACGTCTGAAAAAACGCAAAAAGAATTTTGAAAAAGGTGAAATTGATGCCGAGGCTGCCAGTATTATCTTGCAAGATTTTATTGAGCATTATGCCGCTAAGCTCGCCCAAAATGCCGCCAGTAAAATTCCTAACCAGCTAGTCAATCCGGTCGCCGAGATGAATCCGTTCTTTAGTCCTGCTTCCACGCTCGGTTCACCAGAAGTTCAATCTATTATTAATGAGCCCACCAAATCGGAGTCTGAATCTTCGGAGTCTCCCAGGCCAGCCAAAAGCTCGGAAAAACCTATGAAAAAAGTTAAACGTATCTTACTTTCACTCTTTATTTTACTATTTCTCGCTGGGTTATTTGGTGGTGGGTATTATTGGTATTCCTTACAACCGGTCTCTTCGGCTAATTGCCGTTTTGATTCCGCCAAGGCCGCCGCTGAATCTAATGAAAAAGAGTCAAACTCCGTCTGTGAATACCAAACTATTGAAATTAGCGCTGGTGAGTCCGTTAAGCAAATCGCGAATAATCTCAAGCAGGCCGATTTAATTAGAAATCCTCTGGCTTTTGAGCTTTATGCTCGCATTAATAATCTTCACGCCAAACTAAAAACCGGTAAATACAGTTTTCGTAAAACCATGTCAGCTCGTGCCATCGCTAAACAATTAGTGAATGGTGTGGTTTCTTCTGATGTTTTTAATCTAACAATCCTACCAGGCACAAACTTGCTTGGCGATAAAGGTAAATCGCAAACTGGCATCATTCATCAATTCCGTACTCTCGGCTATTCGGAAGAGGAAATTAATCAGGCTCTCACCAAGCATTACGATAATCCTATCCTCAAGGGGCTCTATGCCGACGAAACTAAACTTTCTGAACCAGATATTCCAGTAAAATTAGCGCTTGAAGGTTATCTCTACGGTGAAACTTATCAGTTTTATAATCACGAAAAGCTCGAGAATGTCATTACGACTATCTTAAATCAATTCAATGACGTGGTAGTCTCGAATCAACTTGAAGAAAAATTTAAGGCCAGAGGTTTATCTTTGCGTCGGGGAATTATTCTTGCTTCCATTATTCAAAAAGAAGCTCATACTGAAGATATGCCAGGTGTCTCCATGGTTTTTCAGAACCGTTTGAAGCGGGGAATCGCCCTGGGCTCCGATGTGACTGCGACTTATGCTGCGGATATTACTGGCATCGATCGTACTAATGCTACCAATGCCGATATTTTAGCCGTCAATAGTCTTTATAATACTCGTAAGTTTCCGGGGCTACCTCCAGGACCGATTGCCGTGCCCTCCAAGGCCGCACTTCTCGCGGTAGCTGAACCAGATAGCTCGAAAGCCTCTATGCTTTATTTCTTGACAGGCGACGACGGTTTAATGTATTATAGTAGCACCGACGCTGAACACAATCAGAAGATTCGCGACCACTGTCAGAAACTCTGTAAGGTGCAAATTTAGGGGCAGCGACCGGCTAATTATGACAAAGAAAAAACGATCACAATTTAGCTTAAATTACTTCCTCACCAAGATATTCCCGTACTTTGCTCTATCTGTTCTGATTTTTGGTGTGGCTTTTGTTGGTTCCAGAGATAAACAGCAATCCGACGATAGCTCCAGTCCTAACCTGGAATCCATTTCTAAAAAAGATTATGCGGTTTCTGCCGACCAACTTTCAGAATTCTATATGGTGTCTGAGCTCGCTGATACTATGAGTTTAGCTTCCTCTGATGTACTAAACGTAAACTATAACTCCTTCACCGTACTTCAGCAGTCCGGCCAGGCTTCTGTCGAAAAAATGGAAAAGCCGACTACTTTGAACCTTGCAGCCTGCTCTAAGGTCGGCGTAATCAAGCATGTGATGGCTGAAGGCGAAACTCTTGATACTTTGTCGGCCAAATATGCTTCCTGTGGTGTGAATATTAATATGATTCGCTGGTCTAATAAGTTTAAGGCTTCCTATGTGCCGAAAGTTGGGGAATCAATCTATATTCCATCACGTGCTGGTATCGTTTACACAGTGAAATCTGGCGAAACTGTCGCTTCAATTGCCGAAAAATATAAATCTTCCGCTGACGAAATTATTACCTCAAACAACCTTGAGCTAGATCAGACTCTTGTTGAAGGTCAGGCTATTTTACTACCGAACGGTGAATTGCCGGATAAGGAGCGTCCAGATTATGTGGCACCCGTCGTACGTTCCACTTCTTCTTATTCTGGCAGCTCGTCCTACTCAGTTTCTTCTTATCGTACCTACTCTACTTCCAGAAACCCGATGCCATGGGGTTGGTGTACTTGGTATACTTGGGAACGTCGTGCCGCCATGGGCTCTAGTCATATTCTGCCGGGTGGTCTCGGTAACGCCAATACTTGGGGCTATGCACTTTCTGGTCTCTTCCCAACCAGTCGCGGTACCAACCCGCAAGCTGGTGATATCTTCCAGACCAACAGTGGTTATTACGGTCACGTAGGCATTGTGGATTCAGTAAACGCTGATGGCACGATTACGATTTCTGATATGAACGGTCGTGCTGGTTGGGGTGTGGTCGGTTCTTACACTATTGGCCCAAGCGAGTACGCTAAATATCTCTTCATCCACGGACGCTAAAATATTTCCTTCTGTCAATTAGAAGGAAATATTACCGTTCTTAAAATCAAGCTGTAATTCCATATCACTTATGTTAATATCAAGATATGGAGAGAAAACTGCGAAAACTGCCAAACATTTTTTATTTTTTCATAGAGAGACGAGCTGTTTTGCTCGGATTTGTGTATCTTTTATTAGCGATTATTTCTAATAGTGTTTTATTTACCCATTCTACTTTTGCAGTCGACCCAACTTTAACTGCTTCTCTCGACAAGGAAAACCTTGATTTTGATTTCTCTGGATCAGATTTGATTAATGAAGTTTCCCTCAGTAAGCTATCCAAGCTTTCTGTGAAAACTAATGCTCGAGCTGGCTATACCGTCACCCTAAGTGCTTCATCCGATGAGACGGATTTGAAGAATACGAATACTACACTTTTGACTAAAATTTCTTCTATTGGCTCTACTGATACTAGTTTATCCGCCAATACTTGGGGTTACCAGACGAGCACGGGAACAAACTATAATGCTATACCGAAATTATCTGAACCAAAAACTATTGCTCAGACTAACCAAAAATCTAAAAACCAAGACGTGCACCTTATACGTGCTGCAGTTAAAGTGGGTGAAAACTTAATGCCAGGGACTTATAAAAATAGCTTGGTTTATTCTGTGATTGCAAATCCTTATGAATTAGCCGCTCATTTGGTTAATGGTCTAGATTTTAATACTATGGTAAAATCCGTATCTTCAGGTGGTACGAACATTAAGCAATTTGCTCGAAGTGCCACTCCTCCAGCGGCTGGCGTAGATGTCCGCGAAGTTAGTAATCCTGACAAAAGTGACTGTGATATAAAAATCTGGTATCAAGCAGACACTTTTACCCTGTATTATTATACCGAAGCTGACAAAATCTATTTTCACGAAGATAGTTCACGTGCTTTTAAAAATCTCAGTGGACTTCAAGTCCTAAATTTAAATGATTTTGACGCCAGTTACACTAAAAATATGACTGAAATGTTTTCTGGCTTAGAAAAAGTCTATAATATTGATACTTCTGGTCTCAATGCAAAAAGCGTGACGAATATGGCTGGGATATTTGGCTATAATGCACGTACTTCTCATATCTCATTTAATGGTTTTAATACTGAAAATGTTACTGATATGTCACGTATGTTTGAAGGTTGTACTGATTTAACCAGTGTTGATTTCTCAAACATCAATACCAAAAATGTCACGACTATGCGCTATATGTTTAGGCGTGCAACTAAACTTAGTGCTCTTGTTTTAGAAAAATTTGACACCTCGAACGTGGTAGATATGTACGGAATGTTTAGTAATATGACCGCACTCCATCACATAGTAGGACTGAATAAATTCAATACGGAAAAAGTTGAAAACATGGACGGTATGTTTTGGAACTGTGTGTCATTAGGAACCTTAGATTTGTCTAGTTTTAGGACTCCGAAACTCAAGATTATGAGATCAATGTTCTATGGTATGAGTGGTCTTATGAACATCAATCTTTCTACGTTTGATACTAGTAATGTAACGAATATGTCCTCCCTCTTTGAAGGTGCCTCTCGTTTAACTGAATTAGACTTAAGTAGTTTCCGTACTGAAAATGTGGAAACTATGGAGAGAATGTTCGCACTAATGCCGGCTATTCAAGTAATTCGCATCACTAACTTTAAGACCCCAAAACTCACTAATGTTACTGAACTATTTTCGAAATTTGACCCAGGGGTATCAAGCGGATCGACGGCTGGAGATCTACTTGAAAGAATCTATTGTAATGAGGATTTTGATGTTTCTAAAATCACCTCGCAAGGAGGGGCAAGGATTTTTGCTGGACGCCGCAGAATCAGAGATTCTGTTGGACCACAGAATCTAACATTTAAAGACAAAACCTGGCTGCGTATTGGAGAGAGAAGCTCTCGAAGAGGAGCCTTTACGAAGCCATAAAGGCTACTTCACTAGAAAGCCTTAAAAAGCTATGCGACATTCTTTCCTGCTTATGCTGTATTTTTCCATCAAAATATATTAAAATATCTCTAATATGTTCTGTGATACCGCAAAAGTGAGTTTGAAGGCTGGAAAAGGTGGCGATGGCGCCGTCTCTTTTCGTCATGAAATTTACATCAATAAGGGTGGCCCAGATGGCGGTAATGGTGGTAAAGGTGGTTCGATTATCTTTCAGGCCGATAAGGATACCAATACTTTAATCGATTTTCGTTTTAACCCAATCCTCACTGCACCAGATGGTGGCAATGGTTCTGGTACGCGTAGTAATGGCCGTTCAGGGAAAAATCTTATCGTCGAAGTGCCAGTCGGCACCGTCGTAAAACGTGATGGTCGGGTTATTGCCGATCTCACTGAAGATGGTATGCAGGCGGTCATCGCTAAAGGTGGCGATGGTGGTTTTGGTAACGCTCACTTTAAGTCCAGCGTGCGCCAAACTCCAGTGATTGCCGAAGTCGGTGAACCGGGTGAGGCCTTTGAGGCGGAAATTGAACTAAAACTTCTTGCTGATGTGGGTCTCGTGGGTCTTCCAAATGCTGGTAAATCCACCCTTCTTGCTAGCGTGACCAACGCAAAGCCAGAAATTGCTGATTACGCCTTTACTACACTTACGCCAAATCTCGGTGTAGCTACTATCGATCGCCACGACCTCTTAATTGCGGATATTCCAGGTCTTATTGAAGGTGCTAGTGATGGTCGTGGTCTCGGTCACGATTTCTTGCGCCACGTCGATCGCACCGCTGTGTTATTGCACTTGATTGATGTTTATCAAGATGACGCCGGTCAAGCTTATCGCACGATTCGTCACGAATTAGAGAAATATTCAGACCTCAAGGATCGCTTTGAAGTGGTCGCCTTGACCAAATGCGAAGGTCTCGACGATGAAATTATTGAAATGCAAAAACAAGCAATTCTCGAAATCAATCCAGAGGCTAAAATTTTTGCCATTTCCTCCGTAGCTAAGAAAAACCTCGACGACTTACTCCGCGCCCTGCTTGCGGCCGTGAAAGAGAATCAAAAACAGCAGGAAATTACCGCCGAGCAAATCGGTGCTAAACCAGTTGAATTTAAAACTGCGGTTATTTCACATCATGAATCGGAAATCCCAACTATCTCACTCAGTCATCACGAGCTAAAGAAGGCTTGGCAGGTCACTCAGGATGAAAAGGGCGTTTACCATGTCACTGGCGAAAAGATTGAAAAATTTGCTCGTCGCACTGATCTTTCGAATTACGCTTCGGTTAACCGCTTGCGTGATATTATGAAAAAACTCGGCATTCGTGCTGAGCTTACCACTCGTGGTGCTAAAGCCGAATCGATTATTGAAATTTCCGGTAAGCACTTCACGCTCGTAGAAGATTACTAAGAAAATAATATGGCCGCTTAATCTGTCGATCATGGACTCAAATCAGTCACCATATCTTAATCCCATGAAAAATATCCTCTCGCGAGGATATTTTTGCTGATGCGCGCCCACCCTAGGGCACATTGGTTTGTTTTAATCCGTATTTTTGTTTTTAATGAAATCTCCACACTCCACTAATTGCATAATGGAACCCTGTGAAGCGTATCAGCTTATGTTTATCATATAGGTTATGCTCTCTAATGTCAAGAGAAAAACATAATAATTTAGCTACCTGGTTAAAATTCTAGAAAAAACCATAAAAAAGACCAGCTTTTGCTGGCCTTTTGGGTAATATCCCGAGATTAGTCGGTGTCGAAATTGTAGCAATCATAAGTCGATTCATTTTTTCTGCAGCTTAGCGAGCGCTTCGGTTACCGATTTTTCCTCATCGATCAACTGACTGAGGGCTAAATTCGCTTTTTCAAGCTCCTCTTTCGCGGCAGTTCGTTTTTCAGCATTAATATTACGCTCTTTACTGTAGTAATCCAGCTTGAAATTGCAATAATTAAGCCTAGTTTTAAGATGTTCTAATTCATCTCGTGACGGCTTCAATTTTTCTTCGTAAATTTCTGCCTCGACATTCATCCTGTCGATAATCAGCTCGGATTGTTCGGATAGAATCTTGCTATATCTCGCTTCGATTATATTCAAAATTTTTGAATATGGGGCAATTTCACCGGTCGGACCAGCCGTACTAATCACTCCGAGCGTATCTCTAAGATATTTAATTAAATCCATCAGAAAATCAGACTCTTCTTTGAATTTTTCTGAGAAAAGAGTCGATGCACCATACGCTTTGAATAACTCCTCAAGATGATGTGTATCGCGGAAGCCTTTCTCAGTCGACTCATCGGTTAGACGATTGATTGATTCTTGGATACCAGACCGCATGCCCTTATGAAAGTTTGTATTGCACGAAAGGTCATCTTCTACCTCTTCGCATGCAGTGAGCTTATTCGTCGCTTCAATGCAGGCATTTCGCCTTGGTTCCATCTCTTCTTGCAGTGCAAGTTGCCGTGCCTCAAGTTCCTCAATACGTTTTTGATTCATAATTCCCACCTTTCTAAAAATCATACAATTTGCACGTGTTTCTGTAGCTTACTGATTGAGAGTTTAAATTTCGGTAACTCTAGTTCAAGCATTTGTTTAATTCTGAGTACGCGGTAGCTATGGCTTTAAAAGTGTTTCCTACCGCTTCTGTTTCATTGTGTAGCTCTTGGAATTTTTCTGAAGCCACATTGGTTGCATTGATTAAATCAAGATATTTCTTGGATAGCTCGCAAAGCGGAGAAATTCGAGACTTTGTCATCTCTCTTTGATGACCAGCATCGAGAATGATTTTCTCTTCCTTCAGTTCTTCAAGTTTTTTCTCCAATGTTTCACGTTCAGATTTTAAAGCATTGGTTTTACCGAAATCATGCCTATTTTCGTAATCTATTGTGGAATCGATGAACTTTAATCTTCGAGTAAGTCTCGAAATCTCATCTTCGATTTGATCCGAACGCTGTTCGTAATCAAGTTGTTCGATGAGTCGTTTCTGCAAGGAATTTTGATTTTGCTTCTTCAATTCCAGTAGAGTCGAAAAACAAGTTCGTTCGGCCTCTTCGGCGTTTTGGAAATCTTGGTAGGCTGTTTTTGATAATTCTTCCAATTCCGCTTGCCTTGTTTCCAATTCATCCCCCAGAGGTCTTAGTTTTTCTTGTAACGCTTTAATTCGCTGATTTGTCTCTGACATTTTGCACCAACCTTTCTGTAAAACAACTAGCCGCATTCACGGCTCCGACTCTAATATTATGCCATGAAAACTGATATTTGTAAATGTGCTATAATAGATTTATGTCTAAGGTTAAATTCACCATTATTTCGTTATTTTCCGATGCACTTGATCCGTACCTGAACTCTTCCATGATGTGGAAAGCTAAGGAAAAGGGAATCGCGGAATTTGATTTTGTGGATTTGCGTGAATTTGGCCTTGGTGCGCATAAATCTGTCGACGACACACCTTATGGTGGTGGCGACGGTATGCTTTTGATGTGTGAACCGGTCTTCAATGCTATTGAAAGTGTGAAGAAAACTAGCCCTAACGCCAAGGTCATCCTACCAACTCCAGCCGGTCATACCTGGCATCAGGGAATTGTGCGTAATTTTGTCGAACGGATTAATCATGGTGAAGAGGATCACTATATTATTCTTTGTCCACATTATGAAGGCTATGATGAACGCATTTTAACTATCGTTGATTATAAGATTTCGCTCGGTCATTTCGTCTTGACTGGTGGCGAATTGCCGGCGCTGATCGTGATTGATAGTATTGTACGGTTACTTCCAGGGGTGCTGGGTGGGGAAAACTCTGCCATTATCGAAAGTTTCTCTGAAGAAAACACTATTGAATACCCACAATACACTAAGCCAGCCGATTTTCGCGGTATGCAAGTTCCAGAGGTGCTACTTTCTGGTCACCACGCCAAGATTGCTGAATGGCGCAAAGCTCATAGTCGCCCAGTCGACCAGGGCAATCTTTAATGCAATTAAACTCGAGTCTAGGTGAGATTAAAGGCGTCGGTCCTAAAACTGCCGAAGCCCTCGCCGCTCGTGGCTTTCAAACTTTTAAGGATTTACTTTATTATTTTCCGCGCAAATATGAAGACTACGCGGCCTACACGAAAATCTCTGAAATTCGCCCCGGCAAGGTGGTAGTAAGAGGAAAAATTCGTGGCTTACGCAATATTCATACTCGCCGCCGTAATTTTACCATCACTCAGGGTGAAATTTTTGATGAAACTGGGGCGCTTCGCGTGGTTTGGTATAATCAAGCCTACCGTATCAAAAATTTCAAAGAAGACACCGAATATTATTTTACCGGTGAGTATGATTTTAAGTATAATCGCTATCAACTCACGGCACCCACTGCGGTCTTGGCTTCGGAAGTCGAAGAATCGCGCCAGGATGGCGGCTTTCAACCGATTTATTCTGGTAGTGGTCGCTATAATTCCGCCTGGTATCGTCGAATTTTTGCCAAACTGCGCCCATTTTTTTATCAAATTCCCGAACTTTTGCCTTCGCAAGCTATTCCGAAAACTCTCACCAAGCTCTCGCGTAACCAAGCTCTCTTTAATATGCATTTTCCGGAATCTGAAGAGGAGGTTGAAAAGGCCCGCACCTATCTCGGTTACGAGGAATTATTTGAACTGATTTTAGCTTCCAAATTAAATCAAAACGAAGTTTCTAAATTGAATGCCAAATCACTCAAATTTAATCTCACTGATGTCAAGCAACTTCTTAAAATTCTGCCTTTTGAATTGACCAATGCGCAAAAACGTGTGACTTGGCAGATCCTCCAGGATCTCGAAAAAGTACATCCGATGAATCGCTTGCTGCAGGGTGATGTCGGTTCAGGTAAAACCATCGTTTCGGCCATTGCTGCCTATCAAGCGATTAAAAATGGCGCACAGGTGGCCATTCTGGCTCCGACCGCCATTCTCGCAACTCAGCATTATGAGGGTTTAACCAAAATCTTGCAGCCGCTCGGTGTGAAAACTACCCTGCTAATCAGTGCCACCAAGGACAAAAACAGTGTAAAAGCCGCGATTAGGTCTGGTGAAATTAATCTAGTGATTGGCACCCATGCTATTCTCACCGACGACACTACTTTTTCCAGTCTCGGTCTTTGTATCATTGACGAACAGCATCGTTTTGGTGTTTTGCAACGTCAACATCTTTTGGAAAAATCTTTTCAAAATCAAAATCCGGATTTTCAGCAAATTTCACCACATTTTCTGGCTATGACCGCTACGCCGATTCCGCGTTCTCTGCAACTTACGATTTTTGGCGATCTCGATATTTCGATTATCAATCAAATGCCGAAGGGGCGTACGCCGATCAAAACCCGTATCTACAATGAATTAAATCTCAAGGACGTAATTTATCCAGAACTAGCTGAGCATCTTGCCGCTGATGAACAAGTTTATGTAATTTGTCGCCTGATCGATGAGGCTATTTCCGAGGAGGATAAATCGCGCACAGTTATCGAAACTGCGAAGCTCATGCAGAAACAATTTAGCAAGTATCAAATCGGTATCCTACATGGTAAATTAAAACCCGCCGAAAAAGACCAGGTGATGCAAGATTTTAAGGATAAGAAAACCCAAATTTTGGTTTCTACCACCGTGGTAGAAGTCGGCGTGGATGTGCCGAATGCCACTCAGATTGTGATTCTCAATGCTGATCGTTATGGCCTAGCTCAACTTCATCAGTTGCGCGGTCGTGTCGGTCGTGGCGACAAACCAAGTCAATGTTTTTTGGTTACCACTGGTGAAAATCCGCCGAGCCGTCGCCTACTCGAAATGGAAAAATCAACCGACGGTTTTTATCTCGCAGAGGTCGATCTCAAACTTCGTGGTCCTGGTGAAATTTACGGGGCAATGCAACATGGTGAATTGAATTTGAAGATTGCCAGCCTCACCGACACGAAGTTAATTGAATTGGCGCGTACTCACGTCGAAAAGTTCTTAAGCTCGCCCGATTCTATGCTAAAATATACAGAGTTAAGCCAAGATATTAAAAAATATCAGCAGCTGACGACTCTTAATTAAGGAAAATATGTATTCAACCCTAGCAATTAGTGAAAAATCGAATGGGAAAATTGTTGGCACGCATCAGAAACTCGACCGAATTGCCCGCAAAATTATTGATAAAAATCTGCCACACAATTATTTTTTCCCAAACATTTCAGAAATCTTAAATTTTGAAGGCATGGGCGGACCGGACGGCCTGAAGCGTAAAAGCCCTGGCGTCGACGAGCCGATGCACTTCATTGACCCAGATCATGATAATGGTAAACTCATGACTTTGATTTTGGATCACCAATATAATCTAAGAAAAGCCCTCGAAGAGGGAAATAAGGTGCGCGCTAGTTTTGAGGCTGGTTGGATGGCTCATGCTATTACCGATGGTCTGACGCCCGCCCACCATTTCCCTTTGGAAAGTACTCAAAAACAACTGATGACCAAAGATGAATTTGTCAAAGTTTTTGGCATTCCGATTAAAGGAATCATGCGCGGACGCAATTCGCTTGAGACTCTGCGCAACAACTGGCTCTATTGGGGTGCTAATGGTTTTATGACGAAGCACGTGGCTTTCGAATATGGTGTCGCGATTACCCTTACCGCTTTACCAGAACGTGCCGTGATGCCAAAAATCAAAAAAGCGGAACTTGTAGATATTGATCTTGAAAAAGCTTTTCATGAATCTCTAGCTAAAGTTCATGCTCTCAAGATGTATGAAAATTTTTTGAACCAAGGCTGGAACACCGAGTTAGTTTTTCAAACCAAGAACGTGCTGCTCCCGGAAATCGTTCGTGCTATTACGCTTGGTTGGGCTTCTTCGATTCCATATTTTAATAAAAAACTGCTAAAATAAAACTATGAAGTTTATGGCAAAATCTGGCAAAGTTACAGATCTCAGAATTACCTCTGGGACGCTTCGTGGGCAAAAAATTCTCACCCCCAAGCTCACCGTCACACATCCGATGGGCTCACGTGAACGTCTGGCGATTATGAATTCTTTGTCGTCTCATCTCGAGGGGAAAGTGGTACTTGACGTGTTTGCCGGTACCGGTGCACTGGGTTTTGAAGCCCTGTCTCGCGGCGCCAAGCATGTTTCCTTCATCGAAAATCACCGTGAAGTTGCGAAATTGATTCGCCAAAACGCCGAAAACCTCGGTGTTTCGGACCAGGTACGAATTTTTGCCAAAAAGGCGGAAACTCTGACTTTTGATAATCGTTTCGACATCGTTTTTGCTGACACACCTTATGATAAAATCCCCCCGAAACTGGCTGACGATCTTGCTACGCTCCCGAAGATTGCGAAAGAATTTTTAGTTTTATCTCACCCGGCCACTTTCGACCCCCATCAACTCGATGCTGAAATTGTCTCCACCAAGGCTTACGCCGGCTCCCGCATCACGATTTTTAAAGTGTAATTTTATCGTGTTTATGCTAAAATTAGCTTATGAATCTTCAAAAAATTTACGATTATTTTTTCAGTAATAACTATATGACTAAGATGCCGACTTTTGGTGAAGTCTTAACTTCCAATATTATTACTTTGCTTTTATTGTTAATCGTTCTCGGCCTTTATATTGCCGGTAAGGTTCTCTTGATGAAGAAAATTTATGGCGAGAAAAAGATGTGGCAGGGTGCCATTCCGGTATTGGGTTTGATGAAGCTTTATGATGCAGTGGAACTAAATAAGTTATTCGCTATCTCGATCCTCATCCCAGTAATTGGTTTAATTCCGTACTTTATTTTCTGCTACAAGCTACCTGCCGCTTTTGGTGAAAAACAGCCAGCCTTTCCGTTTTTAACGATTTTCTTCTCACCAATCATCATGCTGATGCTAGCTACTGAACAAAAATATGAATATCAATACGTCCGCGGCAAAAATATCCCATTCCAAGGTGCTTTCGCTCTGAATAATGTACAGACTACTGCGGAAACTACACTTCAGTCTACTACTGAAGTTGTCAACCAGCCTACTCCCGAAGTTGACACCCAGCCTATCACTGAAGCTCCAACCCAGCCTGTTGTCGAAATCCAAACTCAGCCAGTCCAGGGAACCGTAATCGAATCTCAAAGCCCTTCTACTTCAGAAAATCAGGTTCAATCCAGCGACTTGAACAATCTCCAATAATTTTATATAATATCACCATGCCCGAGTGGTGAAATTGGTATACACGTATGCCTTAGGAGCATATGCCTCACGGCGTGCTGGTTCAAGTCCAGTCTCGGGCACCAAAAGTTGTTTATAGAAAAGCTGCCATCATGGCGGTTTTTTATTGTACTTATTGCCATTTTATGTCGCAAAGATTGTGAACTATTATGAGACATTGACATATTACATAATACTGCTATAATAGAAGCATATTCCGATACGGGCAATTCGAACGGAGAGATACCTAAGAAGAACCCGTTTTTTTGTTATTTATTCTTTTTCTTATATTCAATTTTATTCTTTACGTCGGGATTGTCTAAGAAATCAACGTACCTCGGCGTGAATGGACGATATAAAGAAGAAGTGGAGTGACGATTCGGAGCCAATAGTTTAGCAAAACGTCCTTTTTCTACAAGATATTTAACCATCTTATAATAATCTCCGTCGCCAGAAACTAGAATTATACTATCAAACTGTTCTGCGTCAGCAATTTTAGACATCACAGTAAAAACAATATCTGTATCGACGTTACCTTTCTTTTTACCGATCATGCTTTGGCTATGCTCGCGGAATATGAGAATAAAGCCTGAAGTTTGAATTTTTTCGTAAAGATCTTGATTATCCTCGTCTACTGCACCTAAGAAATAGTAAGCTTTTTCAACGTTATAGCGTTCTTTGAGATATACTCTAAAACGCGTCAAATCTACTGTCCACGAACTTGCTTTCGTGTTCATGTATAGATTCTGTCCATCTATAAAAGCCTGATTATTCACACTTATATTATAGCACGAAAAAAGTGTCACCAGCTCCGTCGTATTCGTTCACAACCTTCACAACATAAAATGGCAATAATTATTGCCATCAAGAAAGATGCCGTAATTTTTTTGCTTCAGCCAATAATTTCGATACGTAAACCGATTTCAGATGTTTGTATTTTTTACGATCAAATTTAGATTCTTTTGCAAATTCGTATTTTTTCTCCAAATATTCTTGTGCTTTCTGGTGATTTTTTCTAAGAAAATTACGTAAAATAATAAAATCCTCATAAGACTCTTCGTTAATCGGACAAATATGAATATGGAAATCGCCCTCACCCGTTTCTTTTGCAGTACTTGCTAGAAAAATCCGATCCTCGTGACTATCAGTTCCTTCAAAATATCCATTTTTCATTAAAATATTTTTTACAGAAATCATATCTTCATGTTTTGGAACTCCGACGAGAATATCAATTATATTCTTACCATCAATAGGAATAGAGCTACTGCCAACGTGCTCAATTTTTATATCATTAGGCAAGAATTTAGACAGACGACATTTCTCTTGCGAGAAGCGCTCGATAAGTTTTGACGAATATTTCTTTATTGTAACGGACATTAGCTGATATTATACCATTATTGTATTTTTTTAATCTATTTTCAATTATTACTCGTTCTTCATACGAAAGTTGTGTATACTTTATTTAGAGACATCAATGTCTATCCTTGTTTAAGTTGGTGTTACAAATTTAATTTTAACAGGACTAAGAACGATTGATGTCTCTTTTTGTTGCTTAGTGTTGCACTTGAGATATTAACTTAGGAAATTTTTTGCATAATCAGCCCAAAAATTGTATAATATATAGGTATGCCAGAGTTTCGCCTACATAGTAAATTTCAGCCCACCGGTGATCAGCCGGCGGCTATTGCTCAGCTCACACGTGGTCTCAAGATGGGGATCCGTGAGCAGACTTTGCTCGGCGTGACAGGGTCTGGTAAGACTTTTACTATGGCGAATCTCATTGCCAATATTCAGAAGCCGACTCTGATTCTTGCCCATAATAAAACCCTGGCCGCTCAGCTTTATTCCGAGTTTCGTGAATTTTTCCCCGAGAACGAGGTGCATTATTTTGTTTCCTACTTCGATTACTATCAGCCAGAAGCCTACATCGCTAGTACCGATACTTATATCGAAAAAGATTCCGCTATCAACGATGAAATCGACCGTCTGCGTCACGCAGCCACAGTTTCATTGCTTACGCGCCCAGACACCATCATTGTGGCTTCAGTCTCTTGTATTTATGGTATCGGTTCGCCCGATCATTACACGGAAATGTCTTTGCATCTCGAGAAAACCGGACATACTTGGCAGGTAGTTTCGAAAAATACTCTCCCTGTGGCAAAACTTAATCAGACTAATCTGATGATTTATCTCATCGCTATGCAATATCACCGTAACGACCTCGCTTTTGAGCGTGGAAATTTCCGGGTTAAAGGCGATACCATCGACCTCTTTCCAGCTTCAGGTGAAATTGCTTATCGTTTTGAGTTTGCTTTTGATGAACTCGAAGAGGTTAAAATTATTGATCCGCTCACCGCTGAAGTACGTGAAAAACCAGATCAAGTTTTCATCTTCCCGAATACCCACTACGCTACCCCGAAAGATCAACTTGACCGCGCCATTGATTTAATTCAGGCTGAATTTGACGAACGTCTAAAATATTTCGAGGCTAATCATAAATATCTGGAAGCGCAACGTATTTCTCAGCGCACCAAATACGATCTTGAAATGTTAAAAGAAACTGGTTTCGTAAAGGGAATCGAAAACTATTCTCGTCACCTAGATGGCCGTAAGGCTGGTGAGCCACCAGCTACCCTACTAGATTTCTTCCCAGACGATTTTCTATTGCTAGTCGACGAGTCACATATGACGCTTCCCCAGGTGCGCGGTATGTATAATGGTGACCACGCCAGAAAGTCCACTCTCGTAGAATATGGCTTCCGTTTGCCGAGCGCCCTTGATAACCGCCCTCTTACTTTTGATGAATTTGAAACACACATCAGACGTGCGGTCTATGTTTCCGCTACTCCTGGAAAATACGAATTAGAAGTTTCGCCAAAGCCAGCCGAGCAAGTGATTCGCCCGACTGGTCTGCTGGATCCGGAAATTGAAGTTCGACCAAGTGAAGGCCAAATTGATGATTTGATGAGTGAGGTTGAAGCTCGTATCGCTAAAAATCAACGCGTGATTGTCACTACATTGACTAAGCGTATGGCGAAGGATTTGACCGACCATCTGAAGGATCATAAGATTAAAACCGCCTATATTCATTCCGATATCGACACTTTGGAACGTGGTGATATTCTGCGTGATTTGCGTTCTGGAGTCTACGATGTACTAGTCGGCATTAATCTACTACGTGAGGGGTTGGATTTGCCAGAAGTTTCGCTCGTGGCAATCCTTGATGCAGATAAGGAAGGTTTCTTGCGTTCCGAGTCGGCACTTATTCAGACTATCGGTCGTGCAGCGCGTCATGTCGAAGGTCATGTTATTATGTACGCCGACAATATTACCGAAAGTATGGAACGCGCGATTTCGGAAACCAATCGCCGCCGTGAAATCCAGCAAAAATATAATAAGGAACACGGTATTACGCCGACCTCTATTAAAAAAGAAATCTCGTTGGGTCTTCGCGCCATTATTCCGGAAAAAGCCAAGGAAGATAAGCTGGATCTTAAGAAAGTACCGAAAACCGAGCTTCCGTCACTTATGAAGGAGCTTTCTGAGCAAATGCAACTCGCCGCCGCCAATCTCGAATTCGAGCAGGCCGCGAAGCTTCGTGATATGATCCAAAAAATCAAAGACGCCGAAAATAACTAAAATAATTAAAAAATATTTGATCCAAGAATTCCATCTCAGGATACTGATTTGGTTTTTAATCAAACCATAACCATCTTGATAACTTCCTGAAAATTAGCTATATTTGAAGTATCGAAACTATTTTTGGAGGAAAAAGTGCATAGAAAAATTTTCAAGAGAATTTCATCCTTGATGATTTTTGTTTTTATTATCGTGACAGCCTATCTTTTTCTGGATAGTCCTTTTGTTGTGCCGAAAGTCAACGCTAGAGATGAGCAATACACTAATAGTGGCCGCGTTACGGTAGGTGATAGCTATTTATCGATGAGTGTAGTCAGCGATAAGGTTACCCAAAAGTTCACTACCGACGAAACCAACCGGCAAGTGATTAAAACATTTAGATTTTTCCCAAGGTTCGAGACTTCTTCTGGGCTTGGGGCCGATATGTATATGTCTACCCACACTGGACCAGATCTAATCATGAACGCTGGAGAGCAGACTTATAAGATTGCTTCCATTGAGCAACCAATGGATGTCTCGCAGGGAATTGAAAAGCTTCCCGCAAATCATTGGGCAATTATTTCTCAATATACAGATAATTACGGTAAACAACAACTCAGAGATTATATGCCACTACCAAAACTTGGTGAAATGCGTAAGGTATCAGAATTAACTAGAGATAGTAAGAGTAGAAGCTTCACGGTAGATGCCTATGTGAAAGTATCGAATTCCATTCCAGCTGGAGAGTATATGTCATCATTAGATTTTACGGCAATCTCTCGTTACGAACCGAACTCTGCACTATTTATGCGTGGATATGAATTTGCGCTTAAATTAAAAAGTAAAATAAATGAGCTAAGTTATTCTGAAAGACCAAGCAAATTCAAACGTTCAAATGTAAAACCTAGTACCGCGGAAGATGTATTTTCTTGTCACAATTCTGATTATATGGTGTCATTTGATCCGGTTATTTCTGATGTAGCTATTGATTGCTGGATCGATAAAACTGATAAAACGCTCTTCTGGTACAGTGAGGCTACCAGTGTTAATTTCATGGAGCTAGATTATTTATTTTGGGGTATAAACTCTTTTAATGAAATTGATTTATCGGGAGTAGATAAATTGGTCTTCTATGGCGCCCCCAAACAGTGGCTAGATGGAGTGGGAAAATCTAATAATGGTCCAGCTAAAATTATTTGGCCAGCGAAAGTAATATTTAAAGGCGACTCTATGGATGACTTTTTTTGGAGTGGGAGTGTTAGGGATATATCGTTTGCTAATTTTTCTTTTGAAAAACCCATAAAAAGCATGAAGAGAATGTTTTATGCTTCCAGCTCAAGAAATATTGATTTTACAGGTATTGATTTATCTCAGATTACCAATATGGATGAAATGTTTCGAGGTTATGGTGGCACCGATGATGACCTTCAAGGAATTCTTTCGCAGTTAAATACCAGCAATGTGACCTCTATGAAAGATATGTTTTATTATAGTAGTATTTCTAAGTTAGACTTATCTAATTTTGATACTCGAAATGTCACTGATATGTCCAGTATGTTCTATTACATGTATAATCTTAAAGATTTAAATCTCTCTAGTTTCGATACTTCTAAGGTTACTAATATGAGTGGTATGTTTCAATATACAGGATGGTATGGTGCAGGGTTGAATCTAGATATTTCTTCCTTTGATACGCGACAAGTTACCAATTTCGACAAGATGTTTAATGTAATGTCTAAAACCAAGACTATCTACGCAGGTGAAAATTTCGTTGTAAGTAGCGGCGCATCAACTACGGAAATGCTGAAGGGAAATTTCTTATTGGTAGGTGGTGCTGGCACTGCGTACGACGTAAATCATGTGGATGGTGAATATGCGCGCATTGATAATCCGACCGCTGGTAAGCCCGGCTACTTTACGGCGAAAACTCCCTAGAATAAATCATAAAAATAGACCTGTACGTTAGGTCTATTTTTTAATTAATCCTATTTTAAAATCCCTCTTATTTGCTTCTGTAATACTGGTACTACTTCTTTTTCGAACCAAGGATTCTTTGCCTGCCAGCGAAAATTGAGTGGGCTGGGGTGTACGATTGGGAAATATTCAGGTAGATAATCCTGAAATGCCCGTACTGTCTCGGTCAAATTTCCCTTAGCGTTAGAGCCGAGATAATACTTCATCGCATATTGTCCAATCAAAATCGTAAGCTTGATATTCGGCATCAATTTTAAGATTTCTGGATGGTACTCTTCGGCGATAAATTTTCGTGGTGGTAGGTCGCCGGTCTTGCCTTTACCTGGATAATAAAAATCCATCGGTAAAATTGCAATCTTCTGCGAATAAAATTCTTCTTCACTCACCCCCATCCATTCGCGCAATTTTTCGCCTGATTTATCCGCGAACGGCACCCCGCTCTCCTCTACCTTTCGGCCAGGTGCTTGCCCGATGATTAATATTTCTGCCTTATTACTCAGCTGGTAAATTGGCCCCACATTGCGCTTAGTATACAAAACATTTCTCGGATCACGCCTTAATTTTTCAGTAATTTTATCGAATTTATTCATCGTAATTCGATAATATCACTTTTATGCTAAAATAAAATAAAATAAGTTACATATAATTATTTGTTAGGAGGTAAATGGCTAATACGAATAAAATTCTCTCTGTTGAAAAAGTCACTAAGACTTTCGGCAAGGGAAATAGCCTCACGAAGGCCGTCGATAATCTTTCTTTTGAGGTAAAGAAAGGCGAGTTTCTTGCTATTATGGGCGCCTCCGGCTCTGGTAAGAGTACTACCTTAAACATGATCTCCACGATTGATCGTCCGACCTCTGGCCAAATCTTCGTCGACGGTATCGATATTACGAAATTAAAGGGTGAAAAGCTTAACCGCTTCCGTCGCGAATCGCTTGGTTTTATCTTCCAGGATTTTAATCTCCTCGATAACCTCACCGCCTATGAAAACATCGCATTGGCGCTCTCGATTCAGAACGTCAAGGCCTCCGAAATCGACGAAAGAGTCAAAGCCGTCGCTAAAAATCTTGACATCGAAGCTATTTTACAAAAGTTCCCATATCAACTTTCTGGTGGTCAGAAGCAACGCGTAGCTTCCGCTCGCGCTATTATCACTAATCCGAAGTTAGTCCTTGCTGATGAGCCAACTGGTGCACTTGATTCGAAATCCTCTAAACTCCTTCTTGAGCGCTTCAATTATCTGAATCAAGAACTTCAGGCCACCATCCTCATGGTTACCCACGATGCTTTCTCGGCCAGCTTTGCATCCCGCATTATTTTTATCAAGGACGGTCAAATTTACGATGAAATTCACCGTGAAAATAAAACCAGCAAGGAATTCTTTGACGAAATCATCCGCGTGATGTCTACTCTAGGTGGAGGCGACGCTGATGTTATTTAAGCTTTCGTTTCGAAATATTACGCGCAGCATCAAGGATTATGCGATTTATTTCTTTACGTTAGTACTCGGTGTTACGCTCTTCTATGTTTTTAATTCTGTCGGCTCTCAAGCGGCCGTACTTGAATTAAATAATTCTCGCAAACTCATCGTCGATTTGCTCGCGAAAATTCTTTCTGGTATGAGTGTTCTCGTGGTCTTTATTCTCGGTGCTTTGATTATTTACGCCTCACGCTTCCTGATTAAGCGTCGTAATAAAGAATTTGCCATCTATCTCACGCTCGGTATGAGTAAGCGTAAAATCTCGCGCCTTCTCTTCTTCGAAACCTTGATGATTGGCGTAATTTCTCTCGGTGTGGGCCTCTTGCTTGGTATCGGCGCTTCTCAGTTAATTAGCGTCCTGATTGCCAAACTTTTTGAAGCTAATATGGATAAATTTACTTTTGTTTTTTCCGAAAAAGCCTTCTTTGATACGATTCTTTACTTCGGTCTCATCTATCTCATCGTGATCTTCTTTAATACTGTCATTGTCGGCCGTCTGAAGATTATTGAGTTACTTCAAGGTAGCAAGAAATCCGAAAAAGCCTTCCTGAAAAATCCGCTGCTTCGCGCCATTGTTTTCGTCGTTTCTGCTTCGGTACTCGGTTATGCTTATTGGTGGGTCAATAATGACAAAGTCTCTCTCATGGACCGTGTCTATAATCTCCTTTGGCCGGTTATTGCTGGTGTAGTTGCCACTTTCCTAATCTTCTGGTCGCTTTCTGGTTTGATTATGGAAATTGTCACTCGTAGTAAGAAGTTCTATTTCAAGGGTTTAAATTCCTTCGTTTTCCGCCAGATTTCCAGCAAAGTGAATACCGCCGTAGTTTCCATGTCTTTGATAAGCCTCTTGCTGTTCCTCACGATTAGCATCCTTTCGCTCTGTTTCTCGATCAATGAGTCGATGAAAAAAGAGCTAGCTTACAACACACCGGTTGATGCTATGACTGAACTGACTGATTATCTCGCGGTTTACGGCTCGAATAGTAGTGTTGGTTATTTATCCCACATGTCTAATGAGCAGGAAAAAGCCGCTCTTGCCACTTCGCAAGGCTACATGAAGAAGTCGCTCTATCAAAATTTGATTGATCGAAATCCAGATCTTGCGAAGGATATTAAAGACCATCTTGAGCTAAATGTTTATGCCGATAGCAAATTCACGTATGGTCAAATTTTACCGTCAGGAGTTATGACGGGGACCGCGGAAGCCTTCATGTCGAAAACTACTGTGCCAATGGTTCGTGTCTCTGATTATAATAAACTCGCGAAGCTCTATCATCGTGATGAAATTCATTTGAAGGATGATCAATATCAGTTCCTGGCCGACTTTAAGACTATGGCGGAGATTCTTGATAAGACTCTTGTGGGTAATACCCAAATTAAATATCGTAATTTCACCCTCAATCCAGTCGCCAAAAAACACCAAGAAGGCTTTATCACTTCATCCGGTTTTAAGTCTAATACTGGCATCCTCGTCGTTCCTGATAATGTAATCACCGATCAGCCAATCGGTACTCAAGCCATGCTGATGAATTACAATCTCAGTGGCACCCGCACTGCCGAACAGATTGACGATGACTTACGCAAGGCTTTCGACCTCGGAGGTTTATCCGTTAATGCGGTTAATTCATCTGAAGAGGACACGCAGAAAACCGGAAGCTCCGCCAAGCAAGCTGATCGTCCAAGTGGTGTTGCCATTAATTTTTATACCAAATTATTAGTAAAATCTGGTATGGTTGGTATGCAGGCTATTGCCACCTTTGTTGGTTTTTATCTCGGCACGATCTTCTTGATTTCTTCTGCTGCGATTCTGGCCCTTAAGCAGCTTTCCGAATCTTCCGATAATATAGAAAAGTATGCCGCCCTTCGTCGTCTCGGCGCCAGTAATAAGATGTTAAACCGTGCACTCTTCGTCCAGATTGCAATCTTCTTTATTGCGCCATTGCTCATCGGCATCATACATTCCATTTTTGGCATTATGTTTGCCTCGAGTATTATTGAATCATTCGGCTCTGACGGACTCCTCGCTTCGATTCCGATGACCGTCTCGATGATTGTGCTGATTTATGGTGGCTACTTCCTCCTGACTTATATCAGTAGCAAGCGCATCATCTCCGAAAAACAACTTCGCCGCGACTGAGAAAAATATTAGTTAAGGTAAAAATCCTTAGTATGACGAGATTAAGAAAGCTGCCGAAAGGTAGTTTTCTTAATTTTAGTTTATAGTATTATCAAGCCAGTAATAAAATACTTGATTTTTTATACAAAATATTGTAGAATATTTTTGTTTCAATGTTAAGCTAAAAACATAGCTTTGTTCTTTAAGAAAGGTTGGTGACTAGTATGCCAAGAAGTGCCGAATTGGACAGTTTATTTGCTCGTAAGCAGGAAGCTTTTGCGCGCAAGCAAGCCGCATTCCAGAAGTATATTGATGCAAAAAATCGTGCAAACGAAGCTCACGACAGAATGCAATTAGCATGGGATCGAAGAGTTGCTGCTCGAGAAGAAATGAACCGAGAATTCGAAAGTATGCAACAGTCGAAAGATAGTAGGGATGCTATCTGGGCCGACTTTAATCGGCTTTGTCAGGAAAATAGTTCCAGGATTAATCAAATTCGCCAAGAAGCCGACATGGAGCATGAAATGATGAAAAATTGTTTCGATAGTGCTAGTGCGGCTTACGAATATGGCAATAAGGCGGATGCCCCAATGTATGCTAGTGAAGGCCATATGCATAAGGATCGGCGAGATGACCTGAATGCTGAGGTCGGAAGACTTATTCAGGAAATCAATAATGCCAAGGCTAATGCAAAATGGCAAACATCTAGTTCGCATGGCAACTCATTTCAGTCTGCTAAAAGCAACTTTAATAATGCAAAAATGTTGCATGAATCTGCTGAAGCTGAATTTAAAAGCGCCAAGGCGGAAAGAGACGCCTATAAGGCTGAATTTGATTCGGCTCAGGCGGAATTTGAGCGACTAAAGGATGCGTGTCAAAGAAAGCTTGATGAGATTAAGGCAAATAATCGAAAAGAGCGAGAGCGCATTCTGGATAAGGCGGGAGTTGGCTATCTTAATAGACAAGATGCCAAAATCGTCAAGAAAGCAGATGGAACTACTCAGGTCTACCATGGTGGCCTCGGTTCCGGTGATGGTTTATTCCATGGGCATGTCGCATTAGATCAGTCTGGAAATAAGACTTATAGCCGTGATGCATTTGAAAAACATGGCAGTCAGAATTATACAGATCGAAAGACTGGTGAAAGGAAGTCGAATGGCGGGTGGACCGAGTTAAGTACCGGAACAATCATTGATGAGGCTGGAAATGGACATAACGTAATGTTTCGTCAGGGATTGGGGAAAAATGAAGGTCAGACTTTAATAAGGGATTATCATGGATTTGAATCTTTTAAGAATTTTCACAAAAATGGAGGCCATAATCACTATGGAGACAATAATAAAGAATTGTACCCAAATGAGCCTGATCGTATAGAAGATAGCTCCAAGCATAAAAACGATAAAACGTACACTGGACCTGGATGTTAGTCACAAAAATTTACACCGCCTATAACTTTATGGGCGGTATTTTATAGCCATTTTTTTGAGTCTAGAAAATCTAAAAAATCCAGTACACCGTCACTAGTTATTTCTGGGTTAGCGTTATAATAATCTAGATGGTCTCTTTTTTCATTAAGCGCCATATAGATATAAAAAGATAATTCACAAAATCTATTATCTTCAGGTAAAGAATCATTCGAGTAGCTAAAATTATTATCCAAGAAGATGGTATATTTCTCAATTTTATTTTCTAGATCATCTAATTGTGATTCAGTGGTAGCAGATTTTATTTCATCAGCTAATTTTATACCATCACGTATTGCTATTTCGGCTAAGTCTGTACTCATTTACTTAAGTATAGCAATTCTCTTACGTAATTCAATAAAAAATTTAAAAAATTACACCCAACTTTCACCATCGAGTTCATCAATAAAGCCGTCCATGAAATCTTTTGCTAGTACTTGTGTAGGTTCGAAATCTAAGTTCTCTGGGTAAAGTGATTTTCTCTTCCAGTCTAGCGCTACATAAAGAGAAGTGGTTAAGCTGCAATCTTTTTCATCACTGAAGTCTAAAGGTTCACCAAAATTTTCATCTACAAAATCAGCGTATTTGTCAATAATTGGCTCAAGTTTCTCCAATTCAGAAAGGTTTGAGATGGGGCGCATCTTATCGATGATTTCATGGCCATCTTCAATGACCTTATTAATTAACTTTGCCCTTTCTAAGTAATCCATACTATAAATATACACTAATTTTTATAAAATATCATAATCAAAAAAATGGTATAATATATCTTATGAATAATACGCGCGATGATATTTTACACTTAGCCAAGCTATCCAGCTTGCAGCTCACGGATGCCGAAATTTCCGCCCTCCAGCAGGACGTCACTAATATCGTGGGCTACATTTCTCAGCTTGACGAGCTCGATACTACTGGTGTAGAGCCGACCTATCAGGTTTTTGAAATGGAAAATGTTTGGCGTGCCGACGAAATTAAACCTCAGGATGCTACCCGCGAGCAACTTCTCGCTCTTGCGCCTGATCAAGCTCAAAATATGATTAAAGTACAGAAGGTTCTCTAATGAAAATTGCCGATTTACATACCTCTGCGGTTTTCTTGGTAAAGGAAGCCTTAGAAAAAGCCAAAAAATACGCCAGTCACAACATTTTTATTTCACTCAATGAAGAGGAAGCTTTGAAAAAAGCCGCTGAAATCGATCAAAAAATCCAGAATGGCGAAACTGTCGGGCGACTAGCTGGTGTGCCATATGCTCTCAAGGATAACTTCCTGAGTAAGCAGGGAAATACTACGGCCGCTTCCAAGATTCTTTCCAATCTACGTTCGCCAAACGATTCCACTACCGTCGCCAAGCTCGAAGCTGAAGGCGCCATTATGATCGGCCGCACTAACCTCGATGCTTTTGCTCACGGTTCTTCCACGGAAAATTCTTTCTTCGGTCCTACCCACAACGCCAAGGATTTTGAACGCGTCGCCGGTGGTTCCTCTGGAGGCTCCGCCGCCGCTGTTGCTCTTGATATTGTGCCTTTTGCTACAGGTACCGACACTGGTGGTTCGATTCGCCAGCCAGCTTCCTTTAACGGTGTCTATGGTCTGAAGCCTACTTATGGTACGATTTCACGTTATGGTGTGGTGGCGATGGCTTCCAGTACTGACGTGATTGGTTTCTTTACTCAAAATCCGGAAGATTTGGACTTACTGATGTCGATTACTAGTGGCCAGGATGAAAAAGATCTCACTTCTTTGCCAGATTATTATAATGAAACTGTCGTCGAAGCTGGTGCGAAGAAGTGTATTGGTGTGATTAAAGATTTTGATAACGATAACGTCGCCCCAGAAATCCGCGAAGGTCTCAAATCTCAAATCGAAAAACTGAAAGCCGAGGGCCATGAAATTGTCGAACTTTCGATGCCGGTCTTAAAGTATGCTCTTGCGGTTTATTATGTCGTGGTGCCAGCCGAAGTCGCCTCCAATCTCTCGCGTTATGATGGTATTCGCTATGGTTATCGCAGCTCTGAAGCCCACAGTATCGAAGAAGTTTTTGGCCTTAGTCGCAACGATGGCTTTATGCCAGAAAACAAGCGTCGCATCATGATCGGCAACTTCGTTCTAAGTAGTGGTTTTTATGATGCATATTACCTTAAAGCTCAAAAAGTTCGTACACTGATTATTAAGGCCTACGAAGAAGCTTTTGAAAAATGTGATTATATTCTCACGCCAGTTTCGCCGTCTCCGGCTTTCAAATTAGGTGAAAAAATCAATGACCCAGTCGCCATGTATCTTGAAGATGTGATGAGTGTGCCTATTAATCTCGCTGGCTTACCAAGTTTGGCCATTCCGATCAATCGTGATAAGGATGAACTTCCAGTCGGCTTACAATTAATCGGCCCACGCCGTAGCGACCGTAACCTCTTGCAATTTGCCAAGGAGAATTTCTCATGAACTCCCCAGTTTTCTTTCTCCTAATTGCGGTTTTAATTGTGGGGATTTTGGTCTTTATCTCGATTTCCCAACTCGGTAACCGCACTCATACTTTTGACAAGGAAGACTATCAGGCCAACTTCCTCAAGATTGAAAATAATCTCTCGCGCGATAATCCTTTGAGCTTTAATTATGCTCTTATTGAGGCCGATAAATTACTCGATAAGGCCATGATGGAACTTGGCGCGCCGGGCAAAACTATGGGCGACCGACTCAAAGCTTCCGGCCATCGTTTTTCGGAATTAAACTCAGTTTGGTATGTCCACAAGAAGCGTAATCAAATCGCTCATGAGCAAAATTTCCAACTCGACTACAATCAAAGTCGCCGTGCCTTGGAGACTTACAAACAAGCATTAAAAGATTTAGGAGCTATCTAATGTCAGAAAATTCAGCTTACGAAATTACTATTGGTATCGAATGCCACGTTCAGCTCGCGACCAAGACTAAACTTTTCTCCGAAGTCGACAATGATGCTCGCGGTAAGGAGCCTAACTCTTGTGTTTCACCGGTCGAATATGCTCTGCCAGGCATGTTGCCACGCTTGAATCAAGAAGCCGTGCGCCTGGCTACTCGTGCAGGGCTCGCTCTTAATTCTAATATTAATCTGATTTCGCGCTTCGATCGCAAACATTATTTTTATCCTGATTCTCCGAAAGGTTATCAGATCACCCAGATGTATCAGCCAATTATTGGCCCAGGCTTTGTTGAGCTTCCGAACGGTACGAAGATTCGCATTGAACACGCTCACCTCGAAGGTGATGCTGGCAAACTCACACATTTTGATACCTACAGTCTTGTCGACCTTAACCGTGCCGACACCCCGCTCATTGAAATTGTCTCCATGCCAGACATTCATTCGAAGGAAGATGCTCGTGATTATTGTAAAGAACTTTGGCGCATTCTGACTTTTGCTGGTGTGACTTACGGTGATCTTTATAATGGCAATATGCGTTTCGATGTGAATATTTCACTCGCCAAAAAGGGTAGCACTGAGCTGGGTACGCGTGCTGAAATTAAGAACCTTAACTCTTTCCGTTCGGTTGAAATGGCCGTCGATTACGAATGTCACAGGCAGAAAAAATTGCTCGATAATGGTGAAAAAGTGGTTCAGGAAACCCGTGGCTGGAATGATAATACCGGCAAAACTACTTCCCAGCGTAGTAAGGAAGAAGCCAATGACTATCGCTACATGCCAGAACCAGATATTCCACCAATTCATTTGACTAAGGAATATGTCGAAGCTGAGCGCGCTAAATTGGTGTGCCTGCCAGCTGACTATCGAGCTATGCTTCGGGTGGTGATTCCAGAGGAACAACTCGAGATTCTTCTCGACCATCAAAATCTCGTCGAAAGTCTAGCCGAATTAAAGTCCGCTTATGACGCTGATGGGATTGAGAAGGAAATTACTAAGAACGCCATTTTAAAGATTTCCAACCTCTACACCTCGGTACTTCTCGCAGAAGAAAATAGTAGTCTTCTGAATGACGAACTTCCGACCACTATGCAGCTTCGCGAACTTTCAGAGATGATTAATAAGAACGAACTTTCTTCGACTAGTGTAAAAGAAGTTTTTTTGCGCTTCTTTGATCCAAATATGCATCATAAATCTGCCCGCGAAATTGCAAAGGAACTAAATCTCTTGCAGGAGAATGACCTCGGTGCGCTCTCGGATATCGTTGATCAGGTTCTAGCTGACCCAGCTTGCGCCCAAGCCGTTACCGATTTTAAGGCAGGCAGTGAAAAAGTCATCGGCTTCCTCGTTGGACAAGTCATGAAAGCTTCCAAGGGTAAAGCTAATCCGGCTATTGCTCAGAAACTCCTGCGCGAAAAGCTACAATAGTCTTTGAGCTTATGCTATAATAAGTAAAAGTTAAGACCACAAGAAAGAAAATATGAAGCTATATAGTAATGAGATTGTTTTTCGTGGTCATCCTGATAAAGTTTGTGACCAAATTAGTGACGCCCTTCTTGATGCCTTCCTCTTCGGTGATTCTGGTTCCCGTTGTGGTATTGAAGTGATGGGTGGCAAGGGTAGAATTTTTATCACTGGCGAAGTTACTTCCGCGACCAAGGTAGATGTTGAGTCTGTGGTGATGCGCGTATTAAAAGAAGTCGGTTACATTAATGGCGAGAACGCGGAAAATCTCACTTCTTCTGGCACTCTTGCTGATTTTGAAATTATCAATAATCTCGGCGTCCAGAGCCAAGACATCGCTCTTGGTACGAATGATGAAGTGGGTGGTGCGGGCGACCAAGGAATGATGTTTGGTTTTGCTTGCGATGATAATGCCGAATATAAACCGACCGCCATGGTGATTATGCAGGAATTTTCCAAATTCTATGACGAATTGCGCCAAAAAGATTCACGCTTTCTCGCTGATGGCAAAACCCAGCTCACTGGTGAATACGACAACGAGATGCGTCTTACCAAGATTAAAGATTGGACCATCAGTTATCAAAATACCGAAACTGATCGCGCCGAAACTGATCAAATTCTCATCGATAAGGCACGCGAAATCGCCGGCAAATATGGCGTAGAGGTCGAAAAATTCCTCGTCAACCCGACCGGTAAATTCCTCATCGGTGGCTTTATGGGTGATGCTGGTCTCACCGGGCGCAAAATCGTAGTCGATAGTTATCAATCCTTCGCTCCGGTTGGTGGTGGCGCCTTCTCTGGTAAAGATCCATCCAAGGTTGACCGCTCAGCTGCCTATAAGGCGCGCGAAATTGCAGTGGACTATCTCAAGCGTTACAATTTGCATTCTTGTGAAGTGCAACTTTCCTACGCCATCGGTATCGCTGAGCCACTCGCTATCTATATTAAGGGCGATGGTAAAAATATCACACCAGAGCCAGAATTATATTCCGCTTGTACGCCTAAAAATATCATTAAGGACCTCGATCTCTTACATAAAAAATACGAAGATACTGCCAAGTTCGGCCACTTCTAAAAATCAGGAAAAGAACCTCGTTTCAGGGGTTCTTTTTTCTTTAAAATAGTATAGAATAAGATTAGAAGCATAAGCGTAAAACAAAAAGGAGAGAATATATGCTAAAACCCATTAAATTTATAAAAAACTTAGAGCGGTTTTGGCGGCAAATATTCAATCTCCTACCTATGGTTTCGCTTGGTGGTATGGCGCTCATTCTCGGTGCTCTTGCCCTCGCCCCGAATTTTATGAATTTTGCTCATGCGGAAGAAGGAACAACTTCGCCAAAGCAAAAAGACATTACCCTTTCCATGAGTGTTGACTCTACATTTCACAAATTTGAAGATATTTATTTAAATACAGATGGAACTAGTGACACTACATTAAGCGATGTTCTTATGATTCCAACAGTAAAAACTAATAATCCTGCAGGATATAAAGTTTATTTTTCGGATGCGGATGAGGATACTAATATGTATAGCTTAGATCACGGCGTTAGTGATAAAATACGTTCTGTTACTGCAGAAGATTTTGAAGATCCTTTTAATCCGAAGAAAGACGATAATTATTGGTATTGCGGCACTTTTTATCAACCTGAAAATGGCTATGGAGAGGTACTTCGCACCGTCTCCGGGAGTAGAAAATTTGCCTTAGATGTGCCTAAAAAATCAGAACCGAGAATAATTAATGCCGTTGGTTACATAAAGCCTGCCAGTAAGAATGTTAATAATGGTGTATATTGCAGAATCAGTATAAATAAGCAGATAACACCATCCACATATGAAGATAAAGTAGTTTTCAGTACTTTATCTAATACTATAAACGATAAACCAGCCGTCACAACTAGTGGAAAAAGGTTTTTTGGTGAAATTTTAAAACTTACACAAGCTAATCAAGCTTTTACCGCATTTAAATATGGTGTACCTAATTTTTCGGACATGACAGAGGATATTAAATCTGATAACAGAATGTTACCTAATGTTGAGGCGGAATTTATGTATTATTATAGATATGCTGAACTTGCGTCCTTATGTCCTGGCGGGATGAACCATGTTAGTATGTATAATGCAGCAGAATCAGAAGATATGGAGCCAATCCTAGTGTGGTTAGATTGTGGAGATACGGGTAGTCAGCGTATATTAAGTTGGTGGACCCCATCCGGAAAATTATCGCTCGGAGATAATTGTGCTGGATTTTTCTCTTCAGAAAATAGTCCACAGTTTGATAAAATAGACCTCTCTGGTATAGATATCTCTAATTGCAAAAATATGGAATCTATGTTCGAACGCACAGATAAAGGTTTTGAAGAAATAGACCTTAGAAATAGTAGTTTCTCTCCAGAGCTAAAAAATACCAAAAAAATGTTTAAGAATAATCCGAACCTTACTAAAATTATAGTAGCGCCCGAAACTGACCTAAGCTATGTTAGTGAAAGTGATGAAATGTTTCTTGGGGATATTAAATTGGAAGGGTATAAAACCTGGAAACTATCTTACGGTAAAATTGGTTGTACTAGTCTTCACTATGATGAGCGTTTTGGTGTAGATGCTAGAATAGCAGTAACGGGTTGGGGATATTTTCACGATGGTAGTGACCCGAATATCTGTGAGGAGCCACAGCTTTAACGAGGACCTTAAGAAAAGAGAGCTATGTGCCCCCTTTATTAGTAACATAATTCTATTAAAATATATCGATAACACCCTAAAAATCATTCTTTGTAAAGAATAAAGCTTTAGGTGTAAGACTAAAAAATAAGACCTTGAATAAAACTATAAATACTATAGAATAGAGCTAGAAGCATAAGCGAAAAAAACAAAAGGAAAGGTAGTATGTCTAAAATTAAAACATTTTTTAAGAGGCCAGCGCAGGCTTGGCGACGTGTTTTTGGTTTCTTGCCTATTATTTCGTTTGGTGGCGCAGCGCTTATTCTTGGTGCCTTCGCTATTGCCCCAAACTTCATGAATTTCGCCCACGCGGAAGAAAAACCAGTTCTAAAGCCAAGCGATATTAATCTATCTATCAGCGTCGACGAAACGTTCCATAAGTTTAATGACGTTTATCTTACTGCAGATGGGGTGGAGCAGGAAGCTCAAGATCACGTCACCTTTGAACCAACTGTCAAGACTAATAACCATGCAGGTTACAAGGTTTACTTCTCGGACGTTGATGAAGATACCGATATGCGTAGTATTGACGCCACGGTGACCGACTCTATTCGTTCTGCTACTCCTTCCGATTTTGAGAACGGCCAGCCAAAGAATACTACCGATAATTACTGGTATTGTGGTATCTATCAGGCTTCTGCCCACGGATTTAGTGGGGGGGGTGTAGTAAAAACCGGAAGCAACAATAATGATTTAAGTATTCCCACTAGAAGCCACCCAAAATTGATCGATGAGGTTAAATATGTTGAACCTGATAAATTTGTAAAAAATGGTATTTATTGTGATATCGCAGTTAATAAGCAATTAGCTACATCAACTTATGTTGGTAAAATGATTTTTACAACTCTAGCTAACACTAATAATCTAAAACCTGCTACCTTAAAAAGCGGATATTCCGCCTTTCGTAAAATCCCAAATGGAAGAAGCTTTGATAGTTTTAAGTATGATATACCTTCTAAGTGGGATTTTTCCGAAGAAATCATTAATGACAACACAATTACTTCGAATATCAAACCAGACTATAAATCTAGTATGAGTGAACCATCACCAGCCTGCCCTCCAACTATGCGATCTTTTGCTTTTGATATGTATAACATTACGGCTAATAACACCGAGGATGAGGAACCGGTTTTAATTTGGCGTTCATACTGTGGTGATAATGGTCTACGTTGGTGGTCTCCATCAGGTACCTTGAAGCTTGGTGAGAATTGCTCGAACTTCTTCTCCACCGCCAATGCGCCACGCTTTGACAACTTAGACCTTTCCGGTATTGATATATCTAATTGCAAGAACATGGAATCTATGTTCGAACGCACGGATGAAGGATTTAAGGAAATTAATTTTGGCTATAACGAATTTTCCTCGGAATTGTCTAACACTAGGAATATGTTCAAGGGGAATAGTAAACTAGAGAGAATACGTACAACCACCGATCTTGATTTAACCTACGTCACGAATAGTGAAGGCATGTTTGATGGTTTAAATGAAGTTTCTGGTTCATATAGAAAGGAAGATGGGGAATGTAGTGGAATGCCATTTACGACTACTCATACTGACGCAAGTATGGCAAAAACACACGGTGGATATTTTTTCCGCGATTATCCAGGCAAAGAGATATGTGATAAATGGATACATCTTTAATGTATAGTTAAAATGATAAAAAATCCCAAAGAGAGCCCCCCGCGCTCTTTTTTTCTTCTTGAAATTATGGTAAAATATCCTGAAAGTCTAAAAAACTATTAATTAATAAGGAAATTCATGGCAGAAGCTACACATGATTTATCAAAATTGCGCAATATTGGTATTATTGCACATATTGATGCAGGCAAGACCACGACTTCAGAGGCTATCCTCTACCGTACTGGCTTGAAGCACAAAATCGACCTCGTCAAGGGTGACACCGGTGGTGCTACTACTGACTGGATGGAACAGGAAAAGGAGCGTGGTATTACTATTACTTCCGCAGCTGTTACCGCCACTTGGAAAGGTCACAAAATTAACATTATTGATACCCCGGGCCACATCGACTTTACCGCCGAAGTAGAACGTTCTCTTCGCGTGCTTGATGGTGCTGTCACCGTTTTTGATGGTAAGATGGGTGTCGAAGCTCAATCCGAAACTGTTTGGCGCCAAGCTACTAAATATGGTGTGCCACGTCTCTGTTTCATTAACAAGATTAACCAAATCGGTGGTGACTTCTACAAGTCTCTTGACTCTATTCATAAGCGTCTCTCGAAGAATGCTTTCGCTATTCACCTTCCAATTGGTTTCGAAAAAGACATCTGTGGTGTCGTCGACCTTATCGATATGAAGGCTTACACCTACAAGGAATATGCTGACCACGAATTGACCGTTGGCGAAATTCCTGCTGATATGCTTGACAAGGCTAAGAAAGCTCGTGCTCTTCTCGTTGAAGAAGCTGTAGCTGCTGATGAAGATTTGATGAACAAGTACTTCGCCGAAGGTGAAGAAGCTATCACCGAAGCTGAACTCAAGGCCGCTCTTCGTAAGCGTGTGCTTGATGGTGACTTCTTCCTCGTGACTGGTGGTGATGGTCGTGGTGTGATTGTCGAAAAAGTTCTCGACCTCTGTGTTGACTACCTCCCTTCACCTCTTGACCGTGATCTTGGTCAAACTGTTGGTACCGATCCAAAAACTGGTGATAAGGTTATCCGTAAGGCTTCTGTCACTGAACCTCTCACCGCTCTTGCTTTCAAGATTGCTTCTGACCCATTCGTCGGTAAGCTCGTCTTCGTCCGTGTTTACTCCGGCGTTTTGAAATCTGGCTCTTACATCTTGAACGCTACTACCGGCAATAAAGAACGCGTCGGTCGTCTCGTCCGTATGTTCGCTGATAAGCGTGAGGAAATTTCTGAGGTTGCTGCTGGCGATATTGCTGCTATCGTCGGTCTCAAGGAAACCACCACTGGTACCACTCTCTGTGACCCAGCCCACCCAATTCACCTTGAATCTATCGAATTCCCAGAACCACCTGTTTCTATCGCCGTTGAGCCTAAGACTAAGGCTGACCAAGAAAAAATGGGTCTCGGTCTTGCTAAGCTCGCCGAAGAAGATCCAACCTTCCGTGTTCACACCGATGAGGAAACCGGTCAAACCATCATTTCTGGTATGGGTGAGCTTCACCTTGAAATCATTATCGACCGCTTGAAGCGTGAACATAACGTGGAAGCTAATACTGGTGCTCCTCAGGTTGCCTACCGTGAAACTATTCGTGGTACTGCCGAAGCTCAAGGTAAGCACATCAAGCAGTCCGGTGGTCGTGGTCAATACGGTGATGTTTGGATTAAGTTTGAGCCAAATGAACCAGGTAAGGGCTTCGAATTCATCGATATGATTAAGGGTGGTGTGGTTCCACAAGAATACCGCAAGCCAGTTCAACAAGGTGTTGAAGAAACCCTTAACGGTGGTGTGATTGCTGGGTACCCAGTAGTAGACATTAAGGCTACCCTCTACGATGGTTCTTACCACGATGTCGACTCTTCCGAACTCGCCTTTAAGCTCGCCGGTAGCTTGGCTACCCGTGAAGGTATTAAGAAAGCTAAGCCAGTTCTTCTTGAACCATTTATGAAGCTTGAAGTTACTACCCCTGAAGAATTCATGGGTGACGTGATCGGTGATATTAACTCTCGCCGTGGCCGTATCGACGCTATGGAAGATATTCAAGGTGGCGCCAAGCTTATTACCGCTTTCGCTCCACTTGCTAACCTCTTCGGTTACACTTCGGATCTCCGTTCCATGAGCCAAGGTCGTGCCGCTTCTTCCATGGAGCTCGCACAATACGAGGAAGTACCACCTAACGTTGCTCAAGAAATCATTGAGAAGCGCAATACTTCTAAATAAGACCAAGTGATCTCTTAAAAATAACCTCTCCGGAGGTTATTTTTTTATTTGAAATCCTAATTTGGATATCTGAAAACTTGAAAAATTAGTGAGAATATTTCTATATCAAAAAGCCCCGCATTTCTGCGAGGCTCTTTTTTTTGGAGATTAATTTCGTCTGACGACTACATTTGCATCGATATCTTTAAACAAGTCATCGCGATTGAGATTAGACTCGTGTCCAACCAGAGCATTAGTGCGCTCCACTACCCGCTTGATCAGATCCACCGAATCCTCACGTACATAATACAATGCACGATATTGATCCTTAGACGGGTCATAATTAGGATTGTTCTCGATAAAACGCTTCAACTGCATCTCTGCGTAGAAAGCTGAAAGTTCTGGTGAAAGTAATAAAACATTACCATCATTGGAAAAATATGATCCGCCCTGATGATCAATATCCGTGAGCTTCATTTTGTACATCACGTGATAAAAATCTTCTGGTCTCGCATCGGTCCTGCCATAGCCAGAATTCGGGAAAAGTCGGTCATCTTTCACATAGTAGACTTCAATGCCATTCACGCCAATACCGTAAAATAGTCCATTTATATGTCGACGCGAATCAATCCTGTAGGGAACCAGACGTTTTTCAAAATCTGCCATGCTGCCAAGATTGTTTACCTGCTTACCCTCCACTCCATAATTAGCATCGAACCGAATCATTAATTTCGGATTAGCTTCGCTAATAAAGGTATAGACATCTATCGCCGGGAAGCTATCGGCTAGTCTAAGATTGAAGCCATTGTCTCTCATATAACCAACCAGGTCGAATTCGCCAAATCTCGTGTAGGTCTTCGGGTCATTCTTCTGGTGGGTCGGGAGCGGCTCAGAGGCTTCTTGTTTGATGCGCCTCAGCATATACTCCGCCGTAAAAGAAATAGTATCTGGCTCATCCGGCTCAATCGGCTCCATGGGGTCGAGCTTCGTGGTATGAAATTCATCCACTAGATTCTGCACCAGGAACTGCGTATAGTTAATTCCGTCAGCTCCGGTAAAATTCGGTGTGCGCCCGTTCAGATATGGGTCCAAGAATCCCGCATCGGTACCGTCCTTGATATAGGTCGGTATATTCCGATAGTGGTAATAGCTATTCTCTCCGGCATCCGTATTCACCTCGAGCACCGAATTTCCTCTGATACTCTGAGTTAAATGCTTCGGGAAGAGAATTACGTTGCTTGGCACCATAAAATCCGAAATGTAACTGCCAGATTGCGACTCAAGCCGGTCTCTCAGGTCTTCCACTTCTCTGATATTAAAATCAGAAATCATTTGAAATGTTCCTAGGTGTGACCTACTTGGATCAGGATCTTTTAATGGCGCTAAGTCGTAATCGTTTCTGGCTGCCCGCCTAGCCTCTAACACGTCAGGAGTGGCATCCTTAATTGGGCCGGCTACTTCGCCGCCACCAAATTCGGGAGCATCCACCGCTGCTGTGAGCCGGGCGTCCATCTCGTATGGGTTGTCGGTCTCTTCTTCGTGATTCACTTCCGCCTTCGCGGTAGTTTCTACTTCGGAAGTCTCCGGGACTACGGTTTTACTCTGGGCATTACAAGCAACTAAGCCGAGAGCGAGTGATAAAAACAGGAATTGTTTCTTCATCATGCACCTCCATTTAAATGTGCGTAGGGTAAAAGTAGCCTAAAAGTTAACCATATTCTACAATTTTTTAGTAAAAATGTCAATTTTAACATAATTGGATTAATTACTGGCAAAAAGCTGCAAAATATGGTAAAATATGCAAGTTAGTTTTTCAAAAAAATGGAAAAATCAGTAAGTTCTTTAGAAAAGGGGGAAATTGTATGTTTGCAATACTAGTAACGTTGTCGTGCTTTTTGGCTGGTCTATTCTGTCTGGTGCTGAATTATTTTCGCATTATTCTGATTCTACGGATTGATATTTTTGTCTGTGGTTGGATCGTGCTGATCTTACTTCCGGCACTCGTGTCTATAATCTATCATGAACGTAAGAAACTTCTAGCGGAAAGAATTGCTAGAATCGATGAAGAAATGGACCAGGGTTGCTATCATTTTCAGTTTGACAGAAGCCCCAAGAACAGAATCCCTAAAATCGCAGACGACGAAGTTGATTTTGATGATTATGGCTGTGGCTGTGAGTGGGATCGTGAACGCCATGATTTAGTCAAAGTCGTACCGGAAGATTAAAACTGCAAATTTAAATTTAAAATCACACCAGCCCATCTGGGCTAATTTTACTACAACATCGAAAAACTAACTGTCAAGGCGTCAATTTGGCGCCTTTTTTCTGGATTTCTCTCTTTACTTATTCTTTAAAATCTATTAATATATAGATATATCTAGCTTCTTGGCTGGTTAATATTAGTGCCAAGGAGAATAATATTAAAGGAGAATAATAAAGAATGGCAAATTTCGACCGTTCCAAGCCACACATTAACGTTGGTACTATGGGTCACGTTGACCACGGTAAGACTACTCTTACCGCTGCTATTACCACCGTACTTGCGAAGCGCCTCCCATCTGAAGTTAACAAATCAGTTGCTTACGATCAGATTGACAACGCTCCAGAAGAAAAAGCTCGTGGTATTACCATTGCTACCTCTCACCAAGAGTACGAATCAGAAAAGCGTCACTACGCTCACGTTGATATGCCAGGCCACGCCGACTACATCAAGAACATGATTACCGGTGCTGCTCAAATCGATGGTGCTATCCTCGTAGTTGCTGCTAACGACGGTCCACTTCCACAAACTCGTGAGCACGTACTTCTCGCTCACCAGGTGAACGTTCCAAAAATCATTGTCTTCCTCAACAAGATGGATCTTGCTGACCCAGAACTCGTTGAGCTCGTTGAAATGGATGTCCGTGAACTTTTGAACAAGTACGGCTTCGACGGTGACAACGCCCCAATCATCAAGGGTTCTGCTCTTAAGGCTCTTGAAGGTGACACCGAAATGGAAGATCGCATTATGGATCTCGTCAAGGCTATGGATGAATACTTTGACATCCCTGAACACGATCTTGACAAACCATTCTTGATGCCAATCGAAGATGTCTTCTCTATCAAGGGTCGTGGTACTGTTGCTACTGGTCGTATCGAACAAGGTATCGTCAAATTGAACGACGAAGTTGAAATCGTTGGTTTGAAGCCTACCCAAAAGTCTGTCGTTACTGGTATCGAAGCCTTCCACAAGACTCTTAACGAAGGTGAAGCAGGTGACAACGCTGGTCTCTTGCTCCGTGGTATCGAACGTGAACAAATCGAACGTGGTCAGGTTATTGCTAAGCCAGGTTCTATCACCCCACACACTGAATTCGAAGCTCAGGTTTACATCTTGAAGAAAGAAGAAGGCGGCCGCCACACCCCATTCTCAAAGGGTTACAAGCCACAATTCTACTTCCGTACTACCGATGTTACCGGTGAAGTCGAACTTCCAGCTGGCAAAGAAATCGTCATGCCAGGTGACACTGTTACCTTCCAGGTCAAGCTTCTTTCAGCTATCGCTATGAACAACAACGACCGTTTCGCTATCCGCGAAGGTGGCCGTACTGTCGGTTCTGGTGTTGTTACCAAGATTATCAAATAATCTATAACAGCCTAAATACCTCTCCTTCGGGGGAGGTATTTTTTTATCTTGACGAACCTCTGTTTTTATCGTAAAATAAATCTACTATTATTAATTGAATTCTAAAAACTCATTGACGCATCGAGCATCTGAAGTTATAGAATTAGAAGGAAAACATGGCAGACGCAAAAAACGAAGGCTTGAAGATCCGTATTCGTCTTAAAGCCTACGACCATCGTGTAATCGACCAAAGCGCTAAGCAAATCGTCGATACCGCTATCCGTACTGGTGCCGCCGTTTCTGGCCCAGTCCCACTACCAACTAAGCGCAGTACTTTTACTGTAGTTAAATCACCTCACGTTTACAAGACCGGTGGTGAAGCTTTCGAAATGAAGATTCACAAGCGTCTTATCGACATCACCAACGCTACTCCAAAGACCATTGATGCACTTCAAAACTTGTCCTTGCCAGCTGGTGTTGATGCAGAAATCAAAATGTAATTAAAACATAAATTACTTGAAAATCCCAATCCTATATTGGGATTTTTGATTTGTTTTACGATAATCTTTATGTTAAAATTATCGTACATGACGAGCGATAAAAATCAAAAACTGCGAATCACCCGTTCATGGCTAAAAAGTCTTGCCGGCTTTTTTACCTTAACGGCCTCAATTTTTAGCTTGAACTTGATTTTTGCTCCCCGAACTTACGCCCTCTTTACGCCGTCTTTATCTGCGGCTCTTAACCAGTCTTCAGCAACATTTAACGGCAGTAACAATCATCCCGCGAGCCCACAGCTTCAGGAAGCGACCACGAAACTAACTGTCAACTCTAATGATAAAAGTGGCTACCGCGTAATTGTCGGTACTGATTCGAATAATACTTCACTCGTTAGTTCTAACTCTGCTGTTACCGATAAGATTAATTCAATTTCTCATGCCGATACTCTAAGTAATTTTCCTGTTCGGACCTGGGGCTATAAGATAGATGGCGAGACTAATTTTCGCCCGATTGGTTCAGTCGCCAGTCCGACGAATCTTTTTAACTCTGATGAAAAAACCGAAGGCAATGAAGTCAAGAATATTACCATTGGCATAAATCTGGGCACCGATCTTTTGAGTGGTAGCTATAAAAACACACTCATGATTTCGGTTATTTCGAATAATAATGCCGGTACCAACGCTACGCTCACAAGAGGACCAGATTTAAACAAGAAAATTGCTCGTAGTGCAATTCTTGCTGGCGCTAATTTGCATGCTATTAAGGGGTTCAAACGAAGTCTAGTGGCGCCATCGGCAGCCATGAAAACTATTAACATAGAAGATTCTGATGAGTCAAGCTATGAAATTTTAGCTTGGTTTGATCCAGCGGACAAAACGGTTTACTACTATTGTGAGAATGATCGTGTCTACATGAATGACGACTCGCGCCAGATTTTTAATAACATCATTAATATTACAGATATTGACCTATCTGGACTCGATACACGTTACGTGAAGGACATGTCTTTTATGTTTAATAACGCCAGGAGTGTGGTAAACCTAGATCTTTCTACCTTCAATACCTCCCGTGTAACTTCAATGATTAATATGTTTGCCTATATGGCGTCTCTGAAAAATCTCAATATTTCTAGTTTCAAAACTAAAAATGTTAAAAGCTTCTCTCGTATGTTTATGGGCGATTCTTCTTTGCAAAATCTTAATCTCTCGAATTTTGATACCTCTAATGTCACGGATATGAGCCATATGTTTAGTGGCACAAGTAATATTACGTCACTAGATTTAGAGAATTTTAATACTGCCAATGTTGTAAATATGCAGGAAATGTTTAAGGATTGTGGTAATCTCGTCAATCTGAATGTTTCGAATTTTGATACGTCTAAGGTTACCAATATGCAAACCATGTTTAATGGCGCTACTAAGCTCACTAGTCTCGATATTCGTAATTTTGATACCTCTAACGTTACCAATATGGCCTCCATGTTCGGTAATCTCCGCTCGCTGATCGATTTTAAAATCAGTGACAAATTTAAGACCTTAAACGTCACAAATATGGCCTACATGTTTGCAAATTGCATCCTTCTGGATGAACTTGATCTCTCGAATTTTGATACCAGAAAAGTGATTAGTACTAGTGCGATGTTTAGTGGTATGAGTAAGGTAAAAAAGATTATTTTAAGCCCTAATTTCCAGACTAGTAATGTCACTAATATGAATAGTATGTTTAATAATTGTAATCTATTGCAGGAAATTGATCTTTCGAGCTTTGATACTAGAAAAGTTACAGATTTTACTTATATGTTTAATACCTGCACAAGCCTCACTTCGCTTGATGTCTCGACTTTTGATACCGGTGAAGGTATCAACATGGCTAGCATGTTTAGTGGTATGCTGAATCTCACTAATCTTAATCTTGGACATAATTTTAATACTTCCAATGTTGTGACTATGCATAATATGTTCTTTAATGATCGTAAAATAACACATTTAGATCTTTCCCAATTTAATACCTCTAAAGTGACACAGATGTCTAATATGTTTAGCCATATGTTTGCACTCGAAGAGTTGAATTTGTCTAGTTTTAATACGTCGAATGTCACCACGATGTCGCGCATGTTTCATAATACCGGCAAAATTAAAAACCTTGACCTCTCAAGTTTTAATACTTCAAAAGTGGATAACATGTCTCAGATGTTTAATAGTGCCAGTAGTATTACCAATTTGAAATTCGGACCAAATTTCGATACTTCCAATGTTACAGATATGGAAATGATGTTCTTTAATGTTAATGGCGTCACCGAGCTTGATCTTAGCACCTTCAATACTTCTAGCCTCAAGAGATTGTCTGGTATTTTTGGCTCCACTACTGAACATAATAATCTCGAAAGAATCTATGTTTCTCGTGACTTCGATTTATCGAAAATTCCAAATAATGGCTTTACGAAAATCTTCTCCAATCGTAAAGCACTTCGTGGCGGGGAAGGCTCATACTTGGAAAATCCAGAAACCGCTGACAAAACTTGGCTTCGTATCGACCGCCCAGGTACACCAGGTTATTTCACTCAAAAACCATAAGAGTTTAAAATCACCGAAAATGACAATTTTAAACGTTTTTGCTATAATAGAGTTATGGTTAGTAATCCTCTTCGGCAAAAAATAGATTTCTTAATTGAGCGCTATCACGATTTGGTACCAAATTATGCTTCCGGAATCAGGGAGTTAAGCCTCGTAGAGCTTCCCGAGATGGTTTATAACTCCAATGCTATTGAAAATTCCACGCTTACCCTCGAGGATACGGAAGATATTCTGATTCGTCACCAGATCCGTTCAGATCATCAGATTCGTGAGATTTTTGAGGCTACCAATTTAGCGAAAGCCATGAAGCTTCTTTTGGATAATCCCGAAACTGAAATCTCTGTGCCACTAATTCTTAAACTCCACAGTATTTTGTTGCAAAATATTCGTGATGATGCCGCAGGTCGGTTTCGTGTGAACAAGGAATGGGTGCGCGTGGGTAGTCATCTTGGTGCGAATCCGCAATTTGTTCATGGCTTTATGTCTGATTTAGTTAAAAAATATAACGCGTCAGACGACCAATATTTTCTCGACAAAATCGTCTATTTTCATGCCGAATTTGAGAATATTCATCCGTTTATCGATGGCAATGGCCGTATCGGGCGACTACTCATCAATGAGCAATTAGATTTGCTCGACTTGCCTCCTATTCTAATTCCCAATAAGTCCAAAAATGAAGAATATTATCCAGCCCTAGAAGAATATTCGAATTTTAATAAGCTCGATCGTTTATCCGATTTCTTTGCCAGACTTCTCATCGAGGCACTCTATCGTCGCATCACTCGCCTTACCGCGCCGAGAATTATTTCCGTTTCGGACTGGGCCAAGCAAAACCAAATGAGCGTTCAATCCACCACTAACAAGGCGATTCGTGGCACCATTCCAGCCTTTCGTCTCCGTGGTCATTGGATGATTGACGCTGATTTTCAAGCTGAAAAATATGAAGAATAATGATTAATAAAAATTTCAAGTCTTCTCTTTTATTACACTTATGCTAAACTTAGTTAAAAGGAGAGGAAGGTTTCATGTTATTTTTTAGTAAAAATAAAAATATTTTAAAATGTGCCATTTTGTTGCTTACAATCACTTTAGCTTGTGCAATTCTAAACACCAACGATACCCACGCTTCGTCATTTCTGGCCTGGTTTACCTGGGGAACAAATACTAGCGCAGATGGTAATGATATTTTAAGTTCCGATTCTAAATCAATGCAAATGACAGCTAGATTATATGTTCAGGAAACAGAAAATAGTGGCTTTACTGTTTCAGTGCATGCAAAAAATGACACCACCTCACTCGTTAACGAGGAAAAATTTGTCAATGATGAAATTAAATCCATCTCCGAACCCCTTACTCTAGATGATTTTAAGGAAAATAACTGGGGGTTCAGCACTGATGGAATGAATTATCAGCCAATTCCAGATAAAAATCACCCAAAACTTATTACTAATACTAAGGGCAAGGATAGTGGTATTGTTGAGACTTACTACGCCATCAAATTAAATGAAAACATTAAACCTGCTAACTATAAAAATACCATTGTATATTCTGTAGTATCTAATCAGGTAGCTAATCTTCCTTCAGGTATTGAATTTAACAAGGCTATCAAGGAAATTGCTGGTGGCGAAGAAAATGTAGTTCATATTAAATCTTCCAATGCTATACCGGAAGGCGCAAATGTAAAAAATATAGCAACCAATGCCGATGTAAAAGGTGAATTTAAGATTTGGTATGACCAGGCAGAGAAAACTGTTTTCTATTGGACTTCCGCTAGCTACGCTTATCTGAACGAAAATAGCGAAAAAATGTTCGACAGTTTTTCTAATTTAGAGTCGATTGATACTACGGAGCTTAACTCTTCTTTTGCCACTACTACCGCTAATATGTTTTCAAAAAACCCGAAACTAAAAACTCTAAATTTCGGAAAATACATATTCAAAACAGGCAAAGTCACTAATATGCATGAGATGTTTGCAGATACGAGTTTAGAGAGAATACCCATTGGGGATGATTGGCCAAGATTCTTTGACACGGAAAATGTAGTTAATATGTCTGGTATGTTTGCAAGAACTAGACAATTGAAGGATATTCGTTTTGCAGAATTTCTCGACTTAAGAAATACCGAAGATTTGAGTTATATGTTTTATGGCCTAAATGGTAAAGAATATTATCACATGGGAAGCGCTTTTGGTGCTCGAACTAAGAAGGTTAAGAAGTTGGATTATATATTTGCTACTGATCAGGAAAACAAGGTAGAAAACATTAGTGTAGATTATTGGTATGGTTCAAGTAATGGTGATGTGTGGGATACAAGTAATGTAAAAAGTTACGAAGGGATGTTTGCGGGTCGCACAAATTATAAGGGGTGTGGGCCGAATTACTTGCAAAATGCACCAGTGTCAGACTTAAACTGGTTGAGGGCTGGGGGTGGTGGTTTTGACGGGTATTTTTGTGAGTCACTATAATCTAAAAATATCATTTTCCAAAATTTTCAAGACTTTTCTTCCATTCTAGTTATGCTAAACTATATGTAGTATAAAACGAATTAGGGAAAATATTGTGAATCATAAATTTTTGAAGCTTAGCTCGGGCCTTGCTTTGACCTTGGTCGCAGCTGCCTGGCTTAACACTAAAAACACTTCTGCCCTCTATCAGTCCAGTCTTTCGGCCTATGTTGATAATGTCAAAACTCAAGTAGATGGTGATCTTTTGCTCGATAACCCATCGGTTAAAAGGGAAATGAATTTAAATATCGGGGTTACCGCGAAAAATAAATCCGGCTATAAGGTCGTGGTTAATTCTAAAACCGATAATACCGCGTTAAATAATTCTGACCCAGCCAAACCAGATAAGATTGAGTCGATTACGAGTAGACAATCGCTGAATGACTTCAACGCAAACACTTGGGGTTATAAATTATCTAGCGCTACCGATTACAGCCCAATCCCAAGTCTCAGTCACCCAGCCACCGTGACAAATAATACTGAAAAAGAAGTGACTAACCAAAAAACTATTCTCAATCTCGGCATTAATCTCGGCGATGATTTGCGTCCTGGTGATTATATTAACCAGCTTGTGGTTTCCGTAGTGGCGAATACTTATCAAAAAGAAGCCATTATGGATAATGGTGAAGCATTTAATAAGGCCATCACTTATCTTGGTAAACGTAGTTCCTCAAACTTCTTTGGTCACGGCCAAGAAATGATTGAGCATTTTCGCCGTAGTGCCACCGCTCCAACTGCCGGTGATAAGCCTATCGAAATTCAAGACAATGTGAATTCCGATTATGTTATCAAGGCTTGGTATAAGGAAGCCGACAAAACTGTTTATTATTATGCGGAAACTGAAAAAATCTTCCTTGCCCCAGATTCTTCCAGCATGTTCAAGAATTTTACTCACGTTCAAGACCTTGATTTGGCAAAATTTGATACCAGTAATGTTGTAAATATGGCAAGTATGTTTGATGGCACTGAAAAAGTCCAAAGCTTGAATCTAGCAAATTTCGATACAGCTCGTGTGACTAATATGCGCAATATGTTCTCCGGTATGACTGAACTCGCATCGCTTGATCTTTCGAATTTTAATACTAAAAAGGTGACCGATGCCTCTAATCTCTTTAATAATCTTCAAGCCGCTACCGAAATTAAGCTAGGTGCTAATTTCACCCTAGAAAATGCCACTACCATCGCAGGTATCTTTGCTAATACCTGTAAAATTGCTAACCTCGATCTTTCGATGTTGAATACCGCCAATGTGCGAAATTTCGATAAGCTATTCAGCCTCACTAGTGCTGGTGGCGCCGCTAATGGTTGTCCAGCTAGTGATGCCTTAACTACAATTTACGCTTCGAATAGTTTCGTCGTTGATGCTTCCGCGCAAGCTGCAAATCTCTTTAATGGCCGCACTAACCTGCGTGGTGGCAATGGTTCCCATGAAACCGACCCAGCTACCGCCGACAAGACTTGGCTCCGTATCGATACCGCCGGCACGCCAGGTTACTTTACGGCTAAACCGTAGTCCCACTTAGATACCGTCGGCACTCCAGGCTACTTTACCGCTAAACCGTAGTTCCGCATCGAAACTCTTCTAAACATACTCACTCACAAGTAAAAATCCAAATTTCGCATTTGGATTTTTATTTTGCTTATGGTAAAATAGAACACGACAAATCACACGGTCATATAAAAACTATGAATAATCTCTCTAATCAATCAAAAATATTTTTGTGGGCTAAAAAAGTCTTTAATCTTGCTGCTGTCGTTTTTACGCTCACTATTTTAGGCAACCAATTCGGTGCGTCAGATGTTTTTGCCGCCCCAACCCCAACTCTCTCCGCGGCCATTAATAATGCCAATGTAACTATTAACGGCAATCAGGTAATTAATTCCACCAATAAAACTACTGAGTTTCCATTGCGCTTGACTGTCAATACTAACAATCGTACTGGTTATACCGCTACCATAAGTTCTGAATCAAATAATACCGCCTTGGTGAACAATAGCTCTGCTTTGCAAGCAAAAATTGATTCGATCTCTACCCCTAGTTCTCTCGCTAACCTTCCAAATAATACTTGGGGTTATCGTCTAGCTTCCGCACCAAATTACAACCCAATTCCAGCGCTTGCTACACCCGCTAGTTTTCGCCAAACTACCGAAGCTACCAATGGTGCTAGTATCACAGACCTAAATATCGGCATGAAACTTGCAAGTAATCTTGAAAATGGAAGTTACACTAATCGTTTAATTTTTTCCGTAGTAACTAATCCAATCGACAGGCGTGCCGTCTTTAAGCCTGGACCAGAAATTAACCAAGCCATAGCCAGAGTAAATAGCGGTAGTCGCGCAAACGCATTTAGGCGATGTACTGTTACAGAGGGTATCAAAAGGCAGTCGCACTATAATGTTGCCGACCCAGTAGAATCAGATTTTGATGTTTACATTTGGCCAGATTGGAGTTGGGGTGATAAAGGGATATGCTACGGCTCAGACGCTGCTAAAATTTACGCTAACCCAGATAGTAGTTATATGTTTAGCTCATTCTCGGGTATTTATAGTGCAGATTTTTCAAATATTGATACCAGTGAGGTGATCAGTATGAAGGGCATGTTTAAAGACGCCTCATACTTAAATCCAATCGATGTTTCAAGATTTGACACCCGCAAGGTGCAGGATATGAGTGAAATGTTTAGTGGAATAAGATCACTTATCAGAAGAGATACTATTACTTTGAATCTGAGTAATTTTAATACAGCCAATGTAGTTAATATGAAGGGTATGTTTAAGGATTCTAGTAGATTTACTGATATAAATATGTCAAGCTTCAATACTTCAAAAGTTACCGATATGAGTGAAATGTTCCATACTGCTTATGGACTAACCACGATTAATTTAAGTAGTTTTAATTTTGAAAATGTTACCGATATGAATAGTATGTTTTATCAAGATCTTAATTTACATACCGTGGTGGTTACAAGATTTAATACTGGCAAGGTTACAAATTTTAAAGACCTGTTTTGGAATTCGCCAATTACCACATTAAATACAGCTGGCTTCGAAACGCAGAGTGCCGTGAATATGTCAGGAATGTTTTCCGCTACCAAAATCCCTATTTTAGATCTCTCTAGCTTTAATACTCAGAATGTGACCGACATGAGCAGAATGTTTGCAGAGACAGAATACACAGTAAAGTTATACTTAAATAATTTTGATACTAGAAATGTTCAAGATTTTACCAATATGTTTGCTTTGAGTCATTACACTAGGGACAGCCTGACTAATATTTATGTCAAGAATGATTTTAATACATCTAGTGTGAGTAAGAGAATTTATACTATTTTTAATGTGCGACGAACGCTTCGTGGTGGAAATGGATCACAATGTTCTTTTTCTGGTTCCAATAATGAAGCCCTTAAATGTCTTCGCATTGACCGTCCAGGCGCTCCAGGATATTTTACCCAGATTTAAATTTCACTAAATCAACGCACGTCTGTTCTTATTGCGTTTGCATTCTTGAATAATTATGCTAAACGCCTTATACTTAAACTATGCATAAGCCGAAACGAAATCCTGTCCGAATTATTAAAAATCTGATTATTCTCACAGGGTGTGTCTCGGCTTTTTTCTGGATGTTTTTCGATATTTTAAAACGCGAGACTGTGGTATCTCATGATGCCTCGGTACTCGTCATGGGTACAAACGCTACTTTCAAGCCTTTTGAATATAAAGAAGGTGGGCAAGTGGTTGGATTCGATATTGACCTTGCGCGCGAAATCGCGAAAGACCTCGGCGCTGAGCTAAAAATTGAGGACATGTCCTTTGATGGACTTCTTCCAGCGCTCGAAGGCGGTCGTATTGATATCGCCGTGGCTGGCATGTCGGTCACCGAGGAACGTGCGAAGAATGCGCTATTTTCAGAGCCGTATTATCAGGCCACCCAGCGTATTATTGTCCCAGAAGATAGTAAAATTTTTAATAAATCTGGCCTAATCGGTAAGAAAATCGGCGTTCAACTCGGCACCACTGGTGATATCTTGGCTTCCGAAATTAAAGGCGCCAAAGTGATTCAGTTCCCAGCCGCGCCAAATGTTTTGCAGGAGCTCGCTTCTGGTCGGGTTGATGCGGTGATTCTAGATGACGCGCCAGCTAATCAATATATCGTGGCATTTCCGGGCCTAAAAATCCTTGGTTCCGCTATCGGTAATGAATCTTATGCCATTGCCATGAAAAAATCTAACCATTCTCTCGAAGAAAAAGTTGATCAGACGATTAATCGCATGAAAGAGGACGGCCGAATGGATGCCTTATTAAGGAAATATTTTGGAGAGAGCAGATGAAATTTTTTGAAGTTATTTTCGGTAATGGTCGTTGGATTTATTTTTGGCACGGATTTGAAGTTACCATTGTCTTATCTATTTTGGCGCTCTTTTTTGGTTTTCTTCTTGGCGTTTTAATATCAATGCTTCGCACTTCCAGCGTTAAATTTTGTCAAAAAATCGCCAATCTCTATGTCACAATTATTCGCGGCACGCCTCTTCTAGTGCAGCTCCTAATTATGTATTATGTAATTTTTGCCGAATATCGTGCTATGCCGAAAATCATCGTGGCGGCTGTCGCTTTTTCTCTAAATAGTGGCGCTTATATTTCGGAAATCATTCGTGGTGGGATCGAAAGTGTGTCAAATGGTCAAAAGGAGGCCGCCAGATCTCTCGGTCTTTCGGAATTTCGTACGCAACTTTACGTCGTGATGCCACAGGCCTTAAAGAATTCTCTGCCAGGTTTAATTGGTGAAGGGATTTCACTTTTCAAGGAGACTTCTATCGTCGGATGGATTGGTCTTGGTGATATTATGCGTGGCGCCGACGATATTCGTTCTCTCACTGCCACAGCTTTTGAATCTCTGGTAGCTGCCGCCATTATCTACCTGGCAATTACTCTAATCTTTACTAAAATTATGTCAAAAGTAGAAAAGAGGTTAGCTTAAGATGTCTATTGTCGTAAAGAAGCTTGAAAAAAGTTTCGAAAATCAAAAAGTTTTGCGTGGTATCGACCTCGAAATTCAAGATGGCGAAACCGTAGTCTTGATTGGTTCCTCTGGTTCCGGAAAATCTACTTTCTTGCGCTGCCTTAACCTTCTGAATACTCCAGATAAGGGCCAAATTTTTATCGATGGACAGGAGATTACGAATCCCAAAACCAATCTTAATAAACTTCGTGCTAAAGTTGGTATGGTTTTTCAAAGTTTTAATCTTTTTGAAAATCTTAATATCATAGAAAACATCAAGCTCGCTCCCAGAAAAGTCCTACATCTATCAAATAAACAGGCGGAAAAAGAAGCCATAGAGCTACTGAAACGGGTTGGTTTAGCGAATAAATCTTACGATTATCCGAAGAATCTTTCTGGTGGTCAGAAACAGCGTGTCGCCATCGCTCGCGCTCTAGCCATGCATCCCGAGGTAATTTTGTTTGATGAGCCGACCTCTGCGCTTGATCCGGAAATGGTTGGCGAAGTACTCGAGGTGATTAAAGATCTTGCCAAAGACCACAGTCGCACCATAGTCATCGTGACTCATGAGATGAGTTTTGCTAGAGAGGTTGGCACCCGCCTTATCTTTCTTGATAAGGGGAAAATTATTGAAGATGGTGAACCGCATCAAGTAATGAATCATCCCACCACTGAACGCGCCGCCCGCTTCTTCCAAAATATTAAAAATTAACAGTATATGCTAAAATAAATATATGACGCTCGTAATGAGACTTAAAAAGAAATTTTATTTTTTAGCTGCGAATTATTTTCGTTTTTTTGCCAATATTTCACTTAAACGCTGGAAACCTCGGGTGATTGCCATTACCGGTTCAGTGGGTAAGACTACCATGTTAAATTTGGTCGAATCTACTCTGAAAACTAAGGCGCACTATTCTTTTAATGCTAATTCTGCCTTTGGTGTAGCCTTTGATATTGTTGATATGGACGGTGTGCGTGGCAGCAAGTGGCGCTGGCTTAGCTTAATCATCGGTGTGCCATTTAAATCGCTTTTTTACACCCATCGTGAAAAGTTTTATATTGTCGAAATCGACGGTGAACGTCCGCACGAGGCAGAATTTCTCGCTAAATGGCTAAAACCAGAAGTCACGATCTGGGTTTCTCTTGGCCTTTCACACGCTGTGCAATTCGAAAAGCAGGTCGAAGCTGGCATCTTCCCAAATCTCGAAAAAGCCATTACGCATGAATTTGCTACCTTACCAGAAAATACTCAAAAATTAATTCTCATCGATAAGGATGTCGACTTAATGAATCGTGCGATTGATAAAATTGTCGCCAAAGGCAAGACTAAGGCTAAAGTTATTAAATGTAGTAAGAGTGAATTATTGAATTATATTGTCTATCCAAATAAGACTGAGTTCGTTATGAATTTCTCCAGCCAACCAAAGCTGAATGAATTCACTATTACCTTTAAAAATCCGATGCAACGTGATTTGGCGATTCAATTATCCATGTTATCCAAGCTTTGCGAGTATCTTCATATCCAAATCCCTAGTGACTTTTCCGATATGCGTGAAGCCCCTGGTCGTAATACTTTCCTGAAAGGAATTAATAATCTAAAAATTATCGATAGTAGCTATAATGCTCATTTGATCTCCATGGAATCGATCCTTAAGATGTACCGCTCAATGCGTACCCAACATAAATGGTTGGTAATCGGGGATATGGTGGAGCAGGGTAGTATCGAGCAACATGAACATGAAAAACTTGCCGATGCAATTATTGCGTCTAACCCCGAACAAGTAATTTTAATCGGTCGGCGTACCCGTGAATACACCTACCCGATTTTACATAAGCAGGGTATTAAGACCAATGTCTTTGATGACCCGAAAAAAGCTCTCGAATTCATTCAGCAAAATGCTAAAAATGGCGAAACCCTGCTCTTTAAGGGTAGTCAATATCTCGAATGGATTATCGAAAAATTATTATTAAATTCAAAAGATGCCGAACGTCTGCCACGCCGCGAAAAGGCCGCAGAGAAGCGTCGTGAAAAAAGGGGACTTAACTAATGAAAACTTTATATATTATTCATGGCTGGACCTACACTGTGGAGCCTTGGGATAAAACCATTGAAATCTTACGAGATAAGTACGATATTGAAGTTAAAATGCTTCATGTTCCAGGACTCACTGAGCAAAGCCAAAAAGTTTGGACGATTAACGACTATGTACGTTGGGCCAAGCGCGAATTGCCGGATCAGGCTGTTGTACTCGGGCATAGTAATGGCGGACGCATTTTGATGAATCTCGCCGTTAAGCATCCTAAGAAGCTCTATCATTTAATTCTTCTAAATAGCGCTGGTGTTTATGAAAAATCCTTCAAGCGTAATATCCTACATGTTTTAAGTAAAATTTTTGGTATTTTTAAACGTATTCCAATACTACGTAAGGTTTTTCATAAAATTATCGGCGCTTCTGACTATTCTCATGCGCCAGAAAATATGAAAAAAACTTTAGCAAACATGCATGAATCTGATAAAAATCTCAATCCGTCGCGCATTAAAGTAAAAACTTCGATTCTTTGGGGTGAAAATGATCAAATCACGCCACTTCGTCAAGGTAAGAAACTTCACGAACTAATCAAAAATAGTACTTTTTACTCTTCCGAAAAATGGCGTCACGCTCCGTATATCGATGATCCAAAAGGTCTCGCTAAGGCCATTAATGAGGTGCTTGCTTAATGAAATTTATCGCGCACGCTAGTCAATTTGGTTTGAAAAAGACCTTGAGGCAATTATTCACTTTTGGCTTTAAGCGAGATTCTGAAAAATTAAAAGCTTATATTGCAGACCGCTATCAAGTGGAAGCGAAAAATGTTGCACTTTATGGTTCAGGACGTACTGCACTTTCTGAGGCTATTAAATATTTCACTAAACCAGGCGATAAGGTGGCGATTACAGCTTTGACTTGCTTCGCGGTAGTGGAAGCAGTACGTAGTGCTGGCTGTGAGCCGGTTTACCTTGATGTGAATCTCCAGAATCTGCATTTTGATGCAAAAATTCTCGAAAAAGCCTGCGCGAAAAACCCAGAAATTAAGGCGGTGATTGTACAGAATAATTTAGCTTATCCATGTGATATGGTAAATATTGAATCTGTCGCAAAAAAATATAACCTCGCACTAATCGAGGATCTTGCGCACTGTGTCGGGATGGATTATCCGGATGGTCGCGAAGCCGGTACGGTGGGTGACGCCGTCATTATGAGTTTTGGTAAGGGAAAATCTCTCGATTTAATTTCCGGCGGATTATTATTCCTTCGTAAAACCGATAAGCGCAAAAAATCTTTTACCATCCCGACCAACCTGCCAAGCTTAGCCGATCGTTTTCGCACGCGTATGTATCCACTTTTTGGTGCAATCACGCGTGGTCTCTTCCATTTACACATTGGCCGTCTTAATTTTGGTCGCCTCTATACCGCGTTTTTATTGAAGACTCATCAAATTCAAAAATCTGCTGATGCTAAACTGGATAGTTCTATTCGCCTCACTCATTGGCAGGCCAAGCTTGCTTTATCTGATCTTAAGAAAATTAAGCATCGTGCCCCACTTCGTCGTTTCTATTTTGTGGAAAATCGGGAAGAATTATTAGAAAAACTCACTGCCGCAGGCTTCATTATGGATGATATTTGGTATAGTTCACCAGTTTCACCAGAGAGATACTATACCCGAGCTAATTTTAACGAAAAAGCTTGCCCGAACGCGGTTTTTGCCGCCAAACATCTGATTAATCTACCAAATTGGTTAAATATTTTTGAACTTGCCGATGCAAGACATTTGATTAATCAATATGAAATAAATTCTCAAGGTGAAAAAATCGCTTCCTTCACTACTAAAAAATCTCTATCCGAAACTGAAGTAGAACACATAGATACGCTTCGTCACGCCGCCTCTCACACTAATTTCTTGCAGTCCAAACAGTGGTATGAAGTTAATAAATCCATCGGCCATAAACCTATCTTCTTGATGTTTAGTGAAAAATCTTATTGTCTTGCCATTATTAAAGACGCTAAGCGTGGCCGTTTTTTGGAGATTCCGTGCGGACCGATTCTCGATTATCAGAATCGTAATGAGCTAGAGCTTGCCATGGCCGAAATCTACCGCTATGCCAAGCAAAATAATTGTGTCTTCGTGCGTTTTCGTCCAAATCTCGAGGAGACCCCAGAAAATCGTGCACTCATCGAATCAATTCCGTCACTATCCGCTTCCTATTTTCTTCATGCCGAAAATACCGTCTTCGTCGATCTCACCCAATCTGAAGAGGATCTTTTGAAAAATATGCGCCGCCAAACTCGTTATGAAGTGCGCCGCTCAGAGAAACTAGATTTCAAGGTCAAAAAATCCAATACCCCTGAAATTCTCCGTGAGTTTCATCAGATTCAAGCCGAAACCGCCAAGCGTCAAGGTTTTATTCCGCCACGCCGCAAGGATCTCAATGCCTACGCTAAGGCCTTCGGGGATGACTTGCAGATTTACTGCGCCACCCTCGATGGCAAACCAGTAGCTTATGGCTTAGTTCTGACCGACACTCTGGAAGGTGACTACTTTGAGGCTGCTTCCACCGAATTGAATTACAAATTCCCAGGTGCCTATGCACTGCAGTGGTATGTGATGAGAGATCTGAAAAAACAGGGGAAACTTCGCTATAACCTCTGGGGAATTGCACCGGCCGGACAGAAGAATCATAAATTCGCTGGCGTTACCACCTTTAAGACTGGCTTTGGCGGTGAAAAATTTGATTATCTACATGCCCATGACTTACCAGTCAAGAAACTTCACTACGGTCTGATTCGGCTCGTCGAAGACGCTCGTCGCAAAAAACGTCATCTATAAATTAAAAAGGAAACTATGAAATACACCGTCAAAACTGTCGAAAATCAAACCGAATGGGATGAATTTGTTACCGCACATCCGGATGCTAACTTTTTGCAATCCTGGGATTTCTACGAATTCTACTTCTCCCGCGGTTTTGATATTGTGCGTCGTGGTATCTATGACGAAAATAACCAACTCGTGGGAGTTTATGCTGGCGAAGTTGAACCGGCCAAGCGTGGCCGTCATCTTGCCATAGCTGGTGGACCGATTTTTGATTGGACTAATCAAGAAATCAAAAACCTGATTTTTAGTGACATGAAACAGCAAGCAAAAAAACTAAAATGTACTTTCGTTCGCGTACGTCCTCAACTTCAGAATACCCCTGAAAACGCGAAGACTTTTCAGCAGCTTGGCTTCCGTAAGGCCCCGATGTATCTTTCGGTGGAGTTTGCCGGTGTTCTCAATCTAGAAAATTCCGAAGAAGAAATTCTTAAAAACATGCGTCAGCGTCTGCGCCGCGCTCTTCGCAAGGCCGAGAAAAATCAAATCACCATCGAAAAAACTTCCGACCCGAAAGCGATTCATGATTTTTATCAAATTGAATTGCAAACTGCTAAACGCCATGATTTTTATGCTTTTTCCGAAGACTTTCTTACTAAACAGTTTGCTGCATTTGCCAAAAATGACGAGGCGGTACTTTATATTGCCAAGCTCAATGGTGAAATTCTTGCCGAAAACTTCATGATTTTCTACGGCAATGAAGCCTCTTATCATTACGGAGTTTCTTCCGAACTCGGTACTAAGTATTCCGGCGCTCCACTTCTCCATATGGAAGCCATGCGTGACGCCAGAAAGCGTGGCATTAAGCGCTATAATTTCTGGGGTATTGTCGACGAAAATGACACCAAGCATCGATTTTATGGCGTCTCAGTCTTTAAGCGTGGTTTTGGTGTCGAAGAATTAAAATATCTCGAAGCTAGAGATCTCGTTCTAGATAAAATCTCTTACTACACTAAGACTCTTCCGATTGAAACTCTACGCCGTAAAGTTCGCCACGTCTAAATTTTTAAGGTTGGCTATACCGCCTCGAATTTATCAAAAACGAATTCGAGGTTTTTTTGTGATATTTCAGTAAACTCAGCTTTATTTTCTTTTTTATGCTAAAATAAGCATAAGAATTAACAAGGAAAATTATATGTCAATCAAGCGAAAATATATTGATAGCCACTGGCTAATCTTCGCATTGCAGGGTGTGTTGGCACTTCTTTTCGGCTGGTACGCCCTCTTTACTAATCTAAATAGTCTCGAGGCAATTATTGTGATTGCCGGTACGGTTTTGCTCGGTCTCGGTATTATCGAGATGTTGAACCTCCTTACTCGTACCCACTTGAAGGAAACCTGGGGTCTTTCACTCCTCATGGCCGTACTAGAAATCGCCACGGCTTTCACCATGCTCTTTGCCAAGGATCAGAACGCCATCTGGCACCTCGCCATCATTGGTCTCTACACCATTACGCGTGGTATTCTGGAGATCTTCATTGGTCTCGGCTCCGTGGATGATTTGACCGACCGTTTTATTTGGGTGCTCACTGGTATTTCCGGTTGTATTATTGGCATCGTGGTTGTAAATGCTGGACATCTCGGTAATCTGCCATTTATTAAATATTTTGGCTCCTACATGATGATTTTCGGTATCTCTAATCTGATTTATGCCATCCACAATAAAGAGCAAAAACATGAATACGAAACCGAGCTTCGTGAAAAACGCGAAGAATATCGTGCTAAGTCTATCAAGAATGCTAAGAAAATTGCCGCCATTAAAGAACTTTCCGTAAAACCAGATCGTGCCTATAAGTCAAAAAATCTTGGTGAAAAAACTGCGCATAAGTCAGTTAAAAAATCCGCTACCAAGAAAATCAAAAAACCAACTGCCAAGAAAATTTCTAAAAAATAAAACCAATCCTAAATAGGGCCATGTGCCCTATTTTTTTATTGATTAAGTCTAATTCACCCCTGTAATCTTTGACTATTACGCGTCAATCTTGTATAATAAAGACTCAAGGAGAAAGTCTGAAAAATAAGTTACCTACCAAGGCAGTTAGGACTGACGCTGGCTTTGCTCGCCGCTAACTACCAATTACTAACACCGGACCTAAGGCCATGCTCCCACTTGGCAATCGTCCAATCATGCAACTCGTAGTTGAAGAATGTGTGGATGCAGGCATCAAAGAAATTATCATTGTCGCTACCCCAGAAGGTAAAGGGATTTACGAAGATTATTTTAATAACTCGGTTAACCGTATTCGTAAGCAACTCGCCTCTCAGGGCAAGCTTGATCGCTACGCTCCAGTGCAGCGCGTTCTAGATTTTCCAAAAATCACCGTCATTGAGCAAGATCAAAGCTATCCATATGGCAACGGCTCCCCAATTGCTTCCGCGCGTCCTTACATTCGCGACGATGAGGCCTTCGTTGTCGCCTATTCTGACGACGTAGTTTTCGGTCACTCTGATATCAAAACCTTGATTGATTCTTACAAGAAACATGAAGATGCTAAGGCCATCATTATTTCTCAAGAAATGCCACGCGAAGTTTTGAATAAGTACGGCATTATCAAACTTCGTGACACCGAACTTCAAACCCTCGAAAATATTATCGAAAAACCAGCTATTGAACAGGCTCCATCTAATCTCACCTCTTATGGTCGCTATCTCTTGACTCCAGAAGTTTTTGAACATCTTGATCCAAAGAATATTGGTCTCGATAATGAGCTCTGGACCGTCGATGCCATTACTAAGATGGCAGAAACTGGCAACGTCTACGTCGAAAAAACTAAAGGTCGCTGGATGACCACTGGTGATCCAAAGAATTATGCACTTGCTTCGCTTGCCTATGACTTCATGTATGAAGATTTTAGCGAAGATATCAAGAAGTTTATCCGCGAAATCTAAATTTCAATACAAAGTAAAATGCCATCCGTGAAGATCGCAGCATAACCCGTAATCCGCTTGGCTAAAAAATATAACTGGTAGCTCCAGTTATATTTTTTATTTCATCGAACTTATGCTAAAATAGTTAGCAGAAAGGTTTATATGAATACAGCAGAATGGATTTTAGTAGCGATTTTATCAATGACTTTGTTAGTCTTTCTGGTGGTCGGAATTATTTTCTTGGTTAAATTCATTCACCTACTTTCTGAGATTGAAATCATGGTCCAGACTGGTCAATCTATCGCCGAAAAAGCCGATGACGTGGCAGATAACATTAAGGATATGACCTCGGTCGGGCCTCTCGCGAAAAGCTTAGTGAAAGATATTTTGACCAAGAAGCTGATGAGTTTTATAAATCCATCCAAATCTCGCACACCTGCGAAAAAGACGGCCACTAAAAAGACTTCGAAATAAATATCTTAAAATAATTCTATTCTAGAAATTTATGCATGCTCTATTCGCAAGCAATGCCGTCTCTATCCCTATCAAGCTTTAGTGAGTAACATGGATGACCAGCTCTCATGCCAGCCATACCCCATTGTCTAGCTTGCGTACAGTTCGCCGGACATGTCATTCCTGCGTTTGGCGCTACATAGACTGGCGCTGCTGATTTTGGCGCAGTATAGCTTGGTGCTGGGGCTGGATGCGCACTAGATTGTGGTGATTCTTTTACTGCGGATTTGTTAGTGTCTCCAGCGCAAGTGTTTTCTGCCCAAAGACCACGCTTATTGTTCTCTGCATCTTTTTGAGCATTCTTAAACTGATTTTGATATTTATGCGGAGTATTATAGGTGTATTCGTGACCATAACCATCATAAATCATTTTATATGCTACATTTGTCCTATCATCAAGAAAGATATAAAGTAAAAGACGCCCGTACTTATCTCGTTCACCTTGTGTCGGATCTTGTTCGATATATACATTTTTCCCATTCACCAACTCACGCATTCTCTGACTGGCTTCCTGACCAAAACACTGAACCGGTTTTCTAGGGTCTTTGGTTTCAGGTGTGTCTAGACCAATCATGCGAATTCTTTCAGTCTTGCCGTTAATTACTAAATCTATAGTATCGCCATCGATTACGTTTGCTACTGAATACATGCTAGTCTTAGTCACCGCATTCGAAGCGGATGCGGACTTTAGGGTATTTTTTACAGAATTTAGACGGTCCTGATATTTTCCTTTAAGTTCATCTGGTAGAGAGCTAAGGGATTGTTCGATTTTTGTAATATTTTCATCTAAAGGATTACTTTCAGCCTCATCTAAAGATTTTTCAACGCGAGAGATAGCTTCTTCTAATTTTTCTTTATCGTAAGATTCCTTGGTTTGACGGTTAAGTCCTACAGCTTTAGTTGTCGATCTCTTACCGTCAGTGACCGAGATATTGGTTGTACTTTCACCTTCAGCTATGTCTTTTAGCTCATATTCAAATTCCCCGATATGGTTGCGAAGATTTTGTACGGCGACATCTTGTTCTGCTACCTTGAGTTTTACGAATTTACTAATACCAGAAATTTTGCCAATTAGAAC